>NZ_JASTWJ010000001.1:7260000-7987763 GCF_030499515.1 Streptomyces sp. DT2A-34 | reverse complement strand
CGCTCGTGGCCGTCTCGTCCATGACCACACGGTGCGCGCCGTCGACCGGGCGAAGACGATCATCCGGGACCTGTCCGCCCTGTCGGACGCACAGGGGCAGGCGTGGGCGCGGCGGGTGACGCGCAACGCGATGTGGTCGGTCTCCGCCGCGTTCGACGGGCTGCGGTTCGATCTCGTCGCCAACGACCTCTACTACTCGGCCACGTCCACGAAGGCCGTGCTCGGCGCGGTGGACGATCCGGAGCGCAACGTCTACCGCTGGGCGCTGGACCGCCTGGTACCGCGCCGGTTCCTGGACGACCCCGCGCTGGGCGTCGTGGGGATCAGCATGTCCGCGGACACCCAGCTGATCGCCGCGATGACCGCGGCCGCCGAGATCCGCCGACGGCGGCCGGACGTGCGGATCGTCGTGGGCGGCAACTACGCCACCCGCATGGTCGAGGAGTGGTCCGCGCCGCACCCCTTCTTCGACTGGGTCGACGCGTTCGTGATGGCGGAGGGCGAGGAGGCGCTCCCCGAGCTGGTCCGGCGCTGGAACACGGGCCGCGATGTGTCGGACGTCCCCGGTGTGGTCACCGCGAGCGGCGGCACGCTGGTCAAGCGTCCCGCCCGCCCCGTCCCGCTGGACGGCGTGAGTGCTCCGTACTTCGCCGACCTCCCGCTGGACCGCTACTTCGCGCCCGGCCCCATCCTTCCGGTGTACGCGTCCCGCAGCTGTGCCTGGAGCTGCGCGTTCTGCTCGATCCCGTTCGCGAGCAACTCCTTCCGGTCCCGGCCCGCGGCCCAGACCGTCGATCACCTCGAACACCTGATGGCCGAGTACGGCACCCGGACGTTCATGTTCGTCGACGAGATCCTCACCCTGCACGTCCTTCGGGAAGTGGCCCGGGAGATCGTCGACCGGGGACTGGAGCTCCACTGGTACGGCGAGACGCGGTTCGCCGGTGGATTCAGCCGTGAGCTCGCCGACCTGCTGTACCGGTCCGGCTGCCGACGCCTCAACTTCGGGCTGGAGTCGTACAACCAGCGTGTGCTCGACCTCATGGCCAAGGGCACGAAGGTCGAACACATCGACCGCACCCTGCGCAACGTCGTGGCCGCGGGCATCGCCCCGCATCTCTTCGTCATCCACGGCTTCCCGGGCGAGACCCTCCAGGAGGCGGAGCACACCGTCTCCTACGCCGAGGAGAAGATCCGCGAGGCGCGGACCACGTACGGCAATCCGTACGCGACGTGGGGCGGCTCGCCGTTCATCCTGGACCTGCACTCCCCCATCGCCAAGGATCCTGGGCGCTTCGGCATCGAACTGGTCGAGTCCCCGGCGGACGAGGATCTGTCGCTGGTCCGCGAGTACACCGTGGCGCAGGGACTCACCTCGGCTCAGGCCATGGATGTCGCGCAGACCGCCAGGCGCTCCACCGTGATCCGGCGCAACGTCTGGTTCCGCACCCGTACCGAGTCGGCACTGGCCGAGGTCGAGGAGTTCACCTTCCTGCGTGCCTGCCTGGGGGCGCCCAACGCCGAGGCGCTCCGGTCCTCCCCCGCCTCCGTCGACGCAGCCGACGACAGGCGGGTGCGGCTGTCCTGCACCGCGTACGTCCTGCCCTGGCAGGCGGGTGAGAGCGGTGGCGCGGCGCTGGCCCTGTACCAGGGTGACTCGGACCGTTTCGTGCAGCTCAGCTGGCCCTCCGGCGAGACGGAGGAGATCCTCGCCCGCGGGACGACCGTGGCGGAGCTCGCCCGGTGGTTCGGTGCGCACGAGGTGACCTGGGGCGGTACGGGCGGACGGGCACTGGTGGAGCTGCTGATCCGGCATGGCATGCTCGGGGCCGTGGACGGGGGTTCTCTGCTGCGCGAGGCACGACAGCCCGCCGAGTGGTGCTGGAGCCGTGAGCCCGCCGTGCTCGACGCCGCCCACGACGACGGCGCCGTACTGCACTCTCCGGTGACCGGCAACACCGTACGGCTGGGTCCGCTGGGCGAGTTGGTCTGGCACCTGTGCGAGGGCGAGGGCACGCCACGGGAGTTCGCCCGGCACCTTCCCGGCGACGCCGGATGGCGCGGTGCCGCGCTCGACGTGGTACGCGAACTCGCGGAGCTCGGCTTCCTCTTCCCGTCCACGCCCGCGTCGGGCACCGTGCGCGCCGACCGGCCGGCGCTCTCCGCCGCACCATGACGAAAGGGAACAGTGTCTGACGGAAGGTCGGGCTCCGGAACGTCGGCCGATCCGGCATCCGTACGCCCCGGAGGTACGGCGGTGCTGCGCAGGCTCGTCACCGCCAACGCGCTCAGCTCGGTGGGGGACGGTGCGCGGTTCGCCGCGCTGCCCCTGCTGGCGGCCTCGGTGACCGGCGGTGACGCGTTCTTGGTCGCCGTGGTCGCGGCGGCGGGCCGGGCGGCATGGCTGTCGGCTTCGGTCATCGGCACCCTGGTGGACCGGATGCCGAAGCACCGGGCGATGATCGGTGCCGACCTGGCGCGCTGCGCGCTGCTGGCGGTCCTGTTCCTCCTGGTGGTGGGCGGAGCCGCGCCCGTGGCGGTGCTCGTGCTCATCGCCCTCCTGTCCGGTGTCGCCGAGGTGTTCTTCGACAGCGCGGCTCAGGCGATCGTGCCCGCCCTGGCCGAGGACCGGGAACTCGAACGGACCAACGCCCGGGTGATCGCCGCCCAGATCACGGGGACGGGATTCGTCGGCCCGCCGCTGGGCGCGGCGCTGTGGGCCTGGTGGCAGCCACTGCCGTTCCTGCTGGACGCACTGACCTTCGCCGCCTCGGCGCTGCTTCTGACGGGCCTGGCGAAGCGGGCCTCGGGTGCCCGGCAGGGCGGGGGCGGCGGGCGGCGGCAGCGTGTGCGAGGCGTGCTCCGCGACACCTGGACCGGGTTGGCCCTGCTGGGGCGGCACCGGGTGTTCCGCCGCCTCATGGTGGTGGTCGCGGTCCTCGGCGTCGCCCAGCAGGCCGTCTACGCCGTCCTCGTGGTGTACGTCGTGAGCCGACTCGGTCTGCCGTCCTCCGCGTACAGTCTGATGCTCGTGGCGGCCGCGGTGGGCAGTCTGGCGGGCGCGCGGACGGCGGCCGCGACGGCGAAGCGACTGGGCACCCGGGGCAGCCTCGTGCTGTCGGTCGCCGTGTCCGCGGTCAGCTATCTCGCTGTGGCCGCACTTCCGTGGTGGCCGCTGGTCGCCGTCATGCTGGCCGTGAACAGCGCCGCCGTCGTGCTGTGGAACGTGTGCACGGTGTCGCTGCGGCAGCGGCTCGCCCCGCCGGACATGCTGGGCCGGGTCACCAGCGGGTACCGGCTCGCCGCCTGGGGAGCCATGCCCGTGGGCGCCGCGTTGGGTGGCACGCTGGCGGAACGGACCGGGCTCGACGCCCCCTGGGCGATGGCGGGCGTTCTTCTCCTTGCCTGCCTTCCTCTGCTGTGGGGCCTGACGACGACGCGGGAGAGGGTCGGAGATGAGTGAGACGTTCACGGTGGTCACGGCGGCGACCGGGCGGCGTTATGTGGTCCGGGAGGCCGGCCCCGGTGACGAGCCGGGCATCCAGGCGCTCTTCGAGGCCAGTACGGAGTACTTCGAGGCCGCCACGGGGCTCCCGCCGGGTCCCGCTGACGTACAGAGTCTCTACTACAGCCTGCCGCCCGGCGCCGACCCGCAGGACAAGCGGATCCTGGTGGTGGCCGAGGAGGCCCCGGGAGGCGCCGGCCCCTCCGACGCCTGCTCCGTCGGCCTGTTCCTGCTGCGGCCGTCGCTGTGGGGGACCTCTCTCGGCCCGGCCCTGGCCGCTCGGCTCCTGGAACATGCCGCCGATTGCGGCGTCCGTCGGGTGACGGCCACGGTCCCGGCGGGGTGGGAGCGGGGGCGCCGCTTCCTGTCCGGGCTCTCCTTCACCGTCACCGGTTCGGCGGGGCAGCGGGCACGGACCGCCAACCGTCGGACCGGGCCGAGGGAACCGGCCGTCGACCAGGCCGAGTTGATCCTGACCGGCGCATAGTGGTGCCATGACGAACGCAGCTCCTGTGACAGACCTGGAGTACGCATGGTCCGCCCTGGGCGGCGATCCCGCCCTCCCGGCACGTGTGTCGCTCCTCCCCCGGCGTGGCGTTCTCGAAGCTCGCCTCCCCGTACGCGAGTTGGCGCGCGCCTGTGTGGGCGCGTGCGCGCTGGCCGCCGCCGAGCTGGGGGCGCGGCGGGCCGGACTCGCCGAAGTGCCCGGGGTGGAGCTGGACGACGGGGCGATCGCCACGGCGTTCGTGAGTGAACGGCATCTCCTGGTCGACGGGCGCGCGCCGGTCGCCTTCGCGCCGCTGTCACGGTTCTGGCGAACGGCGGACGGTTGGGTGCGCACGCATGCCAACTATCCGCATCACCGGGCCCGGCTGCTGACCGCGCTGGGGGTGACGGAGGAGGATCCGGACGCCGTGGGGGCGGCGCTCGCCGAGCGGTCCTCGCGCGAGGTGGAGGAGGCCGTGTACGCGGCCGGCGGGCTGGCCGTGGCGCTGCGTACGCCCGAGGAGTGGGCGGCGCACGAGCAGGCGGCCGCGGTGGCCCGGCGGCCGCTGGTCGAGGGCGAGCAGCTGAACACGGCACGCGCGCGTGCGCTCCCGCCGCTCGACGATTCGCCCCTGCTGCCCGCCACCGGGGTACGCGTACTGGATCTGACGCGGGTCATCGCGGGCCCCGTCGCCACGCGCACGCTCGCGCTGCTCGGCGCGGACGTCCTGCGCGTGGACGCGCCGCACCTTCCCGAGCTGGCCGACCAGCACACCGACACGGGCTTCGGGAAGCGCTCGGCGACGCTGGACCTGATGGCCGACCGGCGCGCCTTCGAAGAACTGCTCGCGGCCGCGGACGTCGTCGTCACCGGGTACCGGCCGGGCGCCCTGCACCGGTTCGGACTGTCGGCTCGGGAACTGGCCGAGCGGCGGCCCGGGCTGATCGTCGCGCAGTTGTCGGCGTGGGGCTCGTACGGGCCGTGGAGCGGGCGGCGCGGCTTCGACAGCCTCGTGCAGGCCGCCACCGGAATCGCCGCGGTCGAGGGATCGGCCGAGCGGCCCGGCGCACTGCCCGCCCAGGCCCTCGACCACGGGACGGGGTATCTGCTGGCGGCGGCCGTACTGCGGGCGTTGACCGAGCGGGCGGAGCAGGGGGACGGCCGGTGCGTACGGCTGTCACTGGCGCGCACGGCGGCATGGCTGACGAACCGAATCCAGCCGGGCCCGGAGGGGAACGTGACGTACGGCGGGCCCGATGCCTGGCTCACCGAGCGGGACAGCGCGCTCGGGCGGCTGCGGTACGCCCTGTCGCCGGTGTTGTTCACGGACGGTCCGGTCGACTGGGCGCGGCCGCCGGGGGGTTGGGGCACGGATCCGGCTCGGTGGGTCTGAGCCGCGGAGGGCTGGATTCCGCGCGGTGGGCCTGAGCACCGGGGGCACCGGAAACGTACTCAGGGGCGGAATGCCGTACCACCACTTGTTTTCCAGCACTTGCCCGACTCTGTGACGCTTTGTGAAGATCATGAGGTGACGTTGACAAGACCCTCCCCCGGCGTGTCCGACGGGAGCGAGCCCAGATCGCGCCCCGGCGTCAGCCGAGCCGTCGCCGTCCTCGCCCTGGTGACGCTGGCGGCGCTGATCCCGCTGCTCGGGCCGTCGGTCGCGCTGGACGGCACCGGGGAGGCCGCCGCGCCCGGCGTCGGTGGGATCGGGCTGCTGCGTACGGTGCTGTTCGCGGCGCTGTGCGTCCCGCTGGGCGAGTTGTTCGTGAACCGGCTGGCCCGTCATGTGCCCGGCGCTCCCCTACACACACCCCGCAGTTGGGCGCCGTACGCGGCCGGCGCCGGTTTCGTCGCCGCCCTCGGCCTCGCCTCGGTGGTGTCCACGGGCAACCTCGTGCCGCACAGCCCTGCCGACCTCGACGTCGGCGGCCTCTACGCGTCACGCGACGGCAAGCTCGCGCTGCTGGAGGTCAACGCCTTCGCCGCGGCCGGACTGTGCGCCCTCTCACGCCGGCCCGCCACCCAGGTCTGGCCGCTGGCCGCGGTCGTCGCCGCCGAGGCGCTGCGCGCCCACCCCACGACCGAGCACGGCCCGCTGCTCGGCTCCGGGCTGACGCTGGTTCACCTGGCCTGCGCGTCGCTCTGGGTCGGCGGGCTGCTGCACGCGCTGCGGACCCTGCGCGGGTGGGGCGGCACGGAGGCGGGCGCGGCCCTGCTGGGGCTCTACGCGCGCGTGGCCGCCGTACTGCTCGCCGCCATCACGGCGACGGGGGTGTGGAGCTCGCTGCGCCGGATGCCGTCGGACACGATCCTGGCGCAGCTGACCGAGACGGCGTACGGACGTGCCCTGCTGGCCAAGGTGATCCTGGTGGCGGCCGTGGCCGCGCTCGCCCTGTGGGCCCGGATCAGGCTGGGCCGGGCGGCCGACCCGCTGACAGCCTGCTCTCCCGCGCGGGCCGAGGTCGTCGCCCTGGGCGTGGTGGTGGCGCTGTCGGGCCTGCTGACGGCGCTGCCCGTGCCGATCCGCTGGTGACTCAGAGGGTGACCTGAACCTTGAGCGCCGTGCGCTCGTCCATCGCCTTGTAGCCGGCGGGGACGTCCTCCAGCCCGACCGTCAGGTCGAAGACCGGCGACGGGTCGATCGTGCCGTCCAGGACGTCGGGCAGCAGCTGGGGGATGTAGGCGCGGACCGGCGCGACGCCGCCGCGGAGCGCGATGTTGCGGTCGAACATGACGCCGAGGTCGAGCCCGGTACCGCTGCCGTGCGGCACACCGACGAAGCCGATGGCGCCGCCGTCCCGGGTGATGTTGACCGCCGTACGCATGGACTGTTCGGTACCGACGGCCTCCACGACGGCGTGTGCGCCCTGACCGCGGGTGAGTTCGCGTACGGCCTCCACGGCCGCGTCCCCGCGCTCGGCGACGACCTCGGTGGCGCCGAAGCGGCGGGCGATGTCCGTGCGGACCTGGTGCCGGCCCAGCGCGATGATCCGCTCCGCGCCGAGCCGCTTGGCCGCGAGCACCGCGCACAGTCCCACGGCGCCGTCACCCACGACGGCGACCGTGGCGCCCGGGCGGACCCCGGCGCCGAGGGCCGCGTGGTGGCCGGTGCCCATGACGTCGGAGAGGGTCAGCAGAGCGGACAGCAGGTGGTCGTCCGAGGCCGCGTCCTTGGGGAGCTGGACGAGCGTGCCGTCGGCGTAGGGGACGCGCACGGCCTCGCCCCGGCCGCCGTCGGAGCCGACGGTGCCCCAGAAGCCGCCGTGCTCGCAGGAGGTGTGGAGGCCCTCGCGGCAGTAGTCGCAGACGCCGTCGGACCACATGAAGGGCGCGACGACGAGATCGCCCCGCTCGACGCCGCTCACCTCGGAGCCGGCCTCCTCCACGACACCGAGGAACTCGTGGCCGATCCGCTGACCGGGCTGCCGTGCCGACTCCCCCCGGTACGCCCACAGGTCGCTGCCGCAGACGCAGGCGCGCAGCACCCGGACCACGGCGTCGGTGGGGTGCTGCACCACGGGGTCGGCCACGTCCTCCACGCGCAGGTCGAAGGGGGCGTGGATGGTGGTGGCACGCATAGTGAGGGTCCTTCTCGTGTCCGGTGGTACCTGCGCTCGGGGGGTTGTGGGTCGACCTCATCACCGTACGTCGTCGTCGGCACCCGGCGCGCTTCGAAGGCCCGAGTCTGCCACTGCCCAAAGGCACCCGCGCGCCAATACGGCGCCCGCCGTCCCGCGGCCGTGAACGCGAGGAAGCCGAGCCGCACGCGCGCGTGCGTAGCGCGTCCCTTTTCCGTGAGCTGGACCGCCGCCTCCAGGGCTGCGTTGGTTCGGTCACATGCGGAGGATTGCACCACGGCGGCCATCAAGGACGTATCGACGCTCCTGGCCCGGCATCGGGCTCGTGCGGGGCGCAGCAACACCGTGTATGCGCCGACCGGTCGACGCGCTGACGTTCGCGGCGCTCGAACGGGCGGACGAGGCAAGGCACCTGACGGCCAGGAGTGTCAGTCCCGGCCCGTATCCTCAGTGACCATGCTCGAAGACCGTACTGCCGCAGCGCCCTCCGCCACAGTGTGGCCGGCCGCGTATCCCCAGGGATACGCGGTCGTTGACGTGGAGACCACGGGCCTGGCCCGGGACGACCGGATAATCTCCGCGGCCGTCTACCGGCTGGACGCGCGCGGCGAGGTCGAGGACCACTGGTACACACTGGTCAATCCCGAGCGGGACCCGGGCCCGGTCTGGATCCACGGTCTGACGAGCGACGTGCTCGAAGCGGCACCCCTCTTCCAGGACGTCGCCGAGGAGTTCTCGGCCCGGCTCGACGGCCGGGTGCTGGTCGCGCACAACGCCGTCTTCGACTGGCAGATGATCGCGCGGGAGTACGCGCGCGCGGAGCGCGAGGCCCCCGTACGCCAGCGGCTGTGCACCATCGCGCTCTCCAAGGAGCTGGACCTGCCGCTGCCGAACCACAAGCTGGAGTCGCTCGCCGCGCACTTCGGCGTCGTACAGCAGCGCGCGCACCACGCGCTGGACGACGCGCGCGTGCTGGCGGAGGCGTTCCGGCCGAGCCTGCGGGCCGCGGCGGCGGGCAGTGTGCGGCTGCCGCTGCAGGAGTGCCGGCCCCTGACCGAGTGGCGGGACACCCCCGCACCCCGGATCGGACAGCAGGCGGGCGGCTACAGCGGTTACGGCGGCTCCAGCGGCTATCGGACGACCAGTTGGCGTCCGTCCCGCAAGAGGCCCGCCTGCCCCTACCCCAACCCAGGACGCTACGAAGAGGGCAAACGGCTCAAACAAGGCATGCGGGTCGCCTTCTCCGGCGACACCTCGATCGAGCGCGACCTGCTGGAGGACCGCGCCATCGAGGCCGGGCTGCATGTGTCGACGAGCCTGTCCCGACTGACCAGCCTGCTCGTCACCAACGACCCGGACGCGGGGACGTCGAAAGTGGTCAAGGCCCGCCAGTACGGGACGCCGGTGATCGACGAGGCGGCGTTCGGGCAACTCCTGCGGGACGTGGAACCGGCGTCGGAGCCGTGACCGTACGGACGGGTGATTGCCGCGCGACTCGCCCGGAGCCGTCTCGCCCGGGCCGCGGTGACGGCTCACCCTGTGGCGCATGGCGACATGTGAAGTATGCGGAAACGACTACGGCATGACCTTCGAGGTGCACGCGCAGGGCGCCGTGCACGTCTTCGACTGCTTCTCCTGTGCGATCCACCGCATGGCACCGGTCTGCGAGCACTGCCGCGTCCAGATCATCGGGCAGGGCGTCGAGGTCGAGGGCCAGTGGTACTGCGGTGCCCACTGCGCCCGCGAGGAGGGGAAGGCGGGGATCGTCGACAAAGTGTGAGCCGGCCCCGACACCGACCCCGACCGCGAACCCGACCCGTACCCGCCTGAAAGCACCCCACGACCGAGTTGTACGGTCGTGGGGTGTACCGCTTCCTGTTGTCCCGGCAGTGGGTGATCCTCACGCTGGTCGCCCTCGTCCTCATCCCCACGATGATCAGGCTGGGCATCTGGCAGATGCACCGTTACGAGGAGCGCTCCGCCCGCAACCAGCTGGTCGCCGACGCGCTGGGCGCGAAGCCGGTACCCGTGGAGAAGCTGACCTCCCCGGGGCACGCCGTCACCACCAAGGAGCGGTACCGCACGGTGACCGCCGTGGGCCGCTTCGACACCGAGCGGGAAGTCGTCGTCAGGCGGCGCGTCAACGCCGACGAAGAGGTCGGTTTCCACGTCCTCACCCCCTTTGTCCTGGCGGACGGCAAGGTGCTGCTGGTCAACCGTGGCTGGATCCCCGCGGACGGTCCCAGCCAGACGGCCTTCCCCAAGATCCCGGCGCCGCCGAGCGGGCGTATCACCGTCACCGGGCGGCTGATGCCCGACGAGACGACCGAGGCGAGCGGTATCAAGGACCTCAAGGGGCTGCCCGACCGGCAGGTCATGCTGATCAGCAGCGAGGAGGAGGCGGGGCGCCTCCATGCGCGGGTGCTCGGCGGGTACGTGGTGCAGACGGCGCCCGAGCCGAAGGGGGATACGCCGGAGCTGATCGGGAAGCCCGGTGAGGAGAACGCCCCGCTGAACTATGCGTATGCCCTTCAGTGGTGGCTGTTCGCTGCCGGGGTGCCCGTCGGGTGGGTGATCCTGGCCCGCCGGGAGGCTCGTGACCGGGCGGCGGGGCAGGAGAAGGCGGTGGAGGCGGAGCCGGTGGGTGTGTAGGGTCCGCCCACTCGCCATGGGTGGCTGGTGCGTCGTCCGGCGGCTGCGGGTTGCCGGGGGCTGGTCGCGCCCACGCGGCGGAGCCGCAGATCGCACACCGCCCCGCGCCCCCTTGGGTACGCCCAGTCCCCCTGGGCTGCCAAGCCGCCGGCCCGACTCTCAGCAGCAGCGCCCCTGCCGGTGCTCCTCCCTGTGCAGCAGGCTCAGCACCTCCGTCGGTTCCCGTACGTACCACCGCACCGCCCGAACCCAGCGCACCGCCCTCACGACCGCACCCCCACCAGCGGCTCACCCGTCTGCTCGGGTACGTCGATGCGGGACTCGACGTACGGTGCCTCGGTGGTCGGCAGTGAGCCGGGACGGCGTATCGAGCGGACGCAGACCACCGCCGCGTTGACGATCACGACCGCGACCAGCAGCAGGAGCAGTGCGATCAGTACGCCGTCGGCGTACTTGGCGCGCTGGGCGAAGAAGCCGATCCTGGGGTCGGCGGAGAAGATCTTCTGCCAGCCCGCGGTGAATCTGCAATCTGACGCGGATGCGGATACGGCACCTCCAAGTGGCCCGCAAGCACGTGGAGAAGCCGGCCGACGAGCTCGTCGCCTCCGCCGAGAGCACCGCGCTGCTCCGCGACGACCAGCGCGTCCTGATCGACGCGCTCCAGCAGCTGCCCGCCCGGCAGCGCGAGGCGCTGGTGCTGCGGCACTGGCTCGGACTGAAGGAGAGCGAGATCGCCGCGGCCATGGGACCTCCTGCGGATCCGTCAAGACCCATACGGCGCGCGGCCTTGCCGCCCTGACCCAGGCGATGGAGGCCCGGCGATGACGCATCGAGATGCGACTCCGTCGCGTGGCACCAGTGCGGACCGCACGGAGCGGGAGCTGCGCGAGGCGCTCTCCGCGCTCGCCGACGGGGTGCGGTCGGCGCCCGACGCCCATCGCACGGCGCGCGGTGAGTGGCTGCGCCGGGAACGCCGGCGCCGGCTCGTCCTCGCCGTCCTCGTCGCGGTCGTGTGCGCCCTGGCCACACTGATCGGGCTGTGGGTCCTCAACCAGGCCCCGGCCGATCCCGGCGTGATCTTCTCCGGCACGGGGTCCACGACGGACTTCTCGCTCACCGGGTCCACGGCGGACTTCTCGCTCACCCGGGCCCCGGCGGACTTGTCGCTCACCCGGGCCCCGGCGGGCGCATCACTCGCCGGATCCCCGGCGAGCGCATGACTCACCGGATCCCCGGCAGGCGTGTCGGTCACCGGATCCCCGGCGAGCGCATGACTGGCGGATCCCTGGCAGACGTTTCGGCCACCGGATCCCCGGCAGACGTTTCGGCCACCGGGTCCCGATCAGGCGTTTCGGCCACCGGATCCCCGGCAGGCGTGTCGGTCACCGGGCCCCAGCCGGGCGTATCACTCCCCCGGCCTCACCCCTGATTGGCCCACCGACCCTTGGGGAACCCGCAATTGCGTGCACCCGCGCATCGAGGACTACGCCCTCATCGGCGACGAGCAGACGGCCGCTCTCGTCGGCAGGGACGGCTCCGTCGACTGGCTGTGTCTGCCCCGCTTCGACTCGGGAGCCTGCTTCGCCAGACTCCTCGGCAACAGCGACAACGGCCACTGGCGCATCGCCCCCAAGCATGTCAAGGGCCCCTGCACCCGCCGCGCCTACCGCCGCGACACGCTGGTGCTCGACACCGAGTGGGAGACCGACGAGGGCGCGATACGCGTCACCGACCTGATGCCCCAACGCGACCGCGCCCCCGACCTCGTGCGCATCGTGGAGGGCCTCGACGGCCGCGTCACCGTGCGCAGCACCCTGCGGCTCCGCTTCGACTACGGCTCGATCGCGCCCTGGGTGCGCAAGACCGACGGGCACCGGGTGGCCGTCGCCGGCCCCGACTCGGTCTGGCTGCGCAGCGAACCCCATGTACACACCTGGGGCAAGGACTTCGGTACGCACTCGGAGTTCACGGTCGAGAAGGGGGAGAAGGTCGCGTTCGTCCTCACCTGGCACCCCTCGCACGAGCCGCGCCCGCCGCTCGTCGACCCGTACAAGGCGTTGCGCGCCAGCGTCCGGGACTGGCGGAAGTGGGCAGGGCAGTGCCGCTACGACGGCCCGTACCGCGACGCCGTCGTCCGCTCCCTGATCACCCTCAAGGCCCTCACCTACCGGCCCACCGGCGGCATCGTCGCCGCCCCCACCACCTCGCTCCCCGAGGAGACGGGGGGCGTGCGCAACTGGGACTACCGCTACTGCTGGCTGCGCGACTCCACCCTCCTGCTGAACGTGGGCCTGTCGGCGGGCTATCGGGAGGAGGCCGAGGCCTGGCGCGACTGGCTGCTGCGCGCGGTCGCCGGCGACCCGGCCGACCTGCAGATCATGTACGGCCTGGCGGGCGAGCGCCGGCTGCCCGAGTTCGAGGTGCCGTGGCTGCCCGGCTTCGCCGGCTCCAGCCCCGTACGCATCGGCAACGAGGCCGTGAAACAGCTGCAGTTGGACGTGTACGGCGAGGTCATGGACACGCTGGCACTGGCCCGGGACGCGGGCCTGCCCATCAAGCCGCACATGTGGGCGATCCAGTCCTCCCTCATGGAGTGGCTGCGCGCGGAGTGGCGGCAGCCGGACGAGGGGCTGTGGGAGGTGCGCGGCGGCCGCCGCAACTTCGTGCACTCGAAAGTGATGGTGTGGGTGGCCGCGGACCGGGCCGTGCGCACCCTGGAGAAGAACCCGAAGCTGAACGGCGACCTCGACGGCTGGCGCGAGCTGCGCGACGAGGTGCACCGCGAGGTGTGCGAGAAGGGCTACGACGCCGAGCGGAACACCTTCACGCAGTCCTACGGCTCCCGCGAACTCGACGCCGCGCTGCTGCTCATCCCGCGCGTCGGCTTCCTGCCGCCGGACGACCCGCGCGTCACCGGCACCATCGACGCGATCCGCGCCGAGCTCAGCCACGACGGCTTCCTGCGCCGCTACAGCACCGACGAGACGACGGTCGACGGGCTGCCGGGCGGCGAGGGCACGTTCCTGGCCTGCTCGTTCTGGCTCGCGGAGGCGCTGCACATGACGGGTCGTACGCGGGAGGCACACGAGCTGTTCGACCGGCTGGTGGGGCTCGCCAACGACGTGGGCCTGCTGTCCGAGGAGTACGACCCGGTGGCCGAACGCCAGCTCGGCAACTTCCCGCAGGCCTTCAGTCACATCGGCCTGGTGAACACCGCCCTCGCCCTGTTCGGGGGCGACGGGGCAGGATAGGGGCCATGGATCTTGGACTGAAGGACCGGGTGTACGTCGTCACGGGGGCCACCCGTGGACTGGGCAACGCGGCGGCACGTGAGCTCGTGGCCGACGGGGCGAAGGTCGTGCTGACCGGCAGGGACAAGGAGCGGGCCGCCGCCGCCGCGGCCGAGCTGGGGCCGAACGCCCTCGGGCTGGCCGTCGACAACTCCGACCCGGACGCGGCGGCACGGTTGATCGCTGCCGCGCGGGATGCGTTCGGGGGCTTCGACGGCATCCTCGTGAGTGTCGGTGGGCCACCGGCCGGGTTCGTCGCCGACAACACGGACGAGCAGTGGCAGGCCGCGTTCGAGTCGGTGTTCCTCGGTGCGGTTCGGCTCGCGCGGGCGGCAGCGACGGAACTGGAGGACGGCGGGGTCATCGGGTTCGTGCTGTCGGGGTCGGTGCATGAACCGATTCCGGGGCTGACCATTTCGAATGGGCTACGGCCGGGGCTCGCCGGGTTCGCCAAGTCCCTCGCGGATGAGTTGGGGCCGCGGGGAATTCGGGTCGTGGGACTGCTTCCGTCCCGTATCGACACGGATCGTGTGCGGGAGCTGGACGGCATGTCCGCTGACCCGGAGGCCACTCGGGCGGCGAATGAGGCCCGCATTCCGCTGCGGCGGTATGGGATGCCGGAGGAGTTCGGGCGTGCGGCGGCGTTTTTGTTGTCTCCGGCCGCGTCTTATCTGACGGGGATCATGTTGCCTGTGGATGGCGGGATGCGGCACGGGTTCTAACTGACCCTTTCCGCACGGTGCTTGACGCCCTTCAAGCGAACCTCTGTCGGCAGTGACGCCAGGCCCGCTGAATTGCGGGCGTGGGTCAGGGCCTGGGTGGTGAGGTCGTTCAAGGCCGTGCCCGGGTCCACGTGCGGTTCCAGCAGGAGGCGCACCTGGGCCTCGGGGGCGCTGCGCCTGCCCCGTAGGTGGACGGGGGCGCGCTGGACGCCCTCCAGGCCCCCCGCCTCGCCCGCCAGCACGCCCTCCAGGGCCCGGCCCCGCAGCAGGGCGCCCTCGCCGTCGCCGGTGTCGACCAGGACCTCGGCGAGTCGGCGCCGGCGCAGGACCGAGGTCAGCCACCACAGGGCGAGCAGGACCAGGACGGCGAGTACGGCGATGACGGTCGGCCACCACCAGCCGTCGTCCCGCCAGCGCGTCCGCTCGGCGTCGCTGAGCAGGACGTCGTGCCGGCTGTCGTGGATCCACCAGGAGGGGGGCTCCAGCCCCAGTCCCACGGCCAGTACGGAGCCGCCGATCACGAGCAGCACCAGCCCGACGAGCCCGATCAGCACCCGGTTGACCACCCTGAGCACGGCCCTCACCCCTTCCGTCCGAGCCGCCGTACCCGCACCGACAGCGAGGGCGGCCGGGCCAGCCCCAGGCCCCTGATCGCGTCGGCGAGTACGGCGTCCAGGTCGGCGCGTACGTCGTCCAGGTCGCGGAAGTGCGAGACCGCGCGGACATCGGCCTTGGCGCGGCCCATCCGCACCCGTACGGACTGGACCCCGGGGACCTCCATGGCCCGGTCGCGCAGGACGAGGGCGGCCAGGTCGCGGTGGAGGCCGGCGCGGACGTCGGGGTGGGTGCGCCGCATCGGCAGGACCGAGCGCAGGCCAGGCGTGGTGGCCAGGACCAGCAGCCACAGGCCGAGGACCGCGGCGACGCCCGCGCCGACCAGCACCCAGATGTCGTCGAGGGGGCGTTCGGCGAGCTGGTGGGCCAGTTCGCGGCGCCAGCGCATGGCGGACCGGTCGGCGCGCACGGCGGCGATATCGTACAGGAAGACGCCGGCGCCGAGGAAGAGCAGGAGCGCCGTGATCGCGGCCGGGATCCGGCGTGCCGACCAGAAGCGGCCCGCGCCGCCGCCCTTGCCGTCGACCGGGGGCGGCGGCTCGTAGTCCGCCGCCGACGCCGACTGGTCGAGGGGGTGGTCGGGTCCGGTCGTCTTCTCCATGACCGGCAGTCGTTGTGTGGTGCCCTCGGAGCCCTGGGACTCGCTCATCGCGTCCTCCCGTGTGCCGCGCCCTGTCCGGGCGCCGGGTGCAGCCGCTCCACGTGCACGGCGACCTCCGGCACCTCCATGCCCACCAACGCGCCTACCCGCTCCGCGACATGCCGACGCACGGCGGCGCATCGGGCGCCGATGTCGGTGGGGTAGTCGAGTTCGAGGTGGACACGGACGCGGGCGGTGTCGTGGGCGACGACGACGTCGGCGTAGGGCCGGTCGGCGTCCTCGGCCAACTTCCCCACCGCCTCGCGCGCGGCCTGCGAGGCGATCTTCGCGACGACCCGGTCGGCGATCCGGGTCGCCCCGCGCTCACCCGGCGGAACGACGGGAAGGGGTCTGCCGAGCTCTCCGGCCCCCGCGCTCACCGGCCTCACCGCCGCCGTTCGTCACGGCGCCGGAAGAAGTCACCGAACTCGTACTCGCCCTCCAGGAACCGCCCGGCGACGAAACCGACGGCGCCCAGGGCCGCCACCAGCAGGAAGGCGCCGAATCCGCCGAAGTACCCGGCGAAGCCCAGTACCATGCCGGCGATCATGCCGACCACGGCCATGCTCATGGTGCGCTCCTCAGCTCCTCAACGGCTTCCGCCGCCGAGTTGTCGGTCGCCGATGCCTCACTGGATCCTGCGCTCCGGTTCCTCTTCCTCTTCCTCCGGAAGCTTCACATCACTCACCGCGATGTTGACCTCGACCACTTCGAGGCCGGCCATCCGCTCGACCGCGGTGATCACGTTCTCGCGGACATCCCGGGCCACGTCGGCGATCGACACGCCGTACTCGACGACGATCTCCAGGTCGAGCGCGGCCTGCACCTCGCCGACCTCGGCCTTCACGCCCCGCGTCACCGACTTCGGTCCACCGCCGGGCACCCGCTCGCGCACGGCCCCGAGGGTCCGCGACAGTCCGCTGCCCATCGCGTGCACGCCGTCGACATCACGTGCGGCCATCCCGGCGATCTTCTCCACGACGCCGTCCGCGATGGTCGTCCGCCCCCGGGCACCGGGGTCTCCCCCGCCGCGCCTGGGCGCCTGGGTCTTTCGTGTGCTGAGGGCCTCGCCCTCCGTCCCCCGGGTCTGCTCCGTCGTCTCAGTCATGGCAGCACGTCCTTTTCGGTTGTCCTCCCTTGACCACGTTAGTCATGGTTACGCGATCGCGCGCCAGGGATGCGGCAGGCTGGAGGAATGACGACGACAGACCGGTGGACGCAGGCAGTGAAACGACAGCTCCGCCTCGGCAGGCTCCTGCCCCTGGGCGGCCCGCACGACGGCGCGTGGATCTCCGAGGAGGCGGCCGAGTCGGTACTGCGGCGCGCGGCCGAGGACATGCGCGGGGTACGGCTGGACGCGCTCCGGATCGCGCTCATCGACCCGGACGACGCCGAAGAGGCGGCCGTACCCCCGCCGCCGAGCGCATTGCCGCCCGGGCCCCTACGGGTGACGGCGGACTTCGCGGCGACGGCGGCCGAGGCGCTGCCCACGACGGCGGATCGGCTGCGTGACCTGCTGGCCACCGCGGCCACGGAAAGCCTTGGCCTGACAGTGACCGAGGTGGACCTACGCGTGACGGCCCTGCTCGACGAGGACGCGGAACCCGCTCCCGTACGGCAGCCCGAGCCGACGCGGGCCGCCGAGCCCGGGAGCCCCGACGAGGAGCGCGTCGCCGCCGCGGCCCTGGCGGTACCAGGCGTGACCGAGCTGACGGGCGCTCTGGGCGGGTTGGGCCGTGCCATGCACATCGAGGAACGGCAGGACGAGGCCGCCCTGCCGCGCCGTCACGTGCGCGTGGAGATCGCGGTGAGCGCGGACCGCCGGCCTGTGGAAGTGGCCCGGGAGGTCCGCGAGTGGGTAGGCGAGGCGCTGGCCGATCGCCCGACGGTGGCGGTGCTGATCACGGCCGTCGGCTGATCAGCGCATGGCTCATTCGCCGAGGCCGGCCAGGTCCCGCAGCCGCCGCGCCTGCGCGGCACGCTCGGCGCCGCGCTGCTCGTCGTACGTCCGGTCCACGGCACCACGAATCAGCGCCTTGGTCTCGATCACGGCATCCCGCGGCGCGGCCACGATGGCCCCCGCCAGATCCCGTACGGCGTCGTCGAGTTGCTCGGCGGGCACCGCGAGGTTGGCCAGGCCGCTGCTCACGGCCTCCTCGGCGAGCACGAAACGGCCGGTGACACAGATCTCCAGCGCACGGCCGTAGCCGACCAGCCCGACCAGCGGATGCGTGCCCGTCAGGTCCGGCACCAGCCCGAGGCTGGTCTCACGCATGGCGAACTGCACGTCGTCGGCGACGACGCGCACGTCACAGGCGAGCGCGAGCTGGAAGCCCGCCCCGATGGAGTGGCCCTGTACGGCGGCGATGGACACGATGTCGTTGCGCCGCCACCAGGTGAAGCCTTCCTGGAACTCGGCGATGGCGGCGTCCAGTTCGGCGTCGCTGCTACGCGCGAGCTCGATGAAGGACGGCTCGCCCTCGATCCCCTCGGGCGTGAACATCTGCCGGTCGAGCCCCGCGGAGAAGGACTTGCCCTCACCACGCAGCACGACGACACGCACGCTGCCCGGCAGCAACTGCCCGGCCTCGGCGAGCGTCCGCCACATGGCGGGGCTCTGCGCGTTGCGCTTGGCCGGGTTGTTCAGCGTCACCGTGGCGATCGCGCCGTCGAAGGTGAGCCGTACGCCGTTCTTGTCGAGCAGGGGAGCGAGTTCCTGGTCGGCCGAAGCCATGGGGTGCCTCCGATGCGTGCGGTCATCACGGGATGCCCGGGAGGGCACCCCCTAAGTGACTGCACAGTAACCACCCGGCCGATCAGCCGACCGACCGGGTGGCCACCATCGAAGCCGATGGGCCTCCCGGTCTCAGCCGGCGGCCTTCTTGCCTCGTGTCGCACCGCCACGCCCACGGAGCGTGACGCCCGACTCGCTGAGCATCCGGTGCACGAAGCCATACGAGCGGCCGGTTTCCTCGGCCAGTGCCCGAATGCTCGCACCGGAGTCGTACTTCTTCTTCAGGTCTGCCGCGAGCTTGTCGCGCGCGGCGCCGGTTACCCGGCTGCCCTTCTTCAGAGTCTCGGCCACCCGTGCCTCCTCATGGGAAGTGCGCTCTGGTCTCCTCATGATCACCCCTCCGGGCCTTCATGGCCACCCATTCGGCAAGGTCCGTGAGACCTGGTTTTGACGACAGGAGCACATCCCCACAAGCGGAATCTTCAATTCCGCCGCGAGTTGTCCGTACGGCCGAACGGGTTCTTTCGCGAAGTACCAGGTCAGGGACGCACGACGGCCGAGCCCTTGTCGATAAAGGACTCGGCCGTGAAATCGATGTAGTACACACCTCGGTACGAGGAGATCTCACACAGATGATGGATCACCGATGGGCCGAATGATCCATACGCCGGTGATCACGTATTCGATCAAGCCAGGGCGACGAGATCCGCGTAGTCGGCGCCCCACAGGTCCTCGACACCGTCCGGCAGCAGAATGATCCGCTCCGGCTGGAGCGCCTCGACGGCGCCCTCGTCGTGGGTGACGAGCACGACCGCGCCCTTGTAGGTGCGCAGCGCGCCGAGGATCTCCTCACGGCTGGCCGGGTCGAGGTTGTTGGTGGGCTCGTCGAGGAGCAGGACGTTGGCCGAGGAGACGACCAGGGTCGCGAGGGCGAGGCGGGTCTTCTCGCCGCCGGAGAGGACGGCGGCGGGCTTGTCGACGTCGTCGCCGGAGAAGAGGAACGAGCCGAGCGTCTTGCGCACCTCGACGAGATCGAGGTCGGGGGCCGCCGAGCGCATGTTCTCCAGGACGGTGCGCTCGGGGTCGAGGGTCTCGTGCTCCTGGGCGTAGTAGCCGAGCTTGAGGCCGTGGCCGGGCACGACCGCGCCCGTGTCCGGCTGCTCGGCCCCGGCCAGCAGGCGCAGCAGGGTCGTCTTGCCCGCGCCGTTGAGGCCCAGGATGACCACGCGCGAGCCCTTGTCGATGGCCAGGTCGACGTCGGTGAAGATCTCCAGCGAGCCGTACGACTTCGACAGGCCCTCCGCCATCAGCGGGGTCTTCCCGCAGGGCGCGGGCTCGGGGAAGCGCAGCTTGGCGACCTTGTCCTGCTGGCGCACCGCGTCGAGGCCCGCGAGGAGCCTGTCGGCGCGCTTGGCCATGTTCTGTGCGGCGACGGTCTTGGTGGCCTTCGCGCGCATCTTGTCGGCCTGCGAGTGGAGTGCGGCGGCCTTCTTCTCGGCGTTCTGCCGCTCGCGCTTGCGGCGCTTCTCGTCGGCCTCGCGCTGCTGCTGGTAGAGCTTCCAGCCCATGTTGTAGACGTCGATCTGGGCGCGGTTGGCGTCCAGGTAGAACACCTTGTTGACGACCGTCTCGACCAGGTCGACGTCGTGGGAGATGACGATGAAGCCGCCGCGGTAGGTCTTCAGGTAGTCGCGCAGCCAGACGATCGAGTCCGCGTCGAGGTGGTTGGTCGGCTCGTCGAGCAGCAGGGTGTCGGCGTCCGAGAACAGGATGCGGGCGAGCTCGATACGGCGGCGCTGACCGCCGGAGAGGGTGTGCAGCGGCTGGCCGAGCACCCGGTCGGGCAGGTTGAGCGCGGCGGCGATGGTGGCGGCCTCGGCCTCGGCGGCGTACCCGCCCTTGGTGAGGAACTCCGTCTCCTGGCGCTCGTACTGCTTCAGCGCCTTCTCGCGGGTCGCGCCCTGGCCGTTGGCGATGCGCTGTTCGTTCTCGCGCATCTTGCGGATCAGTACGTCCAGGCCGCGCGCGGACAGGACGCGGTCGCGGGCGAGTACGTCGAGGTCGCCGGTGCGGGGGTCCTGCGGGAGGTAGCCGACCTCGCCGGAGCGGGTGATGGTGCCGCCGGCGGGGATGCCTTCGCCGGCGAGGCACTTGGTGAGGGTCGTCTTGCCGGCGCCGTTGCGGCCGACGAGGCCGATGCGGTCGCCCTTGGCGACGCGGAAGGTCGCGGACTCGATGAGGACGCGCGCACCGGCGCGCAGCTCGATACCGGAGGCGGAGATCACGGACAGACTCCAGAGCGGGGGTAGGTGGCGGGAAGGGCGGCTGAGGACGTTCCCGCCGTCTAATGCGCGAGGAGAATGGCCATGCGGTCAGTCTAACGGGGCTGTGCAACCACTTTTTCTGGGTTCGGGTGTTCGAGCCGGGAACCGCTGCCTTCCATGACGACTTCATTGCCGAGCGGTCTGCGGTGCGGGGCGACCCGTCCCAGGTCGTCCACGGCGATGAGCTGGGCGGTCCAGGCCGCGTGGGAGCAGGGCTGGGCGACGAGCAGAGCCCCATCGTGATGTACGGCACGTGCGGGCTCGAACGCGCAACCCTCACGGGCGGGCAGCACCCAGCGCAGATCGCCGTCGGCGATGCGGTACGCCAGGACGCCGCGCGGCGTCACGACACCGAGGATGCCGCGCCCGAGGGGGCGCAGGACTCCGGTGCCGCCCTGGGCCGGGAGCCACTCGGCGGCCGCGGGCAGGGCGCGGTGCCAGCGCACGGAACGGCCGTCGGTGTCCGTGACCATGCCGTCGTCCCAGAGCGTGATGGCCTCCCCGCGCGCGTGGAGTGAGGTGAGGGGGCGGCGTCCTTCGCGGGTGTAGCGCCACAGGGTCGTGCCGGTGCGGGGGGCGTAGGCCTCCAAGGTCGCGGCGCGTGTGCGCAGAGCTGTCGGGGGCGGTGGCGTCGGGTGCCGGGGGGCGGCGTGATCCCCGCGCGCGTGGCCGGCATGGACGGTGAGGTGGTCGCCGTAGGGGGTGGGGCGTGCGTGGTGGGCGAGCGCCAGGAGCGGGACCGCGAGGAGGAGGGCCAGAACCGTCGGCAGCAGTCGGGATCGGGGGGCTGCGGGGGGCTCGGGAGCGGCACCGAGAGCCGCAGTCGCGTCGACCGCCTCGACCGGCAGAGCGGCCATCACGCCCCCTTGGAGCCCGTCTCGGAGCCTTCTGGGCCCGTCCCGGAACCCGCTTCCAGCGGACCCGGCGCAGAGCGTAGCCACCCTCGCGGCGAGGGGCGGGGCTTGCCGTCGGGACACGGCGAGGGGGGCCCGGGCTGTCCCCCGCATGGCGGCCTCGGCTCACGGGCCGTTGTCAGTGGTCGCTGCAAGACTGGCTGCGGGTCGGAATTCCGGCAGTCGACAGCAAGGATCACGAGCAAGGATCACTGCGATGGATCACGAAGGGGTGATCGGCATGGCGGGCACGAGCGGTGGGCGTCCGAGCATCTACCCGACGCTGCTGTACGCGGACGCGAAGGCGGCGATCAAGCAGCTCACGGAGGCCTTCGGCTTCACGGAGCTGGCGGTGTACGAGGCCGAGGACGGCTCGGTGGCACACGCCGAGCTGGTGCAGGGCAACGGCGCGGTGATGCTCGGCTCGAAGGGCACCGGCAGCGCCTTCGACAAGGTGATGAAGGACGCGGGCACGACCGGGGTGTACGTCGTCGTGGACGACGTCGACGCACACCACCGACGGGCCGTGGAGCACGGCGCGGAGATCCTCATGCCCCCGACGGACCAGGACTACGGCTCGCGGGACTACATGGCCCGGGACGTCGAGGGCAATGTGTGGAGCTTCGGCACCTACGCCCCTGAGATGAAGGGCTGACGCCGGTCCGGCTCAGTTCCCCCCGGTGTGCACCTGGAAGGCGGCGCGGCGTACGGCCTTCGCGAGCGCCGGGTCGGGGTGCGCGGCGGCGAGCGCGACCAGGACCTGCACGGTGCGGGGATGGCCGACGGCACGCACCTCGTCCAGGAGCATCGGCACCGTCGGCTGCACCGCGGACTCCAGGTGCCGTACGAGCATCGGGGCCTCGCCGTGGTCGGCGACGGCGGCGGCGGTGTCGACCCACAGCCAGGTGGCCTCTTCCCGGGTGAGCACCTCGTGGGCGTCCTCGGGGTCGACGCCGTCGTGCTCGGCGAGCCACAGCAGGGCGTAGGGCCGCAGCGTCGGCTCGTCGTGGACGGCACGCACGTCGGGCTCGGCGGGGGCGCCGACGACGCGCAGCGCCTCGAAGGCGAGGCCGCGCAGCAGGGCGTCCTCGCCCCGGGCGGCGTCGAGGAGTTCGGTGACGGCGCTGCCGACGGGGCGGGCGGCGAGCCAGGCGCGGTATTCGTCGCGGGCGGCGTTCGGGCGGAGCTGGGCGCAGCCGCGGAGCATGTCCTCGGCGGACTGCTCGATGTTCCCGGCGGGGCTCTGGGCGGCGACGCAGATCTGCTCCAGCTTGACCCAGACCGCCCAGTTGCCGAGCGGGGTGAGCGTGGCCTGGCCGTCGCCGTAGGTGAGGGCGCCGACGGAGGCGAGGGCGTGCAGGGCCCAGTCGAGGAGGGGGGCGAGGGGCGTGTCCTCCACGGCGGGCGCGTCGGCGACCGGCTCCGGTTGCGGCTGCGGCCCGTAGGGGATCTCGCAGCGCTCGGTGCGCAGTTCGGTGACCCGCTGCTCCAGCAGGTCCAGGAGCTGCTCCACCGGGACCGGGCCGGCGGACAGCTGCAGGAAGGAGAGCACCTGGGGCATGGCCGAGACGACGTCGGCCACGGCGGCGGCGTGCTCGTGCTGCTCGGGTTCCGGGTGGGCGAGCGACCAGGCGTCGAAGAGGGCGACCCAGCCGCGCAGTACGGCGCTGTCGTCGCGGTCCCAGGCGCGCAGCCGCCAGCCGGGGCGGGCGCTGTCGCCGTGCACCTCGACGAGGCCCGCGAGGCGGGCGGTGTCCCAGTCGGCGCGGACCTGAGCGACGGTCAGGCCGAGGTCCTGGGCCGCGCGTTCGGCGGTCGCGTCGGAGAGGGTGCCCTTGCCGTCGGGGTTCCCACCGTCACCGCCGGGGCGCAGCGCGGCGTCGGCCCAGTGGGCGACGCGGGCCGCGCCGGCCAGACCGGAGCGAGCCATTCTGGCCAGCTCGGACCGGGCCGGGGTGCCCTCCGGAGGACGGGGCGCGGGGCGGCGTGGGCGCCGCTGGTTCACAGCTCTGGGGGCGGCGGCCAGGGGTCGCGGGCGGACGAGTCGAAGCCTGGAGTCGCGCGGGATACGGGACGTCACGGGTGCAGTCTTCCGGTTGACGGTCCGAAAACCCAAACGGAATGTCACGAGGGGCGACGGGGATGGCCAACGCACGGGGCCCGGCGGGCGGCGAGGGACTCATAACAGGCCAGTGGTACGGGGTTAAACGGAATCCGTGGGACCGGTGTGGGGAGGCGGGTGCGGGACAAGGTCGGAGCAGGTGCGGAGGGGTGTCGCTTCGGCTGCGTCACATGAGCGGTGTGATGAAGCGGCGCAGGGACTCCTCGTAGGACTCGGGGTCGGCGTTCCACATGGCGGCGTGGGGAGCGTTCTTGACCGTGTTGAGGGCCACCAGGTTGGGGTGGGCGTCGGCCAGCCGGCGGGAGAGGGCCCAGGGGGCCACCCTGTCGTCGGGTCCGTGGAAGATCAGCGTCGGAACCGTGAGGCGGTCGGGGGCGCCGGTGTCGTTGCCGCGGTCGGCGCTCAGGCCGGTGCGGCCCTGTGCCGCGCGGACCGCGAGCGGCAGCAGCGCGCTGGGCGTGTGGCGGGCCGTGGCGAGGGCGCGCAGGGTGGCTTCCCAGCTGAGCACCGGGGAGTCCAGGACGAGGCCCGAGACATGGTCACGCAGCCCGGAGTGCGCGGCGGCGCGCAGCGCCATCGTCGCGCCGGTGGACCAGCCGAGCAGGACGAGCTGCTTGGCGCCGTACCGCACGGCGTAGCGCATGGCCGCGTCCAGGTCGCGCCACTCGGTCTCGCCGAGGTGGTTCAGGCCGTCCGGCGGGCGGGGTGCGCCGAGGTCGCCGCGGTAGGCGAGGGCGAGAACCGGGAAGTGGCGGCCGTTGAGGAACTCCATGACGTTCATGGCCTGTTCGCGGGTGGTGCCGAGGCCGTGCACGGCGATGATCCAGGTGTCGCGGGCGCCGGGGACGAACCATGCGGGCAGGGCGCCGAGTTCGCCGGGGATGTCGACGTCGGCGTGGTCGAGGCCGAGGGCGGCGCTCGGGTTGCCGACGTGGACGTTGGGGGTGAGCCAGACGCTGTCGCCGGGTTGGAGGGTGCCGTGCGTGACGCGTTCCAGGCGGCGTACGACGGTGTCGGCGGAGTGGTTCGCCGTGGCGAGGACGGGGCCGACGACCGCGTGTGAGCCGTCGCCGGAGAGGCCGTAGGTGCCGGGTCGCAGGGAGGCCAGGTCGCGGGTGAGCGCGATCTGGCCGGCGGCCGTGGCGTGCACGGTGAGTTTGGGTTCGGTGGGCAGGGGGCGGCCCGCGGGCGCGGTCAGCGCGGCTCCGCTGGCGAATCGGCCGGCCGCCACGGTGGCGGCGCCGGCGCCCAGGGCCACGGTGACGGCGGCGGCCGTCGCTTTGACAGTGCGCACGTGTTCCAGTGTCCGGGCGGACGGGGAGAGCGGCCAGTGGGAGGGCGGGTTGGAGTGAGGTCCCGTTTTCTTCGCCCCGCCGCCCCTACCCGTCCCATCCCTGGGGGCTGCCGCCCCCAGACCCCCGCTTCGGCCCCGAAAGGGCCTCGTCCTCAAACGCCGGACAGGCTGGGAGATGCGGGCCGGCGCCGAAAAGTGGCAGCACCCGTCACCCCCGCTGCCCATACCCCCGAAGTCGCTCCCCCGCCTCCGCCACCTGCCCCTCCGACAGCAGCGTCGGCGTGAGCCCCGGTACCGACGACGCCGTGAGCCACAGGCGGGACATCCACTCGAGTTGGGCTGTGCGGTCGTAGGCCTGGTCCAGGCTCGTGCCGTAGGTGATCGTGCCGTGGTTCTGGAGGAGGCAGGCGGTGCGGTCGGTGAGGGCCTGGAGCATGTTCTCGGCCAACTCCTGGGTGCCGTACGTCGCATACGGGGCAACCCGGACGGGGCCGCCGAGGGCGCCCGCCATGTAGTGGATCAGCGGGAGCTCCGGGACCAGGGTCGAGACGGCCGTCGCGTGGACCGCGTGGGTGTGGACGACGGCGCCGGCGTCCGTGGCGCGGTAGACGGCGAGGTGCATGGGCAGCTCGCTCGTCGGCACCAGCGCGCCCAGCACCTGCCTGCCGTCCAGGTCGACCCCTGTCACGTCCTGCGGCGCCAGCCGGTCGTACGGCACTCCGGACGGCGTGACCAGCACCGTGTCACCGACGCGCACCGAGACATTGCCGGAGGTGCCGACGACCAGCCCCTCGGACACGGTCCGGCGGGCCGTCGCCACGAGGGACTCCCAGGCATCCGCCTCCTCGGGGCGCACACGCCTGCCCCACGGCTCCCCCACTTCCTGTGCACCCTCCCGCGCATCCCGCGCGCCCCGCTGGTCCCGCCGCTCCTCAGCCATACGGCGATCCTGCCAGCCGGGGCCGGCCGGGATCGCGACGCGGTCTCAAGTCGCGACGGAGCCGGGGCACTTTAGGGCGGAAGACGGACGTCCGGAAGTACACATATGCGGATACATCACCCTCTTCCCACGCTTGGCCGGGGATCGATCGGCATTCCATGACCTTCCAGTAATCTCTGGGGGATTTGTCGTGCACGTCGCCATTCCGGGGGGAAATATGGCCCGTGATCGCAAACCGTCCCGCCACCGCTCCCGCCTCATAGCGGCATCCGTGGCAGCGCTCACCCTTGGGGGGACCGCACTCGTCGAGATTCCGGCCGCGGCGGCCGGCAAGCCCAAGGGTCATGACGTCTCGTCCCACCAGAAGAACGTCAACTGGCAGAGCTCGAAGGCGAAGGGCGCCAAGTTCGTCTACGTCAAGGCGACGGAGTCCCACACCTACCGCAACCCGTACTTCAACCAGCAGTACAACGGCTCCCGCAACGCGGGCCTGATACGCGGCGCGTACCACTTCGCGCTGCCGAACAAGTCGTCGGGCCAGGCGCAGGCGGCGCACTTCGTACGCAACGGCGGCGGCTGGAAGTCGGACGGCTGGACTCTGCCGCCCGCGCTCGACATCGAGTACAACCCGTACAGCAAGCACAAGTGCTACGGGCTGAGCAAGGCGAAGATGGTCAGCTGGATCCAGTCCTTCAGCAATGAGGTGAAGCGGCTGACCGGTCGCCGTCCGGTGATCTACACCACCACGCACTGGTGGAACACCTGTACCGGCGCCAGCCGCGCCTTCGCCTCGAATCACGCGCTGTGGATAGCCCGCTACGACTCCGCGACCGCGGGGACACTGCCGGCCGGATGGCAGTTCTGGACCGTCTGGCAGTACGACAACGGCAGCGGCAGCCTGCCGGGTGACCAGAATCTCTTCAACGGGTCCATGACCCAGATGAGGAAGTTCGCCCGGGGCTACTAGCCCTGCGGCGACTGGGCCGCGCGCTGACCGACGGAGGCCGACGGAGCGGGAACTCCCCCATCCGGCAGAGCAACCCCTCCCCCGGACACCGTGCGGCCTGCCTCAGTTCATCTTCCGTTCACTCAGGTTACCTACGTTCGTCCGGACAATGACCTCGAACGATTGCCTGGGTAAATGGAAAACTTCTCGCTGATCCTCGCGATTGTGGTGGTAACCGCACTCGCGTTCGATTTCACGAACGGTTTCCACGACACCGCCAACGCGATGGCCACCACCATCTCAACCGGTGCGCTCAAGCCCAAGGTCGCGGTGGCCATGTCCGCCGTGCTGAACCTTGTCGGCGCCTTCCTCTCCGTGGAGGTCGCCAACACGATCTCCAAAGGTCTCGTCGACGAGACCGGCATCCGTCCCGAGGTCATATTCGCCGCCTTGGTCGGCGCGATCCTCTGGAACCTGCTGACCTGGCTGGTCGGACTGCCCTCCAGCTCCTCGCACGCCCTCATGGGCGGCCTGATCGGCGCCACCATCGCCTCGGCCGGCGTCGGCGCGGTCCACGGCGACGTGCTCGTCACCAAGGTGCTGATCCCGGCGATCGCCGCCCCGCTGGTCGCGGGCGTCGCCGCGCTGCTGGCCACGCGCCTGACGTACTCCCTCGGCAAGAAGGCCGACGGCAACGCCTCCAAGAAGGGCTACCGCGCCGGCCAGATCGCCTCCGCCGGCCTGGTCTCGCTGGCCCACGGCACGAACGACGCGCAGAAGACGATGGGCATCATCACCCTCGCCCTGGTCGCCGGCGGCACCCTCGCCCCCGACTCCGACCCGCCCATGTGGGTCATCCTCTCCGCGGGCCTGGCCATCGCGCTCGGCACCTACCTCGGCGGCTGGCGCATCATCCGCACCATGGGCAAGGGCCTGACCGACCTCCAGCCGCAGCAGGGCTTCGCCGCCCAGACCAGCGCGGCGACGGTCATCCTGGCCTCGTCCCACCTGGGCTTCTCCCTCTCCACCACGCACTCCGTCTCCGGCGCGGTGATGGGCGCGGGCCTCGGCCGCAAGGGCGGCGTGGTCCGCTGGTCGACGGCCACCCGCATGTTCGTCGCCTGGGGCCTCACGCTCCCGGCCGCCGCACTGGTCGGCGCGCTCGCCGAGTACGTGACCGGCTTCGGCGCCTGGGGCACGGCCCTCGTGGCGATCTTCCTGGTCGGCTCCAGCGCCGCCATCTGGAAGCTCTCCCGCCGTGAGGTCGTCGACCACACGAACGTCAACGAGACCGACGAGCCGGCGGGCGTCGTCACCACGGCGATGGCCGCCGTGACCCCGCCCCCCACGGCCGGCGCGGCGACCGAGGACCTGGCGGCCACGATCCCGGCCCCGTCCTCCGAGCCGACGCCTTCGCAGGCCACGGTCTGACACCCAGCCGCTTACTCACCCCAGTTACCCAGGAAGAAGAATCATGAAGATCGACTGGGCGGCCCTCGGCTCCGTCTTCGGCGTCAGCCTCGTGGTCACGGTGGCCCTGGTGGGCCTGTTCACCCTCGGCATCGCGGGCCTGTCCCGCCAGGAGAAGGCCTCGGCCCAGGGCGGCTCGGCCGCCCTGGCGGTCACCGGCGCGTACGCGTGCTTCGCGGCGTGCGCGGCGGCTGTCGGGTACGGCATCTATCTGATCGTGGCCTGACGCACCTCGCCTCTGCATCCGCCCTGCCCGCCACCGTCCGACGACGGTGGCGGGCAGGGCGGTTTCCTGTCCCCTCGAACGGTGGGGAAGCCACCCCGGTGTGGGGTTCTGCACACTCCGCTGTCGCAGGTCAACGGCAAGTTGACGCCCCTTCCAACCCCGTGGTGGACTTCCGGAGCCATGTACGGCGGCAGAAGAGGAAGCCGGTGAAAGTCCGGCGCGGTCCCGCCACTGTCACCGGGGTAGAAAGCCCCGGGAGCCAGGAACTCTCGCCGCCGGTCTCGTCGAACCAGGGCGTGGACACCCTGAGTGAGGACATAACGCGATGCTCGCCTGCCGATCGACACGCAGTATCAGACCCGCGTCTGACCCCACGGTCGGCTGACCCCGATGCGTGCCGATCGCGTCTTCGCGTACGGCGCCGCCGCCGGACTTCTCGGTGACCTGCTGCTCGGCGACCCTCGCCGGGGGCATCCGGTCGCCGCGTTCGGGCGGGCCGCCGGCGCCGTGGAGCGGGTGTTGTGGCGGGACCACCGGGGCTGGGGCGCCCTGCACACCGCCGTGTGCGCCGGTGGCGCCGTAGCGCTCGCAGCCGTCGCCGCCCGCGCCGTACGTACCTCTCCCGCCGCCTCCCTCGCGCTGACCGGCGCCGCCACCTGGGCCGTCGTCGGGGGGACTTCGCTAGCCCGGGAGGCCCAGGTCATCGGGCGTGCCCTGGAGGCCGGCGATGTCGAGGCGGCTCGGGCGCGGCTGCCGCATCTGTGCGGGCGGGATCCGCAGGCGCTGGACGCGGACGGGATCGCCCGGGCCGTGGTCGAGTCCGTCGCCGAGAACACCTCCGACGCGGTCGTGGGGGCGCTGGTGTGGGGGGCCTTGGGAGGAGTGCCGGGGCTTGTCGGGTTTCGGGCCGTGAACACGCTCGACGCCATGGTCGGGCACAAGTCGCCCAAGTACCGGCGGTACGGGTGGGCTTCGGCCCGGCTCGACGACGTCGCCGGGTGGCCCGGGGCGCGGCTGACCGCCGTGCTCGCGGCTGTGGCGGGGGGCGATCCGCGGGGAGCCGTGCAGGCCTGGCGCGCCGATGCCGCCAAGCATCCGAGTCCCAACGCCGGGCCGGTCGAGGCGTCGTTCGCCGGCGCCCTCGGGGTGCGGCTGGGCGGGACCCTGTCGTACCGGGGACGGGTCGAGCACCGGCCCGTGCTCAACGGTGCCGCCGGGCGCGCCGTCGTCACGCGCGACATCGAGCGTGCCGTACGGCTCTCCCGGCGCGTCGGTTGGCTCGCGCTCGGCGTCAGTGTCGCCGCGCGCCACATCGTGAAGGGGCGTATGTCATGACGGGCGGTGGGCTTCTCGTCGCCGGCACCACCTCCGACGCCGGCAAGAGCGTCGTCACCGCCGGGATCTGCCGGTGGCTGGTGCGGCAGGGGGTCAAGGTCGCGCCGTTCAAGGCGCAGAACATGTCCCTCAACTCGTTCGTGACGCGGGAAGGGGCCGAGATCGGGCGGGCGCAGGCCATGCAGGCGCAGGCCTGTCGCGTCGAGCCGACCGCGCTCATGAATCCCGTGCTGCTCAAGCCCGGTGGCGAGCAGAGCAGTCAGGTCGTGCTCATGGGCAAGCCGGTCGGTGAGCTGAGCGCGCGCGGCTATCACGGCGGGCGGCAGCAGCAACTCCTCGGGACCGTGCTCGACTGTCTCGCCGAGTTGCGGGGCACGTATGACGCGGTGATCTGTGAGGGGGCCGGTTCTCCCGCCGAGATCAATCTGCGGCGGACGGACATCGTGAACATGGGGATCGCGCGCAACGCACGGCTGCCCGTGCTCGTCGTCGGTGACATCGACCGTGGCGGGGTCTTCGCCTCGTTCTTCGGGACCGTGGCGCTGCTGTCGCGCGAGGACCAGGAGTTGGTTGCCGGGTTCCTCGTCAACAAGTTCCGGGGGACGTCTCGCTGCTCGAACCGGGGCTCGACATGCTGCACGGCCTCACCGGGCGGCACACGTACGGCGTCCTGCCCTTTCAGCACGGGCTCGGCATCGACGAGGAGGACGGGCTGCGGGTCTCCCTGCGGGGAGCGGTTCGGGAGTCCCAGGTCTCCGCCCCCGTCGGCGAGGACGTGCTCCGCGTCGCCGTGTGTGCCGTCCCGCTCATGTCCAACTTCACCGACGTCGACGCCCTCGCCGCCGAGCCGGGTGTCGTGGTGCGGTTCGTGGACCGGCCGGAGGAGCTGGCGGACGCCGATCTCGTCGTCGTTCCGGGGACGCGGGGGACCGTGAAGGCCCTGGACTGGCTGCGGGAGCGGGGACTTGCGGACGCCCTCGTCCGAAGGGCCGCTCAGCAAAGGCCCGTCCTCGGCATCTGCGGCGGCTTTCAGGTTCTCGGCGAGCACATCGAGGACGAGGTCGAGAGCCGGCGCGGGCACGTCGAGGGGCTCGGAGTCCTGCCCGTACGGGTGCGGTTCGCCCGGGAGAAGACCCTCACCCGGCCGGTGGGGGAAGCCCTCGGCGGGCCCGTCGAGGGGTACGAGATCCATCACGGGGTCGCCGAGATCAGCGGCGGAACCCCCTTCCTGGACGGCTGCCGGATCGGTCAGACCTGGGGCACGCACTGGCACGGCTCGCTGGAGTCGGACGGTTTCCGGCGGGCCTTTCTGCGTGAGGTGGCGGCCGCCGCGGGCCGTCGCTTCGTGCCGGCCGCCGACACGTCGTTCGCCGCGCTGCGCGAGGAGCAGCTCGACCGGCTCGGCGATCTGATCGAACAGCACGCGGACACGGACGCGCTCTGGCGGCTCATCGAGTCGGGCGCGCCGCAAGGACTGCCTTTCATTCCACCGGGAGCGCCCGCATGAGCACTGTGTTGTTGTTGTCGACCGCCGACACGGATCTGCTGGCGGCCCGCGCCGCCTCCGGTGCCGACTACCGGATCGGCAACCCGACCCGCGTGGACGTCGACGGCGAGCTGCCCGCGCTGCTCGACGGCGCGGACATCGCCGTCGTACGGCTGCTGGGCGGCAAGCGGGCGTGGGAGGACGGGCTCGCCGAGCTGAAGGCGTCCGGTGTCCCGACCGTCCTGCTGGGCGGCGAGGCCGTCCCCGACGCCGAGTTGATGGCCGAGTCGTCCGTCCCGGCCGGTGTCGTGGCCGAGGCGCTGAAGTACCTCGTCGAGGGCGGGCCCGCCAACCTCACCGAACTCGCCCGGTTCCTCTCCGACACCGTGCTGCTCACGGGCGAGGGGTTCGTCGAGCCGCAGAAGATGCCGGAGTACGGCGTCCACGGCGAGCGTCCCCTCCTCGACGGCCGTCCGACGGTCGGCGTGCTCTTCTACCGGGCCCATGAGCTGAGCGGCAACACCGCCTTCGTGGACACCCTGTGCGACGCCATCGAGGCGCGGGGCGCCAACGCCCTGCCCGTGTACTGCGGTTCGCTGCGCGGTGCGGACGCGGAGCTCTACGAGATCCTCGGCAAGGCCGACGCCCTGGTCGCCACCGTCCTCGCGGCGGGCGGCACGCACGCCTCGCAGGCGTCGGCGGGCGGCGACGAGGAGGCCTGGGACATCGGCAGGCTCGCCGAGCTCGACGTCCCCGTGCTGCAAGGTCTTTGCCTCACCTCGTCGCGGGCCGCCTGGGACGAGTCCGACGCCGCCCTCTCCCCCATGGACGCGGCGATGCAGGTCGCGATCCCGGAGTTCGACGGCCGCCTCATCACCGTCCCGTTCTCCTTCAAGGAGCAGGGCCCGGACGACGTTCCCGTGTACGTCGCCGACCCGGAGCGGGCCGCGCGCGTCGCGGGGATCGCCGTACGGCACGCGCGGTTGAAGCACAAGCCGAACGCCGACAAAAAGCTCGCGCTCGTCTTCACCGCCTACCCGACCAAGCACTCGCGCGTCGGCAACGCGGTCGGCCTGGACACGCCCGCGTCGGCGGTACAGGTCCTGGACGCGCTGAAGGCGGCCGGGTACGGCCTCACCGAGTACCCCGACAACGGCGATGAGCTGATCCACCGGCTCATCGAGGCCGGCGGGCACGACGTCGAGTGGCTGACCGAGGACCAGTTGGCCGCCGCGCCCGCGCGGGTGCCGCTCGCCGACTACCGGGCGTGGTTCGACAAGCTCGACCCGGAGTTGCGGAACGCCATGCTGGAGGCGTGGGGCGAACCGCCGGGCTCCCTGTACGTGGACGGCGACGACATCGTGCTGGCCTCCCTCCGGTTCGGGAACGTCGTCGTCATGATCCAGCCGCCGCGCGGCTTCGGCGAGAACCCGATCGCGATCTACCACGACCCGGACATGCCGCCGTCGCACCACTACATGGCGGCCTACCGGTGGCTGGAGAACTCGTTCGGCGCCGACGCGATCGTGCACATGGGCAAGCACGGCACGATGGAGTGGCTGCCGGGCAAGGGGCTCGGGCTCAGCGGCGGTTGCGCGCCGGACGCCGTGCTCGGTGAACTGCCGCTGATCTACCCGTTCATCGTCAACGACCCCGGCGAGGGCACCCAGGCCAAGCGCCGCGGTCACGCCACCGTCGTCGACCACCTCGTGCCGCCGATGGCACGCGCGGACACCTACGGCGATCTGGCCAAGCTGGAGCAGCTCCTCGACGAGTACGCGCTCGTCTCCGACCTGGACCCGACGAAGGCCCCCGCGGTCCGGGCGCAGATCTGGACGCTGGTCAAGGCGGCCGAGCTCCACCACGACCTGCATGTCGACGAGCAGCCGGACGACGAGACGTTCGACGAGTTCGTCATGCACATCGACGGCTATCTGTGCGAGATCAAGGACGTGCAGATCCGCGACGGGCTGCACATCCTCGGCGGCGGGCCGGTCGCCGAACCGCGTGTCAACCTCGTGCTCGCCGTGCTGCGCGCCTCGCAGGTGTGGGGCGGGCAGGCCAACGCCCTGCCGGGGCTGCGGGCTTCGCTGGCGGCATATTTCGGGCTCGACGAGAAGGAGTTGCTGGCCGAGCCGGGGGCGCCGGTGAAGGTGCCGGTGGAGCTGTCCGACCTCGTCGAGGGCCCGTCGCGTACGGCCGCCGACGCGATCGACCTGCTGGAGCAGCTGTGCCGGCGGCTCGCGGAGGGGATGGAGTCCCGGTCGTGGGACGTGGCGGCCGTCCCGGCTCTCGTCCGTGACGTCCTCGGCGCCGAACTCCCCGACGCCGTCGCCGTGTTGGAGTTCGCCTGCGACGAGGTCGTGCCTCGCCTGGCGAGGACCACCGACGAGATCGGCCACATCCTCAAGGCCCTCGACGGCGGTTACGTCCCGGCCGGTCCGTCCGGCTCGCCCACGCGCGGACTGGTCAACGTCCTGCCGACGGGCCGGAACTTCTACTCCGTCGACCCCAAGGCCATCCCGTCCAGGCTCAGTTGGGAGGTCGGCCAGTCGCTCGCCGACTCGCTGGTCGCCCGCTACCTCCAGGACACCGGCGCATACCCGAAGTCCGTCGGCCTGACGGTCTGGGGCACGTCCGCGATGCGCACCCAGGGCGACGACATCGCCGAGATCCTCGCACTGCTGGGCTGCCGTCCGGTGTGGGACGACGCCTCGCGCCGGGTGACCGGCTTCGAGGTGATCGGCCTGGCGGAGCTCGGGCGGCCGCGCATCGACGTCACAGTGCGCATCTCCGGGTTCTTCCGGGACGCCTTCCCGCACGTGGTCGGGCTGATCGACGACGCGGTGCGGACGGTGGCCGAGCTGGACGAGCCGGCCGACCGGAACTTCGTCCGCGCCCACGCCGACGAGGACACCGCCGAACACGGCGACCGGCGGCGCGCGACGGCCCGTGTCTTCGGCTCCAAGCCCGGCGCGTACGGCGCGGGCCTGCTGCCGCTGATCGACGCCCGGAACTGGCGTTCGGACGCCGACCTGGCCGAGGTGTACGCCGTCTGGGGCGGCTACGCCTACGGACGCGGGCTCGACGGGCGGGCGGCGCGCGGGGACATGGAGACCGCGTTCAAGCGGATCAACGTCGCCGCGAAGAACGTCGACACGCGCGAGCACGACCTCGTCGACGCCGACGACTACTTCCAGTACCACGGCGGCATGGTCGCCATGGTGCGGCACCTGACCGGCGCGAACCCCGAGGCGTACGTGGGTGATTCGGCGACTCCGGACCAGGTGAAGACCCGCACGCTGGGCGAGGAGACGCACCGCGTCTTCCGCGCCCGCGTGGTCAACCCCCGCTGGATGGCGGCCATGCGCCGGCACGGCTACAAGGGCGCCTTCGAGATGGCGGCGACCGTGGACTACCTCTTCGGGTACGACGCCACGGCCGGGGTCGTCGACGACTGGATGTACGAGAAGCTGTCGGCCGAGTACGTCTTCGACGCCGAGAACCGGGACTTCATGAAGAAGTCCAACCCGTGGGCGCTGCGCGGCATCACCGAGCGGCTCCTGGAGGCCGCCGACCGCGGGCTGTGGGCCGAGCCGGACGCCGACACGCTGGAGCGGCTGCGGGCCACCTACCTGGAGCTGGAAGGCGACTTGGAGGGCGACGAGAAGTGACAACTCCCTTCCCTTTTACGGCCGTTGTCGGCCAGGACGACCTGCGGCTCGCGCTGCTGCTGAACGCCGTGTCACCGGCGGTCGGCGGTGTGCTGGTGCGCGGCGAGAAGGGCACGGCCAAGTCGACGGCCGTACGGGCGCTTTCGGCGCTGATGCCCGAGGTGCCGGTGGTCGCCGGATGCCGTTTCTCGTGCAACCCGAGCGCTCCCGACCCCGCGTGCCCGGGCGGGCCGCACGAGGCCGGGGCGGGCACCGAGCGCCCCGCCCGCATGGTCGAACTGCCCGTCGGCGCCTCCGAGGACCGGCTGGTGGGCGCGCTGGACATCGAGCGGGCGCTGGCGGAGGGCGTGAAGGCCTTCGAGCCCGGCCTGCTCGCCGACGCCCACCGCGGGATCCTCTACGTCGACGAGGTCAACCTCCTCCACGACCACCTGGTCGACCTGCTGCTGGACGCGGCGGCGATGGGCGCCTCGTACGTCGAACGCGAGGGCGTCTCCGTCCGGCACGCCGCCCGTTTCCTGCTCGTCGGCACCATGAACCCCGAAGAGGGCGAGCTGCGGCCGCAGTTGCTCGACCGGTTCGGGCTGACCGTCGAGGTCGCGGCCTCGCGGGAGCCGGACCAGCGGGTGGAGGTCGTACGGCGGCGGCTCGCGTACGACGACGACCCGGCCGCCTTCGCCGCGCGGTGGGCTGACGAGGAGGCCGCCGTACGGGCTCGGATCGTGGCGGCGCGGGAGCTGCTGCCGTCGGTGCGGCTGGGCGACGGGGCGCTGCGGCAGATCGCGGCGACCTGTGCCGCCTTCGAGGTGGACGGCATGCGGGCCGACATCGTGATGGCCCGTACGGCCACCGCGCTGGCCGCGTGGGCCGGGCGGACGGATGTGCTCGCCGAGGATGTGCGGCAGGCGGCGCTGCTCGCGCTGCCGCACCGCAGGCGGCGTAATCCCTTTGACGCGCCGGGGCTTGACGAGGACAAGCTGGACGACACGCTGGAGCAGTTCTCCGGGGAGGGGGACGAGGATCCCGATCCGGACGGGCCCGGGGGCGGGGGTGGCGGGCAGCCGCCGCAGTCCGACGACGGCGGGCCTCAGGGTGGAGACACCGCCGCGCGTCCCGAGGCCGGGGAGAGCGGGGAGCCGCAGCCTTCGGGGGCCGGTTCGGGCGAGCAGCAGGCCGTGCGCGCCGCCGAGCCCTTCCGGGCCAAGGTGCTGAGCGTGCCGGGCATCGGCGAGGGCGCCGCCGGGCGGCGCTCGCGGGCCCGGACCGAGCACGGGCGGACCACCGGGGCCCGGCGACCCCGGGGCGCGCTGACCAAGCTGCATCTGGCGGCGACCGTGCAGGCCGCAGCGCCGCATCAGCGGGCGCGGGGGCGGTCGGGTCCGGGGCTGGTGCTGCGGCGGGACGATCTGCGGCAGGCGACGCGGGAGGGGCGTGAGGGGAATCTCGTGCTGTTCGTCGTGGACGCCTCGGGGTCGATGGCGGCGCGGCAGCGGATGAGTGCCGTGAAGGGCGCTGTGCTGTCGCTGCTGCTGGACGCCTATCAGCGGCGGGACAAGGTGGGGCTGGTGACGTTTCGTGGGGCTGCTGCCGATGTGGCGTTGCCTCCCACGTCGTCCGTGGACGCGGCGGCGGCCCGGCTGGAATCCCTGCCGACGGGTGGGCGGACGCCGCTCGCGGCCGGGCTGCTGAAGGCGCATGACGTGCTGCGGGTGGAGCGGCTGCGGGATCCGGCCCGGCGGGCGCTCGTCGTGGTCGTGACCGACGGGCGGGCCACCGGGGGGCCGGAGCCGGTCGCGCTGGCCGGGCGGGCGGCGCGGCTGTTCGCCGCCGAGGGGATCGCGTCCGTGGTCGTGGACTGCGAGTCGGGGCCCGTGCGGCTGGGGCTCGCGGGGCAGCTCGCGGGTGAGCTGGGCGGTACGGCGGTGACGCTGGACGAATTGCGGGCGGACTCGATCGCCGGACTGGTGAAGGACGTACAGAGGAGGGCCGCGTAGTGCCTCAGGGTCAGCCGAGTGTGGTGCCGGACGATGGACTGACGACTCGTCAGCGTCGTAATCGGCCGCTTGTCGTCGTGCACACGGGCGTCGGGAAGGGCAAGTCGACCGCTGCGTTCGGGCTTGCCCTGCGGGCCTGGAACCAGGGGTGGCCCATCGGGGTGTTCCAGTTCGTCAAGTCGGCCAAGTGGAAGGTCGGCGAGGAGAACGCGCTGCGGGTGCTCGGTGCAAGTGGTGAGGGCGGGTCCGTCGACTGGCACAAGATGGGTGAGGGTTGGTCGTGGGTGCAGCGTGACGATCAGATGGACAACGAGGAGAAGGCCCGGGAGGGCTGGGAGCAGGTCAAGCGGGACCTGGCGGCCGAGACGTACAAGCTGTACGTGCTCGACGAGTTCGCGTACCCGATGCACTGGGGGTGGGTGGACACCGATGAGGTGGTCGACGTGCTCCGTGATCGGCCCGGTACCCAGCATGTCGTGATCACCGGGCGGAACGCGCCCGAGAAGCTCGTCGAGTTCGCCGACCTGGTGACCGACATGTCCAAGGTGAAGCACCCGATGGATGTGGGTCAGAAGGGCCAGAGGGGCATCGAGTGGTGATCGCGTGATGTCCTCCTCCTCGTCCTCGTCCGTCCCTCGGCTGGTCATTGCCGCGCCCTCCTCGGGCAGCGGCAAGACCACCGTCGCCACGGGGTTGATGGCCGCGCTCACCGCGCGGGGGCTCGCCGTGTCTCCGCACAAGGTGGGGCCGGACTACATCGATCCCGGGTATCACTCGCTCGCCACCGGGCGGGTGGGGCGGAATCTCGACGCGTATCTGTGCGGGCCGGAGTTGATCGGGCCGTTGTTTCTGCATGGGGCGCGCGGGTGTGACGTCGCTGTCGTCGAGGGCGTCATGGGGATGTACGACGGGGCCGCGGGGGAAGGGGAACTGGCGTCCACCGCGCATGTGGCGAAGTTGCTGCGGGCGCCGGTGGTGCTCGTCGTGGACGCTTCGTCGCAGTCTCGGTCCGTTGCGGCGCTGGTGCATGGGTTCGCTTCGTGGGATCCGGAGGTGCGGGTCGGGGGCGTGATCCTGAACAAGGTCGCGTCGGATCGGCATGAGGAGTTGCTGCGGGAGGCGTTGGACTCGGCCGGGGTGCCCGTGCTGGGGGTGCTGCGGCGGGTTGCGCAGGTGGATACGCCTTCGCGGCATCTGGGGCTGGTGCCGGTCGCCGAGCGGCACGCTGCCGCTGTGGAGGCCGTGGGGGCGATGGCGGCGCAGGTTTCCGCAGGGTGCGATCTGGAGGCGTTGGTCGCGCTGGCGCGGGGTGCGGGTGTGTTGTCGTGTGCGGCTTGGGATGCGGGTGAGGTCTTGGTTCCCGCGGCGGAGCCGCTGATGGATGCAGCGCCCCCGCCGCCCCTTCCCGTCCCGACCTCCAAGGGCTCCGCCCCTTCGACCCCGCCAGGGGGCTCCGCCCCCTGGACCCCCGATCGGCCTGAACGGCCTCGTCCTCAAACTCCCCCAGAGGGGGCACCCCCAGACGGGCTGAAGAATGGCGACCGGCGTGTGAGCGTTGCCGTCGCCGGCGGTCCCGCCTTCACCTTCTCCTACGCCGAGCACGCCGAGCTTCTCGCCGCCGCCGGTGCCGAAGTCGTCCCCTTCGACCCCCTCCGTGACGAGCAACTCCCCGACGGCACCCGGGGCTTGGTCATCGGGGGCGGGTTCCCCGAGGTGTACGCCGCTGAGCTGTCCGCCAACGAACCCCTGCGCAAGGCCATCGGTGACTTCGCGTTGAGCGGCGCTCCCGTCGCCGCCGAGTGTGCCGGGCTGCTCTATCTCTGTCGGGAGCTGGACGGGCAGCCCATGTGCGGGGTGCTCGATGCCGGTGCCCGGATGAGCGAGCGGCTCACGCTCGGGTATCGGGACGCCGTCGCCGTGAGTGACAGTGTGCTCGCCGGGGCGGGGACGCGGATGCGGGGGCACGAGTTTCATCGGACCGTCGTCGAGCCCGGCTCGGGGGCGGCGCCCGCCTGGGGGGTGCGCGCCCCTCAACGGCGGGTCGAAGGTTTCGTACAGCAGGGCGTGCACGCGAGTTATCTGCACACGCACTGGGCCTCGCAGCCCGGTGTCGCCCGTCGGTTCGTGGAGAGGTGCCGGACGTCATGAGCAGCAGCAGGTTGATCGGAGTCGGGGTGGGTCCCGGCGACCCGGAGCTGGTGACCGTCAAGGGCGTCAACGCTCTGCGGGCCGCCGATGTCGTCGTCGTACCCGTGATGGACACGGGTGAGCGTGGACGCGCCGAGGCGACCGTGCTGCATTACGTGCCCGAGGAGAAGGTCGTGCGGGTCGTGTTCGCCCTCAATGAGCGGACCGACCGGGGGCGGCGCGAGGCCGCCTGGGACGCGGCGGGCGAGCGGGTGGCCGAGCTGCTGCGCGGGCATGCCGCCGTGGCCTTCGCGACCATCGGTGATCCCAATGTCTATTCGACCTTCACCTATCTCGCCCAGACCATCGGCGAGTTGGTGCCCGACACCGTCGTCGAGACCGTGCCTGGCATCACCGCCATGCAGGACCTCGCCGCGCGGTCGGGTGCCGTGCTGACCGAGGGGACCGAGCCGCTCACGCTCGTGCCCGTCACGGCGGGGGCGACCGTGCTCAAGGAGGCTCTCGCCGGGCCCGGCACCGTCGTCGCCTACAAGTTCGGCCGGCAGGCGCGGGAGGTCGCCGAGGCGCTGCGGGAGACCGGGCGGCTCGGGGACGCGGTGTGGGGGTCGGCACTCGGGCTGGAGGAGGAGTCGATCCGGCCGGCCGCCGAGCTCGGCGGCACGCCCCTTCCCTATCTCTCGACGCTCATCGCCCCCGCGCGGCGCGACGGCGGGCGGGGCGGCAAGCTCTGACGCCCGTACGACGTCCCGGGCAACGCCCCGCCGCCCGTCCCCGCTGATCCCCTGAACCCCCTTGTAGGAGAGGACCGATTCCCCATGGCCGATGCCCCCACCGGCAAGGTGACCTTCGTCGGTGCCGGCCCCGGCGCCGCCGATCTGCTGACGTTCCGCGCCGCGCGTGCCATCGCCGAGGCCGACGTCGTGATCTGGGCGGCCAGCCTGGTGCAGGCGGAGGTCCTCCAGCACGCGCGTGAGGACGCCGAGATCCTCGACTCGGCGACCATGTCCCTGGAGGACGTCGTCGCCGTGTACGAGCGGGCCCGTGAGGCCGGACTCAAGGTCGCGCGCATCCACTCCGGTGACCCCGCCCTCTGGGGCGGTACGCAGGAGCAGCTCGACCGGTGTGCCGGGATCGGCGTCGAGACCGAGGTCGTGCCCGGGGTCTCCGCCTTCTCCGCCGTCGCCGCGCTCGCCCAGCGGGAGCTGACGATCCCCGAGGTCGCGCAGTCCGTCGTCCTCACCCGGCTCGGTGGCGGCAAGACGCCGATGCCGCCCGGCGAGGAGGTGCGGGAGTTCGCCAAGCACGGGACCACCATGGCGATCTTCCTGTCGGCCGCCCGTAGCGGGCAGCTCGTGCGGGAGCTGCTGGAGGGCGGGTATCCGACGTCGACGCCGGTCGTCGTCGCCTACCAGGCGACCTGGCCGGAGGAGCTCGTCGTGAAGTGCACGATCGGCACGCTGGAGGAGACCGTCAAGGAGCACAAGCTCTGGAAGCACACCCTGTTCCTGGTCGGCCCGGCCCTCGACGCGCACGGCACCCGCTCGCACCTCTACCACCCCGGTCACTTCCACGGGTACCGGAAGGCCGACCCGCAGGCGCGGCGGGCGCTGCGCGAGCGCGGGGCGAGCACGTGACCTCCGAGCGGCCGATCCGCGAGCGGCCGATCACGGTCGTCGGTACGGGGACGGGGGCGCCGCTGCCCGAGGACGTCCTCGCCGATGCCGAGCTGGTCGTCGGCGGGCGGCGGCATCTGGAGGCCGTACGGCTGCCGGACGGGGTGGAGCGGGTCGTGCTCGGGGCGCTCTCGGCCGCCCTCGACACGGTCGAGGAGTACGTCGCGAAGGATCGGCCGGTCCTGGTGCTGGCCTCCGGCGACCCCGGGTTCTTCGGGATCGTGCGGGCGCTCGCCGAGCGGTTCGGGTCGGAGCGGCTGGATGTGCGGCCAGGGGTGTCGTCCGTCGCCACCGCCTTCGCGCGGCTCGGGCTGACCTGGGACGACGCGGTCGTCGTCAGCGCGCATGGGCGGGATCCGCGGACGGCCGTCAATGTCTGCCGGGCGCATCCCAAGGTCGCCGTGCTGACCGGGCCGGGGGCCGGACCGGCCGAGCTGGGTGCGGCCCTGCGGGACAGCGGGCGTGTGCTGGTGGTGGCCTCCGCGCTGGGCGATCCCGAGCGGGAGCGCGTGGAGCGGGTGTCGCCCGCCGAGGCGGCGGCCCGTGACTGGGGTACGGCGGTGAGCGTCGTGCTGTGCCTGGACAGGACACGGATGCTCGGCCCGGTGCGGACGCTCGCGGGGCCGGACGTACGGCCCGCCGGATGGGCTCTGGGCGAGGCCGACTTCGCGCACCGCGACTCGATGATCACGAAGTTCGAGGTGCGGGCGCTGGCCCTGGCCCGGCTGGGCCCACGGCTCGGCGACCTGGTGTGGGACGTCGGCGCGGGCTCCGGCTCGGTGGCCGTGGAGTGCGCCCGGCTCGGGGCGGCGGCCGTCGCCGTCGAGAAGGCACCCGACGGGGTGGCGCGGATCCGCGCCAACGCCGCCGCACACGGCGTGGACGTGCATGTGGTGCACGGCGCGGCGCCGGACGCGCTCGCGGGTCTCGCCGACGACCCCGACGCCGTGTTCGTCGGCGGCGGCGGGCGCGAACTGCCCGCCGTCGTCACCGCCTGCGCGCGGCGCGCCCGGCGCACGGTGGTCGTCGCCATGGCCGCGCTCGACCGGGTACCGGCCGCCCGTGAGGCGCTGAAGAGTGCCGGGTTCGACTGCGACGGAGTGCTGTTGCAGTCGTCGCGGCTCGCGCCGCTGCCGGGGGACGTCACCCGGCTGGCGGCGACCAATCCCGTTTTTCTGCTGTGGGGTGTCAGGCCCGACGGCCGTAGCGAAGGAGTTGCCCAGTGATCGGCCTCATTTCCGCCACCGCGGCGGGGGCGGCGGCGCGGGACCGGCTGGTCGCCGCGTGGCCGGAGCGCGTGCGCGTGTACGACGGGCCCGTCGGGGACGCCGTACGGCGGGCGTTCGCGGAGTGCGAGCAGCTCGTGTGCTTTCTCGCGACGGGAGCGGTCGTACGGCTGATCGCCCCGCTGCTGGGTGACAAGGCGACCGACCCGGGCGTGGTGTGCGTCGACGAGGGCGGGCGGTTCGCCGTGTCGCTGGTCGGCGGGCATGGCGGCGGGGCCAATGAACTCGCCCGGGAGGTCGGGGAGTTGCTGGGGGCCGAGCCCGTGGTGACGACGGCGACCGATGCCGTGGGGCTGCCCGGTCTGGACACGCTCGGGTTCCCGGTGGAGGGCGATGTCGCCGGGGTCTCGCGGGCCCTGCTCGACGGTGAAGCGGTGGCTCTGAAGGCCGAGTTGGCCTGGCCGCTGCCGCCGCTCCCGGTCGCCGCCGAGGGTTCCTGCACCGTCCGTCTGACGGATCGGCTCGTCGAGACCGTCGCCGAGCACGAGGTCGTCCTGCGCCCGCCGTCCCTCGTCGTCGGCGTCGGTGCCTCCAAGGGCGCCCCCGTCGACGAGGTGCTCGGGCTGATCGAGAGCGCGCTCGGCGACGCCGGCCTGTCCCCCAAGTCCCTCGCGGAACTCGCCACCGTCGACGCCAAGGCCGACGAACCCGGCATCGTCGAGGCCGCCGAACGCCTCGGCGTCCCCCTCGTCACCCACTCCGCCGAGGAGCTGGCCGCCGTCGAGGTCCCCAACCCCTCCGAGGCGCCCCTCGCCGCGGTGGGCACCCCCTCGGTCGCCGAGGCCGCCGCTCTCGTGGGCGGCGGCGAACTCCTCGTACCCAAGCGGAAGTCGGAGCGCGCCGACGGGCAGCCGGCGATGGCGACCTGTGCCGTCGTACGGCGGCCGGGGCGCGGGCGGCTCGCGGTCGTCGGGCTCGGACCCGGCGCCCGGGACCTGCTCACCCCGCGTGCGAAGGCCGAGCTGCGGCGGGCCTCCGTGCTCGTAGGGCTCGACCAGTACGTCGACCAGATCCGCGACCTGCTGCGGCCCGGCACGCGGGTCCTGGAGTCGGGGCTCGGCGCCGAGGAGGAGCGGGCCCGGACGGCCGTCGCGGAGGCCCGGAAGGGGCAGGCGGTCGCGCTGATCGGCAGCGGTGACGCCGGCGTGTACGCCATGGCCTCCCCCGCGCTCGCCGAGGCCTCCGACGACATCGACGTGATCGGGGTGCCGGGCGTCACCGCCGCGCTCGCGGCCGCCGCGATCCTCGGTGCGCCGCTCGGGCACGACCACGTGTCGATCAGCCTCTCCGACCTGCACACACCGTGGGAGGTCATCGAGCGGCGGGTGCGGGCCGCGGCCGAGGCGGACATCGTGGTCACCTTCTACAACCCCCGTTCCCGGGGCCGGGACTGGCAGCTGCCCAAGGCCCTCGCGATCCTCGCCGAGCACCGCGAGCCCACGACGCCGGTCGGTGTCGTACGGAACGCGTCACGGCCGGACGAGTCCGCTCGGCTCACGACACTGGGCACCCTCGACCCGGCGACGGTCGACATGATGACGGTCGTGACGGTGGGCAACACGGCGACCCGGGACATCGCGGGGCGCATGGTGACGCCGCGCGGCTACCGCTGGCAGGAGGCCGAGTGAACCGCGTCGTTCATCCCATCGAGGAGGAGTCCTACCGGCGGCTGCGCGCCCGCCTGGACACCTCGCACTTCCCGCCGCTGACCCGGGCGGTGGTGGAGCGGGTCATCCACTCCGCGGCCGACCTGGAGTACGCCACCGATCTCGTCACGGACGAGGGCGACCTGGAGAAGGCGCACGCGGCCCTGCACACGGGCGCGCCCGTCGTCGTGGATGTGGAGATGGTCGGGGCCGGCATCACCCGGCGCGAGACCGTGTGCCGGCTCAGGGATGCCGTGGCCGGGCCGGGGCTGACCCGTTCGGCGCACGCGATCCGGCTCGCCTACGAGCAGGTCGGCCCGGGCGCGCTCTGGGTCATCGGCAACGCACCCACCGCGCTGGAGGAGTTGCTGACCCTCGATGCCTCCCCCGCGCTCGTCATCGGTCTGCCCGTCGGCTTCGTCGGCGCGGTCGAGTCCAAGGCCGCGTTGCGCGAGAGCGGGCTGCCCGCCGTGAGCAACGTGTCCGAGAAGGGCGGTTCGGCGGTCGCCGCTGCCGCACTCAACGCTCTGCTGTACCACCCCACTTCAGATTCCGAGGAGAAATCGTGACCACCCCGCCGCCCGCCCTGCTCATCGCCGGTCATGGCACCCGGGACGATGCCGGAGCCGAGGCGTTCCGCGACTTCGTCCGGGAGCTGGGGGCCCGCCACCCCGGCCTGCCCGTCGCGGGCGGCTTCATCGAGCTGTCCCCGCCGCCCCTGGGCGAGGCCGTGACCGAGCTGGTCGAGCGGGGCGTGCGGCGTTTCGCCGCGGTGCCGCTGATGCTGGTGTCGGCCGGGCACGCCAAGGGGGACATCCCGGCGGCGCTGGCCCGCGAGAAGGAGCGGCACCCCGGGATCTCGTACACCTACGGCCGCCCGCTCGGCCCGCACCCGTCGCTGCTGTCCGTCCTCGAACGGCGGCTCGACGAGGCGCTCGGCACGGAGGGGCGCACGCCCGGCGACCGGGCCGACGTCACCGTGCTGCTCGTCGGGCGCGGGTCGACCGACCCGGACGCCAACGCCGAGGTGCACAAGGCGGCGCGGCTGCTGTGGGAGGGGCGCGGATACGCGGGCGTGGAGACGGCGTTCGTGTCGCTCGCGGCGCCGGATGTGCCGAGCGGTCTCGACCGGTGCGTGAAGCTGGGGGCGAAGCGGATCGTCGTCCTGCCCTACTTCCTGTTCACGGGCATCCTGCCGGACCGGGTGCGGCAGCAGACGGAGGGCTGGGCGGCCGCGCACCCGGAGGTCGAGGTGCGCTCGGGGGACGTCATCGGCCCGGAGCCGGAGCTCCTCGACCTGGTGATGGAGCGGTACGAGGAGGCGCTGAAGGGCGACCTGCGGATGAACTGCGACTCGTGCGTGTACCGCATCGCGCTGCCCGGCTTCGAGGACAAGGTCGGCATGCCCCAGCAGCCGCACTTCCACCCGGACGACGACGGCCACCACCACCATGGGGACGGTCATCACGACCACGGCCACCACCATGGCAGCCACTCCCATGCCCACTGAGGCGCACGACCTGCGCCACCACGGCGACGCCGAGGTCCGCGACGACGGCTCGGCGCTCGTCGACCTCGCCGTGAACGTCCGCGCGGACACGCCGCCCACCTGGCTGCGCGAGCTGATCGCCGGGTCGCTGGGCTCCCTCGCGGCCTACCCGGACGGGCGGGCCGCGCGGGCGGCGGTGGCCGCGCGGCACGGGCTGCCGGCGGAACGGGTGCTGCTCACGGCGGGGGCGGCGGAGGCGTTCGTCCTCCTCGCCCGCGCGCTGAAGGTGCGCCGGCCGGTCGTCGTGCACCCGCAGTTCACGGAGCCGGAGGCGGCCCTGCGGGACGCGGGGCACACGGTCGACCGGGTGCTGCTGCGGGAGGCGGACGGCTTCCGGCTCGATACGGCGGCCGTCCCCGAGGACGCCGACCTGGTGGTGATCGGCAACCCCACGAACCCGACGTCGGTGCTCCACCCGGCCGCGTCCATCGCCCGACTCGCCCAGCCGGGGCGGACGTTGGTGGTGGACGAGGCGTTCATGGACGCGGTGCCGGGTGAGCGGGAGGCGCTGGCGGGGCGGACGGACGTACCGGGCCTGGTCGTGCTGCGCAGCCTGACGAAGACCTGGGGCCTGGCCGGTCTGCGCATCGGCTATGTCCTCGCCGCCCCGGACACCATCGCCGACCTGGAACGCGCCCAGCCCCTGTGGCCGGTCTCCACGCCCGCGCTCGCCGCCGCCGAGGCCTGCGTGTCGTCCCCGGCTCTGGCGGAGGCGGGCCACGCGGCCCACCGCCTCGCCGCCGACCGGGCCCATCTCGTCGCGGGGCTCGGCGAGTTCGCGTCGGCCGGACTCCGGGTCGTCGAGCCCGCCGAGGGTCCCTTCGTCCTCGTACGCCTGCCGAGGGCGGCCGCCGTTCGCCGGCACCTGCGCGAGCTCGGGTTCGCGGTGCGGCGTGGGGACACCTTCCCCGGGCTGGGCGAGGAGTGGCTGCGGCTGGCGGTGCGGGACCGGGGGACGGTCAACGGGTTCCTGCGGGCACTGGATCAGGCAATGGCTCTGGCGCGCCGCTGAGCCCGGCGGGGCACCCGCTCCGGGGTGCCGTCCGGGAAGCGGATCTCCACGGTGCCGTCGGCGGTGACGGTCGCGCTCGCCCCCGTGAGCGGCGGGTGCGGGGCCGCGCTCAGCATGACGAGGGTCACCAACAGCCGGGCGCCTGCGGGCAGTTGGAGCACCGGAGTCGCCGAGTGGTGGCCCACGGCGTTCCTGCCGACGCCGCGCACGACCGCCGCCTCGGCGTCGTCCCAGCCGTACAGGCCGACGACCGCGCTGGTCAGCCCGTCCGACCGGCGGGCCAGCGCCCGGCCGGGGCCGGTGCGCGCGACCGGGGGTGCCGTGTCGTCGGCCACCGCCCAACCGCCTTCCCGCACGGGCGTGTCGGGCGGTACGTCGAGGCGGTGCACCCGCACTTCCCACGGCCCGTGCACGACGCTGACGGTCTCGATACGGCCGTCCTGCCAGGATCCGGCCCGCCGGCCCTCGGCGCCGAGGGGATGGATGCGTCCGCGCCGGGAGGGCGTTCCGTCGGGACCCAGCAGGGCGATGTGGTTGTCGACGCCCGGCGTTTCGGGGGCGGTCGCGCTGGAGTAGGCGAACCGGGCGTAGTGCGGGCTGTCGTCGGCCGTGGCGGGCGGGGGCGGGAGGCGGTCGCTGCCGTGGTTGACCAGCCGTACGATCCCGTCGGCCGCGGTGGAGTGCAGCAGCCAGCCGGGGGCGGGCAGGGCCAGGGTCACGTCCTCGGTGTCCACGGCGGCGGGTTCCTCCGGTGCCGTCCAGACGGGGTGGTCGGCGGGCAGCAGCAGCCCCAGGAAGGCCTTGCTCGCCCAGTACGGGGAGGCGGGGCCCGAGTAGCGCTGGGTGACGGGGAGGAAGGGCCGGTACCAGCCGAGGGTGAGCAGGCCTCGCGAGTCGGGCACCCCTCGCTCGGCGAAATGCTTCAGCGCACCGGACGCCAGACGTCGGGTGCGGCCCGGCGGGAGCGGGGTGGCGTCGGCGAGGGCGCCCGCCCACAGCGGGGCGGTGGTCGCGAAGCGGTAGGTGAGGGAGCGGCCCTGGTGGACGGGGGCGCCGTCGGAGCCGAAGAAGTGCTGGTGGACGGCGAGGAACTCGCGCAGCCGGGCACGGTGGCGAGCCACGGTGGCCGTATCCGCCCGTGACCCCGCGATCCGCGCCCACAGCACCGGATACAGGTGCAGCGCCCAGGCGTTGTAGTAGTCGAACTTCCGCCCGTCGCCGTCGGTGTACCAGCCCCCGCCCCGGTACCAGTCGTCCAGGCGGGCCAGCCCGGCGTCGATCTCGGCCCGGCTGTGCGGGGCGCCCACGGAGGCGAGGAACTCCTCGGTGATGACCTGGAACAGCCGCCAGTTGGAGTCATTGACGTCCGCGCCGACGAAGGCGCCGAGCCAGGCGCACACCCGTTGCCGTACGGCGTCGTCGAGGTGGTCCCACAGCCACGGGCGGGACTCGTGCAGGGCGATGGCGACGGAGGCCGCCTCGACCATGGGCTGGGCGCGGTCGGTGATGGGGGGCCAGTGTTCGGGGTGGTGCGGGTCGGTGCCGGTGGCCAGGCCGGTGGCGTACCGCTCGATGAGAGCCGGGCCGACCCGGCCGCCGGAGCCCGCGATGCGGAAGGCGGCGAGGAGGAAGGAGCGCGCGAAGCCTTCCAGGCCGTCGGACCAGGGGCCGGAGTGGCTGGGCGGTCCGGGCAGGCGGTACTGGGCGAAGCCCGGTGCGGCGTACGGCAGCAGCCCGTCGAGGAGCCGGTCGGCGATCGCCTCCCAGTGGGCGCGGGTCCAGCCGGTGCGGGGCGAGAGGGTCGGGTCGGTCGGGGGAAGCCCGGGAAGGTGCGTCGGGTCGTCGGGGGGCGACACATGCGGCGCGGTCATACGGGTTTCGGTCCTCCATGAAGTTGGGGGCGACGGGAGCGCCCCTTCAGGGGCGCGGGGCTGCATCGACATGCGGCTCCGCCGCGTGGGCGCGGCCAGCCACAAACCACCCGCAGTCGCCTACGGCACCCGAGGTGAAGCGACGCTACGGCGCACGACGATGTGCGTACCGAGCAGATGATGGTTCCCACCGGCATGCTCAGGATCACGCAGAGCGATCCGCACGGCGGCCCGACCAAGCTCCTCGGCGGGCGTACGGACCGTCGTCAGCGGCGGATTGAAGTCCTCGGCCAACGGAATGTCGTTGTACCCGACGACCGAGATGTCCTCAGGGACCCTCAGGCCGGCGTCGGCAATGGCACGCAGCGCCCCTGCGGCGACCATGTCGTCCCCGGCAACCACCGCAGTGAACTCCCGCGTTTCCTTGAGGAGTTCGGCCATCGCCCGCAGACCCGCCGCACGACCGAGCCCACAGTCGACGACCCGCGCAGCCGCCGCAGGCACCCCGTGCTCGGCGAGCGCCGCCCGGTAGCCGGCGACGCGCGCCTCCAGCGCGGTGTTGCCGGGCAGCCCGCCGAGGAAGACGATCCGGCGGTGCCCGGCGGACAGCAGGTGACCGGTGATCGCCCGGGCGCCCGCCTCGTTGTCGAACTCCACGACCAGCGCGGGGATCTCGGGGCCGGGCGCCGGGCGTGCGCACAGCACGAGTCGGGCACCGGAGGAGTCGAGCGCCTGGGCGTAGTGGGCGACGCGCTCCCGGTAGGCGTCGTCCTCGACGACCCCGCCGACCAGGATCACCAGCCGCGCCCCCTCCTCCCGCATCAGCTGCACGAACTCCATCTCGCGCTGCGGATCCCCGCCGGTCGCGCCGACCACGCACAGCCAGCCCCGGTCGGCGGCCTCCGCCTCCACGCCCTCGGCGACCTGGGCGTAGAAGGGGCTGGTGACCTGGCGGACGACGACGGCGGCCATCTTCCGGCCGCCCCCCACCAGGGCACGGGCGTGCGCGTTGGCGACGTAGTCGAGGTCACGCGCGGCGCGCAGCACGCGGGCCCGGGTCGAGGCGGGCACCGGATGGTTGCCGCTGAGCGCGCGCGACGCCGTGGCGATCGACACGCCCGCCCGCTCGGCGACCTCGCGGATCGTGACCCGCCGCTTGGACCCGGTGTCCGCCATGTCGTTCCCCATCCCCCGCATCTCCTGTTCCACGAGCGGCTGTTCAGGCCTTGGCCCCGTTGGCCGCGTAGTCCTTCGCGAACTCCTCGGCCATTCTGTCGCCGCCCCGGGCACGCCATTTCTTCACGGTCGCGTCCCACTCCGACAGCGGGACGCGCCCGGCGACGATCCCGGTGACGGTGTCGTCGAGCAGGGCCTTGAGGGTGGTGCCCTGCGCGTTCTTGGTGCGGGACTGCAGGCCGAAGGAGGCGTCGCGGACGGCGTGCGGCACGACCTTGCGCTGCCAGGTGTGCAGGGCCCGTACGGCATCGGGCATGCCCGGCACGAACAGCACCTGCGGGCCCTCGGCGAGGTACTTCAGCGGCAGGTTGGTGTTGTTCTCGACCTCGCCCAGCTTGGTGGGCTCGGGGGAACCGTCCTTGGCGCGGGTGAAGTGGGTGCCCTCGACGCCGTAGTGGACCAGCTCCCACTCCTTGCTGCCGAAGGGGGCGGCGAGGAAGTCCAGGACGCGGAGCAGCATCTCGATGCGCTCCTTCTTCGCCGTCTTCAGGACGGTGTGACCGAAGGAGCGGCGTGCGGCGACGATCCCGCCGGGCGTGCCGTCGACGCTGTACGGCAGGGCTGCGGCCGGGGTCATCCCGTCCGGTGCCTCCCGGTACTTGGGCAGGTAGGCGCCGAAGCCGTCCTGCATGGAGCCGACGGTGCCGTTGTAGAAGAGGGTGGTCAGGTCGATCTGGGAGACGGACGTGGCGTCCGGGTGGTACGAGCCGTTCTTGCGGAGCTGCGTCTGGAAGGCGATGGCCGCCTTGTAGCGTTCGTCGGCGCAGCCCGGCCGGAACGTGCCGTCCTCGGTGACGGCCCAGTTCTGCGGCGCGTTGTGGGCGGCGGAGTGCACGGCGTTGCCGAACAGGGAACCGTTGGCGGCGCCGAGTGCGTACGCCCTCCCACCGGTCGCCCGCTTCGCCACGGCGGCGAAGTCCCCGGACGTCCAGCCCTCCTTCATACCGGCGTCGGTGAACATGCCCTGATTCAGCCAGAGCGTGGAGCCGGGCAGCGGGCGCTCCAGCGGGATGCCGTAGACGCGGCCGCCGATGCGGCCCATGTCGCGCCAGGCGTGGGTGGGGATGTTCGCGAGGTTGGGGTAGTCGGCGATCGCGTCGCCGGAGAGGTACGGCGTGAGGTCCTCGGCGCGCCGCTGCACGAACTCGGCCTCGCGGGGCAGGACGAACCCGGAGAAGAGGTTGATGATGTCCGGCAGGGTGTCGGCGTCACCGGCCATGACCGTGGCCATCTTCTTCTGGTAGTCGGCCTGGGAGACGATCGTGTACTCGATCTTCACGCCGAGGGCGTTCTCGACGGCCGCCCAGAACCGGTTGGCGGAGGCGGGCTTCGGGGGCGTGCCGAACGACACCGACATGACCTTGACCGTGGAGCCGTCGCCCGGCGGGCGGGAGACGGACCGCACCAGGTCGGAGGGGTAGGCGGTGTAGCCCGCCTGCACGCCGGCCTCGGTGGGGGCGAGGTCCGGCTTGGGGCCCGGGGCGGGCGTGTACGAGGGCCAGGGCGCGAGCTTCTTGCCCGCGTTGGAGACGTCGCTGTCGCCGGAGCCCGTGGAGCAGGCGGTCAGCACACCCGGGACGGACGCGGCGGCCAGGGAACCGAGCAGGGTTCGTCGGGACATGCGGGGCATGGGTGAATCACCTCGTGTCGGCTTGTCAGCTCTTGATGGCGCCGGTGAGCACGCCCTTGGTGAAGTACTTCTGCAGGAAGGGGTAGACCAGCAGGATCGGCACGGTGGCGATCACGAGCACCGCCATCTGCACGGTCTGCGGGGCGGTGACCGTCCCCTCGCCGGTGGTGGCGTCGGTGAGTCCGGAGCCCGCGATCACATAGGTGCGCAGGACCTGCTGGAGGGGCCAGTGGTCGCTCTCCAGATAGAGCGAGGCGTAGAACCAGGAGTTCCAGTACGCCACCGCGTAGAACAGGCCTACGACGGCCAACGCGGCCTTGGACAGCGGCAGTACGACGGAGAACAGCACCCGCCAGTCCCCCGCGCCGTCGAGCCGTGCGGCCTCGTACAGCTCCTCGGGGATGCCCTGGAAGAAGCCGCGCAGGACGACCAGGTTGAAGACGTTGACCAGGACGGGCAGGACGAGCGAGGCGTAACTGTCCAGCAGCCCCAGCTCCTTGACCAGCAGGAAGCTCGGGATCATGCCGGGCGGGAAGAGGAACGTGAACAGCACGAGCAGCAGGACCGGCCGGCCGCCGAAGACGCCGGGGCGGGAGAGGGCGTAGGCGAGGGTGACGGTGCAGGCGAGGCTGAGCAGGGTGCCGACGGTCGTGACGCCCGCGCTGACGCCGAGGGCGTGGGTGACGATGCCGCCGTCGAGGATGTCGCGGTAGGCGTCGAGGCTCGGCTCGGTCGGCCACAGCACCCAGCCGCCGTTCGCGACGACCTCGTCGGTGGAGGCGAGTGAGGTCGAGACGATGACGAGGAACGGCACACAGACCAGGAGGACGACGGCGGCGAGGGCGAGCGCCTTGCCGGCCTGGGTCACCGGCTTCGGCTTCTCCATCCACCCCGGACGGACCGGGCGGACCGGACGGACCCGGCTGCTCACTTGTAGACCCCCTGTTCGCCGAGGCGGTGGGCGACCTTGTTGGCGGCGTAGACGAGCAGCGCGCCGATGACGCCCTTGAACAGGCCCGCGGCGGCGGCGAATCCGTAGTCGCCGCCGACGATGCCCTGGTAGTAGACGAAGGTGTCGATGATCTCGGCGGCCTCGGGGCCGACCGCGTCGCGCTGGAGCAGCATCTGCTCGAAGCCGACGGAGAGGATGTCGCCGAGCCGCATGATCAGCAGCAGCACGATCACCGGGCGGATGGCGGGCAGCGTGACGTGCCAGAAGCGGCGCCACGGGCCGGCGCCGTCGATCGCGGCGGCCTCGTACTGCTGCTCGTCGACCTGTGCGAGGGCGGCGAGGAAGATGATCGTGCCCCAGCCGGCGTCCTTCCAGATGACCTGGGCGACGACCAGCGGGCGGAAGGCGTCGGGGTCGCCGATGATGTCGACGGTTCGCCAACCCATGCCTTCGAGGCCCGAGTTGAGCAGTCCCGTGTCGCCGAGGACCTGCTGGAACAGGGCGACGACGATCACCCACGAGATGAAGTGCGGCAGGTACGCCACCGACTGCACGAAGCGGCGGACCGTGCTCCAGGTGAGGCTGTGCAGGAGCAGGGCGAGGGCGAGCGGCACCGGGAAGTAGAAGACGAGCTGGAGGACGGCGATCCACACGGTGTTGAGGACGGCGTCCCAGAACGCGCCGTCCTCGAACATCCGCCGGAAGTTGCCGAGGCCCACCCAGGGGCTGCCCCAGAGGCCGTCGAAGGGGACGTACTCCTTGAAGGCGATGACGTTGCCGGCCAGGGCGCCGTAGTGGAACAGCAGGAAGTAGGCGAGGCCGGGGAGCATGAGCAAGAGGAGGGCGCGGGACTGAAAGCGTTTGCGCTCCACTGATCCCCTCGTCTCTCGAAGTCGGAGTGAGGGGAAGCTAAAACGTTTTCAGACGCCAGTCAACAGCCCTGACAAGAAGGGCTGTTGACCGGGCGGACTCTCCCGGAGGGGGGCGTCTCCTGGCGGGATCAGCTCCTGCCGCGCCGTGCCAGGGCCACCGCTCCCCCACCCGCGAGGAGCAGAGCGACCGCGCCGCCCGCGATGTACGGCGTCATGGAGCTGCCGCCGGTCTCGGCGAGGCCGTCCTCGGCGGAGTCACCCTGGGGCTTGACGTCGCCGCCCGAACCGGTGCCCGGGTCGGCACTGGGGTCGACACTCGGGTCGGCTTCCTGCGCGGGCGCGTCCGGCGTCTCGCAGGTCGCCTCGGCCAGGGTCAGGGTGCCCTGGACGTCGGCCACGTTCAGCTTCAACGGGTTGACGGAGACCTTGAGTTCGAGGGCGGTGGCGGCTGCCGTACGCGACGTGTTCTCCGTCCTGGAGTAGTCCAGCCGCACGTCGCCCACGCCCGGCACCTCGACCTTCGTGGTGCCGCCCGCGGTCAGGGTGACCTTCTTGCCCAGCACGGTGACGTCACCCAGCAGGTTGGACGAGGCGGTCGGCGTCTTCCCGGCCTCGCAGGTCGCCTTGGAGGTGACCTGGCCGACCTCGATGAGGGAGAGCAGCGGCAGACCGGGGACGTGGACCTTGGCGTGGGCGAGGTTGGTGTACCCCTCGGCCTTGCCGTCGGCGACCGTGGCCTTCGCCGAGGCAACCTCCGCGCTCAGCACGCTGAACGGCTTTCCGCCGTCCACGCCGTTCAACTGGGCCGTCAGCGTGGACTTTTCGGCGCTCTCGGGCGCCTGCACCTCGTTCAGGGAGACCGCGAGCGGGACGTTCACGGTCTTGTTGAGCAGGGACACGTCGAGCCCGGTGCGCAGCACGACGGCGCTCGCGCGCCCTTCGTCACCGGTCGCGTACGCGGGTCCCGCGGCGGCCAGGGCCGCGGGGCCGACGGCCAGGGCGGTGGCCGTCGCGACGGTGGCGAGACGGCGTGCGGGCATGCGGAGGTTCTTGCCGTTCAAGGTGGGGACCCCTCGGAGGAGACTTGCTCGGGACCTGCCAAGAATCGCGCATGCGGGGTGTACGGTCAGCTTCCTGACGGGCATTCACCCCTTCGTGCGTTTCCCGTGCAGGTTTTCGAACCTCAGGGCACGCACGTTCTCCACAGCCACAGACGCAACGGCCGCCTCAGCCCATGATCTTCCCGTTCAGGACGACCCGTCGAGGCGCCGCCAGCACCCGTACGTCTTCCCGCGGGTCGGACTCGTACACCACGAGGTCCGCCGCCGCCCCCTCCTCCAGGCCGGGACGGCCGAGCCACGCCCTGGCCGACCAGGTCGTCGCCGCGAGCGCCTCGACCGCGGGGATGCCGGCGGTGACCAGTTCCGCCACCTCGGCCGCCACCAGACCGTGCGGCAGGGTGCCGCCCGCGTCGGTGCCCACGAAGACCGGGATGCCGGCGTCGTAGGCGGAGCGGACCGTGTCGTAGCGGCGTTCGTGGAGCCGGCGCATATGGGCCGACCAGCGGGGGAACCTGGACTCGCCGCCGTCGGCCAGCTTCGGGAAGGTCGCGATGTTCACGAGGGTGGGGACGATCGCCACCCCGCGCTCGGCGAACAGCGGGATCAGGTCCTCGGTCAGTCCCGTCGCGTGCTCGATGCAGTCGATGCCCGACTCGACCAGGTCCTGCAGGGAGTCCTCCGAGAAGCAGTGCGCGGTGACCCGGGCGCCCAGCCGGTGGGCCTCCGCGATGCCCGCCTCGACCGCCTCCCGTGGCCAGGTGGGGGCCAGGTCCCCGAGGTCGCGGTCGATCCAGTCGCCGACCAGCTTGACCCAGCCGTCGCCGCGCCGGGCCTCCTGGGCGACATAGGCGACCAGGTCCTCCGGCTCGATCTCGTGGGCATAGCCGCGGATGTAGCGGCGGGTGCGGGCGATGTGCCGGCCCGCCCGGATGATCTTCGGCAGGTCCTCGCGGTCGTCGACCCAGCGGGTGTCGGAGGGCGAGCCGGCGTCGCGGATCAGCAGGGTGCCCGCGTCGCGGTCGGTCAGCGCCTGCTTCTCCGCGGTGCCGTCGTCGACCGGGCCGTGCGCACCGAGGCCCACATGGCAGTGCGCGTCGACGAGGCCGGGCAGGGCCCAGCCCTCGACGGTCCGGACGTCGCGGGCGCCGGCGGGACGGTCGTAGGAGATCCGGCCGTCGACGACCCACAGCTCGTCCCGGACGTCGTCGGGTCCGACGAGGACCCGGCCCTTCACGTGCAGCACACCCGCGCGATCGCTCATGTACTGCACCTTAGTGACCGGACCCTGATGACCGGCTAGTCCCCCTTGCCCACCTGGTCCGAGGTCTCCTCCTCCACCTCGGCCATCGCCGGGTCGAGGAGGCGGGAGAGGAAGTGGCGGGTGCGCTCGTGCTGGGGGTTGCCGATGACCTGGTCGGGGGTGCCGTCCTCGACGATCACTCCGCCGTCCATGAAGACGACCCGGTCGGCGACCTCGCGGGCGAAGGTCATCTCGTGGGTGACGACCATCATCGTCATGCCCTCGTTCGCGAGCATGCGCATGACGGCGAGTACGTCCCCCACCAGCTCCGGGTCCAGCGCCGACGTCGGCTCGTCGAAGAGCATCACCTCGGGGCCCATGGCGAGCGCGCGGGCGATGGCGACGCGCTGCTGCTGGCCGCCGGAGAGGGAGGACGGGTACGCCGTCGCCTTCTCCGCGAGGCCCACCCGCTCCAGGTTCTCGGCGGCGACCTTCGCGGCCGTGGCCTTGTCGCGCCTGAGGACCCGGCGCTGCGGCAGGCTGAGGTTCTCGGTCACCGTGAGGTGCGGGAACAGGTTGAACTGCTGGAAGACCATGCCGATCCGGCGGCGTACGGCGTCGATGTCGACGTCCGGGTCGGTGAGCTCGGTGCCGCCGACGAAGACCTGGCCCTTGGTGGGCTCTTCGAGCAGGTTCACGCAGCGAAGGAGCGTCGACTTGCCGGAGCCGGACGGGCCGATGACGCACACGACCTCGCCCTGGCCGATCTCCAGGTCGATGCCGCGCAGCACCTGGTTGTCGCCGAAGGACTTGTGCAGGCCGCGGACTTCGATCTCCGGTCGGGAGCCAAGGGTCTTCTCGGTCACTTCACGGCCTCCTGGGCTTTCGCCTCCATGCGGCGTACGACGAAGCCGAGCGGGATCGTGACCAGCAGATAGCACAGGCCCGCGACCAGGATCGGCGTGGAGTTGGCGGTCTGGCTGGCCAGGTCGCGGCCGAACTTGGACAGTTCGCGCTCCTCCAGCGTCACACCGAGGAACAGCACCAGCGAGGAGTCCTTGAAGAGCAGGACGAGTTCGTTGGTCAGCGGCGGTAGGATGATCCGGAACGCCTGCGGGATGATGATCGAGATCATGGCGCGGGCGGGCGAGAACCCGAGCGAACGCGCCGCCTCCATCTGCCCCTTGGGCACCGCCTGGATGCCCGCGCGGATCGTCTCCGCCATGTACGCGGCGGCCACCAGGCCGAGCGCGAGGGCCACCTTGCCGTAGGTGCCGCCGGGAATCTCCGTCCCGGGGAAGGCCAGCGGTACGGCGACCCCGATGAAGATGAAGATCAGCAGGGCGGGCAGACCGCGGAAGATCTCGATGTAGACGCCGGCGAGCCAGCGGTACGGCCCTACGGACGACAGCCGCATCAGCGCGATCACCATGCCGAGGACCAGTCCGACGGCGAAGCCGGACACGGTGTACAGCACGGTGTTCTTCAGCGCCAGCGTGATGACGTCGGGGAACATCTGCCGGGCGATGTCCTCTTGCGCGAACTGGTTCGCCAGGCGGTCCCAGTCGGCCGCGACCGCGAAGGCGATCACGGCCGCGACGAAGACGACGTACTGGACGCCACGCGAGAGGCTGCGCTTCTGACGCCGGGTCAGGCCCTTCTTCTTGGGCTGGAGTTCTACGTCTGTGCCGGTTGTGTCCGTCATGGGGTCAGGACGCGGAGGGCGAGGCGGAGGCGGCGGACTCGTCGTACGGGCCGATCCACTGCTCGTAGAGCTTCTTGTACGTGCCGTCGGCCTTCGCGTCCTTGATCGCCTTGTTGATGGCCTCGCGGAGCTTGTCGTTGCCCTTCTTCACCGTGAAACCGTACTGCTCACCGGTGTTGATCTGCTCGGCGACCTCGAAGGCGGCGGCGTTGGCCTTGTCCTTCAGCCAGCCCTGGACGACCGGGTAGTCGATGACGACGGCCTCGACCTGGCCGGTGCGCAGGCCGTTGATGACGGCGTCGGAGGACTCGAAGGAGACGGGGTCCAGGCCCTTGCTCTTGGCGTAGTCCTCGCCGGTGGTCTGCGCCTGGGCGCCGACCTTCTTGCCCTTGAGGTCCGCGAAGGAGGAGATGCCGCTCTTCTTGTCGACGAGGACGGCCTGGGTGGCCTCGAAGTACGGGTCCGAGAAGTCGACGTTCTTCTTGCGCTCCTCGGTGATGGTCATGCCGGCCGCGGCGAGGTCGCAGCTGCCGGCGTTGAGGGAGCCGCCGGTCTTGAAGTTCTCGAAGGGCTGGTCGACGATCGTCTGCTGCACACCCAGGTCGTCCGCGACCAGGTCGATGAGGGACACGTCGAAGCCCTGCACCTTGCCGTCGATCTCCGACTGGAAGGGCGGGTACGGCAGGTGGGTGCAGGTGGTGAGCCGGCCCGCCTTGACGACTTCGACACCGCCGGCCGCCGTCTTCGTACCGCTGCCGCCGTTGTCGTCGGAGGAGCAGCCGGCCACGAGCACCAGCCCGGCCGTCGCGGTGGTGGCGGCCAGCATGCGGGTCCGGCGCCCGAGGGTCGTCTTCACGGGGAGCCTCCTGTCAGGGAACTGTGGGTTCCGATTATAAGGAGAAGTTTGAGATCCTCAAACCAAACCGATGGTTAAGGGGCCGTTCGACCTAAGAAGTCGGGTGCGGAAAGGGCGAGAAAGGGGTGTGGGGCGCCCGGTCACTGCCCAGTCACCGCCCGGTTTACGCTCGTCTTCGTCGATCCCGGAGCGTAGAGAGCGAAGAGAGCCCCGCCGTGACCCACCCCTTCCTGGACCTGGCCCCGCTGAGCGCCGCCCGATTCGCCGCCATCGAGGACCGGGTGGCGCGGCTGCTCGGGACCGAGCAGGACGTCGTGATCATGCAGGGCGAGGCGCTGCTGCCGCTGGAGGGGGCGATCCGGGGACGGCCGGGCCCGGCACGGTCGCGTTGAACGTGATCACCGGTCCGTACGGGCAGACCTTCGGCGACTGGCTGCGTGACTGCGGCGCGACCGTGATCGATCTGGCGGTGCCCTTCCATACGGCGGTCACGGCGGACCAGGTCCGGCAGGCCTTCGCCGAGCACCCGGAGATCGACTTCGTGTCCCTGGTGCATGCGGAGGCGGCGACCGGCAACACCAACCCCGTCGCCGAGATCGGTGAGGTCGTGAAGGCGCACGGGGCGCTGTTCTACCTGGACGCCGTGGCGTCGATCGGGGCCGAGCCGGTGCTGCCGGACGCGTGGGGCGTGGACCTGTGCGTCATCGGGGCGCAGAAGGCGATGGGCGGGCCGGCCGGGGTGTCGGCGGTGTCGGTGAGCGAGCGGGCGTGGGCTCGGATGGCGGCGAATCCCGGGGCGCCGCGGCGGTCGTATCTGTCGCTGCTCGACTGGAAGGAGCGGTGGATCGACGGGGGGCGGAAGGCACTGCTGCACGCGCCTGCGCAGCTGGAGATGCTGGCGCTGGAGGCGTGTGTGGAGCGGATCGAGGGGGACGGGCTGGACGCGGTGATGGCCCGGCACCGGGCCGCCGCGCTGTCCGCTCGGGCCGGGGCGGTCGCGCTGGGTGGGGGGTTGGAGCCGTACGTGTACGACGCGGCGGAGGCTGCGCCGGTCGCTACGACGCTTCGGGCGCCGGCGGGGGTGGTGGCGTCGGAGGTGGTGGCTCGGGCGCTGGCGTCCGACCCTGCGTTGCCGCTGGCCGCGGGGGGTGGGGCGTTGGCCAAGGAGATGATTCGGGTCCATCACTACGGGGTGGATGCGACGTCGGGTGTGGTGCGGGGGTGTGTGGCGGCGTTGGGGGCTGCGCTGGCGGAGAAGGGGCTGGGTGTGGATGTGGAGGGGGCGTTGCGGGCGGTGGATGCCGGCTGGCGGTAGCGGGTTCCTCGCCCCCGCCGCCCCTACCCCATCCTCAAGGGGCTCCGCCCCTTCGACCCCGGCCAGGGGGCTCCGCCCCCTGGACCCCCGCTCCTCAAACGCCGGAGGAGCTGACGCACTCAGCCCGTCCGGCGTTTGAGGACAAGGCCCGTTCAGGGCCGAAGCGGGGGTCTGGGGGCGGCAGCCCCCAGGGGACGGGAATGGGTAGGGGCGGCGGGGGCGAAGAACCCTCCGGTGCTGAACCCTGTGCCGCTGTCAGTCCCCCTGCCATGCTGCCCGCATGACCACCGACACGCCCCAGACCCTCCCCGACGGCCGCCCCATCCCCCTCACGACCGGCGACGAGCTCCCCATGCTGCAGAGCTGGCTCGAGTTTCACCGGGCCACCTTGGCACTGAAGTGCGCGGGGCTGGACGACACACAGGTGCGGCTGGCCGCGGCGGAACCGTCCGGGTTGACGTTGCTCGGACTCGTGCAGCACCTCGCCGAGGTCGAGCGGAACTGGTTCCAGCGGGTGATGGGCGGGCTCGACCTGCCGCCGGTGTACGGGGAGGGGAACGAGAGCGGGTACGCCCTCGACGGCGCGCGCGGCATCGACGAGGCGCTCACGGCGTGGCGGCACGAGATCGCGCGGGGCCGGGAGGTGTGTGCCGGGCGGGCGCTGGACGGTGTGGGGCGGATCGGGGACGGGCTGATGGCTGGGGTCGAGGTCAGTCTGCGGTGGGTGCTCATTCACATGATCGAGGAGTACGCGCGGCACAACGGCCACGCCGACATTCTGCGAGAGCGCATCGACGGAGTTACCGGAGCCTGAATTCTGCGTAATTCTCGAATTCCTTTCCAGGGCAGCTTCCCATTCTCTTCTGCCCGCTTTCGCCAGACCTAAACGCAAAGATTCCGCGAACACCAACCGGGGGAATTCGGGCAGATCTCGTGGGAGTTACATGGCTGTGACGCGTTCCACATCGCGCCCATTTTGCCCGGTATTAACCGGACAGAAGGTGTGATTCACACCCGTCTCGCGCCGCCACTCACGCCCGCGTGATAACACACCCGGCCCTCACACGTAACCCCTCACGGCCATGCAATTTCGAATTTCCCTCGGTAAATTCAATTCGCATGACTGCCGCACAAGCAGACCTGCAAATCGACCGTCCGGCGGTGGCCGACGGGGCCGCGCTGTGGCGGATTGCCAGAGACTCCAAGGCCCTCGACCTGAACTCGTCGTACAGCTATCTGCTGTGGTGCCGCGACTTCGCCGGCACATCGGCCGTCGCCCGCGACGAGCGCGGGGAGCCGGTCGGCTTCGTCACCGGGTACGTACGGCCGGAGCGTCCGCGCACCCTGCTCGTCTGGCAGGTGGCCGTGGACGACGCGCACCGCGGCCGCGGGATCGCCGCCGCGCTGCTCGACGGGCTCGTCGCACGAGTCGGTGTCGAGTACGGCGTCACGAGCGTCGAGACCACCATCACCCCGGGCAACACCGCCTCCGAGCGGCTGTTCGGCTCCTTCGCCGAGCGGCACGGCGCCGCCCTGGAGCGCGACGTGCTGTTCGACGCCGGCCTGTTCCCGGACGGACCGCACGACCCCGAAGTCCTGTACCGCATCGGCCCCCTCTCCCTCTGACCTCCCCCCACGCACCGAGGAGCGATTCGTCGTGACCATCACCCAGCCCGACCTCAGCGTCTTCGAGACCCTGGAGTCCGAGGTACGCAGCTACTGCCGCGGCTGGCCCACCGTCTTCGACCGCGCGCGCGGCAGCCGCATGTACGACGAGGACGGCCACGAGTACCTGGACTTCTTCGCCGGGGCCGGCTCCCTGAACTACGGGCACAACAACCCGGTCCTGAAACGGGCGTTGATCGACTACCTGGAGCGGGACGGCGTCACGCACGGGCTCGACATGTCCACCAGCGCCAAGCGTGCCTTCCTGGAGTCCTTCCAGAACATCGTGCTGCGGCCGCGCGACCTGCCGTACAAGGTCATGTTCCCGGGCCCCACGGGCACGAATGCCGTCGAGTCGGCGCTGAAGCTGGCGCGGAAGGTGAAGGGGCGCGAGGCCATCGTCTCGTTCACCAACGCCTTCCACGGGATGTCCCTCGGCTCGCTCGCCGTCACCGGCAACGCCTTCAAGCGGGCCGGCGCCGGGATCCCGCTCGTGCACGGCACGCCCATGCCGTTCGACAACTACTTCGACGGCACGGTCGAGGACTTCCTGTGGTTCGAGCGGCTGCTCGAGGACCAGGGGTCCGGGCTCAACAAGCCCGCCGCCGTGATCGTCGAGACCGTGCAGGGCGAGGGCGGCATCAACGTCGCCCGCCGGGAGTGGCTCCAGGCGCTCGCCGCACTGTGCGAGCGGCAGGACATGCTGCTCATCGTCGACGACATCCAGATGGGGTGCGGTCGGACCGGTGCCTTCTTCTCCTTCGAGGAGGCGGGCATCACCCCCGACATCGTCACCGTGTCCAAGTCGATCAGCGGCTACGGACTGCCCATGTCGCTCTGCCTGTTCAAGCCCGAGCTGGACATCTGGGAGCCGGGCGAGCACAACGGCACCTTCCGCGGCAACAACCCCGCCTTCGTCACGGCCACCGCCGCCCTGGAGACGTACTGGGCGGACGGGTCCGCGATGGAGAAGCAGACCCGGGGGCGCGGCGAGCAGGTCGAGCAGGCGCTCATCTCCATCACCGAGGAGAACCTCGCCGACGTGAAGGAGTACCGCGGGCGCGGGCTCGTGTGGGGCCTGGAGTTCCACGACAAGGAGCGCGCCGGACGCGTGGCGCACCGCGCGTTCGAACTCGGGCTGCTCATCGAGACGTCGGGCCCCGAGAGCGAGGTCGTGAAGCTGCTTCCGGCGCTCACGATCACCCCGGAGGAACTGGACGAGGGACTCAGCGTCCTCGCCCGCTCCGTCCGGGAAACCATCTGAAACACCACCTAGGAGGCATCGCAGCACCGTGATCGTCCGTTCGTTCAAGGACATCGAAGGAACCGACCGCCATGTGAAATCGGCGTCCGGCACCTGGGAGAGCAAGCGCATCGTCCTCGCCAAGGAGAAGGTCGGCTTCTCCCTGCACGAGACGATCCTGTACGCGGGTACGGAGACGTCGATGTGGTACGCGAACCACATCGAGGCCGTCGTCTGCGTCGAGGGCGAGGCCGAGCTGACCGACCACGAGACCGGGCGGACGCACTCGATCACGCCCGGGACCATGTACCTCCTGGACGGGCACGAGAGGCACACGCTGCGGATCAAGGAGGACTTCCGCTGCCTCTGTGTCTTCAACCCGCCCGTGACCGGCCGGGAGGACCACGACGAGAACGGCGTGTACCCGCTGCTCACCGAGCCCGAGGAGGTGTGAGAAACCCATGACCACCGCCATGACCGCGAACGTCACCGATCTCTACCCCAGCCGCGGCGCCACCGAGGTGGCGACCCCGCGTCAGGACCCCGTCGTCTGGGGCTCCCCCGACACGCCCGGTCCGATCACGACCACCGACCTGCAGTCCTTCGAGCGCGACGGCTTCCTCGCCATCGACCGGCTCATCACCGAGGACGAGGTCGCGGTCTACGCGCAGGAGCTGGAGCGGCTGGTCACCGACCCGGCGATCCGTGCGGACGAGCGCTCGATCATCGAGCCGCAGTCCAAGGAGATCCGGTCCGTCTTCGAAGTGCACAAGATCAGCGAGGTGTTCGCCTCCCTGGTGCGCGACGAGCGGGTCGTCGGCCGGGCCCGGCAGATCCTCGGCTCGGACGTGTACGTCCACCAGTCGCGGATCAACGTCAAGCCGGGCTTCGGGGCGAGCGGCTTCTACTGGCACTCGGACTTCGAGACCTGGCACGCCGAGGACGGTCTGCCCAGCATGCGGACGGTGTCCGTCTCGATCGCCCTGACCGAGAACTACGACACCAACGGCGGGCTCATGATCATGCCCGGCTCGCACAAGACCTTCCTCGGGTGTGCGGGGGCCACGCCGAAGGACAACTACAGGAAGTCCCTCCAGATGCAGGACGCGGGCACCCCGTCCGACGAGGCGCTCACCGCCATGGCCTCCGAGTACGGCATCAAGCTCTTCACGGGCAAGGCCGGTTCGGCGACCTGGTTCGACTGCAACTGCATGCACGGCTCCGGCGACAACATCACGCCGTTCCCGCGCAGCAACGTGTTCATCGTGTTCAACAGCGTGGAGAACACGGCCGTCGAGCCCTTCGCGGCTCCGGTACGGCGACCTGAGTTCATCGGCGCGAGGGACTTCACCCCCGTGAAGTGACCCTCACAGCCACACAGGCGACGCGGCCGCTCCCGTACGTTCCGTACGGCGGCCGCGTCGCCTTTTCGCCCCTCGGCATTCAGGGAGACAGGGCGTCCAGCAGCCGGTCGACGTCCTCGGGGGTGTTGTAGAGGTGGAAGGAGGCGCGCAGGTTGCCCGCGCGGTCCGAGACCTCGATTCCGGCCGCGCTCAGCTCGGGCTGGCGGTGGCCGAGTCCGGGCACGGACACGATGGCCGAGCCGGGTGCGGGCACCGGTGCGTGGCCGAGGTCGTCGAGACCGGACCGGAAGCGGTCGGCGAGGGCGAGGTCGTGGGCGCGTACGGCGTCCACGCCGAGTTCCTCGAGGAGTTCGAGGGAGCGGCGCAGTCCGGCGAAGCTGAACAGGGCCGGGGGCAGGTCGAACCGGCGGGCGGAGTGGGCGAGTTCGGTCACCGGGCCGTAGCAGCTGTCCCACGGGTTCTCTCCGGCGACCCAGCCGGCCAGGAGCGGCAGCAGTCCGCCGAAGTCCTCCGGCACGACGAGGAAGCCCGCGCCGTGCGGGCCCATCAGCCACTTGTAGCAGACGGACACGGTGAAGTCGTATGCGTCGGCCTCCATCGGCAGCCAGGCGCCGGCCTGGGAGAAGTCGACGTACGTACGCGCGCCGTGCTCGCGGGCGGCCTCGCGCAGGGCGGGCAGGTCGGCGATCCGGCCGTCGGCGGACTGCGCGGCGCTGACCGCGACGAGCACGGTGCCGGGCCGCACGGACTCGGCGAGCCGCTCCAGCGGCACGATGCGCACCTTGAGGTCGCCGCGGGCGTGGAAGGGGTTCACGACGGAGGTGAAGTCGTCCTCGGCGGTGAGGACTTCGGCGCCCGCGGGCAGCGAGGCCGCGACCAGCCCGGTGTAGGCGGCGACGGACGAACCCGCCGCCACCCGCTCGACGGGGACGCCGGCCAGCCGGGCGAAGGCGGCCCGGGCGGCCTCGACGTCCGCGTGCAGCGGGCCCAGTGGCCTGCCCTCGGCCCGCATGCGTGCCGCCTCGGCGAGGGCGGCCACGGTGCGGGCCGGGAGCAGCCCGGTGCTCGCGGTGTTGAGATAGACGTTCTTCGGGGCGAACTCGGCACGGACGAGGCTCTCGAAGGTCTCCATGGCTCCACTGTGGGCCCTGAAGACCTCTCGGTCCATTGCGATTCTTTACGTGGTTTCGCTAAGCAGCGCTTATAGATCGGCCCCGACCTGCGGACTTGCTCAGTGCCGCGGCACCGCGCACCCTTCCGGACCGCAGCCGTCCGCGTCACCCTGCTCGATCAGCGTCAGCGGCGACCGCTCGCCCCACGCCTGGGTCAGCGCCTGCTGGAAGACCTCGGCGGGCTGGGCGCCGGAGACGCCGAACTTGCGGTCGAGGACGAAGAACGGCACACCGTTGGCACCGAGCTGGGCCGCCTCGCGCTCGTCGGCGCGGACGTCGTCGGCGTAGGCGTTCGGGTCGGCGAGGACCCTGCGGACGTCGTCGGCGTCGAGCCCGGCCGCGACGGCCAGCTCCACGAGCCGCTCGTCGCCCTCGGAGAAGACGGACCGCTCCTCGGCGAAGTTCGCCCGGTAGAGGATCTGGATCAGCTCGTCCTGCTTGCCGTGCTCCTTGGCGAGGTGCAGGAGTCGGTGCATGTCGAAGGTGTTGCCGTGGTCGCGGCCCTCGGTGCGGTAGTCGAGCCCCTCCGCGGCGGCCTGCGCGCCGAGGTTCTCCTCGCCGGCCTGCGCCTGTGCCGCGCTCATCCCGTACTTCTTCGTGAGCATGGTGATCACGGGCTGGATGTCGCCCTTGGCCCGCCCGGGGTCCAGCTCGAACGAGCGGTGCACCACCTCGACCTGGTCGCGGTGCGGGAAGGCCTCCAGCGCCTTCTCGAAGCGGGCCTTGCCCACATAGCACCAGGGGCAGGCGATGTCGCTCCAGATCTCGACGCGCATGTCTGTGGCTCTCTCCGGCTCGTACGGATGCGGAGGCTCTCTCCGCTCCGGTACGTGAACGTTCAAATAGCCGCGTTCATTCCCCGGTCACGGAGAAGCGCAGGAACAGGTGGTGGTCGCCGTCGGCGGGCGGGTTCTCCGGGTCGGGGATCCAGCCCTGGCGGGCGTAGAAGGCCTGGGCGCGCCGGTTGTCGACGTGTACGTCGAGAACGGCCGTGCGCTTGCCGTCCGCCCGCCACTCCTCGACGCAGGCCGTGTGCAGGGCCGTACCGACGCCGCCGCGCCAGGTGTTCGTCTTCTCGCTCTTCTTCCAGCAGGTGCAGGGCCGTTCCGCACTCCAGGCCGGGCTGATGTTCCTGCCGATGACGGGCCTGATCGCGGTGACGAACGTGGCGGCGGGCAAGCTCGCGGGCCGCTACGGCGCCCGGGTGCCCATGGTGGTGGGGCAGGGCCTGGCCGTCGCAGGGCTGCTCGCGATGCTGTACGTCGACTCCGGGACGTCTCCCGCCCTGGTGGCCCTGCTCCTCGTCCCCATGGCGTTGGGCTGCGCACTGACGGTGCCGCCGCTGACGGCGGCGATGCTGGACGCCGTACCCGCCGAGCGGGCGGGGCTGGCGGCCGGCGTCCTCAACTCGGCGCGGCAGATGGCCGGGGCGCTGGGCATCGCCGCCTTCGGGGCGCTGATCTCCGACAGCTTCGTGACGGGGATGCGGCTGAGCCTGGTGATCAGCGCGGGCCTGCTGGCGGTGACGGGCCTGCTCAGCTTCCGTCTCGCAGGTCCTTCGGCCAGTTCGGCCTGAACTCGATGTGGTCGTACGTCACGACACAGCCCTCCCCCATCGGCGACTGGGTCATGAAGCCGACCAGGGCGGCGTCCGCCTCCTTCTCCTCGCCCAGGGTGAAGAGCCGGACGAAGGTCCAGCGCTCACCGTCCCGGGAGGCGTGGAAGGCGAAGGCACGCCCGGTCCGGCTCACCCGCAGCCAGACCGAACTCCCCTCCACGGTGAAGGAGTTGGCGTCGTCGGAGTGCCCCCGGGTGACCACCGTGCAGACGGTGGGCACGTCCGGGGAGTACTCCAGGCAGAGCTTGGCCCAGGCCCGTTCCCCGACATGGACGTAGAGCACCCCGGCGTCGAAGGCGGCGGCGAACCCGACGGTGACGCGGGCGATGAGCTGAAAGTCGCCCTCGGGCGCGCCGAGAAGACGCGGTGCGTCGGAGGCGGGGTCGAGGGCCTCATCGGTGGGCGGCACGAACCGGTCCTGCCGGGGGCCGGCCCATCCGGAGAGGATGCCGTCCTCGTAGGCCCAGTGGCCGTCGGGGCCGTAGGTGCGGAGCAGGAAGGGCAGTTCGGGAAGTTCGACGTCCATCGCCTCAGTGTCTCAGCAGAACGTGTGCAGCATCTTGAGAGCGCCGGGATCTGCAACGCCTTGAAGGGGCGCGGGGAACTGCGCGCGACCAGCCACTGCGGACCGGCACCGCGCAACGCACCCGCACCCCTACGGCGAATCCCGCGGAGCGTTATCGCTCCAAACGCCCGTTGAACCTGCGAGGCAGTCCCAGCGGATTGTCGTCGCGGAGCTCCTTGGGCAGCAGCGCCTCAGGCGCCCCCTGATAGGCAACCGGCCTCATCCACCGCTCGATCGCCGTACCGCCGACCGACGTCGACGTCGAGGTCGTCGCCGGGTAAGGCCCACCGTGATGCTGGGCCGGCGCGACGGCAACCCCCGTCGGCCACCCGTTCACCAGCACGCGCCCGGCCAGCGGCGTCAGCTCCGCGAGGATCTCCGCACCGCGGCCCTCACCCGCCGCCTCCTCGGCCGACAGATGAACCGTCGCCGTGAGGTTGCCGGGCAGCCGGGACAGCACGGCCCGCGCCTGCTCGTCGTCGTCGTAGCGGGCCACCACCGTCACCGGCCCGAAGCACTCCTCGAGGAGCAGGTCGTACGCCCCCTCACTCGTCAGCTTCTCGGCCGCGACCGTGAGGAACCCGGCGCTGACCGTGTGCTCGCCCCCCGCACCCGGCGTCACCGGGGTCTCCACGTCGGGGAGCTCGGCACGCTCGGCGACCCCGGCGACGAAGTTGTCCCGCATGCGGTGGTCGAGGAGGACACCGGCGTCGGTGTCGCTCACGGCGTCCGTGAGCGACTTGACCAGGCCGTCACCCGCGGCACCGGACGGCACCAGCACCAGGCCAGGCTTCACACAGAACTGCCCGACGCCCAGCGTCATCGAGCCCGCGAGCCCCGTACCGATCGCCTCGGCGCGCTCGGCCGCCGCGGCCTCGGTGATCACGACGGGGTTCAGCGACCCCAGCTCACCGTGGAACGGGATCGGCACCGGCCGTGCGGCCGCCGCGTCGAAGAGGGCGCGGCCACCCCGGATCGAACCGGTGAAGCCGGCCGCGGTGACCAGCGGGTGCTTGATCAGCTCGATGCCCGCCTCGAAGCCGTGCACGAGGCCGATGACACCCTCGGGGATGCCGTGCTCGGCGGCGGCCCGCCGCAGGACGGCCGCGACCAGCTCGGACAGCGCCGGGTGGTCGGGGTGGGCCTTGACGACGACCGGGCAGCCCGCGCCGAGCGCGCTCGCGGTGTCGCCGCCGGCGACGGAGAAGGCGAAGGGGAAGTTGGACGCCGAGTAGACGGCGACGACGCCGAGGGGCACCTTGTAGCGGCGCAGATCCGGGATCGGCGGGGTCGCGGTGTCGTCGGGGTGGTTGATGACGACGTCCAGGAAGGCGCCCTCGTCGACGATGTCGGCGAAGGACCGCAGCTGGTAACAGGTGCGGGCGAGTTCGCCGGTGAGGCGGACCGGGCCGAGCGCGGTCTCCGCGTCGGCGGCCTCGACGAGCTGGTCCTTGGCCGCCTGGAGCTTGTCGGCGGCGGTGCGCAGGAAGGCCGCGCGGACCGTGCGGTCGGCCAGGGCGCCGCGCGCGTCGTGCGCGGCGCGGACGGCGGCGTCCACCTCCTGGGCTGTGGCCTCCACCGCAACCTGTTCACGCTGCTTCCCGGTTCGGGGGTCGACACTCCAGACTGGTACTACTGCCACCGCGGGTCCCTCCACACATGTATTGCCGCAGTACGGGGTCATCCACCAGGGTCGTTCGATATGCTGAACGCTGTCTCTGATGATGAATATGCTGTCGGAGACTATTTCCCGTCGAACGAAGGGGTCAAGGGCGATGTCGGCTGGCGAGACGGGCGGCGGGGCGCAGGTCAAGTCCGCGGTACGGACGGTTGAACTGCTCGAATACTTCGCCGGACGCCCCGGCATGCACTCCCTCGCGTCGGTCCAGGAGGCCGTCGGATACCCCAAGTCCAGCCTCTACATGTTGCTGCGCACCCTCGTCGAGCTGGGCTGGGTGGAGACGGACGCGACGGGCACGCGGTACGGCATCGGCGTTCGGGCGCTGCTGGTCGGCACCTCCTACATCGACGGCGACGAGGTGGTCGCGGCGGCCCGTCCGACGCTGGACCGCCTGTCGGACGACACGACCGAGACGATCCACCTGGCCCGTCTGGACGGCACGAACGTCGTCTACCTGGCCACCCGCCAGTCCCAGCACTACCTGCGCCCCTTCACCCGGGTCGGCCGTCGCCTGCCCGCCCACTCGACCTCCCTCGGCAAGGCGCTGCTGAGCACCTACACGGACGAACAGGTCCGCAAGATGCTCCCGGAGACGTTGCCCGCGCTGACCGAGAACACCATCACCGACCGCGAGAAGCTCATCGAGGAGCTCCACCAGGTCCGCGAGCAGGGCTTCGCCGTCGACCGCGAGGAGAACACGTTGGGGCTGCGCTGCTTCGGCGTCGCGATTCCGTACCGCACCCCGGCCCGCGACGCGATCAGCTGCTCGGTGCCGGTGGCCCGGCTGACCCCCGCCCACGAGCAGATGGTGAAGGACGCGCTGTTCGACGCACGCGACAGACTGACGCTGGCCACGCGGAGGCTCTGACTCCGTCGCAGATCCTGATCTCCCCCGCAGGCCGTGATCTCCCTCGTAGGCTCTGACCCCATGGATGTGGAACTCCGCGAGGTGCACGACAGCGACCTGCCGGTTTTCTACCGGCAGCTGAACGACCCGGAGGCCCTGCGCATGGCGGCCTTCACCCCCAAGGACCCGGCCGACTGGGACGCCTTCGACGCGCACTGGAAACGGATCCGGTCCTCGGACGACGTCCTGCGGACGATCCTGGCCGACGGTGATGTGGTGGGCAGTACCGCTGTGTACGGGGAGCCGGGCGAGCGCGAGGTGACGTACTGGGTGGACCGGGCGTACTGGGGCCGGGGCATCGCCACGGCCGCCCTGCGCGGGCTGCTCACCGAGGTCCCCGAACGCCCGCTGTACGCCCGGGCGGCGGCGGACAACGCGGGCTCGCTGCGGGTGCTGCACAAGTGCGGGTTCCGGGTCACGGCGCAGGCGAGGGGCTTCGCGAACGCGCGGGGCGAGGAGATCGACGAGGTCGTCCTCCACCTGGGGGGCTGAGGGCCTCTCCCCCGTCAGACGGAGACGGATCATCGCCGTGCAGGAGGTGCCGACCGGCGCTCTCGCGGGAGCGTGGCCGTATGACGCAGACACTCGCTCCCGCCCAGGAGACCGACCACGCCGTCGAGCTCGGCAGATCCCGTCGCGCCCTGCGGGCCGTCGCCATCGTCTCCTGCCTGCCGTATCTCTCGCTCAAGATCGCCTGGATCGCCGGGAGCCGGATCGGCATCCCGGACGGCAGCTCCCTGCTGGAGCACCGGGCGAGCATGGCCGTCGCCAACAGCGTCACCGTGCTCATGGACGCGGCCGTCATCGTGCTCGCGCTGGTGCTGACCCGGCCGTGGGGGCTGCGGGTGCCCGCGTGGCTGCTCGTCCTCCCTGCCTGGGTGGCCACCGGACTGCTCGCGCCGATCATGGCCGGGTTCCCGCTCCAGGTGCTCGTCGACGCGCTCGGCGGGCCCACGAACACCACCGCAGCCGATGGTGAACCGTTCCTCGACGCCTGGGTCTTCGGGGTCGTCTACACCGGGTTCATCGTGCAGGGACTCAGCCTCGGCGCCCTGCTCGTGCTGTACGCCCGTGACCGCTGGGGCCGGCTGTGGGAGGGACGGATCTGGGAGCTTCCGGTCGGCCTCATCGGGGCGGCCCAGCGGGCGGTCGCCGTCGCGGCGGCCGGGTGCGGGCTGCCGCCGCTGACCGCCCACCTGCTGTGGGCGTGCGGCGGCACCACCGGGCTGGCCGAGGCCCACCTCGCCGACCGCACCAGTGGTTTCTACGTCATGGAGGCTCTGTCCGCCCTGTTCCTCGCCATGGCCGTCACCGGCGGCCTCCTCCTCGCCTTCCGGCGCGGCCGGGCGCTGCCCGTCGGGCTGCCCCTCACCCTCGCCTGGGTCGGCTCCGCCGCCACGGTCTGCTGGGCGGGCTGGCTGTCGCTGGCCCCGCTCACCGACATCGCCGACGGCCCGACACCGGTGCTGAGCCTCACCTACGCTGGCCAGATGATCGTCGGCATCCTCGTCGCCTGCCTCGGCGTCCACTTCCTCGCGGAGCGCTCCGCGAGGCAGAAGTGCCGTACGGCATGAGTGAGTTCGTCCGCCATCTGTTCGGGCGGCGGGCGCGTCGGCGCTGGATCCATCTGATCCTCGGCGGCGCGCTCGCCATGCCGTACGTCTTCGTGGGCCAGCTCGTCGTCGGCCCCGCCACCGACTCCAGGTACGTCTTCCAGGACCTGCCCCTGCAACTGCTCTCCTTCACCGTCGGGTTGCCCCTCGCCGCCCTCACCGCCGCCCTGTTCCCGCTGACCCGGTCCCTGGAGGCGGGTGCCGTGCGGTCGCTGTGCGGTGTCGACGCGGGGCTGCTCGCCCACGGCCCCGCCCGGACGCGGGCGGCGAAGGGGCGTGCGGCGGCCTGGTTCACGCTGCATCTCGGGTTCGGCGGGATCATCTCGGGGATGTCGCTGGCGGTGCCGCCGTTCGCGGGCTTCCTCGCCGCACTGCCGCTGATCGTCTGGCTGGGCGGTGCCGAGGCCGTCGAGTTGCCTGAATCCCTCGCCCAGCCCTGGGTGTTGGCGCTCGCGCCGGTCGCGGGCGTGGCGACCCTGCTCGCGCTCGCCGGCTGCGCGGCCGTCTCCGGCGCGCTCCTCGCCCGCTGGGCGCCCGCGTTGCTCGGCCCGACGCCCGAGGACCGGCTCGCGGCGGCCGAGGCACGCGCCGCCGACCTCGCCGTGCGCAACCGGCTCGCGCGCGAGCTGCACGACTCCGTGGGCCACGCCCTCAGCGCCGTCACCCTCCAGGCGAGCGCGGCCCGCCGACTCCTCGACGCGGACCCGGAGTTCGTTCGCGAGGCCCTCGCCGCGATCGAGGACACGACCCGGCGCACGGTCGGCGAACTCGACGCCGTCCTGGGTGTGTTGAGGGACGGCGGCGCACCCGGTACGGCCCCGGCGCCGACCCTCGCCGCCGACCTCGACGGACTGCTGCGCCGCACCCGCGCGGGCGGGGCGCGGGTGACCGCCACGCTCGCCGCCGACGCCGAGGCCCTGCCGCCCGTCCTGGCCCGCGAGGGCTACCGCATCGTGCAGGAGGGGTTGAGCAACGCCCTCAAGCACGCCGGTGACCAGGTGAGGGTGAGTCTGCGGATCGAGGTCGCCGACGAGCACCTGGAGATCACCGTCGAGAACCCCCTGGCCCACGCCTCCCCCTGCCGCCCCGGCGGCGGCCACGGCCTGCGCGGCATCGCCGACCGGGCGCGGCTGCTGGGCGGAACGGTGGAGGCGGGGACGGTGGAGGCGGGAGCGGCGGAGGCCGGGGCGGCAGCGACGGGACCGGCGAAGGCCGGCACGACGAAGGGCACCTGGCGACTGCACGTACGGCTGCCCATGAAGGGAGCCGCATGACGAGCATGACGACCAGCCCACCCATCCGCATCGTCCTCGCCGACGACGAGCGCATGGTCCGCACCGCCCTGCGCGCCATCCTCTCCGCCGAGCCGGACCTGGAGGTGGTCGGTGAGGCGGCGACCGGGGCCGAGGCGGTGTCCGTCGTGCGGGAGCGGCGGCCCGACGTGGTCCTCATGGACGTCCGTATGCCGGAGATCGACGGCATACGGGCGACCGAGCAGATCCTGGCCACGCTCGACGAACCTCCCCGCGTTGTCGTCGTCACCACCTTCGAGAACGACTCCTATGTGTACGACGCCCTGCGCGCGGGAGCCGCCGGGTTCCTGTTGAAGCGGGCGGAGGCCGACGTGCTCGTCCAGGCCGTACGGCTGGTCTCGCGCACCGACACCCTGCTGTTCCCGTCGGCCGTACGCAGCCTCGCGGCCGAGCACGCGCGCGCGTACCCCGCGCCTCCGCCCTGGCTGGGGAAGCTCACGGGCCGCGAGAGCGAGGTGCTGCGGCTGATGGCGCGGGGCCTGACCAACGCGGAGATCGCGCGGCGCATGGAGGTCGGTCCGGCCACCGTGAAGTCGCATGTGGCGGCGGTGCTGGCGAAGACCGGCACCCGGGACCGCACGCAGGCCGTGATCGCCGCCTACGAGGCGGGCTTCATGAACGCTCGATGAGAAAACAGGGCGGAAGGGAACGTTCCGCCCCATCCTGATCGTCTTCTTGAGTGGGATGAACAAGACGATCAGGCGGGCGTCCGTCTTCGCGCTGCTGCTGGTGTTCGCTCTGCTGGTCAGGGCGACCTGGGTGCAGTTCTACGAAGGCCAGGCGCTCGCGGACGACAAGGACAACCGGCGGAACACGATCGCGCTGTACAGCGAGCCGCTCGGCAACATCATCGTGGGCGGCGAAGCCATCACCGGCTCGGCGCGGACGAAGAGCGGTGACCTCGCCTACAAGCGGACGTACACCGACGGCGCGCTGTACTCGGCCGTCACCGGCTACAGCTCGCAGGCGTACGGCGCCACGCAGTTGGAGGGCATCTACCAGGACCTGCTCGACGGCAGCGACACCCGCCTGAAGAGCGTGATGGACACGATCACCGACAAGCGGGCCGATCCGGGCAATGTGATCACGGCGATCGACCCGGATGTGCAGAAGGCCGCGTACGACGCGCTCGGCGACAACAAGGGCGCCGCCGTCGCGATCGACCCCACCACGGGGAAGATCCTCGCGGTCGTCTCCACACCGTCGTACGACCCGTCGCGGATCACCACGGGCGACTCGGCCGCCTGGAAGCAGCTGACCCAGGACGCCGACAAGCCGATGACGAACCGCGCGCTGCGCCAGCCGCTGCCGCCGGGTTCTACGTTCAAGCTGGTGGTGGCGGCGGCCGCGCTGGAGGACGGCCTGTACACGTCGGTGGACGAGAAGACGGACAGCCCGGACCCGTACCCGCTGCCGCAGTCCAGCGACAAGCTGACGAACGAGAACCCGTCCGCCCCGTGCGAGAACGCCTCGATCCGGGTGGCTCTCCAGTACTCGTGCAACAACGTCTTCGGGAGCATGGCCGTCGCCCTCGGCCAGGACAAGGTCAGGGCGATGGCGGAGAAGTTCGGCTTCAACGACGAGGAGCAGGACGTACCGGTGCGGGCGTACACCAGCGTGTACCCCTCCGACATGGACGACGCGTCGACCGCCCTGACCGGCATCGGCCAGTTCGACGTCACCGCGACCCCGCTGCAGATGGCCATGGTGTCGGCTGCCATAGCCAACGACGGCAAGCTGGTCTCGCCGCACATGGTGTCGCAGATCACCGACGGCGGCGACGACGTCCTGGAGAACTACGACGACAACACCGAGACCAAGGAGATCGTCAGCTCCGACACCGCCGAGCAACTCCAGTCGGCCATGCAGACGGTCGTCGAGAAGGGCACCGGCACGAACGCGCAGATCTCGGGCGCGACGGTGGGCGGCAAGACGGGCACGGCCCAGCACGGCGAGAACAACAGCAAGACGCCGTACGCCTGGTTCACGTCCTACGGGAAGGCCGACGGCAAGGAGGTCGCCGTGGCCGTGGTCGTCGAGCAGTCGAACGCGGCGCGCTCGGAGGTCAGCGGTAACGGGCTGGCGGCGCCGGTGGCCAAGGCCGTGATGGAGGCCGCGCTGAAGAACTAGCGAAGGGCCCCGGCTCAACACCGGGGCTCTTCCCTACTTCACGCCCAGGATCTGCTCGATCGGGTTGATGGAGAAGTACACCAGGAACAGCACCGAGGTCCCCCACAGCAACCAGTGGATCTCCTTCGCCTTCCCCAGCACCACCTTGATCACGACGTAGGCGAGGAACCCCGCCCCGATGCCGTTGGTGATCGAGTACGTGAACGGCATCACGGCGATGGTCAGGAACGCCGGGATGGCGATCTCGTACTTGTCCCAGTCGATGTGCTTGACCTGGGTCATCATCAGGAAGCCGACGGCGACGAGGGCGGGGGCGGCCGCCTGGAGCGGGACGATCGTGAGCAGCGGGGTCAGGAAGAGGGCCAGGGCGAACATGCCGCCGGTGATCAGGTTGGAGAAGCCCGTGCGCGCGCCCTCGCCGACGCCCGCGGCCGACTCGATGTAGGAGGTCGCGGAGGACGACGAGGCCGCACCGCCGGCGGCGGCAGCGGCGCCGTCGATCAGCAGCACCCGGCCGAGGTTGGGTACCTTGCCCTGCTCGTCGAGGAGACCGGCCTCCGCGCTGATGCCGACGACCGTGCCCATGGTGTCGAAGAAGTCGGACAGGATCAGCGTGAAGATCAGCAGGACGACGGTGATGGCCGTGGTCTCGCCGAACGCGCCGAACAGGCTGAAGTCGCCGATGAGTCCGAAGTCGGGGGTGTCGACCACCTTGTCGGGCCAGGCCGGTGTGGTCAGGCCCCAGGCCTTGATGTCGGCGATCGAGTTGATGACCATCGCGACGACCGTCATCGTCACGATGCTGATCAGGATGGCGCCCTTCACCTTGCGGGCGAGCAGGGCGATCGTCAGCAGAACACCGAGACAGAAGACGAGGATCGGCCACCCGGTGAGCGTGCCGGTGCCGCCCAGCTGAACCGGGACGGTGGTGTTCGCGGCGTCCGGGATGCGGCTGACGAACCCGGCGTCGACGAAGCCGATGAAGGCGATGAACAGGCCGATGCCGACACTGATCGCCTGCTTGAGCGGTTGCGGGATGGCGTGCATGACGGCCTCGCGCAGCCCGGTGACCACGAGCACGCAGATCAGCAGGCCTTCGAGGACGACCAGGCCCATCGCGTCGTCCCAGGACATCAACGGGGCGATCTGGAAGGCGACGACGGCGTTGAGGCCCAGGCCGGCGGCGAGCGCGAGCGGGAGGTTGCCGCCGACGCCCATGATGATCGTCATGACCGCGGCCACCAGGGCGGTGGCGGTGGTGAGTTGGACGGCGTCCAACTGGTGGCCGAACTTGTCCTTCGCGCTGCCGAGGATGATGGGATTCAGGACAAGGATGTAGGCCATCGTGAAGAACGTGGCGAAGCCGCCGCGTATCTCACGGGCGAAGGTGGACCCCCGTGCGGAGATCTTGAAGAACCGGTCGACGCTGTTCACGCCTGGTGGCGGGGCACTTGGCCGGTCGGTCACCTTCTGGGATTCGGACATGGCGGTCGCTCCTTGTTGCCTGACTGATCGGTGTGCGGATGCTGGCTGGATTGTTCCCGCGTTGAACGCGTTTCAGGTTTTCTCCGTGTTACGGAATCAGGGCTGCTCACCGTACGGCCTGCCATACGGCGTTCGAAGTCCCGTACGACTAAGCGCTCGATCACTGCTACGCTTCCGGATCTCAAATCCGGATGACCTCCGGATGATCACACGTCATTCACATGACACACACAGGCAGGGGGGGTCGCCCGTGGGCACGGTCGTCGACGACGCCGCCTCCGTGGAGTTCCACGCCTTCTTCGAACGCCACTACGCCGAACTGTCCCGCCTCGCCCATCTGTTGACGGGCGAGGCGGACGCCGCGGACGATCTGGCGGCGGACGCGTTGCTGGCACTGTGGCACCGCTGGGACCGGGTACGCGCGGCCGACCATCCGGTGGCCTACGCGCGCGGGGTGGTCGCCAATCTGGCCCGCACCAAAATCCGTAGCGCGGTACGGGAACGGCGGCGCATCGCCCTGTTCTGGTCGCAGCGCGAGGAGAAGACGGAGAACCCGGACGTCGCGGGCGTCGTCGACGTCCAGGAGGCGTTGCGTCGACTTCCGTTCCGCAAACGCGCCTGTGTGGTGCTGCGGCACGCCTTCGACCTGTCCGAGAAGGACACCGCCCTCGCCCTGGGCGTCTCGGTCGGTACGGTGAAGAGCCAGACCTCGAAGGGCATGGCCGAGTTGCAGCGGCTGCTCGGGGCACAGGGAGCTCCGCTCAGGGTGCACGCGGCGATGGCGCGCACCGGTGACGCCGGAGGAAGGGACCGATGACGATGCGGCGGGACGTGCACGACGAGCTGCGCGCCCGGCTGCACCAGGCGGCCGAGGCGCACGAGCCCGACCGGGAGCGGATCCTGGCCCGGATCGAGCGCGGCATGAGCGAACAGATCCGCCCCGACCACCGGGCGACCTGTCCGCCGGTCTACGGCTGGTTCCGGGTGGTGACCGCCACGGCCGCGGTCGCCGGTGTCCTCGCGGTCGGCGGGTACGCGGTCGCGTCCGCCGTGCGGGAGGACACCCCGCAGCAGACGGTGGCGACCTCGCCGACGCCCACGCCGTCGCCGGACGCGACGAGCCGCGCACCGGTGCCGCCGGTGAACCCCACGCCGGAGAAACCGCGGCAGACAGCCGAGCCGAGCAGGTCCCCCTCGCAGCAGCCGCCCGTGACCGCCCCGCTGCCGGCCGCCGAGGGCGAGGAGGACGGCCCGCTGTGGTCGGACGGCTCGGTGGACCCGCACAGCAACGACTTCTGGGCGCAGAGCAATCTCACCCTCAGGACGAGCGAGCAACTCACCGAGCTCACCGTGCGGTTGAAGGTCGCCCAGACCGGCGGGGTCACCTCGGCCGGCGCCTGGCGCTCGCTGCCCGAGGACGACTTCACGCTGACGGTCGAGGAGAAGGACGGCTTCCTCGTCTACACCTGGGTGCTCAAGGAGGGCCGTACGGTCCGCGAGGGCGAGTGGGTGTTCGCGGGGCAGTACGACCATGAGCGCGGCGGCCGGGACGCCAAGAACGACAGCTATGCGATGACGGCCGCGGCGGGCGGCGAACAGCTGTCCGTGGCAGGCGACTTCGCAGGTCACGACGACAACTCCGCCACAGACGAAGGGGATTCGTAAAAGAGTCCCGAAGGCGCGGCAACCCCTCCTTCACCGGGGGCGACCAAGAGTCGCAACGATCCCCCACGCAAGGAAACGGGTCATGACAGCACGAGCCGAACAGCGCGTCAGCCACCGCCGCAAGGTCACGAAGCGACGGGCGGTGATCGCCGGAGCCACGGCCTTGGGCATCACGGGTGCGGCGATCGTCACGACGACGTTACTGTCCTCCGCGGGCGCCGCCGCATCCTGGCCGACGGCCAAGGGCAAGCAGGCCGTGAGCAGCACGATCAAGGTCTCCGGTACCTATGACGGTGGCTACAAGCAGTTCTACGGCAGCGGCGCCCTGGGGGGTGACAGCCAGGAAGAGGGGCAGGACCCGGTCTTCCAGCTGGCGGACGGCGCGGTCCTCAAGAACGTGATCATCGGCACCCCGGCCGCCGACGGCGTGCACTGCCTGGGCAGCTGCACGCTGCAGAACGTGTGGTGGAACGACGTCGGCGAGGACGCGGCGACCTTCAAGGGCAAGTCCTCCTCGGCCGTGTACACGGTCTACGGCGGCGGCGCGAAGAACGGGTCGGACAAGGTCCTCCAGTTCAACGGCGCGGGCAAGCTGGTCGTCAGCAAGTTCCAGGTCGCGGGCTCGGGCAAGCTGGTGCGCAGTTGCGGCAACTGCTCCACGCAGTACAAGCGCACGATCATCATCAACGACGTCGACGTCACCGCGCCCATGAACTCCATCGTCGGCATCAACGCCAACTACGGCGACACGGCCGCCCTGCGCAAGGTCCGCATCCACGGCGACAGCGGCAAGAAGATCAAGACCTGCGTCCGCTTCCAGGGCAACAGCAGCGGCGACGAGCCGAAGGAGCTCGGCACCGGCCCGGACGGAACCTCCTGCAGGTTCTCGTCATCCGACCTCACGTACCAGTGAATGAACCGGCTCGGCGACTGGGTCTCGGCCGCCCCCACGGCTCCCACACAACCCTCGACGCGTTCCCTCACCACGGGTTCCTACCGCGGGAACAACCACACGTTCGTCTTCAGCGTCCCTAATAGTGCGTGGAAGACGGACACGACCCAGGACCTGCTGACCTGAGCCCCCCTCGGTCAGCAGAACAGAACGCCCCGCCGGTGACGACCGGCGGGGCGTTCTCCCTTGTACCGGGGGCTAGTTCATGGTCGAGCCGATGGTCGTGGAGCCCGTCGTGAGGAAGGTCGTCGCGGGCAGCGAGCCGTTCGAACCGCGGGCGCCGTACGCCGTGGTCGCGTCCTTCGACTTGAAGGACGGGGTCGCCACCCCGACGTCCCAGTTGTTCGCCGCGCTGACGGTCGACGACCCCAGCTTGGACAGCCCGCCCTTGTTGCTCACGGCGAGATTGCGGGCCGGCCGCGCCTTGCCGGTGGCGAAGTAGAAGCCGGAGGCGGTGTTGGCGTAGGCGGTGTTGCGGTTGAGGACGATCGCCCCGGTGCTGGAGTTCTCCGTGAAGCCGTGCAGCGTGTTGTCCCAGGCCGCGTTGTTGTTGACGACGTGCGCGACGGAGGCCCCTCCGCCGCCCAGCTTGAAGCCGTTGCCGTTGCCCTCGAAGGCGGAGTCGGCCCAGCGGTTCTTGCCGTTGCCGAAGGCCCAGGTGTGCTCGATGGTCACCGGCGAGGAGAACTGCCAGAGGTCGAGACCGTCATCGGAATTGTTGTAGAGGCGCGCCCCGGTGAGCTTGTTGCCCGTTCCTGAGCCGAACTTGATGGCGATCCCGTCGGCGTTCTGACCGTGCCCGGACGGGTCGTAGTTGCCGTAACTGTCCAGGTTCCGCACGAGGTTGTTCGTCGTACCGTCGCCGCGCAGGGTGAAGCCGGAGTCGCCGTTGTTCGCGGTGACCAGGTTCTTGAAGACGCCACCCACGGACGAGGTGGCGACGAAGCCCTGGGCCGGGGCGTTGACGAAGGTGAGGTTCTGGACGGTCCAGTAGTCGCCGTAGATCCCGGCCAGCCAGGAGCCGGCGGGCAGCTTGGCGCCGTCGATCCTCACCTTCTCGCTGCCGTACGCCCGCAGCGTGATCCGGGACGAACCGGTGCCGTTCGCCGTGGACTTGAGGGTGGCGGTCGGCTGGTAGGTGCCACCGCGGACCTGGATCGTCGTACCGGCGGCGGCGTTCTTGACGGCCGACTCCAGCTGAGCGGTGGTGGAGACGGTGACCGTCGTCGCGGCGGCCTCGGCGCCGCCGCCCGAAAGACCGAGGTAGACGCCGCCCGCCCCCGAGGCGACGGCGATCGCCGCGGCGATGGACAGGGTACGGGTCCTGCGGTGACGGCCGGCGCTCAAACGCACGGAGCGTTCCTTTCCTGGGGGATGGGGACGAAGCGGGCCGGAGGGGCCGCCCCGGCCCGCTTCTGGCATCTGGTCGCCGCCGTCACCGGGAAGGTTGCCGCACCCGCCGAAAGCGAGCGAAAGTTTCGGTCCCCGACCATCACCTGCGCACCGATTGACGCCCTGTCCCCCACCGATGACACTCCGAGTCAGCCGAACAAACAGAACCCCCCACTCGAACCCCCAGACTCACACAGGATGTGTCATGCGCCCCCGCACCGCCCGCACGCTCCTGACCCCCCTGATCCCCCTCCTGGCCCTCCTGCTCGGCCTGCTGGCCGCACCCCCCAGTACCGCGAACTCCGGAGCACCACCCGTGACACAGCCCGTCAGCCAGCCCAGGTACGCCGGCTATCTCTTCGCCTACTTCACCGGCGAGGGCACCGCCGACGGCGAGCAGATCCGCTACGCCCTCAGCCGCGGCAACGACGCGCTGCACTGGCGGGAGCTCAACGCCGGCAAGCCGGTCCTCACCTCCACGATCGGTGAGAAGGGCCTGCGCGACCCGTTCGTGATCCGCTCCCCCGAGGGCGACAAGTTCTACATGATCGCGACCGACCTGCGGATGTACCAGAACAGCAGCGGCAGTTGGGACCAGGTCCAGCGGCACGGCAGCAAGTCGATCATGGTCTGGGAGTCCACCGACCTGGTCCACTGGACCGACCAGCGCCTGGTGAAGGTCTCCCCCGAGAACGCGGGCAACACCTGGGCGCCGGAGGCGTACTGGGACGACAGCCTGGGTGAGTTCGTCGTCTTCTGGGCGTCGAAGCTGTACGCCGACGACGATCCCGACCACACCGGATCGACGTACAACAAGATGCTGTACGCGACCACGAAGGACTTCCGCACCTTCAGCGCGCCGAAGGTCTGGGACGACCCCGGCTACTCGGTGATCGACTCGACCGTGGTCAAGCACAAGGACACCTACTACCGCTACACCAAGGACGAGCGGGACCCCAGCTCCTCCAGCCCCTGCTCGAAGTTCATCACCGCGGAGAAGTCGACGAGCCTGACCGACACGTCGTACGACTTCGTGGCCGACTGCGTCGGCAGCGGCGCGATGGACCGGGGCGAGGGTCCGACGGTGTTCAAGTCGAACACCGAGGAGAAGTGGTACCTGTTCATCGACGAGTACGGCGGCCGCGGCTACGTCCCCTTCGAGACGACCGACCTCGACTCGGGCAGGTGGACCCCCTCCACCGACTACCAGCTGCCCGCCAGCCCCCGGCACGGCACGGTGATTCCGGTGACTCAGGCGGAGTACGACCGGCTGCTGGCCGCGTACCCCGCGAGCCCGGCCTCGGTCGTGGACGCGACGGCGCAGGACCAGAAGGGGTACGCGATCGTCACCGAGAGCGCCGCCAAGGTCGTGCTCCCGATGCGGCCGGACGCCGACCTCGGGCGCCTCGCCCCGAAGCTGTGGGTCGGTGAGGGCGCGACGGTCAGCCCGCGCTCCGGCACCCGGCGCGACTTCCGCAAGCCGCAGACGTACACGGTGACGGCTGCGGACGGCACGAAGCGCGCCTGGACGGTCGAGGCGGTACGGACCGGCAGTCCCGTCCTGCCGGGCCTCAACGCCGACCCGGACGTGCACTACCTCGACGGCGAGTACTGGATCTACCCGACGACGGACGGCTTCCAGGGCTGGAGCGGGACCAGGTTCAAGGCGTACTCGTCCAAGGACCTGGTCCACTGGAAGGACCACGGCGTGATCCTGGACCTGGGGCCGGACGTGAGCTGGGCCGACAAGTACGCCTGGGCGCCGGCGATCGCCGAGCGCGACGGCAAGTACTACTTCTACTTCTGCGCCGAGCAGCAGATCGGCGTGGCGGTGGCCGACTCACCGGCCGGCCCGTTCAAGGACGCGCTGGGCAAGCCGCTGGTCGCCAAGGGCGGTGCGCTCAGGGGCCAGATGATCGACCCGGCCGTCTTCACGGACGACGACGGGACGTCGTATCTCTACTGGGGCAACGGGCACGGGTACGTGGTCCCGCTGAACGACGACATGGTGTCGTACGACGCGTCCGAGGTGCAGGACATCACGCCCGACAACTTCCGCGAGGGATCCTTCGTGATCAAGCGGAAGGGCACCTACTACTTCATGTGGTCCGAGGACGACACCCGCAGCGAGAACTACCACGTCGCCTACGCCACGGGGCCGTCCCCGCTCGGCCCGTGGACCAAGCGGGGCACCATCCTGCAGAAGCGTCCCGAGTACGGGATCCTCGGCACGGGTCACCACTCCGTGGTCAACGCCCCCGGCACCGACGACTGGTACGCCGTCTACCACCGGTTCGCCCTGAACGGCCCCGGCAGGCCGGGCGGCGACGGCATGCACCGCGAGGCGACCATCGACCGGATGCGCTTCGCGGCCGACGGCACGATCGAGCCGGTGGTGCCGACGCTGGAGGGGATCAAGCCCGTACGGCGGTGAGGGTCAGCCGACGAAGTACGTCGGGTTGGGCAGCTTGTACGTCCGGTCCGCGTAGCCGCCCTCGAGGTCGCTGTACTGGTCGCCGAAGTTGGCGATGATCTCGTAGCCGAGGTCGTCCTCGATGTGCTGCCGGGTACCGGACTTGTACTGCACGGTCGTGCAGGTCCAGGTGCCCGGCGTGGCGCACTCGGCGAGGTAGGCGGGCGGGTTCGCCTTGTCCTTGAGGAACATGTGGTCGGCGTCGAGGTTCACCTCGACGCCGACCTTCTTCAGGTTCAGGGCGGCGGCGGAGCGCTGCGCCTCGCTCAGGCCCGAGTTGTAGAAGACCTCGACGCCCTTGGACTCGGCGTACCGGACCAGCTCCGGGCTGCCGAAGACGGCCGGGCGGTCGGCCTTGTTCACGTACTCGGCCCATGTGGTGCCGTCGTACGTGTAGTTGGTCTTCTTCTCGTAGTCGAGGCTGAGCAGCAGGGTGTCGTCGATGTCGAAGACGACGGCCGGCTTCTCGCCCTTGTGCAGCGCCTTGCGGGCCGCCTTGTCGATGTACTTCCGGGCGGCCTTGTCGATGCGCGCCAGGTCCTTGGCGTAGGGGCTGTTCTTGGACGCCTGGTACACGCCGTTCGCGTCGAGGGTGGTGCCGTAGTAGGTGTCGATGTCCTTGGCCAGCAGCCCTATGTTGTAGGGCTCGTGGGTGCTGTTCGCGGTCGACTGTCCGGCCGTGGCCGCGCCGGCGCCGTACAGGGCGGCACCGGCGACGGCACAGGCGGCGGTGACGGCCGCGATGCGCAGTGGTTTATGCATGACAAAGCTTTCTACGCGCGTCACCTGCCTGAGCGCGAGACCCGTTGCCCGATCTTTACCTCTCTCCCGGACGAACGGGTCTCGCGCTCCCCCGTGCAGGTCAGTCCATCGTCGCCCCGATGGTCGTGCTGCCCGTGGTCAGGAAGGTCGTCACCGGCAGCGCGCCGTTGGACCGGCGGGCGTTGTAGGTGCTCGACGCGTCGGTGGACCGGAAGGCCGGGGTCGATATCCCGGAGTCCCAGTTGTTGCCGGCCGACACCACCGACGAGCCCTTGCTCACCATGCCGCTGCCGTTGCTCACGGCGAGGTTCTTGCCGAGCCGGGCAGCGCCGGTGGCGAAGTAGTAGCCCCACTTGGCGTTGGCGTAGGCGGTGGTGCGGTTGATGACGATCGCGCCCCTGTTGCTGTTCTCGGTGAAACCGTTGCCGGCGTTGTCCCAGGCGGCGGAGTTGTTGACGACGTGCGCGACGACCTCGCCGTCGCCGCCCAGCTTGTAGCCGTTGCCGTCGCCCGCGAAGGCGGAGTCGGACCAGCGGTTCTTGCCGTTGCCGAACGCCCAGGTGTGCTCGACGGTGACCGGCGAGGAGAAGGACCAGAAGTCCAACCCGTCGTCCGAGTTGTTGTAGAGGCGGGCCCCGGTGATCAGGTTTCCGGTGCCGGAGCCGAACTTCACGGCGATGCCGTCGGCGTTCTCGCCGTGGGTGGCGGCGTCGTAGTGGCCGTAGGAGTCGATGTTCCGGACGGTGTTGTTGACCGTGCCGTCGCCGGTGAGCGTGAAGCCGGAGTCGCCGCCGTTGATGGTCTTGATGTTGTTCCAGTTGGTGCCGGTGCAGGACTGGCAGACGACCGCGCTGTCCGGGGAGTTCTGGAAGGTGAGGTTGGAGACGTTCCAGTAGTCCGCGGTGAGCTTGAAGATCCAGCCGCCGGAGGGGAGCGACGACCCGTCGATCTTCACCGTCTCCGAGCCGTACGCGGTGAGCGTGACGGGCGCCGACGAGGTGCCGTTGGCCGTGGACTGGAGCGTGGCCGTCGGGTAGTAGGTGCCGCCGCGGACCTGGATGACCGTTCCGGCGGTGGCGTTCTTGAGGGCGTTGGACAGGTCGGTCGAGTTGCTGACGACCACGGTCGCGGCCTGTGCCTGGGTGGGGAGCAGGGCGAGGCCGGCGCCGAGGGCGAGGGCCGTGCCGAGGGTGGTGAGAGCGGTACGACGAGTCATGGAGTGCGGGTCCTTTTCCGTCGTTCGGGTGGGGAGGGGGTTACAGGACGCGGTCCAGCCAGGCGAAGACCTCGTCCTGCATGCGGTCGACGAAGACATGGCCCAGGTCGGGCCAGGTCTTGAGGTGCAACCGCTCCTCGGCGTGGCGCGAACGCCAGACGGCGCGCAGCTTGTCGTGGGCCACCCGGACGCCGTCGGCGGGGAAGAGGGTGTCCAGGGCGCCGCTGAAGAAGAGCATCGGCCTGGGTGCGGCGATGCCCGCCACGTCGGGGAAGTCGAGGAACCGGGCAAGCCCGGGGTGGAGCATGTAGTACGACGACTGCCCGCGCAGCGTGTTGTTGCCGGGCACCATCATTTCCTTCAGGCCGGTCATCCAGCAGACGGCGGCGGTGGCGGCGATGTGGTCGCTGAGCGCGGCGGTTTGCCAGGCGCGGTAGGCGCCCATGGAGAACCCGACGGCGGCGACCCGGCGTGCGTCCACCCGGTCGAGGCCGGCCAGGAATCCGGCGGCACGGGCGTCCTCGCGGGCCATGAGTCCGGCGAGCGAGGAGCCGAGGTTGTAGAAGTTGGAGGCCAGCGCCTGCTGCTGGTCGTAGGTGAGCGGGCCCCGGTCGCCCCAGCCGAGGGCGTCCGCGCACAGGACGACATAGCCGCGCCGGGCCAGCTCGTCGCCGACGAACCGCCCGCTGAAGTACCGGTCCGCCCAGGCCTGCGCGGAGGCGAGCCGGGTGTCGTCGTACCAGGGCCGGACGAGCTTCTCCTTGCCGATGTCGAACTTGGCCCCGTGGTCGTGGAGCAGCAGGACGGCGGGGAAAGGGCCGGGTCCCCGCGGGGTGAGGAGGGCGGCGCGCACCCGTTCGTGGCGGCTGAGGGAGAGGGTGACCAACTCCCTTGTGCAGCCGTCGCCTTGAGGTCCCGCGGTGAACTCCGGTGCGTACGGCGTCCCGTCCTGGCCGTCGACGAGGAGGTGCTCCTCGACCTTGGCGCGGGCGGCGCGCCGCCAGGCCCGGAAGTCGCGGATCGGTGAAGTGCCCCAGGCGAGCGGGAAGTTCAGCTCGTCCTTGAGAGCCTGGTGGAAGTCGGGAAGGTTGCCGCCGACGAGGTCGGCCGCCTCGGCGCTCCCGGATCCCGCCGCGAGGGCCACGGCGGCGGCTCCCGTCACGAACGTCCGGCGTCCCATCGCGTCAGGCATGCGGCCTCCCCGCGCCGGCGTGGGTCAGGACGTAGTGCTCGACCGCCGCCCGGGACATGAGGGGCCGGTACGGGTACGCGTCGGCCGGGTGCCAGCCGACGTCGTCGGTGAGCCCGAGACCGCCGGCCACCGCGTTCAGCCGGGCCGGGCGGCCGTTGAACCAGGAGCCGGTGTCGTGGAAGTGCTCGCCTCCGTAGGCGGCGACGGCGAGGGACGGCTCGCCTCCCGGGTGGCTGAAGACATTGCGCTCCGAGAAGATCGCGGACTCCACCCCGACTCCGAGCGCGTAGAGGGTGTCCTCGGCGCTCCCCCGGTACACGTTGTTGACGACGTGCACCTGCCCGAAGCGGACGCGGGGCCCGCGCTGCACGATGTCGGTGAACAGGTTCCGGACGAACGTCACCTTCAGGTGCCCGCGGTCGCGGTCGCCGCGTCCGTCGCCCGACCCGATGAGGAGCGCCTTGTCGTGGTCGTCGAAACGGCTGTCGGAGACGGTGACGAAGTCGGAGCCGTCCTCGATGTCCAGCAGCCCGTCGTGCCGCTGGACGTGCTCGCCGTGGAAGCCGAGGGGGGCGTCGCGGTCGGGGAAGCGGCCGTCGGTGAAGGTGCAGTGGTCGATCCAGATGTGCTTGCCGGTGACGACGGTCATCGCGTCGAAGCGGGCGTTCCAGTTGCCCTGGGTGGCGTCGTCCGGTGACCAGCTGGTGAAGTGGTCGACGGGGGCTTCGAGACGCAGGTTCCGGACGACGATGTTCGTGCCGGTGTTGACGGTCAGGAAGACCCCGAGGAGCCGGGCGTCGTCGCCGATGCCGACGAGCGTGGTGTTGCTCGGCACGGTCAGCTGGATCTGCGCCTTCTCCTTGCCCGACCCGGTCTGGCGGAGCTGACGCTGCTGCCTGCAGTAGTCGTAGCGGGTGTCGGACCAGGTGGCGCCGTCCTCGCCGAAGCAGGACATGTACTTGGCGAGGTCGTACCCGGGCGCGTAGTCCTGCTCGCCGAGCAGTGAACCGTCGGCCGCCTCATGCCCGTTGATGGCGCCGACGATCCGGATCACCTTGGGCGCGGTGGGGTCGCCGTGGTTGGCGAGGGCCTCCTTGAGCTCGGCGCGGGTGCGCACCGTCCAGGTGGTGCCGCCCGCCCCGCCGGTGGTGCCGGGGCCGGTGACGGCCCAGCCGACGGGGCCGCGCTGCTCGGCGGCGGAGGCGGCGGTGGCGGCCCCGGGTGCTCCCCCGAGCAGGCACGCCCAGGCGAGCAGAACGGCGGCGGCCCTACGCACCGGGCCGCCAGTCGCCGAGATACGTCCGCTTGGTGTGCGCCTCGGCTTCCGCGGCGGTCAGTTGAGGCCGGTTCCCCGGAACCGAGATCACCGCACCCGGCCCGCAGTTGCGGTACTCCCGGAACCGCATGGTCTGCCAGGGGTACTGCTCCCGCATGTTGGTGTACGGCGCCACCGGGTCGATGCCGGGCCCGATCCGGGTGTCCCGCACGACGAGGGACGGCCAGGCGGTCGTCTCGTACGTCGGCACCCATGGCCGGGCGAGCTTGTACGCCGCGTTCTCGGCGCCGGAGGTGATGCGGGAGCGGACGGCGAGGATGCCGTACGGGTTGGCGCGGGCGGTGGACGGGGCGAAGACCATGCCCTTGGGGGTGAAGTCCACGGCCCGCTGGAGCGTGTGGAAGTGGCACTCCTCGAAGACGGCGGTCGCCCGGCCGAAGACGAAGTCGACGTCGCCCTCGATGTAGCAACGGCGGAAGTACTGCCGGTCGAACGCCGTCAGCGCGGTCGTCTCGACGAACAGCGTGTCCTGGTGGGCCAGCAGCCGGACGTTCTCGAAGTGGGTGCGGTCGCCGTACGTGTACGCCGCCACCGCCTGGGTGCCGGTGATGTCGGGGTGGTCGGCGCGCAGCCAGTCGTTGGCGAGGGTCAGGTCGCGGACGGTGAGGCCGGGGGCGGCCGAGGTGAAGGTGGCGGAGCCCGCGGTGCCGTACGTGGTGCCGTCGGGCTTCTTCGTGCCGTTCGCGTTGTCGTGGACGATGACGGCGTCGCGCGGGTCGCGGGAGGCACCGCGCAGGGTCAAGTGAGCCTTGCCGACAGGCACGTTGACGACCTCGCGGTACGTCCCCGGATGCACGACGATCGTCCAGCCGGGCCCGTCCACGGCGTCCACGGCCGCCTGGACGGAGTCGCCGGGGCGGACGTGCAGGACGCGACGGGACCCGGCGGCGAGGGCAGGGGTGGACCCGGCGACGACCAGGCCCAGCCCAGCCGCGAGAAGAGCGCGCCGGCGCATGTCAGCACGCCTCCTTCCACGGCTGCCAGTCACCGAGGTAAGCCGCGCGGGTCGCCGACTCGGCCTGCTCGTCGTCGAGTTGGGGACGGTTCTCGGGGACGCTGACGACCGCGCCGGGGCCGGTGTTGCGGTACTCGGCGAAGCGCTGGTTCTGCCACGGGAAGGCGTCCGACATGTTGGTGTAGGGCGCGACCGCGTCGATGCCGGCCCCGAGGTGGGTGTCCCGGACGACGAGGGACGGGCGGGCGGTGGTGTCGGAGCTGGGCACCCAGGGGCGGGCCAGCTTGTAGTAGGCGTCCGGGGCCTCGCTGGTGACACGGCTCCTGGTCACCAGGTAGCCGAGCGGGTTGGCGCCCGCCGTCGAGGGTGCGAAGACGAAGCCGTACGGCGTCGAGGTCAGGTCGGTCCGGGTCAGGGTCCGGAAGTGGCAGTGCTCGTACACGGCCGTGGCCCGCCCGAAGACGAAGTCGACGTCGCCCTCGGCGTAGCAGTGCGAGAAGTACTGGCGGGCGAAGACGCCGAGGGCGATGGAGTCGGCGTACAGGGTGTCCTGGTGACCGAGGAAGTGGCAGTGGTGGAAGGCGGACCGGTCGCCCTGCACCTTGATGGCGACCGCCTGGGTGCCGGAGATGCCGGGGTGGTCGGCGCGCAGCCAGTCGTTGGCGAAGGTGATGTGGCGGGCGGTGAAGCCGTCGGCCTGCACGGTGGTGGTGGCGGAGCCGGTGGTGCCGTAGGTGCCGCCGCCGGGCTTGGGGGTGCCGGCGGCGTTGTCGTAGACGATGACGACGTCACGCGGGTCGTCACCGGCGCCGAGCCAGGTCATCTCCGTGCGGGTCACGCCGACGGCGACGGTCTCCCGGTACGTCCCCGGCGCGATGACCAGGGTCCAGCCGCTGCCGGTCGCGGCGGACACGGCGGCCCGGACGGACGTGAAGTCGCCCTGGCCGGACGCGTCGACGTACAGGGTCTGCGCGGTCAGGCGCGCGGCCGGGGAACCGTAGCGGCCGAACGGGCGGGGTCGAGCGGTGGCCCGCGCGGGGGCCGACGCGAGCGCGAGGGCGGCGCCGGCTCCGGCGCTCGTCAGCAGGAATCGCCGTCTGGTCAGGGGGAGTTGGCGGTCGGGCGAGGGCATGCGGGTGCTCCTTCGCGGTGCGGCTCTTCAGGGGTGAGCGGGGCGTTCGGGTTGATCGGGGAGTTCCTCGCCGTGGGGGGTGGTGCGGTGGGCCGGGGCTACGGGCCCCGGCCCGGTGCGGGTGGGTCAGCGCAGGCGGCCGGCGCCCGCACAGCCGTCGACGATCCCAGGCAGCGCCTTGGGGTTGTCGACCTTCGTGCGCAGGGTCGGTGTCCATCCGGCGCCGGACTGGAGGGTCTCCGCCGGGATCTCGGCGTTGTGGACCGCGATGAGGTCCGTCAGCTTGCCGTTGACGTAGTTGTTCTCGGCGGTCAGCGGCGACTCGTTCCACTTCTTCAGCACCTTGCCGACGCTCGCGCCGGCCGGCAGCGAGATGGCGTTGTCGCTGGCGTGCAGTTGCGAGGAGATGCCGACGCCGAAGATGTAGTAGTCGTCCTTCTGTTCCTCGGTCACCACGTAGTGGTTGTTGTAGACGTCGACCTGCCCGAACCGCACGCGCGGGGAGCGCTGGAGGATCCCGTCGAAGCGGTTGTGGTGCATGGTGACCTTGAGCTTGCCGCCGTCGGTGGTGGCGAGGCCGTCACCGTTGCCGATCAGCATGTTCTTGTCGTGGTTCTCGAAGCGGTTCCAGGACACGGTCACGTAGTTGGAGCCGCGCACGATGTCCGTCAGCCCGTCGTGCTGCTGGAAGACCTTGCCGAAGTGGACCGGCCGCTCGCTGTCCGGGTAGCGCCCGTCGGTGAACGTGTTGTGGTCGAGCCACACGTGATCCGTCCCGTAGACGACCACGGCGTCGTACTCGGAGTTCCAGTTGCCGGTCTTGTTGTCGTCGGTCGGATCCCACTTGGGGAAGCAGTCGAGCGGGGCCTCGATGGTGAGGTTGCGCATGATGACGTTCGAGACGCCCTTGATCTGGAGGCTGCCGCCGAGGATGCCGGAGTTCCTGCCGACGCCGACGATGGTGGTGTTGCTGGGGATGTTGGCCTTGATCTCCGAGTCCTGCTTGGCGGCGGAGGCGACCCGCGCGTCCTCCTGCGGACCCTTGGCGACCTCGTCGTTGCCGTAGACGGCCGGGTCGTAGTCCTTGAGGTACTGCTGGAGGTCGTACCCGTCGGTGACGAAGGCCTCGCAGCCCTCGGAGACGGCGTCGATCATGCCTTTGACCTTGATGATCTTGGGCGCGTCGCCGCCCGCCTTCAGCGCGGCCTTGAACTGGGCCCAGGTGGTGACGGTGTAGACGTGCTCGGCGTCGGCGGCCGAACCGCCGGTGGTCCCGGCGCCCTCCGACCCCCAGCCGTCGTTCGCTCCCAGGACCTGTCGGCCGAGATCGCGGGGGCCCGCCTCCGCGCTGGTGCCGGTGAGTCCGAGGACGAGCGCGGTGCAGCCGATCAGCACGGCTGTCTTCGCTGTGACATGCCCATGCCATACCTGTGCGTTCATGGTGCGGCTCTCTTTTCTGCGGTCGGGGTGGTTACGCGGCGGCCTGCGGCCAGGTGATCCAGGACTCCGGGATTTCCGCGTCGAGCCGGCGCACGTCCTGCGGGGCCAGCACGCGGGTGCGCAGCAGTTCCCGCGCCACGAGACGCGCCACGGCGATCGCGCCGGGCGGATTGAAGTGCGTGTTGTCCTGCTCGGTGGCGGTCCAGTTGAAGTACGTCTTCGTCCCCTCGACCCCGAGCCGCTGCCACAGCGCGAGGGACAGGGCCTGGATGTCGAGCAGCGTGACGCGCTCCTCCTGGGCGAGCGCGCGCATCGCCGCCGGATAGTCGCCGTGGGTCGGCACGGCGTTGCCGGCGGCGTCGAACTTCCGGCGCTCCACGGCGGTGGCGAGGACGGGGCGGGCACCTCGGGCACGGGCGCCGTCGATGTAGAGGCGCAGGTAGTCCTGGTACGTCGTCCAGGGCTCGGTGTACCGCGTGGGGTCGGCGATCTTCTCGTCGTTGTGGGCGAACTGGACGAGGAGCAAGTCGTCCGGCTGGATCGCGCCGAGGATGACATCGAGCCGACCCTCGTCGACGAAGCTCTTCGAACTACGCCCGTTCACGGCATGGTTGGCGACGGGCCTGTCCTTGTGCAGAAAGAAGGGGAAAGCCATCCCCCAGCCGGTCTCGGGAGCCACGTCGGTGTACTTCTGGGCGGCGGTGGAGTCACCGGCGATGTAGAGGGTGCGGGTGCGGCGGCGCTCCGTGGCCTGAGCGGTACCCGTGGCCGCGAAGGAGAGGGGGACGGCAGCGAGGGCGGCCATGGTGGTGACCTGTCTGCGGTTGAGGGACACGAGCATGTGCCTTTCTCAAGGGTGTTACGGGATAGCGGTGCCTTTCAACGTGGGGGGTGCTTGGCGACCTGAAGGGGCGCGGGGCAGTGCCCGATATGCGGCTCCGCCGCGTGGGCGCGCCCAGCCACGGCCGGTCCGAGGCCCGAACACGGGCCTCGCAGCCCCGGACCGGCCGCAATCAGCTGAACCGGCGGAACCAGTCAGCCCTTCTGCTGATTCCACTCGGCCTGAGCCTCATTCAGCTGCTCGGCCATCGTGTCCAGGAAGTCCTTCGCGCTCATGTCACCGAGCAGCACCTTCTGGAGGTTGGGCTCGTTGTCGGCCTTGGAGATGGTGTTCCAGTCGGGCAGGTAGTACGGCAGCTGGACGATCTCGGTCGAACCATCGTTCAGCGCCGTGGCCGCCAGCTTCGTCGGCTCGGCCTTGGAGATCCACGCGTCCTGCGCGGCGTCCGTGTTGGCCGGGATCGCGCCGGCCGACTCGTTCCACTTGGAGTTCGACTCGTGTGAGGCGGCGAACTCGATGAACTTCCAGGCCGCCTCCTTGTTCTTGGAGCTCTTGAACAGCCCCAGACCGTCGACCGGGTTGGAGACCTGGACCCGCTTGCCGCCCGGCCCGGTGGGCTGCGGAATACCCCGGAACTTCTCGGTGCCCAGGGCCTTCACGTGGTCCTGGTACGACCCCAGGTTGTGGTTCAGCATGCCGATGGTGCCGGAGTCCCACTGGGAGACCATCTTGGTGAAGTCGTTGTTCAGGTCGGCCGCCGGAGTGACCTTCTTGTAGAGCGCGGCGTACTTCTCCAGCGCAGCCGCATTCTTCGGGTCGTTGACGGTCGTCTTCTCACCGCCGGCGTCCCAGAAGGACGTGATCCCGGACTGCCCGTACATCGCGTCCAGCGCCTGGGCGACGGAACCGGCGCCACCGCGGATGGTGTAACCGAACTCGTTCTTGCCGGCGTTGGTGAGCTTCTCCGCGGCCTCGTAGAACTTGTCCCAGGTCGTCGGCTCGTCCAGGTTCGCCTTCTCGAACAGGTCGGTGCGGTAGTACAGGACGCCGTTGTTCGCGGAGGTCGGAACCGAGTACAGCGTGTCGTCACCGCCGCCGGCGGCCTTCAGCGAGGTGACCATGTCCTCGTTGAGCTTGCCGTCCAGGGCGGACTTGGCGAGCCGGTCGTCCAGCGGCTCCAGCGCATTCTGCGCGGCGAACCCGGCGAGCATCGCCGCGCCGACGCCGCCGACGTCCGGCAGGCCGCCGCCCTGGAGGGCGGTGTCCACCTTGGACTGGTAGTCGGTGGACGGAATCCCGACGTACTCGACCTTGATGTCCGGGTTCGCCTTCTCGAAGTCGGCGATGACCTCCTTCCAGATGTCGGTGCGGACACCGCCGTTGTTGTCCCAGAAGACGATCTCTCCCTTGCCGCTGCCCTCGTCGCCCTTGTCGCCCCCCGTACCGCTCCCGTCGTCACCACAGGCGGTGGCCGTCAGGGCGAGCACGGCGCTCAGGGCGACGACGGCCGACATGCGGCGACCGCCTGTGCTGCTCCTGCGATTGCTGATCTTCATTGGTCGGCTCTTTCTTCTGGATCAAACGGAGATATGAAGTTGTGGGGGGTCTTCAGGGCGTTGAGACGCGCTCAGCGCCGGACGTGCGGCGCCCAGCCATCGGCGCCCTTGAGGTAGTCGGCGACGGTGTGGGTACGCGCCTCGCCATCGCTCATCTGCGGCCGGTCCGCGGTGACAGCCGCCCCCGGCCCGAAGTTCCGGTACTCCGCGAACCGCGCGTCCTTCCACGAGAACCCGCCCATGTCGGTCCACGGCGAGGCCTTGATCGCGGCGGGCAGTTCGGTGTTCCGGATCAACACCTGGGCGATCGCCTGGGGTTCACCACCGGGATGCCAGGGCCGTCCCAGGTGGAAGGATCCGGCCGGCGCGTCGCTCACCACCCTCGAGTCGGTGATCAGGAACCCGTACGGGTTGTCCTTGAAGGTCGAGGCGGCGGTGATCCAGCCGTTGTTGGTGGTTGAGCCGCGGCTCAGCGCGCGGATCACCGAACGCTCGATGACGGTGGTCGCCCGCCCGTAGACGAAGTCGACGTCGCCCTCGATGTACGAGTCGCGGATGTAGACCCGGCTGACGGTGGTCAGCTTGGGGCTGTCGGTCATCAGCGTGTCCTGGTTGCCCAGGAAGGCGGTGTTCTCGAAGACGATCCGATCGCCGGTCGTCTTCATCGCCAGCGCCTGCTCGCCGCTCAGCTCGTGCGCGGCCTCGTCGAAGTCGTTGCTGAAGGTGAGGTTGCGCGCGGTCACGTCGTTGGCGGCGATCCGCACGGTGGCGCTTCCGGTGGAGCCGCCGTAGGCCGCCGGCGTGTCGAAGACGATGACGGTGTCCGACCGATCTTGTCCAGTCCCCTGCAACACGATGTTCGGCTTGCTCGCGGGGATGAACACCTTGGCGCGGTACGTCCCCGGTGCGACCGCGATCGTCACCGAGCCGGCGTTGCCGTCCGGCACGGCGTCAACAGCGGCCTGCACGGTCGGATAGTCGCCGGGGACGTGCAGCGTCACCGCGTCGCCGATCTGCTTCTGCGGCCCGGAGAAACGCGTCACCAGCGCCGGGACGGCGGCCGCCGGGTCAAGCTGGTAGTCGTAGAACTCCCGCGGATCGAAGGCGGCACCCCACTCGTCCTGCCGCCCGCTGACGTTCTTCAGGATCGACCCACGCTCGACCAACTCGGCCGTCGCATCGGCCTGATAGGGATGCCGAACCCCGTCGTAGTAGCTGTTCTCGATGACCATCCTGGTCTTGCCGCGCGACCAGTTCCCGTACGACCACACCGGGTCACCGTCGGCCACCTGCGCGGACAGGTAGTTGTTGTACAGGTGCGCGTAGGCGCAGTTGTCGGCGGACGGATTGCGCTGCTTCGTGCCCGTGAACCAGTTGTGGTCGACGGTGAGCTGCGTCAGCACATTCGTCGTCCAGCCGACCCCGAACGCCTTGTTGTGGTTGGTGAACTGGTTGTAGGAGACGGTGATGTACTGACTGTCCTTACGGATGTCGAGCAGCCCGTCGCCCATGTGCGTGAAGCGGTTGTGGTCGATCCAGACATGGTGGACGGTGTCCATCTGGATCGCGTCGAAGTCCTGGGTCTTGCCGTCCCAGTCGCCCTCGACATACGAGTCACGGATCGTCAGGTTGCGGATAATGACATTGCTCGTGCCGGGGTTGAGGTGCAGCTCACCGTGCACGATCTCACCGGTGTCGCCGACGCCGATGATGGTCTTGTTCGAGGTCACGACGATGTTCGAGCCGAAGGGCTCGACGTCGATCGCCCCCGAGACGCGGATGATGTACGGCTCTTGCGCCGCCGCGTACTTGGCCAGCGAGGCCTGATCGGTGACGGTGACGACCTTGCCGCCCGCGCCACCGGTCGTACCGCCGGCGAGGGAGGCGAAGCCGTGCGGCTGGTCGGTCCAGCGGTCTGCGGTCACCGACGGTGCGGGGGCGGCTGCCTTCGCCTCCCCGACCGCCCCGAGCGCCAGGGCGGCCACCAGGCCCACGACGGTGGCCAGGGTTCTGCCGACATTCGGCAAGCGCTTGCTATGGAGGTGCGTCATTGCGGCTCCCAACAGGCTTACAAATCCGGTGAGTTACGAGGCGCTGATCCTGAAGTGGGTGAAGGTCGCCGCTCCGGCGTGTCCCGGACCGGCGGGGGCGAGGCCGAAGAGCCCGAGCAGGGCACCGACCCAGCGCCAGGGGGTGGCGGCAAAGACCTGACCGGAGGGCGTCCAGCCGTCGCCGGTGTCGTACGAGAAGCGGCAGCGCGCCCCCGACCCGATCTCGATCCGCAGCCGCACCCGCCCCTCGGGCGCGGGCCTCGGATGATCGGCGTCCCGTTCCTTCTCCGCGACCGCTTCCGCGAACCGGTGCACGACATGCACCGCCCCGTCCGCGCCCCGCTGGAGCCCGATCCAGCTGAACGCGTCCCCGAGCACCGCGAGCCCGGCCCGCGCCCCCGGCTCCACGCTGTCCAGCCGTAGCTCGACCTCGACCGCGCACGGCGTGCCGGGCAGCCGCTGCGTGAGGATGTTCGGAAGTTTGCGCAGGTCGTGCGCGTCGGCCGAGCGGACGCAGGCGAGCCGCAGACCGTCGCCGGAGTGCTGGGTGGCCCAGCCGTCCTGCGGGTTGGCGGTCCACGACCACTGGCGGCCGAAGCGTCCGCCGGGGAAGTCGTCGTCGGTGGCGGGCGCGGCGGGCGGCTGCGGCGGCAGGTCGGGGACGCGGTGTACGGCGACGGGGGCGCCGTCCTCGCCGAGCACCGGCCAGCCGTCGGCGTCCCAGCGCATCGGCTGGAGGTGGACGACCCTGCCGTACGCGCCCCGCTGCTGGAAGTGCAGGAACCAGTCCTCACCGGACGGGGTGCGCACCCAGCCGCCCTGGTGGGGGCCGTTGACGTCGGTGTCCTTCTGTTCGAGGACGATCCTCTCCTCGTACGGCCCGAAGAACTCGCGCGAGCGGAGGGCGCCCTGCCAGCCGGTCTCCACTCCCCCGGCGGGCGCCAGGATCCAGAACCAGCCGTCGTGCTTGTAGAGCTTCGGCCCTTCGAGGGTGAACCAGCCGGGGATCCGGTCGCCGTCGACGATCAGCTTGCCCCCGTCGAGGAGTTCGGTGCCGTCGGGGTGCATACGGTGGCCGGTGAGGCGGTTCTTCACCCCCGACCGGGACTTGGCCCAGGCGTGCACGAGGTAGGCCTCGCCGGTCTCGTCGTCCCACAGGGGGCAGGGGTCGATCAGGCCCTTGCCCTGCTTCACCAGGTGCGGGCGGGTCCAGGGGCCGCGGATCTCGGGGGCGTTGACCTGGAAGATGCCCTGGTCGGGGTCGCCCCAGAAGATCCAGAAGCGCTCGTCGTGGTGGCGGAGGGACGGAGCCCAGACGCCGCGGTCGTGCCGGGGGGTCGCGAACTCCTCGGCCGGTTCGAGGTGGTCGACGGCGTGGCCGACCAGCGTCCAGTTGACCAGGTCGCGGGAGTGCAGGAGGGGCAGGCCCGGGGCGCGGCCGAAGCTGGAGGCGCTGAGGTAGAAGTCGTCGCCGACGCGGACGACGTCCGGGTCGGACCAGTCGGCGTTGAGGATGGGGTTGCGATACACGTCGGTCGTCACGGGCTCACCGCCTTGCGGACCAGGGACGCCGCTTCGAGCCGGCTGATCCGGCCGTCGGCGACGACGGTGACGATCCGGCGTACGGCGGTCTCGCCGGGCGGGATCGGCAGCCGTTCCTCGGCGGCGAGGGAGGAGCCGACGCCGGGATACTCCCCGGCGCGCACGAACCACGGGTCCTGGCGGGTCCGTTCGGTGGCCCCGGCGAAGATCAGGGTCCAGGTGGAGCCGGTGAGGGCCACCCAGGGGGCGCGGGTGCCGTGGATCTCCTGCTCGCCCTCGCGGTCGACGGTGAACACGTCCGGCGCCGAGGCCTCCTTGCGGGCCCGCCAGAAGAAGCCGCCGTAGGCCGCGCCGGGGCGGCCGTTGGTGGCGGGGCTGCCGATCGACAGCGGGCCCGGGGTGACGTTGGTCAGGGAGAAGGTGAAGTCCAACGCCCAGGCGAAGTCGGCGAGTTCGGTGGTCGCGACCGTACGGCGCTCGCGCAGCAGCTCGGCCCCCGCCGCCACCCAGCGCAGTTCCTCGACGAAGCCGTCGGGGTCGCGCAGCTGGAAGGCGGTGTGGCGCTGGGCGCCGTGGTTGTCGAGCTCGGTCGGGCCCTGGTCACGGACGTAGGTGCGTCCGCCCCAGAAGTTGTGCCCCTCGACGTCGGGAACGGCGACACCGACGCCGAGGTGGTGTATGTGGTCGGCGGGGCTCAGCTCGGTGACCGCCGTGCCGGCCAGGGTGGTGACGGGGTGCAGATACGGGCGCGGGGAGAGCCGGGCCGGCAGTTCGGGCCGGGTGACGTACCGGCCGACCGGTCGGCCCGCTACACGCAGCACCGCGGTGTCGTGGGGGGTCATCAGGTGCTCACCTCTTTCGTTCGTGCCTCAGGCGCCCAGGGAGCGCCCAGCTCGGAGTAGAGGGCGAGGGTGTCGGCGGCGGCCGCGACGAGGCCGTCGATGCCGGGCACGACCCGGCGCTGCTCGTCGGGGAGCAGCTGCCAGGCCTCGTCCGGCAGCGGGGCCGGGTCGGGGGCGAGTCGAATCGCCTCTACGACCTTCATGAAGGCGCCGGTCGCCTCGGGTGTGACCAGCACGTCGGTGCCGTCGGTGAGATGCTCGACGAGGTTCTCGAGCAGGTCCGTACGGTCGTACTCGAACTCCTCGGGGCCGTGGCCCGCGCGCTGGAGCAGGACGCGGTCCTGCTTGTACCAGAAGGTGATCCGGCCGTGTTCGCCGTGGACGACGACGTACGGATCGTCCGGGTCCTCGGCGCACAGGGTCGTGGCGACGACGACCTGGGGGCCGTGCGCGGTGGTGACGCGGACGCAGGAGGTGTCGTCGGACTCGATGGCGTTGGCGCGCAGCAGCTCGGTCTCGATGGCGGTGACGTCCTCGGCGCGCACCGTTCCGCCCAGCGCGAGGGCGGTGGCGACGGCGTGCGCGAGCGGGTTGGTCAGCACGCCGTCGATGACGTCGACGCCGTTCAGGCGCCGCTTGCCCGCCCAGGGCGCCCGCCGGTAGTACGCCTCGGTGCGTGCCCAGGCCCCGGCCCCTCCGATCCCGACGATCTCGCCGATGGCGCCCTCGGCCATCAGCGTCCGGATCGCCGGCACCGCGCCCGAGCCCAGCGACTGGAAGCCGATCTGGCAGACGACCCCGGCCTCGGCGACCCCGTCGGCCATGCGCCGGAACTCGGCGTACGACGGGGCGGGCGGCTTCTCCAGCAGGATGTGCACGCCCCGGCGGGCGGCCGTCAGGGCCAGGTCGGTGTGGGTCGGGATCGGCGTGCAGATCACGGCGACGCTCGCGCCGGTGGAGTCGAGGAGGGCGCCGAAGTCGGCGGACTGTTCCGGCGACCCCAGGCCCTCGGGAAGCTCGTCCGCGCTCAGCGGGGTCAGCTCGCAGATCCCCGCCAGCCGGACGATCCCCTTGTCGTGGAGCCGGCGGATGTTGTCGAGGTGCCAGCGGCCGTGGCCGCGCGCGCCCGCCAGGACGATGGGTACGGCAGTGCTCATGGGGTCCTCCCTGCGCCCGCGCCGCGTGCCACCTCTCGGTCGGCCGTGGCGGCGCTGTCGATCTTTGTGTGCAGGGTAGGTGTCCAGCCGACGTCGGCCGTGAGATCACGCTCGCTGCCGGAGTTGTAGGCGTTGTAGATGGCGAGCAGGTCCACCGGATAGCCGTTGAACAGGGTCCCGGACTGGTGGAGGGCGGTGCCGTTCCAGCTCTTGACCAGGTCGGCGACCTCGATGTGGCCGGGGGTGGTGAAGGCGTTGTTCTCGGCGTGGACGGCGGACTCGGTCGACACGCCGATGGAGTAGCGGTAGTCGTGGGCGTCGGCCGGGACGACGTACCGGTTGTTGTAGAGGTGCACCTGCCCGAAGCGGACGCGGGGCGCGCGCTGGACGACGGACTCGAACTCGTTGTGGTGCAGGGTGACCCGCAGCTTGCCGCGGTCCCCGGTCGCGGTGTCGCCGTTGCCGATGAGCATCGCCTTGTCGTGGTCGGCGAACCGGCTCCAGGAGACGGTGACCAGGTCGGAGGCGTTGGTGATGTCCAGCAGGCCGTCGTGGCGAAGGTAGTTGCGGCCGAAGTATGTGGGCTCCTGCTCGTCCGAGTGGCCCTTGTCGCTGAGGGTCACATGGTCGATCCACACATGTGTGGCGCCGCGCAGCCATATGTTGTCGTACGCCGTCTTCCAGTCGCCGAGGCCGCCTGTGTTGGGCTGCCACGCAGGGAAGCAGTCGTAGGCGTCGCGGAGTTCCAGGTTGCGGACGATGACGTTGTTCGCGCCGTTGAGCTGGAGGCTCGCGCCCTTGAGGACCGCGCTGTCGCCGAGTCCGACGATGGTGGTGTGGGAGCCGACGGGCAGCTCGATCCGCTCGGCCTGCCTGGCCGCCGAGGCCTGGCGGGCCTCCTCCTGCGGGCCGCTGGGCTTGGCGGAGCCCCAGGTGCGCGGGTCGTAGGCGGCCAGGTACTTCTTGGTGCTGTAGCCGTCGGTGGCGTAGTCGGCGCAGTCCAGGTGGTCGCCGTCGTCGTCGGTGTTGGCGTCGATCGTCCCCGCGATCTTGATGATCTTCGGGGTGGCGCTGCCGCCGTCGAGGGCGCGGACCAGCTCACTGCGGTTGCGTACGGTGAAGACGTGGGCGTCGTCGGCGGTGGAACCCCCCGTGGTACCACCGTCGGCCGCCGCCCAGCCGTCGTTCGCGGCGAGGGTGTCGCGGCTGATGTCGCGTGCCTCGGCCCCGGCCGGGGCGCTGAACGCGAGGCCCAGCATCCCGGCGACGACGGCCAGTTGAAGTCCCCTTCGGCTCCTCATCCCTTCACCGCCCCCGCGCTGAAGCCCGTGATCAGCCACTTCTGGATGAAGGCGAACACGATCACGACGGGTACGGCGGCGATGATGCCGCCCGCGGCGAGCGCGCCCAGGTCGACGCTGTCGGCGCCCATCAGGGTGTTGAGGCCGACCGGGATGGTCTGCTTCTCCTGGTTGTTGAGGAACATCAGGGCGAACAGGAAGTGGTTCCAGGAGTGCACGAAGGCGAAGGAGCCGACGGCGATCAGACCGGGCCGCAGCAGGGGCAGGACGACGATCCGGAAGGCGGTGAAGCGGTTGCAGCCGTCGACCCAGGCCGCCTCCTCCAGGGAGTACGGCACGTTCTTGATGAAGTTGCTGATCAGGATCATCGACAGCGGCAGTTGGAAGACCGTCTCGGCGATGATGACGCTGCCCAGCGAGTTGATCATCTGCAGCTCGGCGAAGATCTCGAACAGCGGCACCAGGAGCAGCGCGCCCGGCACGAACTGGGAGCACAGCAGGGCGAGCATGAAGGCGCGCTTGACCTTGAAGTTGAAGCGCGCGAGGGCGTAGCCGCCGGCCAGGGCGACGAGGGTCGTCATCAGCAGGGTGGCGACGCCGACCAGCACGCTGTTCTGGAAGTAGGTGCCGAAGGCCCGCTCCGTCCAGACCTTCTCGAAGTGGTCGAAGGTCATCGGCCAGGGCACGAGCGAGGTCGAGCCGGCCGGGCGCAGGGAGAAGAGCAGGATCCAGTAGAAGGGGATGAGGGTGAAGACCAGGTAGATCGACAGCGGGAGGTAGATCTGCCAGCGCGGAACCTCGTCCCAGGAAGGGTTCTTCTTCGACGGACGCGGCGGCTCGGGGTCGGCACGCATGGGGGCGGGCGCGGCCTTGGTTGCTTCCTTGACGCTCACTTGTCCTCACCTCCGAACTTGCTCAGCCGCAGATAGACCATCGAGCAGAAGAGCAGGATCACGAACGCGACCGTGGTCAGGGCGGACGCGTAGCCGAAGTTGTGTGCGTCGACGCTGGTGTTGGCGATGTAGAGCGGGAGCGTCGTGGTCTCGCCGGCCGGCCCGCCGCCGGTGAGCGTGTAGAGCAGGTCGACGTTGTTGAACTCCCACACCGCGCGCAGCAGCGTGGACAGGACGATGGCGTCCTTCAGATGGGGCAGCGTGATGTGCCAGAACTGCTTGATGCGGCTGGCCCCGTCGACCTCGGCGGCCTCGTACAGGTCCCTCGAGACGGACTGGAGGTCGGCGAGGATGAGGATCGCGAAGAAGGGCACACCGCGCCACAGATCGGCGACCACCGCCGCCGGGAACACCGTGGAGGTGTCCGACAGCCAGCTGGTGCCGTAGGACCCGATGCCCACGTCCGCGAGGTAACGGGTGATGCCCGTCTGGGAGTTGTAGAGCAGCACCCAGATCGCCGAGGTCAGCACGCCGGAGACGGCCCACGGCGAGAAGACCAGGGCGCGGCCGAGCGCCCGGCCCACGAAGGTCTGGTTGACGATCAGCGCGAGCGCGAGCCCGAACATCAGCTGGAGCCCGACCTCCACGAACACCCACTTGGCGCTGAAGACCAGCGTGTCCCAGAACAGCGGGTCCTCGGTGAAGGCGTGGACGAAGTTGTCGAAGCCCGCGAAGCCGTTCCGCCAGGGCTTGGTGGGGTTGTACTCCTGCAGGCTGTAGTAGAAGACGCTGATCACCGGGTAGGCGATGAAGCCCAGCATGAGCAGGGCGGCCGGGGCGATCAGCAGATACGGGAGCCTGCGCGGCGTGGCGGAGGCACGGCGTCGCCGGGGTGGCGCGGGCGGTTTCGCCACGGCTGCGGCTTGGGCCATGACTGGTCTCCGTTCTTGGTACGGCGTGCGTGCGGCTTGCTTTCGTGGTGCAGGAAGCGCTTTCTCGATGGGCGGAGGTTGCCCGGATCGCGATACGGGGTGCCTCTTGTGGTTGTGTGGCGGCTGCGGGTGCGTTCTGCCTTGTCGCGCGGTTCCCCGCGCCCCTAAAGGGCGTAGGGGTCTGGGGACTTGCCCGGTCTGGCCAGGAACTCGAAGTCGCAGCCGGTGTCGGCCTGGGTGATCTGGTCGTTGTAGAGGGCGCCGTAGCCGCGCTCGTAGCGGGTGGGCGGTGGGGTCCACTCGGCTCGGCGGCGCTCCAACTCATCGTCGTCCACGTTGAGTTGGAGGACGCGGGCCTCGACGTCCAGGGTGATGAGATCCCCGGTGCGCACGAGCGCCAGCGGTCCGCCGATGTACGACTCGGGCGCCACGTGCAGCACGCACGTGCCGTAACTGGTGCCGCTCATCCGGGCGTCGGAGATCCGCACCATGTCCCGTACGCCCTGCTTGAGCAGGTGGTCGGGGATCGGCAGCATGCCGTACTCGGGCATGCCCGGGCCGCCCTTGGGCCCGGCGTTGCGCAGCACCAGCACACTGTCGGCGGTGATGCCGAGCGACGGGTCGTTGATGGTCCGCTGCATCGTCTTGTAGTCGTCGAAGACGACGGCCGGACCCGTGTGCTTGAGCAGGTGCCGCTCGGCGGCGATGTGCTTGATGACGGCGCCGTCGGGGCAGAGGTTGCCGCGCAGGACCGCGACCCCGCCCTCGCGGGCGACCGGGTTCTCGCGGGTGCGGATGACGTCGTCGTTGTGGACGACGGCGCCCTCGATCTGCTCGCCCAGGGTGCCGCCCACGGTCGGCCGGTCCAGGTGCAGCAGGTCGGTGATCCGCGAGAGGAAGGCGGGCAGGCCGCCGGCGAAGTGGAAGTCCTCCATGAGGTACGTCTGTCCGCCGGGACGGACGTTCGCGAGCACCGGCACGGTACGCGCGATGCGGTCGAAGTCGTCGAGGGTGAGCGTGATGCCCGCGCGGCCGGCCATGGCGATCAGGTGGATGACCGCGTTGGTGGAGCCGCCCAGGCCCAGCACCGTGGTGACGGCGTCCTCGAAGGCCTCGCGGGTGAGGATCTCGGACGGCTTGAGCCCGGTCCAGGCGAGCTCCACGGCGCGGCGCCCGGAGGCGGCGGCCATCCGCTCGTGTCCCGAGTCGACGGCCGGGATCGAGGAGGCACCCGGCAGGGTCATGCCGAGGGTCTCCGCCGCCGCGGTCATCGTGGAGGCGGTCCCCATGGTCATGCAGTGACCGGGTGAACGCGCCAGCCCGCCCTGGAGCTCGCGCAGTTCGCAGTCCGACAGGTTGCCCGCGCGGTGCTCGTCCCAGTACTTCCACATGTCGGTGCCGGACCCGAGGGTCTCACCGCGCCAGTGCCCCGGCAGCATCGGCCCCGCGGGCACGAAGATCGACGTGACATCGGCCGAGGCCGCGCCCATGAGCAGCGCCGGCGTCGACTTGTCGCAGCCGCCGAGCAGCACCGCCGCGTCGATCGGATACGACCGCAGCAGTTCCTCCGTCTCCATCGCGAGCAGGTTGCGGTAGAGCATCGGGGTCGGCTTCTGGTACGTCTCCGAGAGCGTGGAGACCGGGAACTCGAGCGGGAAGCCCCCGGCCTGCCACACCCCCCGCTTGACCGCCTCGGCGCGCTCACGCAGATGGACGTGGCAGGGGTTGATGTCGGACCAGGTGTTGAGGACGGCGATCACCGGGCGGCCCCGGTACTCCTCCGCCTCGTAGCCGAGCTGACGCATGCGGGCGTTGTGCGACCAGGTGCGCAGCTGACCCTCGGTGCCGTACCACTGATGGCTCCGCAGTTCCTCGGGGCGCTTTCGCTGTCTGTCGGTCACATCGACCACCCGGCGGCTATCGCGGCGACCTCGGCGCGCTCGTCCTCGGGCAGGTGCCGGCTCGGCGGACGGACGTCGCGGCGGCACAGGCCGAGGGAGGCGAGGGCCTCCTTGACGACGGTGACGTTGTTGGCGGAGCCGTTCGCGGCCCGCAGTTCCTCGAAGCGGCGGATCTGCTCCCAGACCTTCATCGCGGCCGGGTAGTCCCCGGATCGAAGCGCTTCGATCATGTTCAGCGAAACGGCCGGGGCGACGTTCACGAGTCCGGAGGTGAAGCCGGTGGCGCCCGCGGAGAAGTACGAGGGGGCGTAGGGCTCGGCGAGCCCGGCGACCCACACGAAGCGTTCCAGCCCGGCGTCACGGGCGAAGGCCGCGAACTTGGCGGCGTCCGGTACGGCGTACTTCACGCCGATGACGTTCGGGCAGTCGTCGGCGAGTTCGGCGAGGCGCGCGCCGCTGAGCTGGGCGTTGCGGATGTACGGCACGACGCCGAGCTCGGGCACGGCCTCGGCGATGGCGCGGTGGTAGTCGACCCAGCCGTTCTGGGAGACGTACGGGTGGACGGGCTGGTGGACCATCACCATCTGGGCGCCGAGGTCGCGGGCGTGGCGGGCGGAGGCGATGGCCGTGGGCACGTCGTGGCCGACACCGACGAGGATGACGGCGCGGTCGCCGGCCTCGTCGACGGTCCACTCGGTGACGAGGCGGCGCTCCTCGGGGGTGAGGGCGTAGAACTCGCCGGTGTTGCCGTTGGGGGTGAGGGTGGTGATGCCCCCGTCGAGGAGACGACGCAGCAGGGCCCGGTGGACGTCCTGGTCGACGCGGCCGTCCTCGGCGAACGGGGTCACCGGGATCGCCACCACGTCGGCCAGGGCCGTGCGTTGGGTCTCGAACGTCGTGGTCATGCCGGACCGTCCTCTCCCTGGGCCTCGGAACCCGCTTCGGGGAAGGCCCGCTCGACGAACGACGCGATGTGGGCGTGCAGGGCGCGCGCGGCGCCGTCCGCGTCCCCTTCGAGCGCGAGCCGCAGGATCTCCCGGTGCTCGCCGGCCTCCCGTTCCCAGGAGGGCGAGGCGGCCCAGGCGACGGCGGACACCAGGGCGGCCTGGTCGCGGACCTCGTCGAGCATCCGGCCGAGCAGCGGGTTGCCGCACGGCAGGTAGAGGGCGCGGTGGAACTCCCGGTTCGCGAGGGAGCGTTCGGCGGTGTCGTCGGCCGCGTCGGCGCGGGTCAGGGCATCCCGGGCGGCATCGAGGGAGGCCCCACGCCTGACCGCCCGCTGCAGAGCCTCGGGCTCCAGCAGCAGCCGTACGTCGTAGACCTCGCGCGCCATGTCCGCGTCCACCATGCGCACCGTGACGCCCTTGTACTGGCTCATCACGACCAGCCCGGTCCCGGCCAGCGTCTTGAGCGCCTCGCGCACCGGGGTCTTCGACACCCCGAACTGCGCGGCGAGCTCGGTCTCCACCAGGGCCTGACCTGGCGTCAACTGCCCGGTGAGGATGCGGCGTTTGATCTCCTCCAGCACGTACTGCGTGCGGGAGGGGATCGGCGTGGGCACAGAGGTCATGCGCGCCTCTCGGATCTTCGCGGGATCGGGATCGACCTCGCGTATGGGATCTCAGGTATGGGATCTCACGTATCGCGTCTCATATATGACGTACGAAGTACGACGCGATGAAGGTAAGAGGGGGCGCATGTTTCGTCAATGCTTCTTACAAAGGAAGTTGAGGTTTCCTCAGATGTGCAGGATGTGGCCTTCACACGCGGTGCGGGTGGGCCCGCCGAAGACCGCGGCGGCGCGGGAGGTCGCCGCTCGCGGGGTGAGCGTGGGCCCGACATGGGTGACGACGAGCTCCCGTACGCCCGCCCGGCGGGCGGTGGCTCCGGCGCCCTCGGGCGTTAGGTGAACCTGTTCGCCATCGCGATGCTCGTCGATGTCGGCCTCGCACAGGAACAGGTCGGCGTCGCGGGCGAGTTCGGTGAGCGCGGGGCAGGGACCACTGTCCCCGGAGTACGCGAGAACCCGCCCGCCGCTTTCCACCCGCAGCCCGTAGGCCTCGACGTCGTGCACGACGGCACGCGAGGTGAGCAGCAGGTCGCCGTGCCGGGCGGTGTGGCCGTCGTACAGGGCATGGAAGTCGAAGACGCCGCTCAGGAACCCGGCGTCCGGCTGCCCGAAGAACCCGGCGAGACGCTGCGCGCAATCCGCCGGGGCGTAGACCGGAATGGGCGCGTCCGGCGTGAGCCCGCCATAGGCCAGCCCGTAGAACGCGGCGAGCAGATCGGCGTGGTGATCGGCGTGGAGGTGGGAGATCCAGACAGCACTGAGCTGTGCCGGATTCGTATGCCGCTGCAACTCCGCGAAGGTCCCGGTCCCGGCGTCCACCCACACCTCGGCCCCTCCTCCGCGCACCAGATAGCCGGAGCAGGGGCGCCCGGGGCCGGGGTGCGGCGATGCGGTGCCGAGGACGGTGAGGGTGAGGGGCATGCGGGCGGACATGCGGGGAGCGTATGCCCCCGCCGCCTCGGTGCGCCCGGGATTACGGCGCCCGGCCCGGGTCCCGCCCGCTGAGCCCCACGGCCCGGTCCAGCAGCGGCGCGCCTTCCGGCACCGGAACGACCGGGCCGAAGATGCCGCCGCCCCGGTCGCCCTCGTCGGCGGCGGCGCGGAGGAAGTCGTACGACGACTTCAGGGCGGCCGGGTCCGGGGCGTACGGCAGGCCCGTGGCCACGGCCAGGTCCCAGCCGTGGATCACCAGCTCGTCCACGGCCACCGCCGCCGCCACCGCGCCGGGCAGGTCCACGCCGCCGGCACGGGTCATGCCGGCCCATGCGTCCGGGGCGCGCCACGCCTCGGCCAGTTCGTCGAGCACCTTGGGCAGCTCCTCACGCCAGCCCGGCCCGATGTCCGGTACGGCCGCCTCGGGGCTGGTGTCGGTCGTGACGCCCAGATCCTTGCGCCCGGCGTCACGGAAGGCGACGGCCAGGCCGATCAGGTGGCCCAGCAGATTGCGCACCGCCATGTCGGGACAGGGCGTCGGCGCCGAGAGCTGCTCGTCGGTGACGCCCTCCGCGAGACGGGCCACGATGCGGGCCTGCGGTCCGAGGTCGAGGGTCGTGTCGGTCATGGGGCGGCTCCTCACAGACGTGTTCCTGAGAGGTGGACCGTCGGGGGTCGCGAAACTCATCGGTGGCGCCGACGAGGTTTGTCGGCGGGGTGGGGTGGGGTGGGGTGGGCCTCTGGCGTAGGGCGGAGCGTCCCGCCTGGACGGATTCCCGCCGGGCCCGCGTTCACGCGCCCGCTCGCGGCCCGGGACTCATTCCGTCCAGTCGGCGCCCGTGATGCCGTCGGGATGTCCCGCCGGCCACTGGACCAGCTCGATCCGGTTGCCGTCCGGATCGGTGAGCCATGCCGTCAGGAAGTCGTCCGAACCGTCCGGCGATACGGGCGCCTCGGCGTCGATGCCCTGCGCGGCGAGTTCGCCGAGAGTGGCCGTCATCGACTCCGCCTTGATGACGAAATGGTTGAGGACGCTTCTGTTACCGGTGTCGACCTCGGCCGTGTATCCGCCGGCGGCATCGTGGACGAGTTCGATGCTGACGAACTCGTCGCCGGGGAGCTTCAGCATGGTCAGGCTTCCGAACGGGGTGTCGGGGACGCTGCCGATCACCTCATAGCCGACGGCCGTGTAGAACGCGAGCGATCGGTCGAGGTCGGCGACGCGAAGGCCGAAGTGCAGGGTCCTCATCGGGTCCCCTTTCCGGACAGCCGAAACGGCCCGCCGAGAATCCGACGGACCGTCACCGTACTCCGAGCAGGCTGTCAGCCGACCGGCTCCGCGGCAATGGCGGCCGACGTCTCCGTGGTCGTGGTCTCTTCGGACTCGACGCCCTCTTCCCGCTGCTTCTTCAGAGCGAGTTCCCTGGCCGTCTTTTCCGAGAACAGCCTCATTTCCGCCTCGGTCCGGAGATCGAACACCATTGCCTCCTTCAAGCTTGTCCAGCCGCGGTTCACTTGACTACCGCGAACGCTTCTTTTCCTGCATATTACCTTACGACCTGCTCCCGAGTCATCGCCAAATTACGGTCGCACACAGGGAGTTGGCGCACTGTTCACCTGCCGCACGCCCTCGCACGCCCTATGGCGCACAGACCGAAGAAGGCGCCCTATAAGGCACTTCCCCGATCCGTACGCCCCCGCCTCAGCCGCACGCTGGTCCGGCATGACGACGACCACCACCTGGGCACTCCCCCGCGTCCTGAGCAACCGCAACGCCGCCCTCTACCTCGCCGGAGTCGTGGTCTCCGGCTTCGGCACCTCGGCGTTGTGGCTGGCGTCCGGCGTATGGGTCAAAGACCTCACCGGATCCGACGGTCTGGCCGCGCTGTGCATGCTCGCCATGTGGGCACCCACCCTGGCCGGCCCGCTCCTCGGCACGCTCGCCGACCGCACCCGCCGCAAACCGCTGCTGATCGGCGCGAACCTCCTCCTGGCCGCCCTCCTGCTCGCCCTCTTCACCGTCGACTCCCCGGACCGCCTCTGGCTCCTCTTCGCGGTCCTGTTCGTCTACGGCACCGCGGGCGTCGTCCACGACGCCGCCGAGTCCGCCCTCGTCGCCTCCGCCGTGCCCGCGCCCCTGCTCGGCGACTTCAACGGGCTGCGCATGACGGCCTCCGAGGGCATGAAGCTCCTCGCCCCGCTGGCCGGCGCGGGCGTCTACGCGGCGTACGGCGGCGCGAGTGTCGCCCTGCTCGACGCGGTGACGTTCGTGGTCGCGACCGGCCTGTACGCCTGCCTCCGCGTCCGCGAGAGCAGGCCAGAGCCGCCGGCCGACGGCTGGCGGGCGCAGACCATCGAGGGCGCCCGCCACCTCTGGACCCACCCCCGGCTGCGCCCCCTCGTCCTGGCCGGCGGCACCACCATGCTCTTCGCCGGCCTCAACGGGGCGATGATCTACGCCGTCATCGACGGCCTCGGGCACGCGCCCGCGTACGCCGGTGTGCTGTACGCCGTCCAGGGCGCCGGCTCGGTGGCGATCGGGCTGCTCTCCGGCCCCGCGCTGCGCCGCCTGGGCGAACGCCGTTTCGCCGCGTACGGCATCGCTCTGACGGCCCTCGCCGCCGGCCTGCGGGCGATCCCGTCCGAGCCACTGACCCTGGTCTGCAGCGCGGCGAGCGGCGTAGGGCTGCCCTGCGTGCTGATCGCCGCGCTCACCGCCGTGCAGCGCGAGACGCCGGACGCCCTGCTCGGCCGTACCGCCGCCACGGCCAACACGCTCGTCTTCACGCCGAACGCCATCGGGCTGGCCGCGGGGGCGGCGTTGGTCGAACTGCTCGACGTACGGCTCGTGTTGGCCGTCCTGGGCCCGGTGTGGCTGGTGACGGCCGTACCGCTGCTTCAGAGCGCGGCGAGCCCCTCCCGCACCGCCACCAAGTCCCCGTCCGACGCCAACCCCGCGTGATAGAGTCGGATTTCCGTGGCTCCGAGCTCACGCGCGCGTGCCGCGTCCGACGCCAGCGTGCCGGGGCTGCCACCCATCCCGGAGACGACACCGAAGTTGGCGGCGATGACCGAGCCTGTGCGGCCCTGCCCGGCGAAGGGCGTCAGCAGGCCGGGGCCGCCCGCGCAGGGCACGACGACGCCGTCCGCGACGGAGAGGATGTGCTCGGGGTCGACGCCCGGGTTGGCGCCGACGTGGTACGTCACCGGGTCGGCGTGCAGCAGGATCTGGAAGCCGTCGGGGGCGGCCGCGCGGACCGCCCGGACCGCCGACTCCTGGAGTGTGCGGGCGGTTTCGTCGCGCCACGCGCGCGTGGCCGCCGCGTTCGCCTCGCCGAGCTGCTTCTCGACCCCGGCCCAGCCCTCGTCGGCGACCGCGCCCTGCCACAGCGGCTCCAGGGCGGCGCGTACGGCGGCGGCCAGCTCGTCGGCGTCCAGGCCCTGGTCGCCGTAGCCCTCCTTGCACGTGGGGCAGAAGCAGAGCGCCATCAGGTACATCCCGGCGTCGTCGAGCGGGACTCCGCCGGTCTTGTCGTGTGCGTGCAGGTGCTGCAACCCGTACCAGCCGAGGGACTCCAGCTCGGTGCCGCGCGCCCCGGGCCGTACGGCGGCCTCGGCGGCCAGGTCGACGAGGTACGCGCGCGTGGCGGGCTGGGCGATGCACGGGGCCCAGGGGTAGCGGTCGCCGTAGGCGTTGACGACCGAGGTGTCGGGGTGCTCGGCGCCCAGGCGGGAGTTGTGCGCGAGGACCACCCAGGTGTGCACCTCCAGGCCGGCGTCGGCGAGCGCGGCGGCCGCCTCGCCGTACGCGTCCCCGGGCGCCCAGTCCCCCGCCGGGTACGGGCGCAACTCGCGGCCCTTCCAGCGGTCGTCCGTCGGGTAGAGCACGGCGGCGTGCTCGGCGGTGACGATGCGGTGGCGCGGGTGGCGGGGGGTGAGGGCGCGGGTGGAGTGGTAGGCGGCGGCGAGCGTCGCCTGCCGCACGCCGAGGGCGGCGATCCTCGCGGGCGCCTCCGGGTCTCCGTTGACGTCCCAGGGGTAGACGAATGTCGACGCCTTCACTTGGTGTCCTCCGGCTCCTTCTCCAGCAGCGCGTATCCGCGCTCGATCACCTCGGCGAGCTGCTTGACATGATCCTCGCTCGGCTCGTGCAGCGGAGGCCGGACCTCCCCCACGGCCGGCCCGCGCAGCCGTACGCCGGCCTTGACGAGGGCGACGGCGTATCCGCGGCCCTGGGCGCGCAGCTCGACGAACGGGCGGTAGAAGCCGTCCAGGAGGCGGTTCACCGTCGTGTCGTCACCGGCCTCCAGCGCCCGGTAGAAGGCGAGGGCGATCTCGGGGGCGAAGCAGAACACGGCGGAGGAGTAGAGCGGGACGCCGATGGCCCGGTAGGCGAGCTGGGTCTGTTCGGCGGTGGGCAGGCCGTTGAAGTAGAGGAAGTCGCCGGGGACCTCGGTGCGTACGGCGCTGACGATCCGCTGCATCAGGTCCAGGTCGCCGAGGCCGTCCTTGAGCCCGATGATCCCGTCCGTGCGGGCCAGTTCGACGACGGTGTCCGGGGTGAACAGGGCGTTGTCGCGCTGGTAGACGATGACGGGGAGCGCGGTCGCCGCGGCGATCTCCTTGTAGTGCCGCAGCAGCCCCTCCTGCCCGGCGACGACGAGATACGGCGGCATGGCGAGCAGCCCGTCCGCTCCGGCCGCCTCGGCGAGCCGCGCGTACCGCACGGCGAGGGCGGTGCCGTACCCGGCGCCCGCGACGACCGGCACACGTCCCGCCGCCTCCTCGACGGCCGCCCGCACGCACGCCTCGAACTCCTCGGGCGTGAGCGCGTGGAACTCCCCGGTGCCGCAGCACGCGAACACGGCGGCGGCCCCTGCCTCGACTCCTCGGCGCACGTGGGTGCGGTAGGTGTCGAGGTCGACCGAGCCATCGGGGCCGTAGGCGGTGACGGGGAAGAACAGCGGCCCGCCGGGGATGCTGAGGCGTGCGGCGAGGGGGGCTGGCGTCACGGGCTCTCCCTGGGGCGAGTACGGAAACTTACAGGAACGGTGCAGGATACTGATCAGAGTTTATGGTTATGAAAATCGCCTACACCACCCTTGACTCGCAGGGCTCGTGATCCTTAACTTGTCCACGAATGTGAATACCGTGCACACACGCGGCCTATCACTCAAGGAGCCCCGAGGATGCCCGCACCCCGCACCGTTCTGCTCACCGGCGCCGCCGGCGGCCTCGGCACCCTGATGCGGGGCCTGCTCCCGGCGTACGGCTACGAGCTGCGGCTGCTCGATCTGCGCCCCGTCGAGGGCGAGCCGGACGCGATCGTCGCCGATCTCGCCGACAAGGAGGCGGTGCGCGAGGCCGTCCGGGGCGTCGACGCGATCATCCATCTCGCGGGCATCTCCCTGGAAGCCCCCTTCGAGAAGATCCTCAAGGCGAACATCGAGGGCACCTACCACCTGTACGAGGCCGCCCGCGAGGAGGGCGTGGGGCGCATCGTCTTCGCCTCCTCCAACCACGCCGTCGGCTTCACGCCCCGCCCCCAGGGCGACGATCCCCTCATCCCGATCGACACCCCGCGCCGCCCGGACACCTTCTACGGCCTGTCCAAGTGCTTCGGTGAGGATCTCGCGCAGTTCTACTGGGACAAGTACGGCCTGGAGACGGTGTCCGTCCGCATCGGCTCCTGCTTCCCCGAGCCGACCAGCGTCCGCATGCTCTCGGTGTGGATGAGTCCCGCCGACGGCGCCCGCCTCTTCCACGCGGCCCTGACCGCCGAGAACGTCGAGCACACCGTCGTCCACGGCTCCTCCGCGAACACCCGCCTGTGGTGGGACCTCAGCACCGCCCGCGCCCTCGGCTACGAGCCGCAGGACGACTCCGAGCCGTACGCCGAGAAGCTCATCGCCGAGCAGGGCGACCTCGAACCGGACAACATCGCGCACGCCTACCTGGGCGGCCACTTCGTGAGCGACCCGCCGATCTGGCCGTACTGACGTCACCGGTTCCGCCGCGGCGGCGGAAAACGGTCGTTCGCGACGGCGGGCGGGCACCGAACGGGCCCGTCCGCTCCTGCATTCGGGCATCCGCCCTGCCCGATCCCACGCCGCGATCCAGGGCCGCCCAGGTCCGAGACGGGCACCTGCCGAGCCGAACGGGCACAAGCGGGCAGCATCGCCCCGACAACAGAGCTGTTCAGACCCGCACCGCCGCTGTAGAACTTCCTCCATGGGCCCCACCGGGCCCGAACGGGCAGGACGACCCGACCGCCCCGCAGGCGATCGAGTCAGGCAGCACAGCACGGAAGCGGGTGTCGACGATGACGACGGCGAATACGGCGAAGACCGCCGAGGAACGCCAGCGTGAGATCGTGCACCTCGCGCGCACCCTCGGCTCGGTCGACGTCACCGCGCTCGCCACCGATCTGGGCGTGGCCAAGGAGACCGTACGGCGGGACCTGCGCGTCCTGGAGGACCACGGCCTGCTCCGCCGGACCCACGGCGGCGCCTACCCGGTGGAGAGCGCCGGCTTCGAGACGACGCTCGCCTTCCGCGCCACCAGTCATGTGCCCGAGAAGCGCCGGATCGCGGAAGCGGCGGCCGGGCTGCTCGGGGACGCCGAGACCGTCTTCGTCGACGAGGGCTTCACCCCGCAGCTCGTCGCCGAGGCCCTGCCCAGGGACCGGCAGCTGACCGTGGTCACCGCGTCCCTGCCGGTCGCGGGCTCGCTCGCCGAGGCCGAGCACATCTCGGTCCTGCTGCTCGGCGGCCGGGTGCGCTCCGGCACGCTGGCGACCGTCGACCACTGGACGACGAAGATGCTCGCCGGCTTCGTCATCGACCTGGCGTTCATCGGCGCCAACGGCATCTCCCGCGATCATGGCCTCACCACCCCCGACCCGGCGGTCAGCGAGGTCAAGTCACAGGCGATCCGGTCCGCGCGGCGCACGGTGTTCGCCGGTGTGCACACCAAGTTCGGAGCGGTCAGCTTCTGCCGGTTCGCCGAGGTCGGCGCACTGGAGGCGATCGTGACGAGCACATCGCTTCCCGCGTCCGAGGCGCACCGCTACTCACTCCTCGGGCCGCAGGTCATCCGCGTCTGACGTTCGGGCCGCCCCTGGCGCCCACGCCGCCCCACCGAAGATCCAGAAATCAAACCGCCCCACCCCGTAGGGCACTTCCACACCCTTCACCGCCCCTTTTGCAGCCAAATGTCCAGGAGCATCACATGCGAACCCAGAGCCGACGCGCGCCACGCCACCTCCTCCTCGTGGCCGCCGTAGGGACGCTGATCACTCCGCTCGCCGCCTGCGCCGGCGCCGGCGGGTCCGGATCCTCCGACGGCGACTCCATCAACGTCCTGATGGTGAACAACCCGCAGATGGTGGAGCTGCAGAAGCTCACCGCCGACAACTTCACCAAGGACACCGGCCTCAAGGTGAACTTCACCGTCCTGCCGGAGAACGACGTCCGGGACAAGATCAGCCAGGACTTCGCCAACCAGGCGGGCCAGTACGACGTCGCCACCCTCAGCAACTACGAGATCCCGATCTACGCCAGGAACGGCTGGCTCCACTCCCTGGACTCGTACGTCAAGAGCGACACCGCCTTCGACCAGGACGACGTCCTCAAGCCGATGACGCAGGCCCTCACCGCGGAGGACGGCAAGCTCTACGGTGAGCCCTTCTACGGCGAGTCCTCCTTCCTGATGTACCGCAAGGACATCTTCGAGAAGGCGGGCCTGACCATGCCCGACAAGCCCACCTGGAAGCAGGTCGCCGCCCTCGCCGCGCAGGTGGACGAGGCCGAGTCCGACATGAAGGGCATCTGCCTGCGCGGCCTGCCGGGCTGGGGCGAGGTCATGGCCCCGCTGACCACGGTCGTCAACACCTTCGGCGGCACCTGGTTCGACAAGGACTGGAACGCACAGCTGGACTCCAAGGAGTTCAAGGAGGCCACGCGGTTCTACGTCGACCTGGTCCGCAAGCACGGCGAGTCCGGCGCCGCACAGTCCGGCTACGCCGAGTGCCTGAACAACATGACCCAGAGCAAGACGGCCATGTGGTACGACGCCACCGCCGGTGCCGGTTCGCTGGAGGCCTCCGGCTCCCCGGTCAAGGGCAAAATCGGCTACGTACCCGCGCCGGTCGAGAAGACCGACAGCTCCGGCTGGCTCTACACCTGGGCCTGGGGCATCCAGAAGGCGTCCAAGAACGCCGAGAACGCCTGGAAGTTCATCTCCTGGGCGTCCGGCAAGGACTACGAGAAGCTCGTCGGCGAGAAGATCGGCTGGGCCAACGTGCCGGGCGGCAAGCGTGCGTCGACGTACGACCTCCCGCAGTACCGCAAGGACGCGGCCGCCTTCGCCGACGTCACCCGGGACGCCATCGCGGGCGCCAAGCCCGAGGACCCGGGCGTGCAGCCCCGGCCCGCGCCCGGCATCCAGTTCGTCGGCATCCCCGAGTTCACCGACCTGGGCACCAAGGTCTCCCAGGAGATCAGTGCCGCGATCGCCGGCCGGCAGTCCGTGGACAGCGCGCTGAGCAAGTCGCAGAAGCTCGCCGAGGCCGTCGGAAAGAAGTACCAGTCATGACCGTGACGACTCCCCCCACCCGGGCCGCCGCCTCCCCGCGGCCGGCGGCCCGGCGGCCGAACCGTATGCGCGCCTGGGCCACCCGGGCGCCCCTGCTGCCCGCACTGATCTTCATGGTCGTCGTGACGCAGCTGCCCTTCGTGGCCACGCTGGTGATCTCGTTCTTCGACTGGAACGCCCTGTACCCGGACGATCGCCACTTCGCCGGCTTCGCCAACTACTCGGAAGTGCTGAGCACGCCCGACCTGCGCAAGTCGGTGTGGACGACGGTCCTGCTGACCGCCACGGTCGTGCTCGTCAGCCTGGTCCTCGGCCTGCTGCTGGCGCTCCTGCTGGACCGGAAGTTCCGTGGCCGGGCCGCCGTACGCACGATGCTCATCGCCCCGTTCCTGCTGGTGCCGATCGCGGCCGCGCTGCTGTGGAAGCACGTGCTGTTCAACCCCGAATACGGCCTGTTCAACGGCATCCTGCACTGGATCGGAGGCGACGGCGCGGCCCAGCCGGACTGGATCTCCGAGATGCCGCTGATGGCGGTCGAGGCCTCGCTGATATGGCAGTGGACGCCATTCATGACGCTGATCCTGCTCGCCGGACTGCAGAGCCGTGACCCGCAGCTGATCGAGGCGGCCCGGGTGGACGGCGCGAGCGACTGGCAGGTGTTCGTCCACATGACGCTGCCGCACATCCGCCGCTACATCGAACTGAGCGTGCTGCTCGGCTCGATCTACATCGTGCAGAACTTCGACGCGGTGTACACCATCACCTCCGGCGGCCTGGACACCGCGAATCTGCCGTACACCATCTACCAGACCTTCTACCAGGCGCACGAGAACGGCCTCGCCTCGGCGGCCGGCGTCATCGTCGTCATCGGCTCGATCGTCCTCGCGACCTTCGCCCTGCGCGTCGTGTCGTCCCTGTTCCGCGCGGAGGTGTCCCGCTGATGACCACCCTCACCACCGCCGCCCCGCGACGGTCCCGGGCCCGGATCCAGGGTGCCGCCCTGGGCGTCACCGCGTGGCTGGCCGGCATCCTGTTCGTGCTGCCCATCCTCTGGATGGTCCTGACGTCCTTCCACTCCGAGGCGGACGCGGCGACCAACCCGCCCTCCGTCGCCGCCTCGCTCACCCTGGACAGCTACCGCGCGTTCTTCGGCGCGGGCGGTGGCGCCAGCCCCTGGCCCTCGCTCATCAACTCCACGACGGCCTCGGTGGCCTCCACGCTGCTGACGCTGGTCCTGGCACTGCCCGCCGCCTACGCGCTCTCCATCCGGCCGGTGAAGAAGTGGACCGACGTCCTGTTCTTCTTCCTGTCCACCAAGATGCTCCCGCTGGTCGCAGGCCTGCTGCCGATCTACCTGTTCGCCAAGAACACCGGTCTGCTCGACAACATCTGGGCGCTGGTCATCCTCTGCACGGCCATGAACCTGCCGATCGCGGTGTGGATGATGCAGTCCTTCCTCGCCGAGGTGCCGGTCGCGATCATCGAGGCGGCGCAGATCGACGGCGCGAGACTGCCGACGATCCTGGGGCGGGTGGTGGCTCCCATCGCCCTGCCCGGAATCGCGGCGACGTCCCTGATCTGCTTCATCTTCAGCTGGAACGAACTGCTCTTCGCGAGGGTGCTCAGCGGCGTGGTCGCCGAGACCGCCCCCGTCTTCCTGACCGGCTTCATCACCAGCCAGGGCCTGTTCCTGGCGAAGGTGTGCGCCGCGTCGCTCGTCATCTCCCTGCCGGTGCTCGCCGCGGGGTTCGCCGCCCAGGACAAGCTGGTCCAGGGCCTGTCGTTGGGAGCCGTGAAATGAAGGCCGCCGTCATCGAGTCCGTGGGCAAGGCCGTCGTCGCCGAGGTCCCGGACCCGACGCCAGGACCGCGCGACGTCGTGGTCGAGGTCGCGGCGTGCGGCCTGTGCGGAACCGATCTCCACATCCTCCAGGGCGAGTTCGCCCCGAAGCTGCCGATCGTGCCCGGGCACGAGTTCGCGGGCGAGGTGGTCGGGGTCGGCACCCAGGTCACGGAGCTGTCGGTCGGCGACCGGGTCGCGGTGGACCCGTCGTTGTACTGCTACGAGTGCCGGTACTGCCGTACGGGCCACAACAACCTCTGCGCACGCTGGGCGGCGATCGGGGTGACGACGGCGGGCGGCGCGGCGCGGTACGCGGTGGCCCCGGTGGCGAACTGCGTGAAGCTGCCGGAACACGTCCGTACGCAGGACGCCGCGCTGGTGGAGCCGTTGTCCTGCGCGGTACGCGGCTACGACGTCCTCCAGTCCCGCCTCGGCGCCCACGTCCTGATCTACGGCTCCGGCACGATGGGCCTGATGATGCTGGAGCTCGCCAAGCGGACGGGAGCGGCGAGCGTGGACGTGGTGGACGTGAACCCGGCACGGCTGGAAACGGCACGGCGGCTCGGGGTCTCGGCATCCGCCGCGAACCCTGACGAACTGGACCGTCCCCAGGGCTGGGACCTCGTGGTCGACGCCACGGGCAACGCGGCGGCGATCCAGGACGGCCTGGACCGGGTCGCGAAGGCGGGCACGTTCCTGCAGTTCGGGGTGGCGGACTACGCGACCCGGGTGACGATCGACCCGTACCGCATCTACAACCAGGAGATCACCATCACGGGTTCGATGGCGGTCCTGCACAGCTTCGAGCGCGCGGCGGAGCTGTTCGCGACCGGGGTCCTCGACCCCGAGATCTTCATCAGCGACCGCATCCCGCTGGAGCAGTACCCGCAGGCGCTGGAGCAGTTCGCGTCGGGGGTGGGCCGCAAGATCGTGGTGGTGCCGTAGGGGTTCTTCGCCCCCGCCGCCCCTACCCGTCCCATCCTCAAGGGGCTACCCGCCCGGCGTCCGAGGACAAGGCCACACCATCCCTAACCCCCACCCACCCACAGGGGGCTTCGCCTCTCGACGCCGGCCCGCGTCATCCAGCCCGTCCGGCGTTTGAGGACGAGGCCCGTTCAGGGCCGAAGCGGGGGTCTGGGGGCGGCAGCCCCCAGTGATGGGACGGGTAGGGGCGGCGGGGGCGAAACCCAAGGCCCCGCCGAATGGCCCCGGGTAAGGGAACGGTAAAGCGCCCCCGCTCGTTCACCCGGCATGACAGCTATGACCCCCGGCTCGAACATCCCTCTCTCCACCGCACGCGTGACGGTGGACGTCGCCGCCCCGGTGCGGCTCGACGTATCGGGCCTGCTGCTCACCGCCGACGGCAAGGTGCGCTCGGACGACGACTTCATCTTCTACAACCAGCCGACAGGGCCCGGGGTGACGTACCGCTCGGGCGGCGGCACCAGCCCCGACGCGATCACCGTCGACACCTCGGCCGTTCCCCCCGGCATCGAGAAGATCGTCGTCACCGCCAGCCCGGACGCCGCCGGCCAGACCTTCCAGGGCATCGAGCCGACGGCCACCATCCGCAACGCGGACGACAACAGCGTCCTGGCCACCTTCACACCCCCGCAGCTCGGCACCGAGACGGCACTGGTGATCGTCGAGGTCTACCTCCGCAACGGCGCCTGGAAGGCCCGCGCGGTCGGCCAGGGCTACGCCAACGGCCTGGCCGGCATCGCCACCGACTTCGGCGTCACGGTCGAGGAACCGGCCCCGGCCCCCGCTGCCCCCGTGGCCCCGCCGCAGCCCACCATGCAGCCCCCGGTCGCCCCGCCGGCCCCGCCGATGTCCACTCCCCCGGCGCCCCAGGCTCCCGCCGCTCCCCCGGCCCCGCCCGCGCCTCCCGCGCCCGGCGCCGGCAAGATCAACCTCGACAAGGGCCGGGTCAGCCTCCAGAAGAACCAGACCGTCTCCCTGGTCAAGGGCGGCCGCCCCCTGCTCTCCCAGGTCAAGATGGGCCTCGGCTGGGAGCCGGCGTACCGCGGCAAGGACATCGACCTGGACGCCTCGGTCATCGCGTACGGCCCGCAGCGCAACCACATCGACAGCTGCTACTTCGGCAAGCTCCAGATCGTGCAGGGCGCGATCCGCCACTCCGGCGACAACCTCACGGGTGAGGGCGGAGGCGACGACGAGGTCATCACCGTCGACCTCGGCCGCCTCCCGCAGGAGGTCACCGGACTCGTCTTCACGGTCAACTCCTTCTCCGGCCAGAAGTTCACCGAGGTCGCCAAGGCCTACTGCCGACTGATCGACGCCGCCTCCGGCGAGGAACTCGTCCGCTTCGACCTCACCAGCGCCGAGGCGCAGACAGGCGTGATGATGGCGAAGTTGATCAAGCAGTTCTCCGGCGAGTGGGAGATGACGGCCATGGGCGACTTCGTGAAGTCCCGCACGGTGAGGGGGATGGTGAAGCCGGCGGCCCAGGCGCTGTAGACAGCCGTACGACGTCCAGGGCGCCCCCGGTCGAAGGGGGCGCCCGGCGCGACCGGGAGTCAGGGCAGGCACTGCCCCCGCTCACAGCTTCCTAGCTCCCGCCGCCAGATCCCGCAGGAAGTGCCGCGCCCGAACGCATAGTCGGCGTTGTACAGGACGTTGAGGTTCGCCAGGGCGACCTGGAGGGTGACCTTCTCCGGATTGAGGCGTGTGAGGACTGGTGCCGAGGCATGCGAGGACGGGTGCCGAGGCGTGTCTGGGCGTGTGCCGAGGCGTCAACGCCCCTGCACTGAGGCGCTCGCGGCACGCCGGCGCCTCAGACCGAAGCCCGCACCACCAGCTCGGGCACCACCCACGCCTCGGCGCCCCGCAGTGGTTCCTCCCCCGCTCGCAGCCGGGCCACCTGCTCCACGGCCAGCCGCCCCAGCCGCCGTTTGTCGATGTGCAGGGTGGTCAGGGCGGGCTCGATCAGCTCGCCCAGCGACAGTCCGTCGAAGCCCAGGACGGCCAGGTCGTCCGGCACCCGCCGGCCGCGGCGCCGGGCGGCACGCATGGCGCCGACCGCCATCAGGTCGTTGAAACCGAAGACGGCGCTGATGTCGGGCCGGGCGTCCAGCAGTTGCTCCATGCCGGCCTCGCCCCCGGCCACGCTGTGCTCGGGACACAGCGCGATCCAGCTGTCGTCGACCGGCAGGCCGTGCCGCCGGGCCTCCTCCAGGAAGGCCTGTCTGCGGGGGCCGGGCCCGTGCACACCGTCGAGCATGCCGATCCTGCGGTGACCGGCGCCCACCAGATGCGCCATGCCCTGTGCGAGACCGGCGGCGGCGTCGATGCCCACGGCCGCGAAACCGGTCTGCTGCGGGCCGCGCTCCAGCAGTACCAGCGGTACGCCGCCGAGGTGCCGGGCGAGCACGTCGTCCGGGCTCTTGAAGTAGCCCACGACCGCGTCCGCCTGATGGGACAGCACGTCGAGCGCCTCCCGCTCCCGGGCCTCGTCGATACGGGAGTCCCATACGACGACCTGCCAGCCGCGCTGCTCGGCCGCCTCCAGCACGCCTGCGGCCACCTCGGGGAAGAAGGGGTTCATCAGGTCCGGGATCACCAGACCGGCCGTCACGGTCCCCTTCTGCACGAGGCCGCGCGCGAAACGGCTGGGCCGGTAGTCCAGCAGCCGTGCCGCCTCCAGCACGCGCTCCTTCGTGGCCGGGTCGATCTCGCCCTTGTCGTTGACCGCGCGGGAGACCGTCTGGCGGGACACGCCGGCCAGGCGTGCGACGTCGTGGATCGTGGCCCGGCGGCTGGTGCCGTCAGGCCGCTCGACACTCGGCTCCCGGTGCTGATCGTCCGCCCACACGCGTGCACTGTATCCGGCCAGGTGCGCGCGGCGGCAGGGCCCGGTCCCGCGAGGCCGGCCGAGCCTGCGCAGGTCGAAGCGCCGGACCGACCGCCTAGAACAAGGCGCTGTACGCGTTCAGCGCGGGCTGCCCGCCGAGGTGGGCGTACAGCACGGTCGAGTCCCGCCCGATCTCCCCGCGCCCGACCAGATCGATCATCCCGGCCATCGACTTGCCCTCGTAGACGGGGTCCGTGACCATCCCCTCGGTCCGCGCCGCCAGCTCATCGCCTCCAGCGTCGTCTCATCGGGGATCCCGTACGTGCCCGCGTGGTACCGCTCGTCGAGCTCGATGTCGGCCTCGGTCAACTCTCGTTTGAGGCCGATGAGTTGTCCGGTGCGGTGGGCGATCCGGGCGATCTGCTCACGAGTGGCGGCCGGCGCGGCCGAGGCGTCGACGCCGAGGACGCGGCGCCGCCGGCCGCCCGCCTCCTCCAGGGCGGCGAAGCCGGCGACCATACCGGCCTGGGTGGAACCGGTCACCGAGCACACGATCACCGTGTCGAAGAAGACCCCCAACTGCCTCTCTTGCTCGGCGACTTCGTACGCCCACCCGGCGAACCCGAGCCCGCCGAGCGGATGATCGGAAGCCCCGGCCGGGATGGCGTACGGCTTGCCACCCGACTCCTCGACCTCCCTGAGCGCCTGCTCCCAGCTCTCCTTGAAGCCGATCCCGAACCCGGCCCGCACGAGGCGTACGTCGGCTCCGGCCAGGTGGCTGACAAGGATGTTGCCGACCTTGTCGTACACGGATTCGGGCCAGTCCACCCAACTCTCCTGGACCAGTACGCACTTGAGACCGGCAGGGGCGGCGACGGCGGCAACCTGGCGGGTGTGGTTGGACTGCACGCCCCCTATGGACACGAGCGTGTCGCAACCCTTGGCCAGCGCGTCGGCGACCAGGTACTCCAGCTTGCGGGTCTTGTTCCCGCCGTACGCGATACCGGAGTTGCAGTCCTCCCGCTTGGCCTGGAGGGAGGCACCGCCGAGGTGGGCGGTCAGACGCTCCAGGGGTGCACGGGGGACGGGCCGAAGAGGAGGGGATAGCGGTCGTAGGAGGAAAGGGGCATGGGTCAGACCGCCTGTCTAGAGCGCCTCGTCGGGCACATCACCGTATCGCTCGATGACTTCCCGCGCGAAGGCCGGCAAGTCGCTCACCCGCTGCCCGCTGGGCTGCATAGTGGTCCACAGCTCCAGGTTCGCGGGCCGGTTGTCGTCGCGGATACCGTTCTTGTGATGCACAGTCTCCACACGCGGCCGTAGCGGCCTGCCCAGGATCTGCTCCATTACCAACCGGTGTTCGGGAACACGCTTTCCGTCCACCCAGAAGATGCGATAGCCATTCTGCAGGCTTCCCCGCACTTTACGGCCGCCAAGGCCGTGCTTACCGCGGCGCAAGCGCTCGTAGTGCAGGTGACAGTACCCGCGGCCGCCGCCGTACCGCTCCCGCTCGCACCCCTCGTAACTGCAGGGCGTACCACGCCGAGTCCATTCGAACTTTGTGGCCAACGGAGAACCGTACCTCTGTAAGCGCCTGTAGTGCGTAGCACACAGCCCTCGCGCCTTCAGAGGCCTCGAACAGCCTTCCATTTCGCATGGCCGGGGCGGGGACACAGCCCTCCCCGTGGGGTGACCACCACCGTTCGGATCACCGTAGGCGAGCCAACGTTGGTAGTGCAGATTGCAGTATCCCCGCCCCTTGTGCGGCCTCGAGCACTCGTCGATTTCACATAACCTGGTTGCGATTCCGACAGATTGACGAACTCGTGCCCGTTCATTCAAGCCATGGCCAGAGCCCGTCACTGCCACGCTCCAGCAAAGGCACCATCCGAAAAGCCCCGTCCGACAGCCCTCCAAACGTGTGCCGGTTCGCCTTCCCCGACGGGCCGTGGCCCGCCCGATAGCCAGCGAGGTTCCAGGTGTAGACCGGCACATCGGCGGGGACCTGCTGGGTCGGGTCGCCGTGGTGGCTGTACGCGTACTGCTCGTCGGTGACGATCAGGACCCGGTCGTGGCTTCTGTAGTGCCGGCGGACCGCCTCGGTGGTGTCGGTGCCGCCCAGGTCGCCGAAGCGGCCCAGGATCTTCAGTACCGACTCGCCCCTGCGGAACTTCACCGGGGCGCTCGTGGACCCGAACTCCACCAGGTCCGCCTTCATCGCCCGCAGCGCCAGCGCCGTGCCGAAGATCGCCGCCGCGTCGGCCCGGTTGAGCTTCGAGCGGTCGGACAGCGGACCCCACATCGAGCCGGAGCGGTCGACGAGCACCAGCGTCCGGCCGGGCAGCGCGGGCACATTGGCCAGCGAGTGACCGAGCGCCTGCTCCAGCGGGTAGGCCCAGCGCAGCGAGGGCGCGTGCTGGTACGCGGCGAGGTACCGGAAGGGGAACTGCCGCGAGCGCGCGACCTCCGCCGGGTCACTGATGCGGGCCGCCACCTGCGCGGCCACCTCGTCGGAGACGCCGGCCTCATCGAAGTTCCGCAGGTTCCTCGTCAAAGCCATCGCGCCCATGGACGGAATGACGGCCTCCCAGGCCGCCTTGTCCATCGGTCCCTGCAGCCAGCCCGCCAGCGCCTCCCATGTCATCCCGGCCGCCGCGAGCCGCTCGGCACCGCCCTCGGACGTGACCACCGCACGCCGCTCCGCGACGGGCAGCGCCATCAGCTCGCGGTGCGCGGTCAGCGTCCGGTTGGACGCGGGCGGCACCGCGGTGTCCGGGTTGTGCCGGCGGTCGAGGGCGTACCGGAACAGCTCGCCCTGCCACGGCTTGTCCGGGTCCGGGGCCGCGTGCACCAGGTTGAGGATGTCGCCGAAGCGGTAGCCCTTGGACGCGGTGTCGTACTTCAGCAGCGACTTGCCGCTGTACAGACGCCGTACGGCGTCGGCGATGCCGCGCTTGACCGGCTTCGGGACGTTACGGCCGTACACCGCCGTCCAGTACGCGAGCAGTTCACCGGGTTCGTCCGGCCGCTGGAGTACGGAGGCGACGACCTGCCGGTTGGACGGACCGTCGGTGGCCCCGGCCTCCAGGCGGGCCTGCACGTACTCGGCGGCGCCCACGAGAGCCGCCGTACGGAGGTTGCCCGCGCCGCGCAGCCAGCCGAGCAGGCCGGCCGTCCACACGGGGTCGGTGACGGCGAGCTCGCGCACGAGCTTGGCGAACCGGTCGTCGCGGTCGTCGCCGGTCTCGTAGAAGGTCTGCTGGGTGACGAAGTGGGAGACCGCGAGCAGGAAGAGCTCGGAGCGCGGGTCCCGCTCACGGCCGCGGCCGCCCTGGTACGTACGGAGCACTCGCCCCGTCGAAGTGACCCGCGAGGTCGGCCGCGCCTTGGCGGCACGCGTGTTGAATCGCGCCATGGTGAATTCCCCCCGAATTCATTCGTGTTTGGGAGGAGGCGCAGCAAAAGGAGGGTGCCCGAGTTCAGGAGTCGGCGACGGACTTTAGCCTGGTGCTCTACCGAATTGAGCTACACCGACCCGAAGTCGATGACGAGACTCGAACCCGCAACCGCCAGATCCAATGAAGTAACCGTTGCCTGCGCACCGGGCACCCACCTTGAGCTGCGCCTCCCGAGATCAAGTCGGCGGCGGCCTGGGATTCTTTTAGGAGAAGAAGTAGCCGCAGCCTGCGCACCGGGAGGTGCATGAAGTTGTGGTGTCCAGAGATCGAGGTCGGCGGAACCGACGTGGTGCTCTGCCACTGAGCTACACCGGCTCGTGGAACCGGTGGCGGGATTCGAACCCGCGGCCTCCCCATTAAGAGTGGAAGTAGGTCCTGCCTTCGCACCTGGACGTTCATCACTCTAAGAGGGACGCCGCGGGCCGGGCGAGCGAATTAATCAGCCGCGCTTCTGCCGCTTCCAGGGCCCGGTGATGGCGAGCATGATTCCCGGCGTCTGGATGTTGGCGAACAGGGTCCTGCCGTCGCACGAGAAGGTGACGCCGGCGAACTCGCTGTATTCCGGCTCCTCTTCGGTGCCGATGTTGAGTTCGTTGCGGGCGATGGGGTACGTGCGGCCGCTGTCGGTGGCGCCGAACAGGTGCTGGATGCCCTCGCCGTCCTCGGCGAGGATCAGGCCGCCGTACGGGGAGACGGTGATGTTGTCGGGGCCGTCGAAGGCGCCGTCCTCGGACGGGTCGGGGTTGATGCCGAGGAGGACCTTGAGGGTGAGGGTGCGGCGTTTGGGGTCGTAGAACCAGACCTGGCCGTCGTGCTGGACCGGGCTCTCCTCACGGGCGTACGAGGAGACGATGTACGCGCCGCCGTCGGCCCACCACATACCTTCGAGCTTGCGGGCGCGGGTGACCTCGCCGGTGGCGAACTGCTTGCGCACCGGTGTGGTCCGCGCGTCGCGGTCGGGGACGTCCACCCAGTCGACGCCGTAGACCGTGCCGATCTTCACGGCGCGGGAGAGGTCGTCGACGAACTTGCCGCCGGAGTCGAAGCACTTGGGTGCCTGGAGGACACCGGCGTCGTCGGCGAGGGTGCGGAACTTGCCGCGGCCGTACTCGAAGCCCTTCGGCGGGGTCCAGCGGTAGAAGAGGCCGTTGGGCTCGTCGTCGTCCTCGGTGAGGTAGGCGTGGCCGCGCCTGGGGTCGATGACGACGGCCTCGTGGTCGTAGCGGCCGAAGAACTTCAGCGGCTTGGGGTCGCGGTTGGCGCGCCGGTCGACGGGGTCGACCTCGAAGACGTAGCCGTGGTCCTTGGTCATGCCGTTGGTGCCGGCCTTGTCGGAGTTCTCCTCGCAGGTGAGCCAGGTACCCCAAGGGGTGCTGCCGCCCGCGCAGTTGGTGGAGGTGCCCGCGATGCCGACCCATTCGGCGACCTGGCCGCCGGGGCGGACCTCGACGACGGTGCAGCCGCCGGCCGCGGCGGGGTCGTAGACGAGGCCCTCGGTGAGCGGGACCGGGTACTTCCAGTTGGCGCGCGGGCCTTTCAGCTCGTGGTTGTTGACGAGGAGGGTGGTGCCGCGCGGGCCGTCGAAGGTGGCCGTGCCGTCGTGGTTGGAGGGGGTGTACTCGCCCGACTCCAGCTTCGTCCTGCCGCTGTAGGTGAGGATCCGGTACTCGAACCCGGCGGGCAGGGCGAGGATGCCCTCGGGGTCCGGGATCAGCGGCCCGTACCCGACACCGCCCCCGTGGGCGTCCGCGGACTCCTCGCTCGCGGTCTCGGCCTCGGCCTCGGTGGACGCGAGCGCGTTCGGTGCGGTGGCCAGCACGCCGGCGCTGCCCGCCAGCGCGACACCGGCACCGGTGATCGCGGATTTCCTGGCGAAGTCCCTGCGGGTGAGCGACATGGTGTCTCCTGTGACAGTGGGTGTGCCGTGGGAGGTGGCGGACTTCGGTCGGCGCAACCGTCCCGCCCATGCCTGAACGCAGGTTGAACATCAGGCGCCCTCAGAGCACCCGCTTCCATGAATCAACGCCGGGCGCCGGCAACCCCTTGGGGGCGCGGGGCTGTCTCGATATGCGGCTCCGCCGCGTGGGCGCGACCAGCCACACTCGACCCGCACCCGCGACCCGACATCAACCACCCTGCTGCGATCGCGCCTTGAACGCGGCCTTCCGCGCTTCCTTCGCGACCTTCTTGTCCGAATGCAGCCGCCCCATCGCCTCCAGCACATCCGCGGTGGCCGGATGTCCCACCCGCCAGGCCGCCGCGAAGAACCCACTGTGCTGCCCGGCCAGCCCCTCCACCAGCGCCCTCAGCTCGTCGGAGTCCCCCTCGGCCGCCAGCTGGGCGGCAAGGGTGTCGACGGTCAGCCAGAACACCAGTTCCTGGGAGGGCGCGGGAACGTCGGCGAACCCCGCCTCGGTCAGCCAGACCCGGGCCAGCCCGCCCAGCTCCGGATCGTCGAGGACCTCCCGCAGCGCGGGCTCGGCCTCCGCGCCCACCAGGGACAGCGCCTGCTGGCAGCGCAGCCGCCGCAGCGGCGCCCCGGCGTCCAGTCCGCGTGCCGCCGCCAGCAACTCCCGTGCCGCGGCGAGGGATTCGCGCCGGGCCAGCCACTGCTCGGTCTCGGCCTGCGCGGCCCCCTGCGGGAACGTGGCCGTCCCGTCGAGCAGCGCGTCGGCGCCCTTGTCCGCGAGGTCTCCGACCGCGGGCGCCTCGAACCCGGCCTCCAGCAGCCGGGCCCGCAGCCCGTACAGCCCGAGCGGGGTCAGCCGCACCATGCCGTAGCGCGACACGTCGGTGTCGTCGACGGCGGCCGACGGATCCTCGCCTGCGCCGTCGGTGTCCGCCATCAGCGCCTCGTCCACCGGCTGGTACTCCACGAGGCCGACCGGCTCCAGCAGCCGGAACTGGTCGTCCAGGCGCATCATCGCGTCGGACACCTGCTCCAGCACGTCGTTGGTGGGCTCGCCCATGTCGCTGGGCACGATCATCGAGGCGGCGAGCGCGGGCAGCGGCACGGGCCCGTCGGCCGGCCCGTCCTCGCTGACCGTCAGCAGGTACAGGTTGCCGAGCACCCCGTCGAGGAACTCCGCCTCCGCCTCCGGGTCCCAGTCCAGCGAGGAGAGGTCGACCGCGCCGCCCGCGTCCATGGCGTCGACCAGCTCGTCGAGGTCGGGCACGCTCGCGTCCGCGAGCACCGCCTCCAGCGCCCCCGTCCACACGCCGAGTACGTCCTGCGGCGAACCGCCGGTCAGCAGGGCCAGTTCCGCGCCGGCGGCGACGGTGCCCTCCTCCTCGTCGACGACCTCGACCAGGCCGGTGTCGACGGCCACCCGCCAGGCCTCGCTCGCGTACGCGGCGGCGTCGTCCCCGCTCAGCCCGAGCAGCTCGGCGGCGGCCGGGAGTTGCTCGTCGACGAGCCCGCCCCCGGCGTCGACCCGGGTGTCGGGCCCGGCCCAGCGGGCCAGCCGCGCGGCCCGGGAGAGCAACGGCGTGGACAGGGCGTCACGCGCCAGCTCCGCTTCGGGGTGCAGCCGCACCGGCGGCAGGGGGGAGCTGTCTGACATCGGCTGGTTCTCCTAGGGCGTTCCGCAGGGCCGTACGCATCACGGCTCGGCCGCTGTACATCACGGCTCAACCGCTCAGCCTAGACGGATTTCCACCCATGCCGCCTGGTTCATCTCCCGGTCGGGAGCTGTACATGGCCGAAACCTTGACAAGTGGCTTGACCAGGCAGGAGATTGACGCGCGTAGAAACCGGGCGGACATCTGTTCACTGTATTTTCTACGCGCGTCGCCACCGCCCCACCGGTCGCGCCTGCACCCACCGTTCCACGCACCACCCTCGTCCCGGCGCTCATTCACGTCCCCGGAGGGATCACGTTGCCGAGCAAGAAGTCCGCGCGTCTCGCTGCGCTCACCGTCGCCGCCGTCTGTTCCGCGGCGTCCACCGTCGTCCTCACCGCGCCCGCGCACGCCGACTCCGTGCGCATCCATGACATCCAGGGCAGCACCCGCATATCCCCGTACGCCGGCAAGCAGGTCACGGACGTGGCCGGAATCGTCACCGGCGTGCGCACCTACGGCTCGTCCAGAGGCTTCTGGATCCAGGATCCGGACGCGGACGCCGACCCGGCCACCAGCGAGGGCGTCTTCGTCTTCACCGGTTCCGTCCCGAAGGTGGCCGTCGGCGACTCGGTCCTGGTCTCGGGCACGGTCGCCGAGTACGTCCCGGGCGGCGCCTCCTCCGGCAACCAGTCGCTCACCGAGATCACCAAGCCGACGATCACCGTCGTCTCCAGCGGCAACGCCGTCCCGGCCGCGACGGTCGTCGACGAGGACTCGGTGCCGGACAGCTACACCCCGGCCGGCGACACCGCCGCGGGCGGCTCGGTCAACGGTCTGACGCTCCAGCCGGCGAAGTACGCCCTCGACCACTACGAGTCCCTGGAGGGCATGAACGTCCAGGTCGCCGATGCGCGCGTGGTCACCGCGACCGACCCGTACACCGAGCTGTGGGTCACGGTGAAGCCGTGGGAGCACCGCAACCGCCGCGGCGGCACGGTCTACGGCTCCTACGAGTCGCAGAACACCGGACGCCTGCAGATCCAGTCCCTGGGCGCCCCGGCCGACTTCCCGGTCGCGAACGTCGGCGACACGCTCGCCGGCACCACCACCGGCCCGCTGGACTACACCCAGTTCGGCGGCTACACCCTCGTCGCGAGCGAGCTGGGCACGCTCAAGAGCGGTGGCATCAAGCGGGAGACGACCCAGAAGCAGGGGCGCGGCGAGCTGGCGGTCGCGACGTACAACGTCGAGAACCTCGACCCGTCCGACGCCACCTTCGCCGAGCACGCCTCCGCGATCGTGAACAACCTCCAGTCGCCCGACATCGTGTCCCTGGAGGAGATCCAGGACAACAACGGCGCGAAGAACGACGGTACGGTCGCCGCCGACCAGACGATGAAGAAGCTGATCGACGCGATCGTCGACGCGGGCGGCCCGGCGTACGACTGGCGCTCCATCGACCCGGTCGACAAGGCCGACGGCGGTGAGCCGGGCGGCAACATCCGCCAGGTGTTCCTGTTCAACCCGGAGCGGGTCTCCTTCGTCGATCGCGCGGGCGGCGACGCCACGACGGCCGTCGGTGTGACCAAGGTGAACGGCAAGGCGGCGCTGACGGCCTCCCCCGGCCGTGTCGACCCGGCGAACGCGGCCTGGACGAACAGCCGCAAGCCGCTGGCCGGCGAGTTCGCCTTCCGTGGCCGCACGGTCTTCGTGATCGCCAACCACTTCGCCTCCAAGGGCGGCGACCAGTCGCTGCACGCGCAGTACCAGCCGCCGGCCCGCAGCTCGGAGACCCAGCGCCACCTCCAGGCGACCGCGGTGAACGCCTTCGTCAAGGACATCCTGGCCGTCCAGAAGAACGCGGACGTCGTCACGCTCGGCGACATCAACGACTTCGAGTTCTCCGGCACCGCCGAGCGGCTGGAGGACGGCGGCGCGCTGTGGTCGGCGATCAAGTCGCTGCCCAAGAGCGAGCGTTACTCGTACGTCTACCAGGGCAACGCCCAGACGCTGGACCAGATCCTGATCAGCCCGTCGATCCGGCGCTCCTGCGACTTCGAGTACGACAGCGTGCACATCAACTCGGAGTTCAACGACCAGATCAGCGACCACGACCCGCAGGTGCTGCGGTTCCGCCCGTAACCGCAGCAGTTGTTCAGGACTGGCTGAACACGCCGTTCAGCCAGTCCTGCCAGGCGGTTTCGCACTCCTTGATGTCGGCGCCCGGCGTGAAGTCGTGCAGGGAGATGCCGACCGGGTGGCCCCAGTGGTTGCGTCCGAAGACGCGGGTGAGGCCCCGGTCCGTGCGCAGCCCGATGAAGTACGGGTCGCGGTAGTCGACCACGGCGTCGAACTCGTCGGGCCCGTGGACCGTCACCCGCGTCCCGGCGACCACGTCCTCCCCCACGCCGAGCGCCCGCCCGACGGCGGCGAGGGCGTCGGCGGCCTTCGACGCCTCGGGCCCGTCGAAGGTGGCGAAGGCGGCCGGGCGGGGCGCGAAGTGGAGCAGGTACTCGCGCAGGGTGTGCAGATAGAAGTCGGTGTGCTTGGCGGCACCGTCGTACTGGTTGTCCCAGTCGTCGACGAAGATCCCGCTGTGCACGTACCGCACCCAGGCCCGTCGGCCGTCGTCGCGGGGCTCGACCGTGTAGTCGAGCTGGTTCATGGTCTGCTCGGAGATGCCCTCGACGTCCTCGACGCGGTTGGTGTAGCGGTGCGGCGGGTCCCAGGCGGTGACCGTGGACCCGAAGGGCCCCTTGCCGCCGACCTTGGGCTCCGGCGGCTCCATCGGCCACAGATAGCCTCCGGTTCCGGTGGTGATCGCCTCCCACACCTCCTGGGGAGTGGCGTCGACCTCGAACTCGCGGGCGATCTCGAATTCCTTGGACTTTTCCTCGGACATGGTGACTCCTGGCTATTCCAACTCGGTCTGCTTGAGCGTGGGATGGACCGCCACAACGATCCGGTGATCCCGGCCGCCCTCGGCGTCGGGCGCGTCGTACTTGCGGATCAGTGCGCTCACGCCCGCCGTCAACTCCTCGATGAACGCGGCCCGTTCGGTGGCCGACGCGAACCGGACCTCGCCGTCCAGCGCGTACGTCGCCAGCCGCTTGCGGGCCTTCGCCGCGCCGGTGATCAGCGAACCGACGTCCCTCACGAGCCGGGCGCCGAGGGCGAGCAGCCAGCGGGCGGAGAGCTGGTCCCGGAAGCGGTCCGGGTCCGGCTGCACGGAGGCGAGCGCGAGCGGGGAGATCACGTACGACGCTGCGGTCGCCCGCATCAGCCGCTCGGTGACGTTGCCCTTGCGCCGCTCACCGGCCAGCTCGACCAGGCCGTGCCGCTCCAGCGCCTTGAGGTGGTAGTTCACCTTCTGCCGGGGCAGCCCGACCTTCCCGGCCAGCATGGCGGCCGACGCGGGGCCGGCCGCCAGCTCGGCGAGCAGCCGGGCCCTTATGGGGTCCAGGGAGACGGCTGCGGCCTCGGGGTCCTCGATCACGGTGACGTCCAGCATGGGTCCACCGTCCCACCGAAAACTTTTTTTGTCCAGACCGAATCATTCTTCGGTGGAGGGGCCGGTCGGAACGAAGGTTCCATCAGGGACGAAGGTTCAGTCAGGGACGAAGGTTCAGTCAGGGACGAGGCCGAGGGCGTAGTCGTACCGGCTGACCGTGCTGCTCTTGAGCCCCGGCCAGGTCTGTACCCGGTGCCACAGCTCGGTCGCCGAGCCGACGCCGTTACCCGGGGCGGCGAGGGCCTCGACGTGGGCCCGGGCGCTCTCCCACTCGGCGTAGTTGAGGACGCGCGTGCCGTCGGTGCTGAGGTGGAAGTGGCCGGAGATGCCGCCGGGGTGGGGGTTCGGCTCGCTCTCCAGCGCCTCGAAGACGGCGTCGACCCAGGCGCGCTGCCGGTCGGGGTCGGGGCCCTCGAACTCGATGTCGACGATCACGATGCAGCCGGGGACACGGCTGTCGCCCTCGCGGCGGGCGCTGCGGTAGTGCCGGTACCGGCCGAGCCCCAGCCGCTCGATGCCCGGTACGGCGGTGTCGATCTCGTCGTTGCGCTCCTGCCGGTGGCGCCGCACGAAGGCCTCGTACGCCTGCTCGCTCGCCCACTGCGAGTAGTGGAGCAGGGTGGAGGCGTCCTGGCCGGTGTAGACGTAGTAGCCGAGCAGGTCGTCCGTGGGCCAGGGGCGGCGCTCCCAGGTGTCGGCGATCGCCTCGACGCTCTGTTTCTGTCGAAGGGGCGTGCCCACTCGCCAGGTGCTGAAGAAGGGGGCGCCGATCTCGGGGCGGGTGAGGTCGGGGTGGGTGTCGGTGCGGCGGGTCATGGAGACCTCCGGAACAGGTGGCCGATGCGTGCACCGCTCACCTTTCGCCCTCAACCGAACTTGAGGTCAAGGGCGAAGAGCCGCGGGCAGTCGCGCCGATGGGCCGGCAGGAGTGGGCGCGGCCCGGCACCCGTGGGGCGCCGGGCCGCGTGACCCGTACCGGCCGGCCGCAGCCGACGGCACCACCTGACTCCGCCGTACCGTTCGGCCTCAGTGGTGCCCGTTGCGCCGGTGCCGCATGACCCGCGTCGCGACCACCGCTCCCACCGCCGCCCCGGCGATCAGCACCGGGCGCGGATGCCGCAGGCCGGCCTGGACGATGGTGCGCACGGGGCGCGGCACGCTGTGCTCGACCACGTGGCCCGCGTGCGTCGCCTTGCCCTGGACGGTGTGCCCGGCCTGGGTCGCCCGGTCCTGCACGGTGTGACCGGCCTGTGCGGCGCGGTCCTGCACCAGGTGACCGGCCTGCGCCGCCTTGTCCTGCACGACGTGCCCGGCGCGGGTCGCCCGGTCCTGCACCGCGTGGCCCGCCTGGGCCGCGCTGCTGCGCAGCTGCACGGTCATCGCGCCCGCCTTGTCCCTGAGGTCGGCGGCGCGGGCCATGGCCCGGCCCTTGACGTCCGCCTTCCCGGCCAACTCCGATACGGTGTCGCCGAGTTCGCCGCGGGTGTGCTCGATCTGGCGGCGAAGCTCCTCGGGGCCCTTGGCCCCGCCGCTCGCCTTCCCGGCCGCGGCCTTCCCCGCGGCGGCGGCCTTCGCGGAGCCCTTCTTCGCGGCCCCCTTACCGCCTGCCGCCCCGGCCTTCCTGTCCGTCATCGGTGTGCCCTTCCCTTGATCTCCTCGACATCGGCCCTGACGCTGCCGAGCGCCTCCTCCGGTGTGGGAGGGGCTGCGCGCCGCAGCTGGGCGCGGCCGGTCACGGCGAACAGGCCCGCGACGGCGAACAGCACCGCCGTCACGATCAGCGCCGCCGCCCACAGGGGCAGCGTCAGCGAGAGCGCGGCGGTGGCCGTCGCGGCCAGGAACAACAGGCCGGCGTACGCGACGGCGCCCGCCGCACCCAGCAGCCCACCGCCGCGTCCGGCGCGTCGGCCCTTCTCGGCCAGCTCCTCCTTGGCGAGGGCGACTTCCTGCCGTACAAGACGGGAGAGCTGTTCGCCGGCCTGTCCGGTGAGTTCGCCCACCGAGTGGTGCTCGTCCCGCACCCGCTCGCGGGCCGTGGTCCCGGTCACCGTGTTCCGCCTCCTCTCGGTTCGGAACACCCCGGGTACCCGGACCGGCCCCCGCTATCCCTTCCGTCCGCCGCCCGGCCCGCGCTCGCCCAGCCGGGCCAGCTGGGTCTGGAACCAGTCGAGGCGGGCCTGCAACAACGCGGCCTCGGCGGCGAGTTCGGGCACGCCGAAATCCTTGGCGTCCCCGAGCCCGGCCACCGCCCCGGACGCCGCGCCCTTCCCGGCCACCACCCGCAGCCCCTCCCCGCCCAGCCGGGCGAACCCCGCGAGCGAGACGGAGGTACGGCCGCGCAGGCAGCCCGCGCAGGAAGGGGCGAGGGCCGTCCAGCCGGGACGGCCCCAGCCGGCGTCGGCCAGGGCGGCGGCGACCGCACCGCAGGCACACGGGCCGACCGTGGCGGTGCGCACCCGCTGACGGGCGTAACGGAAGCCGCGCTCGAAGCGGATGTACCGGCCCAGCACGGTGACTTCCAGCAGTACGGCCGCCCGGTACTCGGCCGTGCACAGCAGCGCCTCGGCCGCCGTACGGTCGTGCACGCAGTGGAAGCCGCAGTCGCAGCGGCGGTTCGGCGCCCGGTGCCGCAGGCCGTAGACGCAGGACGCGCCGGCCAGGACTCCGTACGGCAGCGCGCCGCCCAGCGACACACCGGTGAACCCGCCCCGGGTGCCGTCCTGGGACAGCACCGGGTGGGCGATCTTGTATCCGGTCGGCGGCTCCGTCGGGTGTTCCTCCGGAAGCCGCAGTCTCATCGGGCGGCCGGGGCCTCTTCGGGCGCCTTCAGTTCCTCGATCTCCTCGGGGAGCCGGAGTTCGGGTTCTTCCTCGCGGGTCTGCGGCCGCTCTTCCGCGACTCCGGTGGCGAGTGCCTTGCCGAGCTTCATGACGCCTCCCATAACCCAAGGGCCGATGACCGTCCTGGCCATGGTGACCCATGACGCCCGAGTTGGACATACGGCCTGCGTAGGGCCCAACGGACCGTCACCCCACAGCAACCCTTACCAATACCTGGTAGAAGAATTAAGTGGAGCTTCACAGTCGGCCCGCCGACACTACTTCCATGACGACGACGCCCTCCGCCGCCCCGCCCTTCGGCCGCACCCTCTGCGCCATGATCACGCCCTTCACCGAGGCGGGCTCGCTCGACCTCGACGGCGCTCAGCGGCTCGCCGAACGGCTGGTGTCCGAGGGGTGCGACGGGCTCGTACTCTCCGGCACGACGGGCGAGTCGCCGACCACGTCGGACGCCGAGAAGTCGGATCTGATCAGGGCCGTCCGGGAGGCGGTGGGCGGCCGGGCGTCGGTCGTCGCCGGTGTGGGCACCTTCGACACCCGGCACACCGTCGAGCTGGCCCTGGCGGCCGAAAAGGCGGGCGCCGACGGCCTGTTGGTGGTCGCGCCGTACTACAGCAAGCCCCCGCAGGACGCCGTCGAGGCACACTTCCGCGAGGTCGCCGACGCCGCCGGACTGCCCCTCGCGCTGTACGACATCCCGGGCCGCACCGGCACCCGCATCGAGCCGGAGACGCTGATCCGGATCGCCGAGCACCCCCGGGTCGTGGCGGTGAAGGACTGCTCCTACGACTTCCTCGGCGCCCAGAAGGTGCTGTCCCGGACCGAGTTGGCGTACTACGCGGGGTGCGACGAGCACAACCTCGCGCTGTACGCGGTGGGCGGGGCGGGCTACGTCAGCACGGTCGCCAATGTGGTTCCCCGCCATCTCCGTTCGGTACTGGACGCCTTCGACGCGGGAGACACGGCGGGCGCGGCCCGGCTCCAGCAACGGGCCACGCCCCTCATCGAGTTGATGATGTCGGCGGGCCTGCCCGGGACGGTCACCGCCAAGGCCGTACTCCATGAGCTCGGTCTGCCCGCGGGCCCGGTCCGAGCACCGCTGCGGCCCGCCGGCCGGGAGGCGGTCGACGGGCTGCTGGCGGAGTACGAGCGGCTGGTGGCCTTGGCCGTTTGAGCCCGCAGGGAAAAGGGGCCGGGGCCCGTACCGCATCCTGTGCGGTACGGGCCCCGGCCCGCGTGCTGTGCCCGTGCCCGGTGCGCGATCAGCCCCACTTGTACCCGTCGCCGAAGAGCAGGAAGTGCTCCAGCACATCCTCCATCGGATCGTCCACCTGCCCGACGTTGACCAGTCCGATGCGGGGGCCGTTGTGCGAGCCCGTGTTGGTCTCGTCGGCGTACGCGGTCCCGGCCGGCAGCCAGCACACGGCCCCCGCGGCCAGCGCGCCGACCACCAGGCGGAGTACGGCCCTGGTCCACGCGTTCGTCTTCACTCGACCGGTCATCGGCCCTCATTTCGTCGGTTCGGCATGTGATCGGAAACTGCGTCCACCCGTTCATCTGCCTGGACCGCGATGAGGTCACGCGGAGTAACCCGTACGTGATCGCGCCGTGTTGCCGCCGGTCGGCGTCAGTTGTGGCTGTGCAGGATCTCGTTCAGACCGCCCCACACCGCGTTGTTCGGGCGGGCCTCGACGGTGCCGGTGACCGAGTTGCGGCGGAAGAGGATGTTGGAGGCGCCGGACAGCTCGCGGGCCTTGACGATCTGGCCGTCGGGCATGGTGACGCGGGTGCCGGCGGTGACGTAGAGGCCGGCCTCGACGACGCACTCGTCGCCGAGCGCGATGCCGACGCCCGCCTCGGCGCCGATCAGGCAGCGCTCGCCGATGGAGATGATCACGTTGCCGCCGCCGGACAGCGTGCCCATCGTGGAGGCGCCGCCACCGATGTCGGAGCCGTCGCCGACGATGACGCCCGCGGAGATACGGCCCTCGACCATGGAGGTGCCGAGGGTGCCGGCGTTGAAGTTGACGAAGCCCTCGTGCATCACGGTGGTGCCCTCGGCAAGGTGGGCACCGAGCCGCACGCGGTCGGCGTCGGCGATGCGGACGCCCTTGGGGGCCACGTAGTCCGTCATCCGCGGGAACTTGTCGATCGAGGTCACCTGGAGGTGCAGGCCCTCGGCGCGGGCGTTCAGCCGGACCTTCTCGACGTCGTCGACGGCGACCGGGCCGAGGGAGGTCCAGGCGACGTTGGCGAGGAAGCCGAACTGGCCCTCCAGGCTCAGGCCGTGCGGCTTGACCAGGCGGTGGGAGAGCAGGTGCAGGCGCAGGTAGACGTCGTGCGCGTCGATCGGCTTCTCGTCGAGCGAGGCGATGACCGTGCGGACCGCGACGACCTCGACGCCCCGGCGCGCATCCGGCCCGATCGCCGCGGTGGCACCGCCACCGAGCAGCTCCGCGGCACGCTCGGCGGACAGCCGCTCACTGCCGGAGGGACCCGGCTCGGCGACGAGCTCGGGCGCGGGGAACCAAGTGTCGAGAACAGTGCCGTCAGCAGCGATCGTGGCGAGGCCGGCGGCCACGGCGCCGGTGGTGCGAGGAGCAGTCGTGTCGGTCATGAGGGCAACCTAACGTGAGGCCCACCGCAGGGGCGAACCGGCGGGGGCCCGTCTCACGTGCCGGGCGGTACCGCTCATCGCTCGACGGCCACCGGCGCCGACCGACACCATCCAGCCCGCCCGGCGTTCGAGAACAAGGCCACACCACCCCAGCCCCCACCCACCCACAGGGCCCTTCACCCCTTGAAGCCAGCCCGCACCACCCGACCCACCCGGCATTCGAGAACGAGGCCACGCCGTCCCCAGCCCCCACCCACCCACAGGGCCCTTCACTCCTTGAAGCCGGCCGGCCCGCACCACCCAACCCACCCAGCATTCGAGAACAAGGCCACACCACCCCCAGCCCCCACCCACCCACCCACCCACAGGGCCCTTCACCCCTTGAGGCCAGCCCGCATCACCCAGCCCGTCCGGCGTTTGAGGACGAGGCCCGTTCAGGGCCGAAGCGGGGTCTGGGGCGGCAGCCCCAGCGGGGTCGAAGGGGCGGAGCCCCTTCAGGATGGGACGGGTAGGGGCGGCGGGGGCGAGAAACCAATGGCGCCACCCCCCGGCGAGGCGCCGCCCTGCCCCTACCGTCACCGGATGACCCGGCCCAGCACCTCCCGCGCGTACTCCTCGTCGTAGGTACCACCGGCAAGCAGCACCTGCAGACAGATCCCGTCCATCAGCGCCACCAGCGCCCGCGCGGTGACCGCGTCCGTACGACGGGACAGCCGATCGGCGAGGTCCTGTGCCCACTCGGCGGCGACCGGGCGCAGGGCAGGGCGGCGCAGGGCGGCGAGGTAGAGCTCGTACTCCAGCTCGACGCCGGTGCGGTCCCCCGCGAGCCACTCCCCCATCCAGGCGGCGAGCTCGGTGGCGAGGTCGGTTTCCGGGTCCTCCAGACCCTCACGGGAGGCGATCACCTTGGCGAAGCCCTCGCTCGCCTGGCGCAGGGCGGCGACCATCAGGTCGTCGAGGGTCTTGAAGTGGTACGTCGTGGAGCCGAGCGGCACATCCGCCTCGGCGGCGACGGCGCGGTGGCTGAGCCCCGCGATGCCCTTCTCCCCGACGACCCGGATCGCCGCGTCGATGATCCGCCGGCGCCGCTCGGGGTCGTAGCGCCGCGGCATCAGTGCGCGCCTCCCAGGTTCAGCACGACCACGCCGACGATGATCAGCGCGATCCCGGCGGCCTTCACGACGGTCATCCCTTCTCCCATGAAGACGATCCCTATCGTGGCGATGGCCGCGGTGCCGACGCCGGCCCAGATCGCGTACGCCGTGCCCACGGAGACGGTCTTCAGGGTCTGGGCGAGCAATGTGAAGGACACGACGTACCCGAGCGCGGTCACCAGCGACGGCCACAGCCTGCTGAAACCGTCGCTGTACTTCATGGCGGTCGTGGCGGCCACCTCGGCCGCGATGGCCCCGGCGAGCAGCAGGTATCCCATGTGTACGATCGTACACAACGTTGCGTACGGGCGTACACAACGGCTGCCCGGACCGATACGGCGGGACCCTCGCGGGCGCCGAGAGATCGATGTGGATACGGCTCGTTACAAACGGCTGCCCCAACGCCCCTGCGCCCACTACTGTTTCACCGTTCACATACCGGGCCCTCGCAGCCGCGGCTGTCGTCACGTGACGCCGCTGGAGGATCAGCGCATGCCAGAAAACAAGTCCCGGCCGCCTCACGACCAACCTTGGGAGAACGGCTGGGCCCCGGACACCTCCCGGGCACCGGGGACGCGCCGCCTCTGGTTGGCGGGCGGGATGGCAGTGGTGACGATCGTCGCCTGTTTCACGGCGATTGCCGTGACGGACAGGGCGCCTGACGTGGGGGTACGCGCGGCGCCGGCCGACGACACCACGTCGGTCCCCGGCCTGATCTCCTTCGCCACCCCGTCGGAGACCCCTCCCCCCAAGGGCAAGAGCGGCCTGTCGACCGCCGAGGAGACGACGACGGCGCCCGGCCGACAGGACGCCGACGCGCCCGAGCCGAAGCCGGAGCCGGAGCCGTCCAAGTCGCCTTCCCACGAGGGCAGTTCAGCTCCCGCCCCGAAGCCCCCGGCCACCACCTGGCGGTCCGTCCGCTCGGTCAACTACCCCGACCGCTACTGGCACGCGAGCGGCGGCTACGTGAAGCTGGACGCGGTCCGTGGCTCGGAGAGCCGCGAGGACTCCACCTTCAAGCTGGTCAAGGGCCTGGGCAACGCCTCCTGCTACTCCTTCGCCACGGCCGACGGCGCCTACCTCCGCCACCGCAGCTTCGTCCTGCGCTCCGAACGCAACGACGGCTCCGCCCTGTTCAAGCAGGACGCCACCTTCTGCGCCCGCGCAGCGGGGTATTCGGGCGCGGTCATGCTGGAGTCGGTCAACTACCCGGGCCGTTTCCTGCGCCACCAGAACTTCCAGCTGAAACTGGACCCTTACCAGCACAGCTCCCTCTACCTGGCGGACTCCGCGTTCCGGCTGATGGCAGGGCTGGCCTGAGCGACAGAACCCGAGCGACAAGAACGGCGAGGTCCGAGGACCTCGCCGTTCTTCGCATGTCGCTTTTCGTGGCTGTGGGCCTCAGACGTTGAAGCCCAGCGCCCGAAGCTGCTCACGGCCGTCATCCGTGATCTTGTCCGGGCCCCACGGCGGCATCCACACCCAGTTGATGCGCAGCTCGCTGACGAGACCGTCCGTGGCGGACTTGGCCTGGTCCTCGATGACGTCGGTCAGCGGGCAGGCCGCCGAGGTCAGGGTCATGTCGACGGTCGCGATGTTCGCGTCGTCGACGTGGATGCCGTAGATCAGGCCGAGGTTGACGACGTCGATGCCCAGCTCGGGGTCGACCACGTCCATCAGGGCCTCGCGGAGCTCCTCCTCCGAGGCCGGCTTCATCTCCACGGTGTCACTCATGCCGTCTTCCTTTCGGCGTCGGCTCCGCCCAGCACCTGGGCCGTCGCGTCCTTCCACGCCATCCAGCTCAGGAGGGCGCACTTCACCCGGGCCGGGTACTTGGAGACACCGGCGAACGCGACCGCGTCCTCCAGCACCTCCTCCATCGCGTCGTCCGGTTCGATCCTGCCCTTGGACTGCATCAGCTCCAGGAAGGTCTCCTGGATCTTCTGCGCGTCGGACAGCTCCTTGCCGACGAGGAGTTCGTTGAGGACCGACGCCGACGCCTGGCTGATCGAGCAGCCCTGGCCCTCGTACGAGACGTCCTCGATCTTCGTGCCGTCGTACTTCACACGCAGGGTGATCTCGTCGCCGCACGTCGGGTTCACGTGGTGCACCTCGGCGTCGCCATCCCTCAGACCACGCCCGTGCGGGTTCTTGTAGTGGTCCAGGATGACTTCCTGGTACATCGAATCCAGCTTCATGCGATCGCTCGTCCCGTCCCGTCAGCCGAAGAAGTTCCGTACGTGCTCCAGGCCGTCCACCAGAGCGTCGATCTCGGCCGGCGTGGAGTACAGATAGAACGACGCTCGCGTGGTCGCAGGAATTCCGTACCTCAGGCAGACCGGCCGCGCGCAGTGGTGGCCGACCCGGACCGCGATGCCCTGCTCGTCGAGGACCTGGCCCACGTCGTGCGGGTGGATGTCACCGAGCGTGAAGGAGATCGCGGCGCCGCGGTCCTCGGCCGTCGTCGGGCCGATGATCCTGAGGTCCGGGACCTCCGCCAGCCGCTTCACCGCGTACTCGGTGAGGGCGTGCTCATGGGCGAGGATCTTGTCCATGCCGATCGAGTTGAGGTAGTCGATCGCCGCGCCCAGGCCGATCGCCTGCGAGACCGGGGGCGTACCCGCCTCGAACTTGTGCGGGGCGGGAGCGTACGTCGACGAGTGCATCGACACCGTCTCGATCATCTCGCCGCCGCCGAGGAACGGGGGCAGGTCCTCCAGCAGCTCCTGGCGGCCCCACAGGACGCCGATGCCGGTCGGGCCGCACATCTTGTGGCCGGTGAAGGCCACGAAGTCGGCCTGGAGCGCCTGCACGTCCAGCGGCATGTGCGGAGCCGCCTGAGAGGCGTCGATGCAGACCAGCGCACCGACCTCCTGCGCACGGCGCACTATCGCCTCGACCGGGTTGAGCGTGCCCAGGATGTTCGACACCAGCACGAAAGAGACGATCTTCGTCTTCTCCGTGATGATCTCGTCGATGTTGGACAGGTCGAGGCGGCCGTCGTCGGTCAGGCCGAACCACTTCAGCTTCGCGCCCGTGCGCTGCGCGAGCAGCTGCCACGGCACGATGTTGGAGTGGTGCTCCATCTCCGTGATGACGATCTCGGTCTCGTGGTCCACCCGGTAGGGCTCGTCGGCCCAGCCGAGCATGTTCGCCACGAGGTTGAGCGACTCGGAGGCGTTCTTGGTGAAGATCACCTCGTCACGGCTGGGCGCGTTGATGAACTCCGCGACCTTGTCGCGCGCGCCCTCGTACAGCGCCGTGGCCTCCTCGGCGAGGACGTGCACGCCACGGTGGACGTTGGCGTTGTGCTGCTCGTAGTACTCGGAGAGCACGTCGAGAACCTGGCGCGGCGTCTGCGAGGTCGCCGCGTTGTCCAGGTACACGAGCTTCTTGTCGCCGTGGACGACGCGGTCCAGGATCGGGAAGTCCTTGCGGAGCGCCTCGGTGTCGAGGAGGCCCGGCAGCTGTGTCACGCGGATGCGCCACCCTTCGTGTATGCCTCGTAGCCCTCGGCCTCCAGCTTGTCGGCGAGCTCGGGGCCGCCGGACTCGGCGATACGGCCGGCCGCGAACACGTGGACGTGGTCGGGCTTGATGTAGCGCAGGATGCGCGTGTAGTGCGTGATCAGCAGGGTGCCGACCTCGCCGGTCTCACGGACGCGGTTGACGCCCTCGGAGACGACGCGCAGGGCGTCGACGTCCAGGCCGGAGTCGGTCTCGTCGAGGACCGCGATCTTCGGCTTGAGCAGCTCCAGCTGAAGGATCTCGTGGCGCTTCTTCTCACCGCCGGAGAAGCCCTCGTTGACGTTGCGCTCGGCGAAGGCGGGGTCCATGTTGAGGCGCTCCATGGCCTCCTTGACCTCCTTCACCCAGGTGCGCAGCTTGGGGGCCTCGCCGCGGATGGCGGTGGCGGAGGTGCGCAGGAAGTTGGAGACCGAGACGCCGGGGACCTCGACCGGGTACTGCATCGCCAGGAACAGGCCGGCGCGGGCGCGCTCGTCGACGGACATCTCCAGGACGTCCTCGCCGTCGAGGGTGACGGAGCCGCCGGTGATCGTGTACTTCGGGTGACCCGCGAGGGAGTAGGCGAGGGTCGACTTGCCGGAGCCGTTGGGGCCCATGATGGCGTGCGTCTCGCCCTGCTTCACGGTGAGGTCGACGCCCTTGAGGATCTCCTTCGTGGCGTTGTCGGCCTCGACGGTGACGTGCAGGTCTCGGATTTCAAGCGTTGCCATGGGTGCCTCAGGACTCCTGGGTGAGGGAGACGAGAACGTCGTCCCCTTCGATCTTTACGGGGTATACGGGGACGGGGCGCGTCGCGGGGAGGCCGGACGGCTTGCCGGTGCGGAGGTCGAAGCTGGAGCCGTGCAGCCAGCACTCGATCTGGCAGTCCTCCACCTCGCCCTCGGAGAGCGAGACGTTCGCGTGGGAGCAGATGTCGTAAATGGCGAACACCTCCCCCTCGGTCTGCACGACCGAGACCGGCGTGCCGTCGAGTTCCACCCGCTTCGGGGTGTCCTCCTCCAGCTCGCTCAGGCCGCAGGCGCGTACGAAGGCAGTCATCAGACCGACGCCTCCAGCTCCTCGTCGATCTTCACGAGGAGGCGCTCCTCGATGTCGTCGACACCGATCTGCTGGACCAGCTCGGCGAAGAAGCCGCGGACCACCAGGCGACGGGCCTCGTCGGCGGGGATGCCGCGGGCCATCAGGTAGAAGAGCTGCTCGTCGTCGAAGCGGCCGGTCGCCGAGGCGTGGCCGGCGCCGACGATCTCGCCGGTCTCGATCTCCAGGTTCGGCACGGAGTCGACGCGGGCGCCGTCGGTCAGAACCAGGTTGCGGTTCATCTCGTACGTGTCCGTGCCCTCGGCCTTCGCCTCGATGAGGACGTCGCCGATCCACACCGCGTGGGCGTTGTCGCCCTGGAGGGCGCCCTTGTAGACGACGTTGGACTTGCAGTGCGGAACGTTGTGGTCGACCAGGAGGCGGTGCTCCTGGTGCTGGCCGGCGTCCGTGAAGTACAGCCCGAACAGCTCGGCCTCGCCGCCGGTGCCGGCGTAGGAGACGCGCGGGTGGAGGCGTACGACGTCGCCGCCGAAGGTCACCACGACCGACTTGAAGCTGGCGTCGCGCCCGATGAGGGCGTTGTGCTGGGCCACGTGCACGGCCTTGTCGTCCCAGTCCTGGACGGAGACGACGGTCAGCTTGGCGCCGTCGCCCAGGATGTAGTCGACGTTGGCGGCGAGCACCGCGTCACCGGTGTGGTCGATGACGACGACGGCCTCGGCGAAGGCGCCCAGCTCGACGACCTGGTGACCGAAGGCCACCCCGCCCTCGCCGTGCACGGCGATGCGGATCGGCTCGGTGAGCACCGTCTCCTTGGGGACGGTGACCACGCCGGCCTTCTCGAACGCCGAGTACGCCTGCGCGGCGACGCGGTCCACCGGGGTGCCCGCCTTGCCGATCCGGGCGTCGTCGCGGCCGACGGCCTCGACGGTGACGCCCTCGGGGGCCTGGACGTCCACCTTCACGCCGGTGCCGTTGGCGACGGCGGTGCCGTCGTGCAGCCCGCGCAGGCGCTCCAGCGGGGTGAACCGCCACTCTTCCTCGCGGCCGTGCGGGACCGGGAAGTCCGCGACGTCGAAGGACGGGGGCGCGCTCATGCGCGTGGCGACGGTCGACTCGGCGGCCACCGCGATCTGGCCCGCGGTGGTGGACCCCACGGGGATGTTCTGAGCCTCAGCCATGGCTGTCGGTCTGCTCTCTTTCCTACGTCAGATTTCGCTAGCTGTTGTCCGGAGGGCGGGTCTTAGCCGACCGCGCCTTCCATCTGCAGCTCGATCAGCCGGTTGAGCTCGAGGGCGTACTCCATGGGCAGCTCCTTCGCGATGGGCTCGACGAAGCCGCGCACGATCATCGCCATCGCCTCGAACTCGCTCAGACCGCGGCTCATCAGGTAGAAGAGCTGGTCCTCGGAGACCTTGGAGACGGTGGCCTCGTGGCCCATGGACACGTCGTCCTCGCGGACGTCCACGTAGGGGTACGTGTCGGAGCGGGAGATGGTGTCGACGAGCAGCGCGTCGCACAGCACGTTCGACTTGGAGCCGTGGGCACCCTCGCCGATCTCGACGAGACCGCGGTAGGACGTACGACCGCCACCGCGCGCCACGGACTTCGAGACGATGTTGGAGGACGTGTTCGGCGCCATGTGGACCATCTTGGAGCCGGCGTCCTGGTGCTGCCCCTCGCCCGCGAAGGCGATGGACAGGGTCTCGCCCTTGGCGTGCTCGCCCATCAGGTAGACGGCCGGGTACTTCATCGTCACCTTGGAGCCGATGTTGCCGTCGATCCACTCCATGGTCGCGCCCTCGTAGGCGACGGCGCGCTTGGTGACCAGGTTGTAGACGTTGTTCGACCAGTTCTGGATGGTCGTGTAGCGGCAGCGGGCGTTCTTCTTGACGATGATCTCGACGACTGCGCTGTGCAGCGAGTCCGACTTGTAGATCGGGGCCGTACAACCCTCGACGTAGTGCACGTAGGCACCCTCGTCGACGATGATCAGGGTCCGCTCGAACTGGCCCATGTTCTCCGTGTTGATACGGAAGTAGGCCTGGAGCGGGATCTCCACGTGGACGCCCGGCGGGACGTAGATGAAGGAGCCACCGGACCACACGGCGGTGTTCAGGGAGGCGAACTTGTTGTCACCGACCGGGATGACGGTCCCGAAGTACTCCTTGAAGAGCTCCGGGTGCTCCTTCAGGGCCGTGTCGGTGTCGAGGAAGATGACGCCCTGCTCCTCCAGGTCCTCGCGGATCTGGTGGTAGACGACCTCGGACTCGTACTGGGCCGCGACACCGGCGACGAGGCGCTGCTTCTCCGCCTCCGGGATGCCGAGCTTGTCGTACGTGTTCTTGATGTCCTCGGGCAGGTCCTCCCAGGACTCCGCCTGCTTCTCCGTGGACCGTACGAAGTACTTGATGTTGTCGAAGTCGATACCGGAAAGGTCCGAGCCCCAGTTGGGCATGGGCTTCTTGTCGAAAAGACGCAGGCCCTTGAGACGGAGCTTGGTCATCCACTCCGGCTCGGACTTCTTCGCGGAGATGTCCTTGACGACATCCTCGCTCAGACCGCGCTTCGCAGAGGCGCCGGCTACGTCGGAGTCGGCCCAGCCGTATTCGTACTTGCCCAGGCCCTCGAGCTCAGGGTGGGCAGTCTCCGTGGGGAGAGTCATGCGGGGTTCCTCCCGGCCGTGCTTGCAGATGCGTTGTGGCTATGGACTTGCGTGTGGGAAATCTTTGGGATGAACGTCGTGCAGACGCCGTCGCCGTGCGCGATGGTCGCCAGCCGCTGGACGTGCGTCCCGAGCAGCTCGGCGAAGATCTCCGTCTCCGCCTCGCACAGCTGCGGGAACTGCTCCGCCACGTGGGCGACCGGGCAGTGGTGCTGGCACAGCTGCTCGCCTTTTTGCGGGAGGGGTGCGCTGCGCGCCGTAGCAGCGTACCCGTCGGCGCTCAGGGCCTTGGCCAAGGCTTGGGTGCGCTCGTCCGGGCTGACGGCCTCGATCGCCTTGCGGTACGCGCTCGCCTGGGCGGCGATCCGAGCCCGGGCGAAGGCGGCGACCGCCTCCTGCCCGCCCTCGCGCTCGGCGATCCACTTCAGGGCGTCCGCGGCGAGCTTGTCGTACGACTGGTCGAAGGCGTCGCGGCCGCAGTCGGTGAGCGCGAAGACCTTGGCGGGACGGCCACGCGTGCGCGTGCCGTACACCCGCTGTTCCCGGGCCTCCACGACGTCGTCCGCGACCAGCGCGTCCAGATGCCTGCGTACGGCGGCCTGGGTCAGTCCCAGCCGGCCGGCCAGCTCGGCGACGGTCGACGGGCCGTGGTCCAGGATGGACCGCGCGACCCGGTTGCGCGTGGAGCGCTCCCCGGTCGCGAGCTCTTCCTGAGGGGCCCCCGTGGGGGTCTCCCGAGCCTCGCCGACGTTTTTCACAACGCCATTGTTGCGTAATTCCTCAAAGCCAGGCAAGCCGCGTCCGGACCCCTCGACGGTGCCCTGCGTCACTTAGGCATACCTAATCTGACCTGCGCGAATGATCTTTGATCGATCAATTCGGTGGCGCCGCCGGGCTCCCTCGGGGACACTCCCGAACCATGTCGACACCCCCTCCGACCGGCCCTCTTGTCACCCGCGACACCCTCGCCGCACAACTGCGCGAGCTAGGCGTCCAAAGCGGTGAAACGCTCCTCGTGCACTCCTCCCTGAGCTCCCTCGGCTGGGTCTGCGGAGGAGCCGTCGCGGTCGTCCAGGGACTGCTCGACGCGCTCGGCCCGGACGGCACCCTGGTGGTCCCCACCCAGTCCGGCGACCTCTCGGACCCGGCGGTGTGGAGCAATCCGCCGGTGCCCGAGGAGTGGTGGGACACGATCCGGGCGACCATGCCCGCGTACGACCCCCTGGTGACGCCCGCGCTCGGGGTCGGCGTCGTCCCGGAGACCGTACGGACCTGGCCGGGAGCCCTGCGCAGTGCGCATCCGCAGACGTCCTTCGCCGCCGTCGGCCCGCGTGCCGCGGAGATCGTCGAGGGGCATGCCCGCGACTGCCGGCTCGGCGAGCGCAGCCCGCTGGCCCGGCTGGAGGCGCTCCACGCGCGCGTGCTGCTGCTCGGCGCCGGTTACGACGCGTGCACCTGCTTCCATCTGGCCGAGTACCGCATTCCGTCGCCGCTGGTGAAGGTGGGGCGACCGGGGCCCACGGGCTGGGAAGTGGTGACCGAGCTGTCGATCACCTCGGACCGCTTCAACGAGCTGGGCCATGACTTCGAGCGGGACCGTCCCGTCGTCCGCGGGAAGGCGGGCGCGGCCGACGTACGGCTGTTTCCGCTGGCGGACGCGGTGGCGTACGCCCAGCGGTGGCTGAAGATACACCGGCCCCGCGCCGAGGAGATCTGAGACCGGGCCGTGCGGGGAGATGCGAACCCGGCCGTTCGGGTTACCGGCTCCCTACCTAGACTCTGGAGCCATGCGAACTGAGCCCGTGGTCCAGGTCCAGGACCTGGTGAAGCGGTACGGCGGCAAAACCGCGGTGGACGGTCTCGACCTGGTGGCCCGGGCCGGTGTCACCGCCGTCCTCGGACCCAACGGCGCGGGCAAGACGACGACGGTCGAGACCTGCGAGGGGTACCGGAAGCCGGACTCCGGCACGGTGCGCGTCCTGGGCCTCGACCCGGTGAGACAGTCCGGCGAGCTGCGGCCCCGTATCGGCGTGATGCTGCAGTCCGGCGGCGTGTACTCGGGCGCGCGGGCGGACGAGATGCTGCGGCATGTGGCGAAGCTGCACGCGCACCCCCTGGACGTCGACGCCCTCATCGAGCGGCTCGGTCTCGGCAGCTGCGGCCGGACCCCGTACCGCCGCCTGTCCGGCGGTCAGCAACAGCGGCTGGCGCTCGCCATGGCCGTCGTCGGCCGCCCGGAGCTGGTGTTCCTCGACGAGCCGACCGCCGGCCTGGACCCACAGGCCCGCCGCGCCACCTGGGACCTGGTCCGGGACCTGCGCGCCGACGGCGTCTCCGTGATCCTCACGACCCACTACATGGACGAGGCCGAGCAGCTCGCCGACGACGTCGCGATCATCGACGCCGGCCGGGTCATCGCCCAGGGCTCCCCGGAGGAGCTGTGCCGGGGCGGCGCCGAGAACACCCTCCGCTTCACGGGCCGCCCCGGCCTGGACGTGGGCTCCCTGCTGAAGGCCCTGCCCGCCGACTGCACGGCCGCGGAGCTGACGCCGGGCTCGTACCGGGTCGTCGGCAAGGTCGACCCGCAACTGCTCGCGACGGTGACGTCGTGGTGTGCGCAGCACGGGGTGATGCCGGAGAAGATCTCCGTGGAACGGCACACCCTGGAAGACGTGTTCTTGGAGCTCACCGGCAAGGAGTTGCGCTCATGATTCCGGCCCGCACACAGATCGGCCGGGGGTTCCGGGGGTTGTCCCCCGGGAAGACACAGCCTGGAGCTCACCGGCAAGGAGTTGCGCTCATGATTCCGGCCCGCACACAGATCGGCCGGGGGTTCCGGGGGTTGTCCCCGGGAAGACACAGCCTGGAGCTCACCGGCAAGGAGTTGCGCTCATGATTCCGGCCCGCACACAGATCGGCCGGGGGTCCGGGGGTTGTCCCCGGGAAGACACAGCCTGGAGCTCACCGGCAAGGAGCTGCGTTCGTGACCACCGTCGGTACGGGTGCGTACACCCCGAAGCCAGGGGCGGCCCCCCTCCCCCGCATGATCGCGGCCCAGGCGGCGCTCGAGACGAAGATGCTGCTGCGCAACGGCGAGCAGCTGCTCCTGACCGTCGTGATCCCCACCCTGCTGCTGGTCCTGTTCAGCTCGGTGGACATCGTCGACACCGGCGCGGGTGAGGCCGTCGACTTCCTGACCCCCGGCATCCTCGCGCTCGCCGTGATGTCGACGGCGTTCACGGGGCAGGCGATCGCCACGGGCTTCGAGCGCCGGTACGGCGTGCTGAAGCGGCTGGCCTCCTCGCCGCTGCCGCGCTGGGCGCTGATGGCGGCGAAGACGGCGTCGGTGCTGGTCACGGAGGTCCTGCAGATCCTCCTGCTGACGGTGATCGCCTTCGCGCTCGGCTGGTCGCCGCACGGCAACCCGGCAGCCGTCGTCCTCCTGCTGGTCCTGGGGACGGCCGCCTTCTCGGGTCTGGGCCTGCTGATGGCCGGCACCCTCAAGGCCGAGGCCACCCTGGCCGCCGCCAACCTGGTCTTCCTGCTGCTGCTCGTCGGCGGCGGGGTCATCGTGCCCCTGGACAAGTTCCCGCCCGGCGCGCAGGACGTCCTCGGCCTGCTGCCGATCTCGGCCCTGTCGGACGGGCTGCGCGACGTGCTCCAGCACGGGGCCGGCATGCCCTGGGGCGACCTGGGGATTCTGGCCGTGTGGGCGGTCGTCGGGCTGGCGGCGGCGGGGAAGTTCTTCCGCTGGGAGTAGGGCGGGGCAGGTCTCCCGGGGACCCTCGTGAAAGCGTGCACAAGCGGCCGCCTACGATAGGGCGCGTGCCAAACGTGACCCGCGCCGACGCCGTAGCGGCTGTGCGCAACCCGCTCGCCTTCATCGCCGCACGCTGGACCCCGACCCCGAGGACGGTCCAGCGGGCGGCCCTCGCCGCGCTCGTGATGTCGGTGCTCATCGTGGTCACCGGCGGTGCGGTGCGGCTCACCGGTTCCGGGCTCGGCTGCCCGACCTGGCCCAAGTGCACCGACGACTCCCTCACCGCCACCAGCGAGATGGGCTTCCACGGTGCCATCGAGTTCGGCAACCGCATGCTGACGTACGTGCTGTGCGCGGCCGTCGGCTGGGCGATCATCGCCGCGCGCTCCGAGAAGCCGTACCGGCGCGACCTGACCCGGCTGGGCTGGGCGCAGTTCTGGATCGTGATGAGCAACGCGGTGCTCGGCGGCATCGTCGTCCTGGTCGGCCTCAACCCGTACACGGTCGCGGCCCACTTCGTGGCGACGTCCGCCCTCATCGCGGTCGCCACGGTGATGTGGCAGCGCACCCGGGAGGGCGGCGCGGCGCCGCGCCCCCTGGTCGGCAAGGCGGTGCAGCAGCTGGTGTGGGTCCTGGTCGGGGCCTCGGTGCTGCTGATCCTGGTCGGCACGGTGGTCACCGGCGCGGGTCCGCACGCGGGTGACTCCAGCGAGGTCGAGCGGATGCCGGTCGACTGGGAGACCGTCACCAAGCTGCACGCCGTGCTGGCCTGGATCGTGGTCACGCTGACGTTCGCCCTGTGGTTCGTCCTCAAGGCGGTCGACGCCCCGAAGGGCCCCCTGAACCGCACCCGCGACCTCTTCCTGATCCTCCTCGCCCAGGGACTCATCGGTTACGTCCAGTACTTCACGGACCTCCCGGAGGTCCTGGTCGGCCTGCACATGTTCGGCTCGGCCGTGACGTGGATCGCCGTACTGCGCGTGCTGCTGGCCCTGCGGGAACGGCCCGAGGCGGACCTGCCCGACCTGCCCGTTCAGTCGTACGAGGCCACGAGCGCGTCGATCGCCGGTCCCAGGTAGTCCCGGGTCAGCCCGGCCCTGCGTGCCGCCCACTCCTCGGCCGGCGGCGCGGCGTCGTCGTAGCGGCGCCTGCGGATGTCCTCGACGACCTCCACGGGCGCCCCGAGGCCGGGCAGCAGGTCCAGGGCCTCCCGCTTGGTGATCAGGCGGCCGTCGCGCAGGGTGACGCCTGCCCGTGCGAAGGTGACCAGCCCCAGGTCGACCCACACGTCCCGCGTCCACAACGGGGCGTTGTCGACGGCCGGCCGCCAGAAGTCCCGCTGGTCGCGTACGACGAAGTCGGCGAGCTCCCGGTCCGAAACCGGCGGCAGCAGGCCGGCGGGAGCGTGCCCGTGCAGCACCCGTCCGAAGCCGTGCAGCTCGCGCCGGGTCACCGGGGTCACCGTCCGTTTGAACAGCTCCTCGTGCGCCCAGGTGAGATGGCGCCGGCCGGGGTCACCCGCCGAGTCGGGCGTCACGTAGGTGCAGTGCAGCTGCGCGGCGAGCGGCTCGTCCCGCAGCCGGGCGTGGAGCTTCGCCAGCCGCCAGACGGTGCGGGGCGTGGGAGGGCCGTCCAGTACCGCGATCAGGTCCAGGTCGCTGCGGCCCTCCTGGTAGTCGCCCCCGGCGAGCGAGCCGTGCGCCCAGACGGCGAGGGGGGCGAGTGGTTCCAGGGCGGAGAGGAAGCGGTCGAGTAACACGTCGGTCTGCATCCGCCCAGTCTGTGCACGGTGCGACAAGCCGTACATCCCGTCACTCCAACCCGTACACCCGGCGAGCGTTCCCCGCCGCCACCATCCCCGCCACCCGTTGCGCGTCCGTCAGCGACCACGCCCCCTCGGCCACCCAGCCGCCGAGGACCCGGCCGAGGGCCTCGCGGAAGAGCTGGGCGCCCACCACATGCAGTTCGGGCAGGGCCTGCGCGCCGCTGGAGAAGAGGATCTTGCCGAAGGGGGCCAGTTCCAGGATCTCGGCGAGGATCGTGGCCGCGCGGGCGCCCGTGCGGATGAGGGCGGCGCCCGAGTCGGCGTAGACGTGCGGGAAGACGCCGGCCAGGTGGGCCGCGTGGCGGTGGTACGGGTAGCCGTGCAGCAGGATCAGGTCGGTGCCGAGGCCGGCCGTCGCGCGGACGAAGTCCGTCAGCAGTACCGGGTCCGTGCGGTCGATGCGCAGGCCCGGCTCCCCCAGCCCCGCGTGCAGCTGGAGCGGCAGTCCGGACGCCACCGCGATCCACAGCAGGTGCCGTAGCAGCACCGGGTCGCTCAGCTCGCCGCCGACCGTGCGCGCCGCCAGCCAGCGCCCCGCCGCGCCCCGCACCTCCCCCGGCCCCGGCGGCTCCGGCGCGAGGGCGAGGCCGTGCCGTACGCCCGCCACGGACGTGAAGGCGACCGCGTTCACCGCCGCGCCGTGCACCGACTCGGCGAGGTTGGCGAGGAAGGACTCGACGGTGCCCGAGGTGTCGGCGACCTGTTCGGCGAGGAGTTCCAGGCGCACGATCTCATGGGCCTCGGCCGACGCGGCCGACGCCATCTCCGGCGGCCCGGTGAGGTCGCCGGGCAGACCGGTGTCGATCAGATACGTCGTGATGCCGCTGCCGCGCAGCAGGCGCCGCCCCGCCTCCAGTACGCCGAGTTCACGGCGCCTGGCGAGGTAGCGAGCGGGCAGGCAGTGCGGTTCCAGACCGAGCAGCGGGGGGCACCAGCGGCGTACGGCGAAACCGGTCTGTGTGTCGAAGAGCGTGGTGCCGGGAGCCGGTGGGCCTTCGGTGCGGGCCAGCTGGGCCTCGAAGGTGCCGAGGCCCAGTTCCGTTCGCAGTACGCCGTGGCAGTACTGGTCCACGAGGGACGGCGTTTCGATCATCCGGGCTCCCCGTTGTGCTGGACCGTGTGCTCCTCACAGGTCCTAACGGGTGAACCGGGCAACAGGTGTTGGTGTCACACACCCCATGCGAAACGCCGACGGGTCTCAGCCGTTGCTGGGCCCACCGACCTGGATGCCCGCCATGCGGCTCCACTCGTACGGGCCGGTCTTCACCTTCGCCGCGAACTCGCCGTCGAAGGACTCGTGGGCCGTGACGCCCGCCTTCTCCACCGCCTTCTCGGCGATCTCGTACGACGGTGCCACCAGGTCGCCCCAGCCGCCGTCCTCACCGACGAGCACGATGCGGGCGCCGCGCTGTCCGAGGTACGCGACCTGGGCCTCGGCGCCGCCGTGGGACTTCGCGAAGGAGTTGATCTGCTTGGCCAGCTTGGCCACCTTGTCTGCCATGGCCAGGATGCTACCGACGAGTAGATCGAATGGCGACGGGCGGGGTGAGTGACCCGTGCCTCAGGGCCCCTGCCTGAGGGCCTCTGACTCAGGGCCTACCTCAGGAAGGGGTCCACCGCCACCGCCACGAACAGCAGCGACACATAGGTGATCGACCAGTGGAACAGGCGCATCTCCTTCAGCTTCGCGCCCGTCACCTCCGCCTTGGCGCGGTTCTGCAGCGCGTGCGCCTCCCACAGCCACCAGCCGCCCGCGCCCAGCGCGACCGCGGTGTAGAACCAGCCCGTGTAGCCGAGCGGCTGCAACAGCAGCGACACCGCCACCATCACCCAGCTGTAGATGACGATCTGCTTGGCGACGACCTTGTTGGAGGCCATGACGGGGAGCATGGGCACGCCCACGCGCGCGTAGTCGTCCTTCACCTTCATGGACAGCGGCCAGTAGTGCGGCGGCGTCCAGAAGAAGATCACCATGAAGAGGATGAGCGGCGCCCAGGTGAGGGAGTTCGTGACGGCCGTCCAGCCGATCAGTACGGGCATGCAGCCCGCGATGCCGCCCCACACGATGTTCTGCGAGGTACGGCGCTTGAGGATCATCGTGTAGACGACGACGTAGAAGAGGAGTGCGCCGAGCGACAGCCAGGCCGACAGCCAGTTGACGGTGAGGCCGAACAGCAGCGTCGAGACGACCGCCAGCGTGATGCCGAAGACCAGGCACTCGCGCGGGCTGACCATCCCGGTGACCAGGGGGCGCTGCGAGGTGCGGTCCATGAGCGCGTCGATGTCGCGGTCGATGTACATGTTCAGCGCGTTGGCGCCGCCGGCCGACAGGTAGCCGCCGACACAGGTGAGGAGCACCAGACCGAGGTCGGGCACGCCCTGCTCGGCGAGGAACATCACCGGCACGGTGGTGATCAGCAGCAGCTCGATGATCCGCGGCTTGGTAAGCGCCACGAACGCCTTGACCCGGGCCCCGATCGGCCGCCGGCTCGGGCTCTGGCTCGTCCCGATAATCCCCGCTGGACGGGATTCAACGGCCGTCACGCACACCCCTGACAGAGACATCCCAGCGAGCCTCCCCGTGTGAAGTCCCGGTAAAGGCTCGCGCGTACCACGCCACTGTAGACGTTGCCCAGACCCGGACATTCGCGGGGGTCGGGTCGTGTTGAGGAGGGCCCTCGGAAGAGTCCCGCACGACTCTGTTGAGCACTCGGACGAGCGGCAGCGTATTCAGTTGCCGAATGCGGTCCCGCCCAGTGGGGAGGCGGATCCCCGAGACTCCCGGCAGTCTGGAATGACTCGAAAAGACGCACGTACTTACGGGGGTAGGCTCGACCACGGCCGGGCGCCCGATGCACCGGCATTCGATACATGCGTGACATGTGGAGAGGAGCCCTGACCCAGGGTGAGCACCAAGCCGACCACCACAGACCTCGAGTGGACCGAGTTGGACCAGCGGGCCGTCGACACCGCCCGCGTCCTGGCCGCCGATGCCGTACAGAAGGTCGGCAACGGCCATCCGGGTACGGCGATGAGTCTGGCGCCCGCCGCCTACACCCTCTTCCAGAAGGTGATGCGGCACGACCCGGCCGACCCGGAGTGGGTCGCCCGCGACCGCTTCGTGCTGTCCGCGGGCCACTCGTCCCTGACCCTGTACACCCAGCTGTACCTGGCAGGCTTCGGCCTGGAGCTGGACGACCTGAAGGCGTTCCGGACGTGGGGCTCGAAGACCCCCGGTCACCCGGAGTACGGCCACACCAAGGGCGTCGAGACGACAACCGGCCCGCTCGGCCAGGGTGTCGCCAACGCCGTCGGCATGGCCATGGCCGCCCGCTACGAGCGCGGTCTGTTCGACCCGGAGGCCCCCGAGGGCACCTCCCCCTTCGACCACTTCGTCTACGTCATCGCCGGTGACGGCTGCCTCCAGGAGGGCATCTCCGCCGAGGCGTCCTCCCTGGCCGGCCACCAGAAGCTGGGCAACCTGGTCCTGCTGTGGGACGACAACCACATCTCGATCGAAGGTGACACCGAGACGGCCGTCTCCGAGGACACCGTCAAGCGGTACGAGGCGTACGGCTGGCACGTGCAGCGCGTCGCCCCGAAGCCGGACGGCGACCTCGACCCGCACGCCATCTACAACGCGATCGAGGAAGCGAAGAAGGTGACGGACAAGCCGTCCTTCATCGCGATGCGCTCGATCATCGCCTGGCCCGCCCCGAACGCGCAGAACACCGAGGCCGCCCACGGCTCGGCGCTCGGCGACGACGAGGTGGCGGCCACCAAGCGCGTCCTCGGCTTCGACCCGGAGCAGAGCTTCGAGGTCTCCGAGGAGGTCATCGCCCACACCCGCCAGGCCCTCGACCGCGGTCGCCAGGCCAAGGCGGAGTGGGAGAAGCAGCTCCAGGAGTGGCGCAACAGCAACCCGGAGCGCGCCGCCGAGTTCGACCGCGTCAGCAAGGGCGAGCTGCCCACGGGCTGGGAGGAGAAGATCCCGGTCTTCGAGCCCGGCAAGGGCGTCGCGACGCGTGCCGCGTCCGGCAAGGTGCTCCAGGCGCTGGGTGCCGTCATCCCCGAGCTGTGGGGCGGCTCGGCCGACCTGGCCGGCTCCAACAACACGACGATCGACAAGGACAGTTCGTTCCTGCCGGCGGACAATCCGCTGCCGGAGGCGAACCCCTACGGCCGTACGATCCACTTCGGCATCCGCGAGCACTCCATGGCCGCGGAGATGAACGGCATCGCGCTGCACGGCAACACCCGTATCTACGGCGGCACCTTCCTCGTCTTCTCCGACTACATGCGCAACGCCGTGCGTCTGTCGGCGCTGATGCACCTGCCGGTGACGTACGTGTGGACGCACGACTCCATCGGTCTGGGCGAGGACGGCCCGACCCACCAGCCCGTCGAGCACCTCGCCTCGCTGCGCGCCATCCCGGGCCTCAATGTCGTCCGCCCGGCCGACGCCAACGAGACCGCGATCGCCTGGCGCGAGATCCTCAAGCGCTACACGAAGGTCTTCGGCAAGGGCGCCCCGCACGGCCTGGCGCTGACCCGTCAGGGCGTGCCGACCTACGAGCCCAACGAGGATGCCGCCAAGGGCGGTTACGTCCTCTTCGAGGCGTCGAACGGGACTCCCGAGGTCGTCCTCATCGCCACCGGTTCCGAGGTGCACGTGGCCGTCGAGGCGCGTGAGCAGCTGGAGGCCGACGGTGTGCCGACGCGGGTCGTGTCCATGCCGTCCGTGGAGTGGTTCGAGGAGCAGGACCAGGGGTACCGGGACAGCGTCCTGCCGCCGTCGGTGAAGGCACGGGTCGCCGTCGAGGCCGGGATCGGTCTGACCTGGCAGAAGTACGTCGGGGACGCCGGCCGCATCGTTTCCCTGGAGCACTTCGGTGCTTCCGCCGACGGCAAGGTCCTCTTCCGCGAGTTCGGCTTCACTGCCGAGAACGTGGCCGCGAAGGCCCGGGAATCCCTCGCCGCCGTCCAGCGCTGACGCTCATATACGACACGTAGGAGATGTAATTCCATGACAGACGCACTCAAGCGCCTCTCCGAGGAAGGCGTCGCGATCTGGCTGGACGACCTGTCGCGCAAGCGGATCACGTCCGGCAACCTCGCCGAGCTGATCGACCAGCAGCACGTCGTGGGCGTCACCACCAACCCGACGATCTTCCAGAAGGCGATCTCTTCCGGGGACGGTTACGAGCAGCAGCTCTCGGACCTCGCCGCCCGCAAGGTCACCGTCGAAGAAGCGGTCCGCATGATCACGACGGCGGACGTCCGGGACGCCGCCGACATCCTGCGCCCGGTCTTCGACGCCACCGGCGGCCAGGACGGCCGGGTGTCGATCGAGGTCGACCCGCGGCTGGCGCACCACACCAAGGCGACGGTCGCCGAGGCCAAGCAGCTGGCCTGGCTGGTCGACCGGCCCAACACGCTCATCAAGATCCCGGCCACCAAGGCGGGCCTGCCGGCCATCACCGAGGTGATCGGCAACGGCATCAGCGTCAACGTCACGCTGATCTTCTCCCTCGAGCGCTACCGCGAGGTCATGGACGCGTACCTCGCCGGCCTGGAGAAGGCCAAGGCCAAGGGCCTGGACCTGTCGCTGATCCACTCCGTGGCGTCCTTCTTCGTGTCCCGCGTGGACACCGAGATCGACAAGCGGATCGACGCGCTGGGCACCGACGAGGCCAAGGCCGCGCGCGGCAAGGCCGCCGTCGCCAACGCCCGGCTCGCCTACCAGGCGTACGAGGAGGTCTTCTCGACCGACCGCTGGAGCGCGCTGGAGAACGCGGGCGCCAACAAGCAGCGTCCGCTGTGGGCCTCCACCGGCGTCAAGGACCCGGCCTACAAGGCGACCCTGTACGTCGACGACCTGGTCGCGCCGAACACGGTCAACACCATGCCGGAAGCCACCCTCCAGGCCACCGAGGAGAGCGGCTCGATCACCGGCAACACCATCGCCGGCACCTACGCGCAGGCCCGCGCGGACCTGGACGCCGTCGAGAAGCTCGGGATCTCGTACGACGACGTGGTCCAGGTGCTGGAGGACGAGGGCGTCGAGAAGTTCGAGGCGTCCTGGAACGACCTGCTGAAGTCGACCGAGGCGGAGCTGGAGCGCCTCGCCCCCTCGGAGGGCTGATCCCTTGCCACCCTTCAACGTCACTGAAGCGAACCCGCTTCGTGACGCCGCCGACCGACGGCTCCCGCGCATCGCGGGGCCGTCGGGCCTGGTGATCTTCGGCGTTACGGGCGATTTGTCACGCAAAAAGCTGATGCCCGCCGTGTACGACCTCGCCAACCGGGGTCTGCTGCCGCCGGGCTTCTCGCTGGTCGGCTTCGCCCGCCGCGAGTGGGCCCACGAGGACTTCGCACAGGAGGTCCACGACGCGGTCAAGGAGCACGCCCGCACCCCCTTCCGCGAGGAGGTCTGGCAGCAGCTCATCCAGGGCATGCGCTTCGTGCAGGGCACCTTCGACGACGACGACGCCTTCGAGCGGCTGCGCGGCACCATCGAGGAGCTGGACAAGGCACAGGGCACGGGCGGCAACTTCGCCTTCTACCTCTCGGTGCCGCCGCGTTCCTTCCCGGTGGTCATCCAGCAGCTGAAGAAGCACGGCCTGGCCGACCAGACGGGCGGCTCCTGGCGCCGCGCGGTCATCGAGAAGCCCTTCGGCCACGACCTGAAGTCCGCCGAGGAGCTCAACAAGGTCGTCCACGAGGTCTTCGCCCCGGACCAGGTCTTCCGCATCGACCACTACCTGGGCAAGGAGACCGTCCAGAACATCCTGGCGCTGCGCTTCGCCAACACGATGTTCGAGCCGATCTGGAACCGGTCCTTCGTGGACCACGTGCAGATCACCATGGCCGAGGACATCGGCATCGGCGGCCGCGCGGGTTATTACGACGGGATCGGCGCGGCACGCGACGTCATCCAGAACCACCTCCTCCAGCTGATGGCCCTGACCGCCATGGAGGAGCCCGCCTCCTTCGACGCGGACGCGCTGGCGGCGGAGAAGACCAAGGTGCTCGGGGCGGTCAGGCTCCCCAAGGACCTGGGCCGCGACACGGTGTTCGGGCAGTACGCGGCCGGCTGGCAGGGCGGCGAGAAGGCGGTCGGGTACCTCCAGGAGGAGGGCATCGACGCCAAGTCGAAGACCGACACGTACGCCGCGATCAAGCTGGGGATCGACAACCGCCGCTGGGCGGGCGTCCCCTTCTATCTGCGCACCGGCAAGCGGCTCGGCCGCCGTGTCACCGAGATCGCGGTGGTCTTCCAGCGCGCCCCGCACTCCCCCTTCGACACAACGGCCACCGAGGAGCTGGGCCAGAACGCGATCGTGATCCGCGTCCAGCCCGACGAGGGCGTCACGGTCCGCTTCGGCTCGAAGGTGCCGGGCACCTCGATGGAGATCCGGGACGTGTCGATGGACTTCGCGTACGGCGAGTCCTTCACGGAGTCCTCGCCCGAGGCGTACGAGCGGCTGATCCTCGACGTCCTCCTCGGCGACGCGAACCTCTTCCCGCGCACCGAGGAGGTGGAGCTGTCCTGGAAGATCCTCGACCCGATCGAGGAGTACTGGGACACGCACGGCAAGCCCGCCCAGTACCCGGCCGGTACCTGGGGCCCCGTCGAGGCGGACGAAATGCTCGAGCGAGACGGACGGAGCTGGCGCCGCCCATGAAGATAGACCTGACCGACACCACGGCCAGCAAGATCAACAAGGCGCTGGTGCAGGGCCGCCGAGCCATCGGCACGCCGGCCGTCGGCATGGTGCTCACGCTGGTCATCGTCACCGACGAGGAGAACGCGTACGACGCCCTGAAGGCCGCCAACGACGCCTCGCACGAGCACCCCTCGCGCACGCTGGTGGTCATCAAGCGCGTCTCGCGTTCGCCCCGCGACCGCACGCAGTCCCGGCTGGACGCCGAGGTGCGGGTGGGCGCGGACGCGGGCAGCGGCGAGACGGTGGTGCTGCGGCTGTACGGCGAGGTGTCCGACCACGCGCAGTCCGTCGCCCTTCCGCTGCTCCTGCCGGACGCCCCGGTGGTGGTCTGGTGGCCGGTGAACGCGCCGCTCGACCCGGCGAACGACCCGCTGGGCTCGCTGGCCCAGCGCCGGGTGACGGACACGTACGCCTCGGAACAGCCGGTACGGGAGCTGTCGTCCCGCGCCGAGACCTACACACCGGGCGACACGGATCTCTCCTGGACCCGCATCACGCCGTGGCGGTCGATGCTGGCGGCGGCTCTGGACCAGGTGGTCTGCGAGGTGAAGGCCGTCGAGGTGGAGGGCGAGGAGTTCAACCCGAGCTGTGAGCTGCTGGCGATGTGGCTCGCGGACCGGCTGGACGTGCCCGTGAAGCGGTCGCTGTCGTCGGGCCCCGGTCTGACGGCGGTCCGTATGGCCACCGACTGCGGCCCGATAGTGCTGGACCGGGCGGACGGCTCCCTGGCGACCCTCTCCATCCAGGGCCAGCCGGACCGTGCGGTGGCGCTGAAGCGGCGGGAGACGGCCGAGCTGATCGCGGAGGAGCTGCGGCGGCTCGACCCGGACGACACGTACGCGTCGGCGCTGCGGTTCGGGGTGGAGCGGCTGAACTCGGCGCCCGCTTCGGCGGTTCGGGGCGCGGAGGCCGCCGAGGCCGCCGAGGCCAAGTCTGTGCAGGCCGTGGCGCCGGAGGATGCCGCTGTGGCCAGGGCGGAGGTGTCGCCGGCCAAAGGGGAATCTCCGGCCAAAGGAGAAGCGGCCGAGTCTCCCGGCGAAGCCGATGCGCAGGAAGCGGCGGCGCAGGAACCGATGAAGAAGGCGGCGGCGAACTCGTGAGCACTCCGCAGCTGGTCGTGCACCACGACAAGGAGCTGATGGCGCAGGCCGCCGCGGCCCGGCTGATCACGAAGATCGTGGACGCCCAGGCCTCCCGGGGCTCGGCATCCGTGGTCCTCACCGGCGGCCGCAACGGCAACGGCCTGCTGGCCGCCCTCGCCGCCGCCCCCGCTCGGGACGCCATCGACTGGGCCCGGCTGGACCTCTGGTGGGGCGACGAACGTTTCCTCCCCGAAGGCGACCCGGAACGCAACGTCACGCAGGCCCGCGAGGCCCTGCTGGACACCGTGCCGCTGGACCCCAAGCGCGTGCACGCCATGCCCGCCTCGGACGGCCCGTTCGGCACGGACGTGGAAGCGGCGGCCGCCTCGTACGCTGAGGAGCTGGCGCGGGCGGCGGGTCCCGAGAACCACGGTGCGGTCCCCACCTTCGACGTCCTGATGCTGGGCGTGGGGCCCGACAGGCACGTGGCGTCCCTCTTCCCGGAACTGCCCGCGGTACGGGAGACGGACCGTACGGTCGTCGGCGTCCACGGCGCTCCCAAGCCGCCGCCGACCCGGGTGACCCTCACCCTCCCGGCGATCCGGGCGGCCCGTGAGGTGTGGCTGCTGGCGGCGGGCGAGGACAAGGCGCAGGCCGCGGCGATCGCCCTCTCGGGCGCGGGCGAGATCCAGGCGCCGGCGGCGGGGGCGTACGGCCGCTCGCGGACCCTGTGGTTGCTGGACGCGGCGGCGGCATCGCAGCTGCCGCGGTCGCTGTATCCGCCTGCGTCTGCGTAAGGGGACGGCGGGGGAGTTTTTCGCCCCCGCCGCCCCTACCCGTCCCATCCTGAAGGGGCTCCGCCCCTTCGACCCCCGCTCCTCAAACGCCGGAGGGGCTGGATTTACCCGCCCGGCGCTTGAGGCCGAGGCCACGGGGGCTTCACCCCTCAACGCCGGCCCAGGCATTCCAGCCCGTCCGGCGTTTGAGGACGAGGCCCGTTCAGGGCCGAAGCGGGGGTCTGGGGGCCGCAGGCCCCCAGGGGACGGGACGGGTAGGGGCGGCGGGGGCGAGAAACCCTACTTCACCGAGCCCGCCATAACCCCCTGCACAAAGTGCCGCTGAAACGCGAAGAACACGACCACCGGCACCACCAGCGACACGAACGCCCCCGGCGCCAGCACATCGATGTTGCTGCCGAACTGCCGTATCTGCGACTGGAGTTCAACAGTCAGCGGCTGCGACGCACTGTCGGCGAACAGCAACGCCACCAGCATGTCGTTCCACACCCACAGGAACTGGAAGATGCCCAGCGAGGCAATGGCCGGCCGCCCCACCGGCAGTACCAGCCGCGTGAAGATCCGCCACTCGCTGCCCCCGTCCATCCGCGCCGCCTCCAGCATCTCCTTCGGCATCTCGGCGAAGTAGTTCCGCAGCAGGAACACGGCGAACGGCAGCCCGTACGCCACATGGAAGAGAACGACCCCGGGAATCGTGCCGAACAGCCCCAGTTGGCCGAAGAGTTTGGCGACCGGAAGAAGGCCGATCTGCACGGGGACCACCAGCAGCGCCACCACGACCAGGAAGATCGCCTCGCGCCCGGGGAAGTCCAGCCACGCGAACGCGTACCCGGCGAGCGCCGCGAGGACAACGACCAGCAAAGTCGCCGGCACCGAGATCAGCACGGTGTTCCAGAAGGCGTGGGTGATCCCGGCGTTCCCCAGCAGCGCCGAGTAGTTGTCGAAGGACAGCTGACCGGGGCTGGTGAACACCGTCCACCAGCCGCCCTCGGCCGTTTCCTCGGCGGACCGCAGGGACGACAGGAACAACCCGGCGAGCGGTGTCAGCCACACCAGCCCGACCACCACGAGAAGCGCCTGGACGACCCCGTTGCCCAGCCCGCGCCTGACCGCGTTCATCGCTGACTCCCTCGGAAACGACGGACGTTGAAGACCATGGCGGGGATCACCAACAACAGCAGAAGCACACCCAGTGCGCTGCCCAGCCCCTGGTTGTTGCCGCCGCCGAACGACACCAGCCACATCTGCGTCGCGAGCACGGTCGCGTCCTCCTGCACCGGCCCTGGCGCGATGATGTAGACGAGGTCGAAGACCTTCATCACGTTGATCACAAGGGTCACGAAGACCACCGTCAGCACCGGCGCCAGCAGCGGCACCGTGATCCGCCGGAAGATCTGCCACTCGTTCGCGCCGTCCATCCGCGCCGCCTCCAGCGCGTCCCGCGGGAGGGTCGACAGGCCGGCACCGATCAGGACCATGGCGAAGCCCGTCCAGATCCACAGGTACGCCCCGATGATCGCCGGTGTCACGAGCGTGGGCCCGAGCCAGGAGATGCCCTCGTAGGGCGCGGCGAAGTTCGAGGCCGGCAGCCTCACCGTGTACGAGCCCTCGTCCAGCCCCTCGAAGCGGAACGAGCCGTCGGACCCGGTGGTCGTCGACGCGACCGTCTTCCCGGCCCGCACCGCCTCGACCTGCATCTCCGGCAGCCCGTTCTCCCGCCGGTCGACCTTGCCCTGCTCCCCTCCCCCACCGGGCGTGAAGTCGAGGTACACGACCCCGCGCAGCTCACCGGGGTTCGCCTTGTGCCCCGCCGCCGCGTACGCCGGCTCGGTGCCCCCGGGCAGGTCGTCGGGCAGGACGCCGACCAGCCCCAGCGTCACCGCCTCGCCCGGCGACACGCTCGCGCTCGTGCGATACGAGCCGTCGGGCCCCTTCGTCAGCCCCTGCCCGTCGCGCGCCCGGGCCGTCGGATACGTCGACGTGCCCTGGAAGGCGTCGTGCACGGAGACGGCGGCGGCGTTCAGCACGCCCTTGTCCGGGTCCTCGTCGTAGGCGAGCCGGAAGATGATGCCGGCGGCGAGGAAGGACACGGCCATCGGCATGAACAGCAGCAGCTTGAACGCGGTCGCCCAGCGGACCTTCTCCACCAGCACGGCCAGGATCAGGCCGAGGCCGGTCAGCAGGGCCGGGGCCACGACCACCCAGATCGTGGTGTTGCGGATGGCCTTGAGGGTGGCCGGGTCGCGGAACATCTCGTTGTAGTTCTCGCCGCCCACGAAACGGGTGCCGGAGGCGTCGAAGAAGCTGCGGCCGATCGAGAACAGCACCGGATACACGACCAGGGCGCCCAGCAGGAGCAGCGCGGGGAAGACGAAGAGCAGGGCGATGATCCGTCCGCGCCGCCGGGTGCGCCGGCTGCGCGCCTTGTCGGCGCCCGCGGCGGGCGGCGGGCTCGTCTCTTTCACGAGGGTTGCGGTCATGACCGGTCAGCCCTGGCCCTGGTACGCCTTGGCCGCCGCGGCCTCCAGCTTCGCCGCGGTCGCCTTCGGGTCCGACGGGTCGCGCAGGAAGTCCTGCAGGAGCTTCCACTCACCCGCGCCCTTCGTGCCGCCGAAGGCCGCCGGGGCCTGGTCGGACATGTCGAAGCGGACCGAATCGCCCGCCGAGACAAGGGACTTGGCGGTCGCGCGGGTGACGTCGTCGCCGTACGACGCGAGGTCGACGTTCTTGTTCGGGGACAGGAAGCCGCCCGCCTCCGCCCACACCGCCGCGGCCTCCGGCGTCGCCAGGTACTCCAGCAGGGCCATGCCGGCCTTCTGGTTCTTGCCGTCCTTCAGGACGACGGCCGCGTCACCGCCGCTGACGACCGGCGCCTCGCCGCCGCCGACCGCCGGGAACGGGAAGAAGTTCGCGTCCTCGCCGATCGCCTTGCCGAACTGGTCCTTGGCGACGCCCGCGACGAAGTCGCCCTCGTAGACCATGCCCGCCTCGGGCTTCGGCCCGAACACCTTCTCCACCGAGCCCGGGAAGTCGGTGTTGAGGGCGCCCTTCTGGCCGCCCGCGATCAGCTGCTTGTCCTTGAACAGCTTGCCGAGGGTGCTGAGCGCCTCGACCACCGACGCGTCGGTCCACTTCAGCTTGTGCGCGGCGAGGGCGTCGTACTTCTCGGGTCCGGCCTGGGAGAGGTAGACGTTCTCGAACCAGTCGGTCAGCGTCCAGCCGTCCTGCCCCGCGACCGAGAAGGCGGCGAGCCCGGAGTCGGAGACGGTGTGCCCGGCCTTGAGCATCGCGTCGTACGTCTTCGGCGGCTCGACGCCGGCCTGGGCGAGGGCATCGGGGCTGTACCAGACGGTCGACTTGTGGGCGGCCTTGAAGTAGAGGCCGTAGAGCGTGCCGTCGACGCTGCCGTAGTCCTTCCACACGGGGGCGAAGTTGGTGTCCACGGACTGCTGGGTGGTCTTGGACAGCGGCTTGAGCCAGTCGTTCTTCGCGAACTGCTGAAGCACGCCGACCTGCGGGACCATCACGACGTCGGGCGCGTTGCCGCCCTCGATCTTGCTGCCGACGACGGTGGAGACGTTGTCCCCGGTGGAGGTGAACTGGGTCTTGGCCCCCGTCTTCTCGGTGAACGCGTCCAGCACCTTCTGGAAGTTCTTCTGCTCTGTGCCGGACCAGACACCGGCCACGGTGACCGTCTGGCCACTGAGCGCCTTGTCACCGCCGCCCGCGGAGACCGGCCCGCCGCCACAGGCGGTCGCGCCGAGTGCCAGGACGAGGCCGGTGCAGCCGGTGAGCAGGGTGGTACGTCGTCGCATCATCGTTGATGTCCCTTCGGGGATGGGGGAACTGACGGAAAATCAGGCAGGGGTGGACTCGGTCCCGTCGCTCATCCACCAGGCGGCCGTCGAGCCGGGCAGCACCCCGGCCGGGCAGGGGCCGCTCGACAGCAGTGGGGAGCCGGAGACCGGCGCGGGCACGGTCGCCGTACCGAAGTTGACGGCGCAGACGAGGCCGTCGCCGCGGACGAAGGCCAGGACGCCGGGCGGGGTGTCCAGCCAGCGCAGGGTGCCCTCGCCCAACTGGGGCAGGGCGTCCCGCAGTTGGAGGCCATCGCGGTACAGGTGCCAGAAGGAGCGGGTGTCGGCGAGGGCGCGGTCGGTGGCGTACTCGGCGAAGTACTCCGGCTGCGGCAGCCACGGCTTGGCGCTCTCGGCGCCGGAGGTGAAGCCGAAGGGGGACGCCTGTCCTGACCAGGGCAGCGGCACCCGGCAGCCGTCGCGGATACGGGCCCGGCTGCCGGTGCGGTGGAAGATCGGGTCGGTGAGCACGTCGTCGGGCAGGTCGACGACCTCGGGCAGGCCCAGTTCCTCGCCCTGGTAGATGTACGCGGCTCCGGGCAGCGCCAGCATCAGCAGCGCGGCGGCGCGGGCGCGGGCGGCGCCGAGGCCGCTGCCCTCGGTGGCGGGTTCGCCGTAGCGGGTGACGGTGCGGACCTGGTCGTGGTTGTTGAGGACCCAGGTGACCGTCGAGCCCGTGCCGGCTATGTCCTGCATGGCCTCGGAGATGACCTTGCGGAAGGCGTCGGCCTCCCAGGGGGCGCTGAGCAGGTCGAAGAAGAAGGCCTGGTGGAGCTCGTCGGAGCGGACGTACAGGGCGTGTTCGCGCGCGGTCGGGACGGACACCTCGCCGACCAGGAGCCGGTCGCGGCCGTCGCGGGCGGTGTACTCCTCGCATATGGAACGCCACCGGCGCCACACCTCGTGTACCTCGGGCTGGTTCCAGGCGAGCGGGTTGACCGAGTCGCGCGTGCGGGCGTCGGCCTCCGGATCGTCGGAGTCGGGCAGCTCGGGGTGCTTGTAGAGGCCGGCGGCGACGTCGATGCGGAAGCCGTCGATGCCCCGGTCGAGCCAGAAGCGGAGGATCCGGTCGAACTCGGCGGCGATCTCGGGGTTGCGCCAGTTCCAGTCGGGCTGCTCGGGCGCGAACATGTGCAGGTACCACTGGCCGGGCCGCCCGTCCGCCTCGGTCACCCGGCTCCAGGCCGGGCCGCCGAACATGGAGTGCCAGTTGTTGGGCGGCTCGGACCCGTCGGCGCCGCGGCCGTCGGCGAAGTGGAAGCGGGCGCGAGCCGCGCTGCCGGGTTCGGCGGCCAGCGCCTCCTCGAACCACGGGTGCTCGCTGGAGCAGTGGTTGGGGACGATGTCGAGCAGCACCTTGACGCCGAGCCGCCGGGCCGCCGCGACCAGCAGGTCGAACTCGGCGAGGTCGCCGAAGAGCGGGTCGACGTCGCAGTAGTCGGCGACGTCGTAGCCGTGGTCGTGCTGCGGCGAGGGATAGAAGGGGCTCAGCCAGATCCCGTCCACCCCGAGCTTCTTCAGATACGGCAGCCCCGCTCGGACTCCGGCGAGGTCGCCGACGCCGTCGCCGGTGCTGTCGAGGAAGCTGCGGACGTACACCTGGTAGATCACCGCGTCGCGCCACCAGTGGTGCCTGTTCAATCCATTGCCCTGTCTCTGCATCGGGAACTCGTTATGCATGCATGTTAAGTAGGCGTGTCGCGAGGGTGTCAACGAGCAGGACGTAAGCTACCGGACAGTTAGCCGGTAATATCCGGACTTATCCATCAGAGACGACGCGAGAAGAGAACTCGGCGTTACTTAACAAGTAACTAGCGACCAAATGGCTAGCGAGAGGAAAGGGCGGCGAGCTCCCGCGCCAGCCGCCGCACCGCCGCCTCGGGCGTCTCACGCCCGGTCATCGCGTCGCGCACGACCGCCTGCACCACCAGGCTCACCTGGTCGTAGCGCGGGCTCTTGGGGCGCGGCGCGGCCGTGCGCACGCTCTCGCGCAGGGTCGGCAGATACGGGAACTCCCGGACCAGCTCGGGATCTTCGTACAGGTCGGCCCGTACGGGCGGCAGGGCGCCGCGCGTGAGGACCTGGCGCTGGACGCGCTGGCTGGTCAGGTACGCGATCAGGCGGGCGGCCGAGTCGGGGTGCCGGGCATGCGTGCTGACGGCGAGATTGGAGCCGCCCAGGACACTCGTCCCCGGCCCGTCCGGACCCGGCAGCGGTACGGCGCCGATCTTCCCGGCGACCGGCGACCCCTTGGCCGAGGCGCCGACATAGGCGTACGGCCAATTACGGAGGAAGAGCAGGCGTCCGTCCTGGAAGGCCTGCTTGGACTCCTCCTCCTTGAAGGTGAGCGCCCGCTTCGGGATCCAGCCCTCGCGCACGCCCCGAGCGAGGAACCCGATGCCTTCGCGGGCGGCCGTCGAGTCCACGGTGACGCGCTCGCCCTCGTCGCCGAGGATCGAGCCGCCCGCCGAGTAGACGGCCTCGGCGGCGTTGACGGTGAGGCCCTCGTACGGCAGGAACTGGCCCGCGTAGCCGTCCAGGCCGTACTTGGGCGCGATGGTCCTCGCGGCCCGTGCCAGGTCGGACCAAGTACGCGGGGGGTCGACGCCCTCCTTGGCGAGGATGTCCTTGCGGTAGAGAAGCAGGCCGGCGTTGGTGACGTACGGGACCGCGTACAACTGCCCGTCGTAGGTTGCCGTGTCCACGACCGGCGGCAGGAAGGTGTCCAGCGGGAAGCGGTCGCGGGCCAGCGGGCGGATCCAGCCCTGCGCCGCGAACTCCGAGGTCCAGCTGACGTCGATGTTGAGGACGTCGAAGCGGCTGCGGTCGCCGGCGCGCAGGTCGGTGGCCATCTGCGCGTGGGTCTCGTCGGCGGAGTCGGGCAGCTCGACGAGCGTGACCTTCTCGTCGGGGTGGGTGCGGTTCCAGCCGTCCAGGACGGAGCCGAGATAGCCGGTGAGGTCGCCTGCGGTGGCGAGGGTCATGGGCCCCCTGCCCGCCGCGGGCCCCTCGTCGGCGCGGGCGCCGGAGGCGATATAGCCGGTCAGGATCACGACGAGGACGAGAAGGCCCCTACCCGCGGCATGGATCCACCGCATAGGTTCCTCCCTGTACACCTGGCGCCGAACGTCTTCGTCCGGGGTCAGAGGCCATGTATACCTGTTAGGTATGCGCGATACTAGGCCTCGCAGCACATTAACCAGATGCGAGGAGGAGAGCACGAGTGCGGCTGCCCCTCCTGGCCCTGCTGGCGCGCGGCCCGGCGCACGGCTACGAGCTGAAGCAGGACCTTGAGCAACTGCTGGGCTCCGCGTACCCTCAGCCGAACGTCGGCCAGATCTATGTGACCCTCGGCCGTCTCGAGAAATCGGGGCTGATAGAGGGCGAGGACGTCGAGCAGTCGAGCCGGCCCAACAAGAAGGTCTACCACCTCACCGACGCCGGGCGTGAGGCGCTGCGCGCCTGGTTCGAGGAGCCCGAGGACGAGCCACGGGTGCGGGACGAGTTCTTCATGAAACTGGCGGTCGCCCCGCAGACGGGTCTCGCCGACCAGATCGCTCTCATCAACAAGCAGCGGCGCCAGTACCTGAACACCATGCGTCAACTGTCGAAGCTGGCCGCCGCCGAGGACCGGGACAACCGCATCGCCCATCTGCTGATCGAGGGCGCGATGCTGCATCTGCAGGCCGACCTCGACTGGCTCGAGCGGTGCCAGGAAGAGCTGGAGGAGCTGGAGTGAGCGACGATTCCACTCCTGCGCTGGGCGCGGAGACCTCTGCGCCGCGTACCGGGAGCCCTCTGCTGCGCGCCGAGGGCCTGGTCAAGACGCATTACGGCGAGGGTGCTCCGGCGCATGCCGTGCGGGGGGTTGATCTTGCCGTCCGGCCGGGCGAGTTCGTGGCCGTCACCGGTCCGTCCGGTGCCGGTAAGTCGACTTTGCTGCATCTGCTCGGCGGACTGCAGCGGCCCGACAGCGGCGGCATCTGGCTGGACGGCGAGTGCGCCGACGCGTGGAGCGAGGCCCGCTGGGCGGTGGAGCGCAGGAAGCGCATCGGGATCGTCTTCCAGTTCTTCAACCTGGTCTCCGACCTGTCCGTCGCCGACAACGTCGAGCTGCCCGCGCTGCTGGCCGGCGTCCCGCCGAAGCGGGCCCGCGCCGAGCGGGCGGAGCTGCTGGGCGAGCTGGGCCTCGCGGGCAAGGAGCGGAGCATGCCGGGCGAGCTGTCCGGCGGCGAACAGCAGCGCGTCGCACTGGCCCGCGCGCTGGTCAACCGTCCCCCTCTCCTGCTGGCCGACGAACCCGCCGGCAGCCTGGACAGCAAGGGCACCCGCGAGGTGATGCGGCTGCTGTCCCGCTTCCACCAGCGCGGCCAGGCGATCGTGCTGGTCACGCATGACGCCCGGCTGGCGAGCGCGGCGGACCGGGTGATCAGCTTCTTCGACGGACGGATCGCCGACGACGCCGAGCTGGACGGCGGCACGCCGCCGCGCCGGAGCGGGATATCGGGTGTGCTGGAGCTCAGGGACTGAGATGCGGGCCACCCTGCGCTGGGCGCACTCCGATCTGCGCACGCACCGCGGCGAGGCGCTGTTCCTCGTGCTGGCCACGGCCGGGATCGTCGTCTCGCTGTTGCTGGCCACGGCGCTGTTCGGCTACGCCACCAACCCCTGGCAGCGCGTCTTCACCCAAGCGCACGGCGCACACGTCTGGCTGCACACCGGAACCTCGGCCGACACCGGGAAACTGGCCGAGCTCGACGGCGTCGACTCCGTCGCGGGCCCCTATCCGACCGCCTCCACCACCCTGGCCTCCCGCGGCACCCGCGCCTCCGTCGAACTGCGCGGCACCCCCGAGCGCCCCGCTGTCGACCGCCCGCTCCTCACCTCGGGCCACTGGCTGGACCCGGCGAACCCCGACGGCGTCGTCCTGGAGAGCCGCCTGGCCCGCGCCCTCCTGGCCGCCCCCGGCGACACGCTCACCCTGCCCGGCACCAGCCGGACCCTGACCGTCCTCGGCATCGCCGACAGCGCCGAGCCGCGCTACCGGCCGGGCGAGCAGCCGGGCCTGGTCTGGGCGCCGCCGGCCGCCGTGCGCGATCCCGGCGGCCAGGTGATCGGGCTGCGCCTGGCGGACCCCGACGACACGGACTACGCCGTACAGCGCGCCGTGACCGTGCTGGGCGCGGGCGCGGTCGGCGAGGTCTCCACCTGGAAGCAGGCGCGGGCCGAGGCACAGGGCGACAACCGGCTGCTCGGGCAGGTGCTGGGCCTGTTCGGGCTGGGTGCCCTGGTCGCCGCCGGGCTCGCCGTGCACGGGGCGATCGGCACCCGTATCCGCGGACATCTGCGGGACATCTCCGTGCTGAAGGCGATCGGCTTCACGCCTGGGCAGGTGGTCCGCGTCTTCCTGCTCCAGCACCTCGCCTACGCGCTGCTGGGTGCCGTGGCCGCGGCGGCCCTCATCCAGGCCGTGGGCAGCCATGTCCCGGGGCGGCTCGGGGACGCGGTCGGCGTGTGGCAGGGGCTGCCCGGGCACAGCGTGGCGCTGTTCGTGGTGCCCGTGGGGGCGGTGCTGTTCATCGGTGCGACCACGGGGCTCGCGGCGTGGCGGGCGGGGCGTGTGCCCCCGGTGCCGGTGCCGCGGCCCGCGGCTCCGCTCGGCGGGCGGCTTTCCGGCCTGGCCCGGCAGGCCCTCGGGCTGCGGCTGCCGCCCGCGCTGGTGCTGGGCTGGCACCGGGCGTTCACGCGCCGACTGCGGTCGCTGGCCACGGTGGCCCGGCTCGCGCTGCCGCTGCTGCTGATCGTGGTCGCGATGAGCGCCTGGACCACCATCGACCGCTTCGACAGCAGGCCCGACCGGATCGGCCTGCCGACCGCCCTCACCGTCCACGCCGACTCCGGCCTGCCCGACCGGGACGCCCGCACGCTGCTGGAACGCGACCCGCAGGTCGCCGCCGCCTACCCGGGCGTCGAGGTGGCCGCCCTGGTCCCGGGCCAGACGGCCACGATCGCCCTGCGCGGCCTCGGCACCCGCGAGGACCCCTACCCGTACACCCTGGCCGAGGGCCGTGCCGCGCAGGGCCGCGACGAGGCCGTGGCCGGACAGGGCCTGCTCGACCTGCTGGACGTGAACGTCGGCGACTGGGTCCGGATGACCGTCGGCGACCAGCCGCAGATCCTGCACATCGTGGGCCGCAGCATCGAGCCCGAGAACGCCGGCCGGGTCATCTCCACCTCCCTCGACACCCTCCGCGAGAACGACCCGGACCTGGGCCCCACCCTCTACGAGCTACGGCTCCGACCGGGCGCCGAACCGTACGAGGTGGCCGACCGCCTGACCGCCGCCGGGCACGGACGCCTGGACGTACACGCCGTACCGAACCCCGCCGACGGCCTCTCCCCCCTGCGCGGAGTCGTCGTGGGCCTGATCGCCGTACTGGCCCTCATCGGGCTCATCGAACTGCTGACCGCGATCGGCGGCACCGTCCGCGAGAGCGAACGCGACCTGCTGGCCCTCAAGGCCATCGGCCTGTCCCCACGGCAGATCACCGCGATCACCGTCACGTCCACCGCCTGCACCGCCCTGGCCGCGGTCGCCATCGGCACGGCGCTGGGCGCACCCCTCGCGCACTGGCTGATCGACGCCCAGGGCAGATCGAGCGGCATCGGCGCCGGGATCGCCCAGGGCCCGTCCGTCGCTCTCCTGCTGCTGTTCGGCGCGGCGGCGGTCACGGGCGCGGCCGCCCTCGCCACCGTCCCGGCCTCCCGCGCGGCCCGCCGCCGGCTCGCGGACACACTGAGCGCAGCCGCCTGACCTGCGAGGCTACCGCGGGTTGTACGGGGGCGGCGGGTTGTACGGCAGCTGCGGGCCCGGTGCGTACGGGTTGCCCTGCGGGGGCGTGCCGTAGGGGTTTCCGGCCGGCGGTGCGTAGGGGTTCCCGCTCGGCGGGCCGTACGGGTTGCCCTGGGACGGCACGAAACCGTTCGGCGCGTACGACGGTGGCGGCGGGGCCGGTGTCGGAGTGGGCGGCAGGGTGGCCGGATGGGCCGCCAGCCGGATGCCGTACCGGCTCCTGAGCCGGCCCATCTCCAGCAGGGCGATGCCCGTGACCGTCACGGGGGCGCCCAGGATGAAGACGACGCCCATCGCGAGGCCGAGGCCGTGCAGGTCGCCGGTGATGAGATCGGAGATGGCCATGAGCCAGGTCGTCACCGTGGCGAGCAGTGGCGGCAGACAGCGGTGCACGGCGGCGGTACCGAAGAAGTTCCCCGAGATCCGGTACGCGCCGGCGATCACGAAGAAGCCCATCCAGAGCCCGAGGAGACTGAACAACATGCCCCCGAGGGTCCCCAGGGCGTTGCCCATCCGGAAGATCAGCACCGTACCGAGCGCCGAGCCGATGAACAGCAGCAGCAACTTCAGCGACCTGACGAGCGGCTCCCGCAACTGCCCCACTGTGCCCGCGCCGGACCGCCGCCAGATGTGAAGCATCACGCCGACCGTGAGCGGTGTGATGAACAGCAGGACGACACAGGCGGTCGCCGCGTTGTCCAGCATCTCGTCGAAGGCGAAACCACCCTCGACGAAGGTGTAGACCCCGAACGCCGCGACCGCGCCCGCGATGACGCGCGCCTTCTTGAGCGCGTCCACCGAGGGATCCAGTGAGCCCGGGATCCAGGTCGGGTGGAACACCGCCCGCGCCACGTGATGGGGCTTCAGGAACGAACGGGCGGTCAGCGTGCCGCCGGTCCAACTCCCGTATGAATTTGTCAACTTGCACTCCCCCGAGTGATCGCGCTCTTGATCGACGAGGGAGTCTACGGGAAGCGGACGACCGCGTGCCGCCCGCTTTCCGTATCCGCGATCACTGCCGGCCGCGCAGCTCCCGATACTTGGCGACGAGCGCCTTCGTCGACGCGTCCAGACCCGGCACGTCGGCGCCGCCGGTCAGCGCGGGCTCGACACGCTTGGCGAGAACCTTGCCGAGCTCCACTCCCCACTGGTCGAAGGAGTCGATGTTCCACACCGCCCCCTGCACGAACACCTTGTGCTCGTACAGCGCGATCAGCTGACCCAGCACGGACGGGGTCAGCTCGCGCGCGAGGATCGTGGTCGTCGGATGGTCGCCCTTGAACGTCTTGTGGGTCACCAGCTCCTCGGGCACCCCCTCCGCACGCACCTCGTCCGGCGTCTTGCCGAAGGCCAGCGCCTGCGTCTGCGCGAAGAAGTTCGCCATCAACAGGTCGTGCTGTGCCTTGAGTTCGTCACTCATCTCGGCGACCGGCTCGGCGAAGCCGATGAAGTCCGCCGGGATCAGCTTGGTGCCCTGGTGGATCAGCTGGTAGTACGCGTGCTGCCCGTTGGTGCCCGGCGTGCCCCACACGACCGGCCCGGTCTGCCAGTCGACCTCCCGCCCGTCCCGGCCGACGTACTTGCCGTTGGACTCCATGTCCAGCTGCTGCAGATAGGCCGTGAACTTGGACAGGTAGTGGCTGTACGGCAGCACGGCGTGCGACTGGGCGTCGTGGAAGTTGCCGTACCAGATGCCCAACAGGCCGAGCAGCAGCGGCACGTTGGACTCGGCGGGCGCGGTGCGGAAGTGCTCGTCGACGATCCGGAAGCCGTCGAGCATCTCGCGGAAGCGGTCCGGACCGATGGCGACCATGAGCGAGAGCCCGATGGCCGAGTCGTACGAGTAACGCCCGCCGACCCAGTCCCAGAACTCGAACATGTTGGCCGTGTCGATACCGAAGTCGGCGACCTTCTCGGCATTCGTCGACAGCGCGACGAAGTGCTTGGCGACGGCCTCCTGCCCTGCCTGCAGCTCACCCAGCAGCCAGTTGCGGGCCGAGGTGGCGTTGGTGATCGTCTCGATCGTGGTGAACGTCTTGGACGCGATGATGAACAGCGTCTCGGCCGCGTCCAGGTCGCGGATCGCCTCGTGCAGGTCGGCGCCGTCGACGTTCGACACGAAGCGGACGATGAGGCCGCGGTCGGTGTAGCTGCGCAGAACCTCGTACGCCATCGCCGGGCCGAGGTCGGAGCCGCCGATGCCGATGTTGACGACGTTCTTGATGCGCTTGCCGGTGTGGCCGGTCCAGACGCCGGAGCGGACCCGCTCGGCGAAGTCGGCCATCTTGTCCAGGACGGCGTGCACACCCGGGACGACGTTCTCCCCGTCGACCTCGATCACCGCGTCACGCGGCGCGCGCAGCGCGGTGTGCAGAACGGCGCGGTCCTCGGTGGTGTTGATCTTCTCGCCGCGGAACATGGCGTCGCGCAGCCCGAACACGTCCATCGCGACGGCCAGCTCGCGCAGCAGCCGCAGGGTCTCGTCGGTGACGAGGTGCTTGGAGTAGTCGATGTGCAGGTCACCGACCTGCAGCGTGTACCCCGTGCCGCGCCCCGGATCGGCGGCGAACAGCTCCCGCAGCCGCACCTCGCCGAGCTCCTCGCGGTGCTTGGCCAGCGCGGTCCACTCGGGCGTCTGGTTGAGCCTGGTACGGCCGTCTGCGTTCATGTCCGACTTCAGCCTTCTTTCGTGCCTGTCCCAGCGGTTCCAACCTAATTGATCAGCGCGAGGCGTGAGCCGTCGTGGCGTCGTCGTCCGGCGCAACAACAGGTACGTCCGGCTTGCGCGCCGGTATCAACGAGGTGACGGCGAGGGCGAAGAGTACGGCGGCCAGCAGCGCCGGTCCGTTCAGCCCGAACGTCCCCGCCACGGCACCGCCGAGCAGGGCCCCGATCGGGGCGCCGGACGTCGAGGCCGTACGAAAGGCCGAGGCGATGCGGCCCACCATGGACTCGGGGCTGCGCTGCTGCATGAGCGTGACCTGGTTGACGTTCCACACCATGGCCATGGCGCCGAGCAACGCCATGGCCACCAGGAGGGCCGCCAGGTGGCGGACGGTGCCCGCGAGCAGCAGCGACGACGTCTGGACGGTCCCGGCCAGCAGCAGTGCCCGCACCCGTCCGGTCCTGCGCGCGATCCGCTGGGCCACGAAGCCGCCGACCAGGCTGCCGGCCGCGTAGGCGGTCATCGCCGCCGCGTACGCCGCGTGGCCCCCTTGCAGCCAACGCGTCACATGCAGTACCAGCGTGGCGATCAGGGCGCCCATACCGATGTTGCACAGCAGCGTGGCCACGCAGACCGCCCGCAGCGCCCGATCGCGCCAGAGTGTGCGCAACCCGTCGCCGATCTCGGCGCGCAGCGTGCTGCCCGCCGGGCGTGGTTTCCGCTCGGGCGGTCGTATGCGCAGGGACGCCACCAGGACAGCGGCCAGCAGATAGGTACTCGCGTCGGCCACGAAGGGCATCGCGGCGCCGACCGTCAGCAGCAGTGGCACGAAAGGGCCCGCCAGCAGTCCACCCGCGAGTTGCTGGCCTGTCATCAGCCGGGCGTTGGCACCGCCCAGGGCCTCGCGGTCCACCAGGGAGGGCAGAAGGGCCGTGGCCGCGTTGTCGAACAGCGTCTGGAGTGTCGTCAGGGAGAAGGCGAGCACCAGCAGCAACGGGATCGACGCGTGTCCGAGTCCGACGGCGAGCGCGAACCCGGTGACGAGCAGCCCTCGTACGAGATCGACCGCCCACATCGCGCGCCGCTGGTCCACCCGGTCCGCGACGGCCCCGCCGAGCAGCCCGAAGAGCAGCCAGGGGACATAGCCGCAGGCGGTGACCGAGGCGATGACCAGGGGATCGTCCGTGAGCTGCACGGCGAGCAGGGGCAGCGCGGTCGTACGCAGCGCGTCTCCGAACCGCGAGACCACGGCAGCGGTCCACAACCGCCCGAACCCGCCGCGCCACGCGGGCGCAAGCGCACCCGCTGTCTCAGCCGTCGCCACAACTCCCCCTCGGTCCATCGATGCGGAAGATCGATACACAAACCGTAGAGGGCGCCACTGACAATCGGCCTCGGAGCGGGAGTCCGCCGGAGCTTCATACAGGTCCGGCCAGGCACCCCGTAGGTGCCCGGCCGGTCCTCAACTCCTAGATCTCGCCCCGCAGTTTGGCGAGCGCCTCGGCGAGGATCGCCTCGCCGTCCGCGTCGCTGCGCCGCTCCCGTACATACGCCAGGTGCGTCTTGTAGGGCTCGGTGCGCGGCGGGTCCGGCGGGTTGTCCCGGTCCTGTCCGGCGGGAAAGCCGCAGCGCGGGCAGTCCCAGGTTTCGGGAACCTGCGCGTCGCTGGCGAAGCTGGGCTGCGTCTCATGCCCGTTGGAGCACCAGAAGGAGATGCGCAGCCGGGGCGCGGACTCGCCCCGCTCGGCCTCGCCCATCGGCCCCGCCCCGACCCGGCTTCCTCGGATCGCGTTGCCACTTGCCACGGTCGTAACTCCCTGCGTGATGGTGCCGCGAAGCGAGTCGGCGTTTCGCTTCGCTGCGAGCGCCTCAGTCTACGTAAGGCCCAACGCGCGTCCAGTGATTGGAGTTACATAGCCCCCACACCAAGACGCAAGCCCCATGATAGGCCGCGCTCAGCTGCGCGTACCGAACATGGGGCCTTACGTACGGAATGTGCGTGCCGGTCAGTTGTTCATCTTCATCAGGATGCCGAGCACGACAATGCACGCGAACCACAGGAGACCGACCACGATGGTGATCCGGTCGAGGTTGCGCTCGGCGACCGAGGAGCCGCCGACGGACGACTGCATGCCGCCACCGAACATGTCGGAGAGGCCGCCGCCCTTGCCCTTGTGCATCAGCACCAGCAGCATCATCAGCAGGCTGAAGACGATCAGGGCGATCGAGAACCCCAAAACCACGGCTGGACCAACTTCCTCGGATTCGGATGACGACGGGGGTCGAAGCCCTTTTCGTGAGCCTCATGCTCACCTTTCAAGCCCCGACCCCCGCAAGGGTACGACGAATCGCCGTTACCGCATACTCACTGGTCGCGGAACCGCACGATCTTGACGAACTCGTCGGCGTCCAGCGAGGCGCCGCCGACCAGGGCACCGTCGATGTCGGCCTGCGCCATGATCTCGGCGACGTTGCCGGACTTCACGGAGCCGCCGTACTGGATGCGGACCTTGTCGGCCAGCTCCTGCGTGTACAGGTCGGCGAGCTTGCCGCGGATGGCGGCGCAGACCTCCTGGGCGTCCTCGGCGCCGCAGACCTTGCCGGTGCCGATGGCCCAGACGGGCTCGTAGGCGATGACGATGGTCTCGGCCTGCTCGGCCGGGAGGTCCTTCAGACCGCCCTCGACCTGGGCGAGGGTGTGCGGGACGGCGTTGCCGGCCTCGCGGACCTCCAGCTCCTCGCCGACGCACATGATCGGGGTGAGGCCGTGCTTGTAGGCGGCCTTGACCTTGGCGTTGACGATCTCGTCGGTCTCGGCGTGGTACTGGCGGCGCTCGGAGTGGCCGATCGCCACGTACGTGCACTTCAGCTTGGCCAGCATCGAGCCGGAGATCTCGCCGGTGTAGGCGCCGGAGTCCTGGGCCGAGATGTCCTGGGCGCCGTACTTGATCTTCAGCTTGTCGCCGTCGACCAGGGTCTGCACGGAGCGCAGGTCGGTGAAGGGCGGCAGGACGGCGACCTCGACGGCCTCGTAGTCCTTGTCGGCCAGGGCGAAGGCGAGCTTCTGGACGTGGGCGATGGCCTCGAGGTGGTTGAGGTTCATCTTCCAGTTGCCCGCCATCAGCGGCGTGCGCGTGCTCATGTAGGTCAGTCCTCCAGTGCGGCGAGGCCGGGGAGCGTCTTGCCCTCGAGGTATTCGAGGGAGGCGCCGCCACCGGTCGAGATGTGGCCGAATGCGTTCTCGTCGAAGCCCAGGGTGCGCACGGCCGCGGCGGAGTCGCCGCCGCCGACGACGGTGAAGCCCTTGGACTCGACGAGGGCCTGGGCGACCGCCTTGGTGCCCTCGGCGTAGTCGGGGTGCTCGAAGACGCCCATGGGGCCGTTCCAGAAGACGGTGGCGGCGTCGGCGAGCTTCGAGGCGTACAGCTTGCGGGTCTCCGGACCGATGTCCAGGCCCTCCTGGTCGGCGGGGATGGCGTCCGCGGCGACGGTCGTGGGGTTGGCCGGGGCCTTGGTCTTCAGGTCCGGGAACTCGGTGGAGACCAGGACGTCGACCGGCAGGACGATCTCGACGCCGTTCTTCTCGGCGCGCTCCATGTACTCGGTGACGGCCGGGATCTGGTCCGCCTGGAGCAGGGAGATGCCGACCTCGTAGCCCTTGGCCTTGAGGAAGGTGTACGCCATGCCGCCGCCGATGAGCAGCCGGTCGGCCTTGGCGAGCAGCTGGTCGATGACGGCGAGCTTGTCGGAGACCTTGGCGCCGCCGAGCGCGACGACGTAGGGCCGCTTGACGTCATCAGTGAGCTTCTTCAGGACGGCGACCTCGGTGGCGATGAGGTGGCCGGCGTAGTGCGGCAGGCGGGCCGGGAGGTCGAACACGGACGCGTGCCCCCGGTGCACCGCGCCGAAGCCGTCACCGACGTAGACGTCGACGAGGGCGGCGAGCTGGTCGGCGAACGCGCCACGCTCGGCGTCGTCCTTGCTCGTCTCACCGGCGTTGAAGCGGAGGTTCTCGACGACCGCGACCTGGCCGTCGGCGAGGCCCGCCACGGTGGCCTGGGCGGACTCGCCGACCGTGTCGGTCGCGAACGCCACGTCGGCGCCGAGGAGTTCACCCAGGCGCGCGGCGGCGGGCGCGAGGGAGAAGGCCGGGTCCGGGGCGCCCTTGGGGCGGCCCAGGTGGGAGGCGACGACCACGCGGGCACCCGCCTCCGCCAGCGCCTTGACGGTGGGCAGGACGGCGCGGATACGGCCGTCGTCGGTGATCGTGGTGCCGTCCAGCGGCACGTTCAGGTCGGCGCGGACGAAGACCCGCTTGCCGGCGACGCCTTCGGAGAGAAGTTCGTCGATCGTCTTCATGAAGGGGGCTCCTGAGAAGGGCTCGTGATCGCTCGGAAACGCTCGTGATCCAACAGGTCTGATCTGCACGTGAGTCAGGGCTCGGACGGCGCGTCCCTGCGCCGCCCGAGCCCTGCTTTCACATCAATGTGCCTGCTCTGGATATCAGAGCTGGTTGCCGACGAAGACCGTGAGGTCGACGAGGCGGTTGGAGTAACCCCACTCGTTGTCGTACCAGCCGAGGATCTTCACCGACTTGCCCTCCTGGACCATGGTCAGGGAGGAGTCGAAGGTGCAGGAGGCCGGGTCGCTGACGATGTCGGAGGAGACGATCGGGTCCTCCGTGTAGGACAGGTAGCCCTGCAGCTCGCCCTCGGAGGCCTTCTTGAACGCGGCGTTGACCTCGTCCTTGGTGACCTCGCGCTCCAGCTCCACGACCAGGTCGGTGGCCGAGCCGGTCGGGACCGGGACGCGCATCGCGATGCCGTCGAGCTTGCCCTTGAGCTGCGGGAGGACCAGGGCGGTGGCCTTGGCGGCACCGGTCGTGGTCGGGATGATGTTCTCCGCGGCGGCGCGGGCGCGGCGCAGGTCGGAGTGCGGGAAGTCCAGGATGCGCTGGTCGTTCGTGTAGGCGTGGACCGTGGTCATCAGACCCTTGACGATGCCGAAGTTCTCGTCGAGAACCTTGGCCATCGGCGCCACACAGTTGGTGGTGCAGGAGGCGTTCGAGATGACGTGGTGGTTCGCCGGGTCGTACTTGCTCTCGTTGACACCCATCACGATGGTGATGTCCTCGTCCTTGGCCGGAGCCGAGATGAGGACCTTCTTGGCGCCGCCGGCGATGTGCTTCTCGGCGTCGGCCTTCTTGGTGAAGATGCCGGTCGACTCGATGACGATGTCGACGCCCAGCTCGCCCCACGGGATGTCGGCGGGGTTGCGCTCGGACAGGACCTTGATGGTGTGGCCGTCGACGGTGATCGTGTCGGCGGTGTGGGTGACCTCCTGCTTGAGGCGGCCCAGAATCGTGTCGTACTTCAGCAGGTGAGCGGTGGTCGCAGTGTCACCCAGGTCGTTGACAGCCACGATCTCGATGTCAGCACCCTGCTCCAGCAGCGCGCGGAAGTAGTTGCGACCGATACGACCGAAGCCGTTGATGCCTACGCGGATCGTCACGAACCGATCTCCTCGTTGGTACGCCGGCCATGCGGTGCCGGCGAGCTCTATTTGGGATGTCCCCGACCGCCTACGACCCTACCTCTCTGAAGCCGCCGTGGTGACATTCAGATGCCTCATACACGGCACGGCGGTCCGTACCCGCCAGTAGGGGTACGGACCGCCCGGCCCGGAAGCCCGGATCACTCGATTTGATCACGGCGCGTTGCGCGCTGTTGACCTCGGCGTGTCAGTCCTCAAGTGAGGAGAGGGCCTTTCCGATGAGCGCCGTACGGTCGGCCGCCGCGGTGACATGTTCCAGGCCGAAGCCCAGCAGCACCGTGTCGTCGGTGGTGACCGCTCCATAGGTCTGGAACAGCGCCCCGGTGCGCGCCCAGTCCTTGAGCACGGCCGGGCTGCCCGCGGGCGGTCCGGTCACGCTCCAGGCGCCGAGCGACGTCTCGAAGCCCTCGGTCTGGGTCGCCGTACCGCCGACGACGAGCGAGGCCTCGTCGGCGAGGACGCCATGGCCTCCGGTGCTCGGGTCGGTGACGTAGGCGATCGAGATCTCGACCGACTTCCCGGCGTATGCGCTCAGGTCGAACTCGACCTGCTTCCAGCCCGCGGAGGCGCCCGTGAGGGCGTTCCACTGGCCGCTGCTGCCGCTCGCGGTGCACCCGCTCGTCGCCACGGTGAGGTAGTGGTTCAGCCAGGGGTGCTCGCCCGCGTAGAACCCGGCCTCGCAGTCCGCGGGCACGGTGGTGCTGGTGGCACCGCCCGCCTCGGGGAGTGTCGTCCAGTCCTCGGCCCCTGTGGTGTGGGCCTCGATCAGGACGTTGTCGTAGCCGGGCTCGACGTCCCACAGCAGCTGGGTGCGCAAGGTCGGCTTCTGCGCCGCGCTCACCCCGGTGAGGTCGACGGTCCTGGTCAGCCGCTTGTAGGCGTCGTCGGTGTGGACGGCGGCCGCCATGGAGGAACCGGCGTACGGCCCGTACGGGTTGACGATCCCGGCGAACTGACCGGCGCCCGCGCTCGCGAACTGCGGGTAGTCGTCGGCAGGGAGTTCGTCCGAGGTGACGCTGTAGCTCCCGGCCTTGTCGAGCGGGTTGCCGGTCGCGTCACCGAGCGCTCCGATGAACCCGCCGAACTTGCCGGAGCCGGTGAAGCCGGTGGCCCCGGGGAGCGACGTACGGGAGTAGGCGCCCAGGTAGTACTGGCTGAAGTCGTCCGACAGGGTGCCGCCGCCGAGGTCGACGGCGCCGCCGGCCTGCTCGCCCGCCTCCATCAGCTTGCCGCCCTCGTTGAGGTAGGCGCGCAACTGGAGTTGGGTGGCGTTGCCCGGGACGTTCGTGCCTGTGTAGTGGACGACGGTGTCGAAGTGGCCCAGCACGCCGAGCGCGTCGGGCGCGCCCTGAGTGGCGACGTCCCAGACGATCGCCCGGTGGCCGTTGGCCTTGAGCGCGTCGACGTACTTCTGCGCGTGCGTGGCGGTGGCGCCTTCCTCGGCGACCACGAGGACGCCCGCGCGCGGCCGTTCGGCCAAGGTGTAGGTGAAGTGCTCGCTGGAAACGGGCTTCCCGCTCCTCGTCTCGCCGGTGAACCACACCTCGACCTTGTCGCCCGGGTCGCCGTCCGCGACCTTGGCCCGGTACTCGTCGAAGTAGAGGTTGTCCTCACCGCCGTACGTCTCGCCGCCCTTCCAGGGCCGGAGCGCCATGTCCTCCGTACGGCCGCCGTTGACGCGGTACTTGAGCTCCTTGTCGCGCACGGACTTGCGTACGACGACGGAGACCTCCTGGTCCGCGCCGCGGGAGTACGACGTGGTGAACGCCGCCGGGGTGAAGTCGGCGGCGCTCAGGCCGACCGAGGAGGACGGCCGGTCGGGGTGCGCGGCGCTCTCGGCGACGGAGAGCGCGAACGGGACGTTCTTGGCGAACTCCTGCTGGATCAGCTTCTCGTCGTCCGGGAAGTTGAAGACCGACTGGCAGTCCCGCGCGTTCCACTGGTCGTTCGGGTCGAGGTTCGACGCGGTCTGGCAGGTCGACATCTCGGGCGTGAACATCGCTATGCCGTTGACGTTCGAGGCGTGCCCGTCGGCTTCGCCGTTCGTCGTGTACAGCTCCGAGGAGACCTGCGGGTGGTAGCCGGGGACCGCGGGGTTGTCCGGCGTGCCGGCGAGGGACTCGTAGAGGACGTCGTCCGGGGTGTCGGTGGCGACCTGCCAGCCGACACCGTAGAGGATGAGTTCGGCCGCGGAGTGGTAGTTGATGCCGTAGTCGAAGCCGATACGGCGCTCGAAGGCGTCCAGCGCCTTGGTCTCGGGCTCGGAGGCCGGGGACGCGCCGCGGTAGGTCTCGCTGGTGGGGTTGGGGGACGAACCCTCGTCGTCGTAGCCCCACTTGTAGGTGAAGTTGCGGTTGAGGTCGACGCCGTCGCCGGTGCTGATGGCACCGTCGCCGTTGATGTCGCGCAGGTTCTTGCGCCACAGGCGGTTGCCGGAGTCCTGGAAGGTGTAGTCGTAGCCGTCGGGGTTGGCCGAGAGGACGAACCACAGCTCGGTCGAGTCGACGATCTTCTTCACGCGCTTGTCGGTCTTGTAGTTGTCCAGGTAGTAGTGCATCAGGCGCCGGGTCATCTCCGGTGTGATCCACTCGCGCGCGTGCTGGTTGGACACGTAGAGGACGGAGGGCTTGGTGCCGTCCTTGGTCTTCTTGGCGTTCTTGGTGAGTTTGAGCGCCAGGATGTCCTGGCCGTTGATCGTCTTGCCGATGGAGACGACCTTGGTGAGGCCGGGGTTCTCCTGCCCGGTCCGGACGATCTCCTCCTTGAGTCCCCCGCTGCCGCTGTACGGGCGGTACACGCCCTCGGCGGCCTTCTCGGTGCGAGCCTCGGCCTTGGCGGAGAGGTCGTGCTCGGTGAGCTCGACGCCCTGCTTCTCGAGCTTCTTGGCCTGGTCGTCGGTGAGGTAGACCTCGACGGTGGCCGTGCCCTTCTCGGGCGCCTGCTCACTGAGTTCGTGGCCGTCCTGACCGGCCGCCAGCAGCAGGGGTACCTGCTTCTTGGTGACCTCGGCGCGGAAGACCTTCACTTCGTTCGGGTCGGTTTCTTGTGAACTTCCCGGTTGCGCCTGGGCGATGGGTGCGATACTCGCTCCGCCTATCAGGAGCGCGCCGGCAGCGAGGATCGATCTCGCTCTGGGTCTCATGAACCCCCCTAGCAGTGTTTCGCCACAGTGACGAATGACTGCCAGGCTCATGCCACTTCACGGCCCAGTCAAGAGTGCCGCAAAGACTGACAAAAGACCGGCGCCGATGCCCAAGCGGACATCAGCGCCGGTCTGTTGACGACCCCTCACATCATCCCACGAGGTTGTCCGCCAACTCCTCGGAGAGGTTGGCCTCGGTGCCCGGAATGCCGAGGTCCTGGGCCCGCTTGTCGGCCATGGCCAGCAGCCGGCGGATACGGCCGGCGACGGCGTCCTTGGTGAGCGGCGGGTCGGCGAGCGCGCCCAACTCCTCCAGCGAGGCCTGCTTGTGCTCCATACGCAGGCGTCCGGCGGCAGCGAGGTGCTCGGGGACCTCCTCGCCGAGGATCTCCAGCGCGCGCTGGACGCGAGCGCCGGCGGCGACGGCCGCGCGCGCCGAGCGGCGGAGGTTGGCGTCGTCGAAGTTGGCGAGACGGTTCGCCGTGGCGCGCACCTCGCGGCGCATCCGGCGCTCCTCCCAGGCCAGCACGGACTCGTGCGCGCCGAGCCGGGTCAGCAGGGCGCCGATCGCGTCGCCGTCCCGGACGACCACGCGGTCCACGCCGCGCACCTCGCGGGCCTTGGCGGCGATCGACAGCCGGCGGGCCGCGCCGACCAGGGCGAGCGCGGCCTCGGGACCCGGGCAGGTCACCTCCAGGGAGGACGAGCGGCCGGGCTCGGTGAGCGAACCGTGCGCCAGGAAGGCGCCGCGCCAGGCGGCCTCGGCGTCACAGGTGGCCCCAGACACCACCTGCGGGGGCAGGCCGCGGATCGGTCGGCCGCGCCCGTCGACCAGGCCGGTCTGGCGGGCCAGCTGGTCACCGCCCGCGACCACGCGCACGACGTAGCGCGAACCGCGACGCAGCCCGCCCGGCGCCATCACGATCAGCTCGGAGCTGTGGCCGAAGATCTCCAGGATGTCCCGCTTGAGCCGTCTGGCCGCCATCGCGGTGTCCAGCTCCGCCTCGATCACGATGCGCCCGCTCACCAGGTGGAGGCCGCCGGCGAACCGCAGAATGGCGGAGACCTCCGCCTTCCTGCAGCAGGTCCGGGTGACGGGGAGCCGGGAAATCTCATCCTTCACCGCTGCCGTCATCGCCATGGGCCGATCCTTCCATGCATCCGAAAAATACGGTCGTACGCGGCGGCCAGCAGCTCCGGGTCGTGCCGGGGCGTCCCGTCCGTCCGGGCCACCGGGGCCAGCTCGACCGCGGCACCGAGCCGTTTGGCGGCCTCGGTGAGCACATCCCGGTCCGGCACGGCGGCCTCGTCGGCCAGCACCACGTCCAGGGCGAGTTTAGGGGCGTGTCGTCCCAAAACCTCCAAATGACGCTGCGGTGAGAAGCCTTCGGTTTCTCCCGGCTGCGGGGCGAGGTTCAGGGAGAGTACCCGGCGCGCCTTCGTCTCGGTGAGGGCGTCCAGGAGTTCGGGCACGAGCAGGTGCGGGATGACCGAGGAGAACCAGGAGCCCGGGCCGAGCACCACCCAGTCCGCGTCCCGGACGGCGGCGACGGCCTCCGGGACGGCGGGCGGGTCGTGCGGCACGACGTGCACCGACTGCACCTCGCCGGGGGTGAGGGCGACGTTGGCCTGACCACGGACCGTGTCGACGGCCTCGGGCAGGTCCGGGTTGTGCCCCTTGACCAGGGCCTGGAGCTCCAGCGGTACGGCCGACATGGGCAGCACGCGCCCGTGCGCGCCGAGCAGCTTGCCGACCAGGTCGAGGGCCTGGACGTGGTCACCGAGCTGCTCCCACAGGGCGACGATCAGCAGGTTGCCGACCGCGTGGTCGTGCAGGTCGCCCTGGGAGTGGAAGCGGTGCTGGATGACGCGGGCCCAGGTCTGGCCCCAGTCGTCGTCGCCGCACAGCGCGGCCAGCGCCTTGCGCAGGTCACCGGGCGGCAGCACACCCAGCTCGTCGCGCAGGCGCCCGCTGGAGCCGCCGTCGTCGGCCACGGTGACCACGGCGGTCAGGTCGCCGGTGATCCGGCGCAGCGCGGCGAGCGAGGCGGACAGCCCCATGCCGCCGCCGAGGGCGACGACCTTGGGCTGGGCGCCGCGGCGGCGCGGCCTGGCGCCGCGGGCCTCGGCGGGCCGGCCGGCCCGCGACTCGGGCATCGCCCGGCGCAACCTGCTCAGCCGCGGAGTACGTCCCGTCATTCCCGTCCCATGTCCCGGTGTACGACCACCGTCTCCACGCCCTGGGAGGCAAGGCGCGCCGCCAGCTTCTCGGATGTGGCGACCGAGCGGTGCTTGCCGCCGGTGCAACCGACCGCGATCGTCACGTACCGCTTGCCCTCTCGGCGGTATCCGGCCGCGATGAGCTGGAGCAGCTCGGAGTAGCGGTCGATGAACTCCTTCGCGCCGGGCTGGTTGAAGACATACGCCGACACCTCCTCGTTGAGGCCGGTGAAGGGGCGCAGCTCCGGGACCCAGTGCGGGTTGGGCAGGAAGCGCATGTCCACGACCAGGTCGGCGTCGACCGGGAGGCCGTACTTGAAGCCGAAGGACATGACCGTGGCCCGCAGCTCGGGCTCCTCCTCGCCGGCGAACTGGGCGTCCATCTTGGCGCGCAGCTCGTGCACGTTGAGGCTGGAGGTGTCGATCACCAGGTCGGCGTCGCCGCGCAGCTCGCGCAGCAGCTGGCGTTCGGCGGCGATGCCGTCGACGATGCGGCCGTCGCCCTGGAGGGGGTGCGGGCGGCGCACCGACTCGAAGCGGCGCACCAGGGCGTCGTCGGAGGACTCCAGGAAGACGATCCGGCGGGTGACGCCCCGGGTGTCGAGTTCGGCGAGGGACTCGCGGAGGTTGTCGAAGAAGCGCCGGCCGCGGACGTCGACGACCACCGCGATCCGCGCCACATTGCCCTGGGAACGGGCGCCGAGTTCCACCATGGTGGGGATCAGCGCGGGCGGGAGGTTGTCGACGACGAACCAGCCGAGGTCCTCCAGACACTTGGCGGCCGTCGAGCGGCCGGCCCCGGACATGCCGGAGATGATCACCAGCTCGGGGATGGCCGCTTCGGGGACCCCGGCTGTCTCGTTGCCCGTACTCACCTGTGCTCCGTCTTCCTGGCGTGCGTCCTGCTGGGTGAGATCCTCGCCGGTCTTCTTGTGGGTTTCCTGAGCTTCTTGATCTCGCTCGCCTGTGGGATGTGTGTGGTGCTCGCTCATCTCTCCTGCCCCCGTCGTTCGTCCGGGGCGCCCGCGGACACGGGCTCCCCCGAGGTCTCCGCCGTCGTATCGGATTCCTCGTCTTCCATGATCTCTCCAGTCGCCGTGTTCACGGCGGGCGCGGCCGGGGCCGCCTGGGCGAGAGCCACGGCGATCGTTTCGGCCGTCTTGCGGCCTATGCCCGGAACCTCACAGATCTGGTCGATTGTCGCGGATCGCAGCCTCTTCACCGACCCGAAGTGCTTGATCAGCGCCTGCTTGCGGGTCTCACCGAGGCCGGGGACGTCGTCCAGCGGGCTTGACCGGAAGCGCTTGGCCCGCTTGGTGCGCTGGTAGGTGATCGCGAAGCGGTGGGCCTCGTCCCGGACGCGCTGGAGCAGATACAGGCCCTCGCTGGTCCGGGGCAGGACGACCGGGTCGTCCTCGCCGGGTACCCAGACCTCCTCCAGGCGCTTGGCGAGGCCGCAGACGGCGATGTCGTCGATGCCGAGCTCGTCCAGGGCCCGCTGGGCGGCCGCGACCTGCGGCTGTCCGCCGTCGACGACGACGAGCTGCGGCGGGTAGGCGAAGCGCTTGGGACGGCCGTCGTCGTCCTTGAGGCCGTTGGCGAGGGGGGCGGAGGAGGTGTCGGTGAGCAGGTCGGACGAGGTGCCGGCGAGGGCATCGGACGAGGCGTCCGTGAGCGGGGCGGACGAGGTGTCGGCGAGGGTGTTCTCGCCGTCGGCCCACTCGCCCGTCTTCTCCTTCTCGGCGAGGTAGCGCTTGAAGCGGCGGGTGATCACCTCGTGCATGGAGCGGACGTCGTCCTGGCCCTCGAAGCCCTTGATCTGGAAGCGGCGGTACTCGCTCTTGCGCTGCAGCCCGTCCTCGAAGACGACCATGGAGGCCACGACGTCGTCGCCCTGGAGGTGCGAGATGTCGTAGCACTCGATCCTCAGCGGGGCGCTGTCCAGGTCGAGGGCGTCGGCGATCTCCTCCAGGGCACGCGAGCGCGTGGTCAGGTCGGAGGCGCGCTTGGTCTTGTGCAGGACGAGCGCCTGCTGGGCGTTGCGCTCGACGGTCTCCATGAGGGCACGCTTGTCGCCGCGCTGGGGGATGCGCAGCGAGACGCCGGCGCCGCGGCGCCCGGTCAGCCACTCCTGCACGGGCTCCACGGGGTCGGGCAGGGCCGGGACCAGGACCTCCTTGGGCACGGCGTCCCCGGTCTCCTCGCCATAGAGCTGCTGGAGGGCGTGCTCGACGAGGGCACCGGTGGTGATCTCCTCGACCTTGTCGGTGACCCAGCCGCGCTGGCCGCGCACCCGGCCGCCACGGACGTGGAAGATCTGTACGGCCGCTTCCAGCTCGTCCTCGGCGACCGCGATGAGATCGGCGTCGGTCGCGTCGGCGAGCACGACCGCGTTCTTCTCCATGGCCTTCTTCAGGGCCTCGATGTCGTCGCGCAGGCGGGCGGCCCGCTCGTACTCCATCTCGTCGGCCGCCTCCATCATCTGCTTCTCAAGGCGGCGGAGGTACGTGCCCGTGCGGCCGGTCATGAAGTCGCAGAACTCCTCGGCCAGTTCCCGGTGCTCCTCGGCCGAGACGCGGTCCACGCAGGGGGCGGAGCACTTGCCGATGTAGCCGAGCAGGCAGGGGCGGCCGGTGCGGCGGGCGTTCTTGAAGACGCCGGCCGAGCAGGTGCGCACGGGGAAGACGCGCAGGAGCAGGTCGACGGTGTCACGGATCGCCCACGCGTGCGCGTACGGCCCGAAATACCTGACGCCCTTCTTTTTGTGACCGCGCATCACCTGCACACGCGGGTACTCCTCGTTCATCGTCACCGCGAGATACGGGTAGCTCTTGTCGTCGCGGTACTTGACGTTGAACCGGGGGTCGTACTCCTTGATCCAGGAGTACTCCAGCTGCAGGGCCTCGACCTCGGTGGACACCACGGTCCACTCCACGGACGCGGCTGTGGTGACCATCGTGCGGGTGCGCGGGTGCAGGCCGGCCAGGTCCTGGAAGTAGTTCGCCAGGCGCTGGCGCAGGCTCTTCGCCTTTCCGACGTAGATCACCCGGCGGTGCTCGTCACGGAACCTGTACACCCCGGGAGAGTCCGGGATCTGTCCCGGCTTGGGGCGGTAGCTGGAGGGATCGGCCATGTCTCACACCCTACTGGCGAGCACTGACAGTCCGGCGGGGCTGTGGACAACGCCGGAGCGTTGGGGCTCAGCGGTTCCCGACCCACGCCAGGTCGGGCGGTGGCACCCCGGAGACCAGCACGTGGCCGGCGATCCGCAGCGCCTGTGCGAGCGGCACCGTGTGCGCGCCGGGGGCCCGGCATTCGTGGCGTGCGCGCCGGGGTCGTCCTCGTCGTCGCACGGATCACCATAGGCCCTACCGGCACCCCAGCGGCCCGGCGGCCAGCGCTGGAACCTGAGAATGGCCAGGACAGGAACGTGAGAATGGGTGGGACACGGTGGTGGCCATCGCCGGCCTCCCGGAGCCGGAGTTCGGCCAGGATGCTGCGGATGTGCTTCTCCGCGGTGCCCGAGAGGACCCGCAGGTAGCGGCCTATGCCCGTGTCGGACCGGCCCTCGGCCATGAGGGAGAGGCCCTCGTGCTCGCGGGCGCTGAGGTGAGTCGGCGGATCATCCGGCACTGGGGGGAACAGCTCCTGGACCTGGGAGGGGGCGACGACCGAGCCGCCCCGGAGGATCCGGTCCAAGGCCTCGCTGATCGGGTCGTTCAACCCCGACCAGTACCAGCAGCCCAGCCGCGTCATCGGCCTGACCCGCCACCTCGTACCCGACCGCTCGCACAGGCCGACCAGGCCCTTCCGGAGCAACACTCCAGCCACGGCTTCCTGCACTCATCAGCTCCGGCCGCACGCGCCATCAGGGCGGTGCTGCGCAACACCGGGGCCGGCGCTGGACGACACCGGGCCAGCGCTGGACAACACCGGGGCTGACACAGCGACTTGAGGCGACGGCATCGCGACTCGGCCAGGATTGCCCACTGTTGGGCATCAGGTGTTGTCGGGACTTGGTCAACACGCTTCAATGCGGGGGAACTCGGGGCCATGAACGACGGCGTACGGATGTGAAGACCCCCTGCCGCGCCGACCGGGGTGGCCCCGAGCAGCCGCGCGAACGGTCTGACCACCCGTTGTGAACATCCACAGAAAGGCCCCTGCATGCCGCACGCCACACAGCACGCGGACATCCCCGCCGCCACCGCGGAACTGGACACGGCCCTGCGAGGTGGCCCGTTCCACGTCGCCCTGCGCGCCGCGATAGCCGCCCGGGGACTGCCGCTGCAGCGCGTGCAGCACCATCTGTCCCGTCGCGGTGTGAAGGTCGGCGTCACCAGTCTGAGCTACTGGCAGCAGGGCGCCCGCCGGCCGCAGCGCCCCGAGTCACTGCGCGCGGTACGGGCGCTGGAGGAGATCCTCCAGCTGCCGGAGGAGTCCCTGATCCGGCTGCTCGCCGAGGCCGGCGACCACTCCGCCCTCCAACGGCCCGCGGCCCGCTCCTACCGCTCCCTGGTGGAGGCCTCGGGCGTCCTGGAACAGCTCCTGGCCGAGCTGGACTGGCCGGTCGACGGCGGCCTGCACACCCTCGCCCACCACGAACGGGTACGGATCGGGCCGCGCCGCGAACTGGCGGGACGCGAGTCGCACCACATCGTGCGCGCCCACAAGGACGGCGTGGACCGCTTCGTCGCCGTCCACCACGGCGACCCGGGGTGCGCGCCGGAGCGCATCACGGTGCACGCGCTGGAGAACTGCCGCACGGGACGGGTGCGTTGGCACCATGACACCGGTGTCCTCGTGGCCGAGCTGCTCTTCGGTACGCGTCTGTGGGCCGGCGACACCTACCTCTTCCGGTACGGCGTCGAGGACGGCACGGCCGACGTGTCCCGCGAGTACGCCCGCGGTTTCCCTCTCGCGGGCGGCCAGTACGCCCTCCAGGTGCGCTTCGCCGAGAACGCCCTCCCGGTCCGCTGCCACCGGTTCGCCCAGCACTCGGCAGCGGCGCCCCGCAGTGACCGTCAGGGACTGGCCGTCAGTGGGCTGCACCGCTCCGTCCACCTTGTCGAGCCACGGGTGCGGACGGGGATCGTGGGCATCGGGTGGGAGTGGGAGTGAGCCGCCGCTCCGATCTGTCGCGGCCGCGGCTGACCGCCACGTTTCGATCCCAGTCGGCCCGACCGCCACATTGCAATCCCGGTCGGCCCGACCGCCACGTTTTGATACCGGCCGGACTGACCACCACGTCCTCACACCGGCCGGGCTGCCCACCGCGCCCTGACACCGGCTGAGCTGACCGCCGCGCCCTGACTCAGACCGGGCTGACCACCACTTTTCATCCTGGTGCGGCTGATCAGCACGCTTCCCACACCGGTACGGAAGACCACCAGGTTCTGATCCAGGGACGGCCGACGTCCCCCCTCGGCAGGATCAGCGGAGGGACGTAAGCGATTGCGCAAGCGTTTACGTCCGGCTCCGAATGGGATACCTTCCCGGCCAGAAGAGCCGCGGCGGCCCGGCGAGGGGCCCGCGGCACAGGCAGAAACGGGAGGGGATCGCGATGGCAACCATGGCCGACGTCGCGCGGAGCGCCGGCGTGTCCGTGGCGACCGTCTCTCATGTGCTGAACGGCACCCGGCCGGTGCTGCCCCACACCCGCCAGGCGGTGCTGGACGCCATGGACGAACTCGGCTACACACCCAACACCCTCGCCCGTTCCCTGGTGACCTCCCGCACCCGCTCCATAGGGCTCGCAGTGTCGGCGATCAGCAACCCGTACTTCACGGAGATACTCCAGGGCGTCGAGGCCGCTGCCCTGGAACACGGCTACAGCCTGCTCATCGCCGACCCGCACGACGATCCGGAGCATGAACGCAAGGTCGTCCAGCTCCTGCACGAGCGCCGCGTGGACGGCATGATCGTCGCGCCCTCGGCGGACCCGCGCGAGCTCATCGCCTACCTCGGGCGTCACAAGGTGCCGACCGTCCTCCTCGACCGCGTGGTCCACCCCACGACCGACAGCTCGCCGCATTTCGACCAGGTCTGCGCCGACAGCGCCGAACCCGTGGCCCGGCTCGTCACTCATCTCGCCGATCTCGGCCACCGGCGGATCGCCATGGTCGCCGGCCTGTCCGGCCTCAGCACCACCAGCGAGCGGCTCACCGGATACCGGGACGGCCTGGCGGCGGCCGGGCTCGTGTACGACGAGCGCCTCGTCGTACACGGCGACTCCGAATCGGCCGGCGCCGAACAGGCCACCGCCTCATTGCTGTCGCTCGCCTCGCCGCCCACCGCTCTCGTCACCGCCAACAACGCGATGACGATCGGTGCCCTGCGCGCCCTGCGTGAGCACGGTCTGGCCGTGCCCGACGACATCGCGCTGTGCTGCTTCGACGACTTCGCCTGGGCCGACCTGTTCTCGCCCCGGCTCACCGCGATAGCCCAGCCCAGCAGGGACATCGGCGCCCAGGCGGTCCGCGTGCTGCTGGACCGCCTCGCCTCGCCGGACCGGCCCGCCCGGACCGAGCGGCTCCCCTGCACCTTCGTGCATCGCACCTCGTGTGGATGCCCCGAACAGACCCTGACGTCCGTGAAAGGAACCGTCTCGTGATCGTCGTCGCCGGTGAGGCCCTGATCGACCTGGTACCGCAGGGCACGGGCGCCCTGGCGGGCCTGAAGCCGGCGCTCGGCGGCGGGCCCTACAACACCGCGGTGGCCCTCGGCCGCCTCGGCTCCCCCACCACCTTCTGCTCCCGGACCTCCTACGACGCCTTCGGTGAGGCCCTGCTCGACGGGCTGCGGAGGGCCGGGGTGGACGTATCGGCCGTGCAGCGCGGTATGGAGCCGACCACCCTGGCGGTCGCCACCATCGACGCGAAGGGCTCGGCCGCGTACTCCTTCTACGTCGAGGGCACCGCCGACCGGCTCTTCACGGCACCCCCGGAACTGCCCGCGCAGACGCGCGCGGTCTCCTTCGGCACCTGTTCGCTCGTCCTGGAACCGGGGGCGAGCGCCTACGAGGAGCTGATGCGGAGCGCGGCCGCGCAAGGGGTGTTCACCGCGCTCGACCCGAACATCCGGGCTGGGCTGATCCCGGACCCGGATGGCTACCGGGCCCGGTTCAAGAGCTGGCTGCCGTCGGTGTCGCTGCTCAAGCTGTCCGAGGAGGACGCGTTGTGGCTGGGCGGCACCCCGCGCGAGTGGCTGGCCGCGGGGCCTGCGGCCGTCGTGATCACTCAGGGTGGTGACGGACTGACCGCCTTCACGCGGGACGGCGCGGTGCACACCGTAGCGGGCGAGGACGTCGACGTCGTGGACACGATCGGTGCGGGCGACACCGTGAATGCGGCCCTGTTGCACGGCCTGGCCGCCCAGGACGCCCTGTCCGCCGAGGCGCTCGTGGGACTGGGCGCCGACGGCTGGACACGGCTGTTGCGGTTCGCGGCGCGGGCTGCCGCGATCACCTGCTCCCGGGCGGGCGCCGAGCCGCCCTACGCCTCCGAACTGGGGGACTTCTAGGAGGCGTTCCGTTCCACTGTTGTCCACTCTTGAGGAGTCAAGGTTCGTCACAGCCGCAGGGATCGAGCGGCTGATCATGCAACGTGCGGCGCCCCGCGGGGAGTTCCCGCGGGGCGCCGCACTTTTCGGGGTGTGTTCGGTGTTCGGGCTCGTTGCCCTCGAGCCTCAGGCCTTGCGAGCCCGCGTCGTCTTCTTCGCGGGTGCCGCCTTCTTCGTGGCGCCGGTCGCCTTCTTGGTGGCGGTGTTGTTGGCGGTGGTCGTCTTCGTGGTCCTGGCCGTCGCCGTCTTCTTCACCGTCGAGCCCGCCGCGACCGTCTTCTTGGCTGCCGCCTTGCGCGGGGCCTTCACCGAGGTCGCGTCGCTGATCCGGTCGGCGTCGAGGATCTCGCGCAGGAACTTGCCGGTGTGGCTGGTGGGGACCGCGGCGACCTCCTCGGGCGTGCCCTCGGCGATGACCAGGCCACCGCCGGCGCCGCCCTCGGGGCCCATGTCCACGATCCAGTCGGCGGTCTTGATCACGTCGAGGTTGTGCTCGATGACGATGACCGTGTTGCCCTTGTCCACCAGGCCGGACAGGACCTTCAGCAGCTTGCTGATGTCCTCGAAGTGCAGACCGGTGGTGGGCTCGTCCAGGACGTAGACCGTACGGCCGGTGGAGCGCTTCTGCAGCTCGCTGGCGAGCTTCACGCGCTGCGCCTCACCGCCGGACAGGGTGGTCGCGGACTGGCCGAGCCGGACATAGCCGAGACCGACGTCGTTCAGCGTCTTGAGGTGGCGGTTGATCGCCGGAACCGCCTCGAAGAAGGTCATGGCCTCCTCGATGGGCATGTTCAGGACCTCGGAGATGGACTTGCCCTTGTAGTGGACCTCCAGGGTCTCCCGGTTGTACCGGGCGCCGTGGCAGACCTCGCACGGGACGTAGACGTCCGGGAGGAAGTTCATCTCGATCTTGATCGTGCCGTCGCCCGCGCAGTTCTCGCAGCGGCCACCCTTGACGTTGAAGGAGAAGCGTCCCGGCATGTAGCCGCGGACCTTCGCCTCGGTGGTCTCGGCGAACAGCTTGCGGATGTGGTCGAAGACGCCGGTGTACGTGGCCGGGTTCGAGCGCGGGGTGCGGCCGATGGGCGACTGGTCGACGTGCACGACCTTGTCGACGAGGTCGTCGCCCGCCACGCGCGTGTGGCGCCCGGGGACATTGCGGGCGCCGTTGAGCTCGCGGGCCAGGTGCGTGTACAGGATGTCGTTGACCAGCGTCGACTTGCCGGAGCCGGACACGCCCGTGACCGCGGTGAACACGCCCAGCGGGAAGGACACGTCGATGTCCTGGAGGTTGTTCTCCCGGGCGCCGTGCACCGTGAGCCGGCGGGACGGGTCCTGCGGGCGGCGGATGTCGGGCAGCGGGATGGACTTCTTGCCGGCCAGGTACTGCCCGGTCTGCGACTCGGTGTTGGCGAGCAGCTCCTTCAGGGAGCCGCTGTGCACGACCTTGCCGCCGTGCTCGCCGGCGCCGGGGCCGATGTCGACGATCCAGTCGGCCATCTTGATGGTGTCCTCGTCGTGCTCGACGACGATGAGCGTGTTGCCCATGTCGCGCAGCCGGACCAGGGTCTCGATGAGCCGGTGGTTGTCGCGCTGGTGCAGACCGATGGAGGGCTCGTCGAGGACGTACAGGACGCCGACAAGGCCGGAGCCGATCTGGGTGGCCAGGCGGATGCGCTGGGCCTCGCCGCCGGAGAGCGTGCCGGCCGCGCGGTTCAGCGACAGGTAGTCGAGGCCGACGTCGACGAGGAACCGCAGCCGTTCGTTGACCTCCTTCAGCACCCGCTCGGCGATCTTCTTGTCGCGGGCGTTGAGCTTCAGCTCGCCCAGGAAGTCCGCGCAGTCGCTGATGGACATCGCGGAGACCTCCGCGATCGACTTGTCCATGATCGTCACCGCGAGGACGATCGGCTTCAGACGCGTCCCCTCACAGGTGGGGCAGGGCACCTCGCGCATGTAGCCCTCGAAGCGCTCACGGCTGGCGTCGCTCTCGGCCTCGCTGTGCCTGCGCTTGACGAAGGGGACGGCCCCTTCGAACGGCGTGGTGTACACGCGCTCGCGCCCGTACCTGTTCCGGTAGCGGACCTCGATCTGCGTCTTGTGCCCGTGGAGGAGCGCCTTCTTGGCGCGCTGCGGCAGGCCCGCGAAGGGGATGTCCGTGCGGAATCCCAGCGCATCCGCGAGGGCACCGATCAGGCGGCCGAAGTAGTCCTTGGTGTGCCCGTGCGACCAGGGGTGGATGGCTCCCTCGTCGAGGGACTTGTCCTCGTCCGGGACGATCAGCTCGGGGTCGACCTCCATGCGCGTACCGATACCGGTGCACTCGGGGCAGGCGCCGAAGGGCGAGTTGAAGGAGAAGGAGCGCGGCTCCAGCTCTTCGAAGGAGAGGTCGTCGTACGGGCAGTACAGGTGCTCCGAGTACATGCGCTCGCGCTCGGGGTCGCCCTCGGGGAGGTCGACGAAGTCGAGCACGACCATGCCGCCGGACAGGCCGAGGGCGGTCTCCACGGAGTCGGTGAGGCGGCGCTTGGCGGTGTCCTTCACCGTGAGGCGGTCGACGACCACCTCGATGGTGTGCTTCTCCTGCTTCTTCAGCGTCGGCGGGTTGGAGAGCTGGATCGTCTCGCCGTCCACACGCGCGCGGGAGTAGCCCTTGGTCTGAAGATCGGCGAAGAGGTCGACGAACTCGCCCTTGCGCTCGCGCACCAGCGGCGACAGCACCTGGAAGCGGCTCCCCTCCGGCAGCTCCAGGACCTTGTCGACGATGGCCTGCGGCGACTGGCGCGAGATCGGGCGGCTGCACTGGGGGCAGTGCGGCTTGCCGATGCGCGCGAAGAGCAGACGCAGATAGTCGTAGACCTCGGTGATGGTGCCGACCGTCGAGCGCGGGTTGCGCGAGGTCGACTTCTGGTCGATGGAGACCGCCGGGGACAGACCCTCGATGAAGTCGACGTCCGGCTTATCCATCTGACCGAGGAACTGCCGGGCGTACGACGACAGCGACTCCACGTAGCGCCGCTGCCCCTCGGCGAAGATGGTGTCGAAGGCCAGCGAGGACTTGCCCGACCCCGACAGGCCCGTGAAGACGATGAGCGAGTCGCGCGGCAGGTCGAGCGAGACATTCTTCAGGTTGTGCTCGCGCGCGCCACGGACGATGAGACGGTCGGCCACGCCGGTCCGCACCTTTCTTGAGAGAAGTGACAGGGGCGAGGCCCCCGTGCTTTTTCAGACTAGGGGGAGCCACTGACAACGCCGGTCGGATTCCCGAATGGGACAACAATCCCGGACCATCCAGCATGCCCGACGCCGAGACCGACCCTATAGCACGCGCATTCGATTTACGGCACTCGTTCACCACCTTCACCCAAAGGTGTGGCGGGGCTAATGTCAGCACCATGATTGATCACGCTCGTGACCTGGTGTCTGTACGTGAAGCGACGGAACGGCTGCTCACCGCAGCGGCCAAGCTGGACAACGCGTCGGTGGCCGAGCCGTCACGGCTCCCCGGCTGGAGCCGCGGCCACGTCCTCGCACACCTCGCCCGCAATGCCGACGCCCTCGTGAACGTCCTCCAAGGGCGCCCCATGTACGTTTCGGCGACGGCCCGGGACGCCGACATCGAGCGCGACGCCCCGCGCCCCCTCGACGCGCAGCTCACAGACGTACGCGAGAGCGCGGCCCGCTTCCAGGAGACGGGGGCGGCGCCCGCGGACTGGTCGCGCACCGTGGAGCTGCGCAATGGGGTCACCGACGCGGCGGCCCGGGTGCCGTTCCGGCGCTGGGTCGAGGTGGAGTTGCATCACGTGGATCTCGGGATCGGGTACGAGTTGGAGGACCTGCCGGCGGAGTTCGTGGAGCGGGAGATCGACTTCCTCGCCGAGCGGTTCACCGGGCACCCCGATGTGCCGCCGACCCGTCTCGCGGACGGCACGCGCGCGTGGAGCACAGGCCGGGAGGCGGACACCGCAGAGATCACCGTCCGAGGTCCCGCGCCCGAGCTGCTCGGCTGGCTCGCCGGGCGCCGCGACGGATCCGGGCTGACCGTGGAGGGCGGCCCGCTGCCGTCGCTCCCCCCGCTGTAGCTCCTGGACCGCCCTGGACCGCTCTCCCGCTATAGGCTGCCGCCATGATGTACAGCGGACAGGTGACGGTCGGTGGCCCCGCCGACGTGCATGAGCTCAAGGACCTGATGATCACCAAGATCGCGGTCGGCCCGATGAACAACAACGCCTATCTGCTGCGCTGCCGGGCCACGGACGAGCAACTGCTGATCGACGCCGCCAACGACGCGGAGGCGCTGCTCGGCATGATCGGTGACGACGGCATCGCGTCCGTCGTCACCACGCACCAGCACGGCGACCACTGGCAGGCCCTCGCCGCCGTCGTCGAGGCCACCGGGGCACGCATTTATGCCGGACGCGACGACGCCGAGGGCATCCCGGTGCCGACCGACGTCCTGGTCGACGACGGCGACACCATCCGGGTGGGGCGCGTGGAGCTCACCGCGCGCCACCTGGTCGGGCACACGCCGGGTTCGATCGCCCTCGTCTACGACGACCCGCACGGGCATCCCCATGTGTTCACCGGGGACTGCCTGTTCCCGGGCGGCGTGGGCAACACCCGTAAGGATCCAAAGGCGTTCGCCAGCCTGATCCACGACGTCGAGACGAAGATCTTCGATGTGCTGCCGGACGAGACCTGGGTCTACCCGGGCCACGGCAACGACACGACGCTGGGCGCGGAACGGCCGCAGCTGCCGGAGTGGCGCGCGCGGGGCTGGTGAGCGCGCGAGGACGGTGAGCGCGCGGACGTGAGCGCGCACCCCCGCGTACGCGCCCCGTGTGAATCGTTCACACGCGCCGGTGCCACGCGCGCGCTCCCGGCGGACGTTGTTGCGCGGTCAACTGGAAGCAGCCCCGCACAGGATGACGGCTCCTGAGCGGTAAGGGCCGCCGGTCTCTCCATCCCCGCCCTCGGCCGGCGGCCCCGGCGGCGCACCGAGGGCTTGTTCACAGGAACGCAACAACCGTTCCCACTATGCGGACAGTTACCGTCCTGACCTCGACAAACACGACGATGTACTGTCAATCTCCCGCCATGCACCTTGCCCCTCGCGCGCTGCGCCGCGCCGTCGCCGTCGCAACAACCGCCCTGCTCGCCACCGCTCTCGGCTGTGCTCCACAGCCGGACGACAAGGCCGCCGACGCGCCGTCGGGGTCGGCCGGGAACACCTGTGCCAAGGGCAAGTTGGCCACCCAGGCCTCCGGCAAGCTGACGATCGCCACCGATGAACCGGCGTACGAGCCCTGGTTCAAGGACGACAAGCCCGCGGGCGGTGAGGGATTCGAGTCGGCGGTCGCGTACGCCGTGGCGAAGCAGCTCGGCTACGACAAGAGCGCCGTCGTCTGGCAGAGCGTGCCGTTCAACAAGGCCTTCGCGCCCGGCGAGAAGACCTTCGACTTCGACATCAACCAGGTGTCGATCAGCGACGAGCGCAAGAAGGCCGTGGACTTCTCCTCCGGCTACTACGACGTCCGCCAGGCCGTCATCGCGTTGAAGGGCACCAAGGCCGCCCAGGCGAAGAGCATCGCGGACCTGAAGGGCCTCAAGCTGGGCGCACAGGTCGGCACCACCAGCCTGGATTACATCGACGACGTGGTGAAGCCGACGCAGGAAGCCGCAGCGTACGCCAAGAACGACCAGGCCAAGTCCGCGCTGAAGAACGGTCAGGTCGACGCCATCGTCGTCGACCTGCCGACCGCCTTCTACATCACCGCGGCCGAGGTGACGGACGCGACGATCGTCGGGCAGTTCGAGAACCAGGGCGGTACGCCGGAGCAGTTCGGGCTCGTGCTCGACAAGGGCAGCGCGCTCACCGCGTGCGTGACCGACGCCGTGGACACGCTGCGCAAGGACGGCACCCTGGCCAAGCTCGAGCAGCAGTGGCTGTCGGACGCCGTCGACGCTCCGGTGCTCAAGTGACGGTCACGAAGGCGGAGTCCGGCCAGGAGGGCGCGGACGACAACGGCGGCATGTCCGGCGCGGGCGGCGACGGCTACGTCCCCTCGCAGCGACGTCTCGACCGCGAGCGCTACAAGCGCAACCGCGCCCGCCGCGCCACGGCGATCGCCGCCCTCTCCACCCTGGTCACCGGCGTCGCTCTCTACCTGGTCGTGGTCAACGCGCCGGGCTGGCCACGTACCAAGGAGACGTTCTTCAACGGGCAGTACGCGCGCGAGGCGTTCCCCAAGGTCCTCGAAGGGCTCTGGCTCAACGTCCGGCTGCTGCTGGTCTGCGGTGCGGCCGTGCTGGTCCTCGGGATGCTCATCGCCGTCGCGCGTACGCTGCGTGGCCCGGTGTTCTTCCCTCTGCGGGCGCTGGCGGCGGCGTACACGGACTTCTTCCGCGGGCTTCCGCTCATCATTAACTTGATGATCGTCGTCTTGGGCGTCCCCGCGCTGCGGCTGCAGGGCGTGACCGTCGATCCGGTACTGCTGGGCGGTACCGCGCTGACGCTGACCTACTCGGCGTACGTAGCCGAGGTGTTCCGCGCCGGCATCGAGTCCGTCCACCCCTCGCAGCGCGCCGCGGCCCGCTCCCTCGGCCTCACCAACCGGCAGGCGCTGCGGCACGTCGTCCTGCCCCAGGCCGTGCGCCGTCAGGTGCCGCCGCTGCTGAACGACCTGGTGTCGCTGCAGAAGGACACCGGGCTGGTGTCGATCGGCGGTGCGGTGGACGCCGTACGGGCCGCGGACATCATCGCGGGCCGCAGTCTCAACTACACGCCGTACATCGTCGCGGGCCTGGTCTTCGTGGCGCTGACCATCCCGATGACCCGCTTCACGGACTGGGTGACGGCCCGGATGGACCGTCGCCGCGCCCAAGGAGGAGCCCTGTGAGCGACGCACCTGTGCTGCGCATGGAGTCCGTCCGCAAGACCTTCGGCGGCTCGGTCGTGCTGCGGGACGTCGACCTGGAGGTCGCCCCGCACACCGTGACCGCGCTGATCGGCGCCTCCGGCTCCGGCAAGTCCACGCTGCTGCGGTGCGCGAACCTGCTGGAGGACATCGACGACGGCGCGATCTGGCTGGACGGCGAGGAGATCACCGATCCGCGCGCCGACCAGGACGCCGTACGACGCCGTATCGGCGTGGTGTTCCAGGCGTACAACCTCTTTCCGCACATGACGGTCCTGGAGAACATCACCCTCGCCCCGCGCCGGGTGCACGGTGTGTCCCGGGCGGAGGCCGAGGCACGCGCGCGTGAGCTGCTGGAACGGCTCGGGCTGGCCGGCAAGGCGGGCGAGTACCCGGACCGGCTGAGCGGCGGCCAGCAGCAGCGGGTCGCCATCGTCCGCGCCCTGGCCGTACGCCCCCGGCTGCTGTTGCTCGACGAGATCACCGCCGCCCTCGACCCCGAGCTCGTGGGTGAAGTCCTCTCCGTCGTCCGCGACTTGAAGGGGGACGGGATGACGATGGTGCTGGCCACGCACGAGATGGGGTTCGCCCGCGAGGTCGCCGACCAGGTTTGTTTTCTGGACGGAGGCGTGGTGCTGGAGCGCGGCACGGCCGAGCAGATCTTCGGCGATCCGCAGCAGGAGCGCACCCAGCGCTTCCTGCGGCGGATCGTGGAGGCGGGGCGACTGTAAGGACCGCTCGCTATGGTCGGCGGGACTTACACATCCACGGGACTTACACGTCCACGGGCCTTACGCATCCACAGGGGTCATAGGTGCGCCGGACCTACACGCCCGCCCCGCCCGGCCGCTTCACGTGTCGGCCTGTCCCGCCCCCGCCAGTGCGGCGACCCGCTCCACCCCGAACACGTACCCCTGCACACCACAACCAGCGATGACGCCGTCGGCGCGCAGGGAGACATACGAGTGGTGCCGGAACGACTCACGCTTGTGGATGTTGGAGATGTGGACCTCCAACACGGGTAGTCCGTCGCAGGTGTTGAGTGCGTCCAGAATCGCAACTGACGTGTGCGAGTAGGCGCCGGGGTTGATCACGATCCCGCTGTGGTTCAGCCGTGCCTCATGGATCCAGTCGACCAGTTCGCCCTCGTGGTTGGACTGCCGGAAGTCGATCGTGCCGCCGTGCGCGGCCGCCGCCTTGGCGCACAGGGCCTCGACATCGGTCAGGGTCTCGGAGCCGTAGATCTCCGGCTGACGCTGGCCGAGAAGGTTCAGGTTGGGGCCGTTGAGGATCATGATCGGGGCGTTGGCCAGGGTGCGGGGCACGGTTCCTCCGGTCCGTTCAGGGTGTGGCGGTCCGTCGGTGACCGCTGTTCAGACCCCGGTTTATCACGGTGCGCGGGCCACGCCACGAGTCATACCCTCCCGTCATGACCATGATCTCGTACCCTCCCAAGCCGTCCCCCGGCGACCGCGTCGCCGTCATCTCCCCCGGCGCAGGCCTGCCCGGGCTCTTCCCACGCCCCTACGAACTGGGCCTGGAGCGGCTGCGCAAGGACTACGAACTCGAGCCGGTCGAGTACCCCTCGACGCGCAAGATGGGATCGACGCCGCAGGAACGCGCCGACGACATACATGCCGCGTTCGCCGATCCCGACATCAAGGCGGTCATCGCGTCGATCGGCGGCGACGACCAGATCACCGTGCTGCCGCTGCTGGACCGGGAGTTGATCCGGGCAAACCCAAAGCCGTTCTTCGGGATGAGCGACAACACGAACCTGCTCATGTTCCTGCGCAACACCGGCATCGTCGGCTACCACGGCGCGACCGTCATGACCGCGTTGGGCCGCCCTGTTGCCATGGACCAGTTGACCGCCGAGTCACTGCGGGCGGCGCTCTTCACATCGGGCGAGTACGAGCTGAAGCCCGCAGAGCTCTGGAACGACATCAACCGTGACTGGGCCGACCCGGCGACCTTCGACGCGGAGCCGGAGATGCGACCCTCCGACGGATGGACGTGGGTGAACGCCGACGGGGTGGTGGAAGGCCGCAGTTGGGGCGGCTGTCTGGAGATCCTCGGCTGGATGCTGATGGCTGACCGGGAGATCGCGCGCGACCTCTCGGAATACGACGGCGGAGTGCTGCTCCTGGAGACCTCGGAGGAGATGCCGAGCGGCGAGGAGGTCTTCCGCACCATGCGCAACATGGGCGAGCGCGGGCTGCTCCAGCGCTTCTCCGCACTCCTGATGGGCCGCGCGAAGACCTGGTCCTTCGAGCGCCCCAACAGCCCCGAGGAGGCCGCTCGTTACGCGGCCGAGCAGCGCGAGGCCGTCCTGCGCGCCATGCGGGCCTACGCTCCCGACACCATGATCGTCTTCGACGTGGACTACGGGCACACCGACCCACAACTCGTGATCCCCTACGGCGGCATCGTCCGCGTCGACGGCCCCGCCCGGCGCATCACCGTCACGTACTGACCAAGCCCCGGCGCGCCTGTACGCCCCCGTAACCCGTGGTCACCGTGGGTAGTTGACGCGGCATGCAAGATGTACGCACCGTAAGGGCGCCCTCCATGTTGCGGCTCGCGGCCGCCTCGCTCGCCGGAACAGCCATCGAGTTCTACGACTTTTTCGTCTACGGGACCGCGGCGGCGCTGGTCCTGGGGCCGCTGTTCTTCCCGACGTTCTCGCCAGTGGCGGGAACCCTGGCCGCTTTCGCGACGTTCGGCGTGGGCTTTGTGGCGCGGCCACTGGGGTCGGTGCTGTTCGGGCACATCGGGGACCGGCACGGACGCCGGCCGGTCCTCGTCGCCTCGTTGCTGCTGACCGGCGCCTCCACGGTCGCGGTCGGCTGCGTACCGACGTACGACACGATCGGTGTCACCGCTCCCCTGCTGCTGCTCGTGCTGCGCTTTCTGCAGGGCCTGGGGCTCGGCGGGGAGTGGGGCGGGGCCGTCCTGCTGACCGTGGAGCACGCGCCGGCCGAGCGGCGTGGTCTGTGGTCGAGCTTCCCGCAGGTCGGGCCCGCGCTGGGCTTTCTGCTCGCCAACGGTGTGGTGCTGGGGCTGTCGGCGACGTTGTCCGACGCGCAGTTCGCCGCGTGGGGATGGCGTGTGCCGTTCTGGGCGGCGGGGGTGCTCGCGGTGGTGGGGCTCTGGCTGCGGTCGTCGCTCACCGAGAGCCCCCGGTTCCTCGAAATCGACGACCACGCGCGCGTGCCGCTGGCCGAAGTCGTGCACGACCACTGGCGGCTCGTTCTGCTGACGGCCGGGGCGCTGTCGATCGGATACGCGATCTTCTACACCGTGACGACCTGGTCCCTCGCCTACGCCACCGAGCGGCTCGGTGTGAGCCGGGGCGTCATGCTGACCTGCGTCATGGGCGCGGTGGTGGTGAAGGGCTCGCTCACACCGCTGGTGGCGATGCTCGGCGACCGGTACGGGCGGCGGCCCCTGACCCTGATCGGGTGCGCTGCCGCCGTCCTGTGGATGTTTCCGCTGGTCGCGCTCCTCGCGACGGGCGAGCCACTGCTGATGTTCCTGGGCTTCCTCGGGGCGATGCTCGCGTTCATCACGATGTTCGCCGTGATCGCCGCGTATCTGCCGGAGTTGTACGAGCCCCGGGTGCGCTGCACGGGCGCGGCGGTGGGCTACAACCTCGGTGGCGTCCTCGGGGGCGCGCTCACACCGATCGTGGCGACGGCGCTCGCCGAGCAGGGCGGTCGGGTGCCGTGGGGTGTGGGGGCCTATCTGACCGGGATCGCGCTGCTCAGCCTGGGGTGCTTCGCACTGCTGCCCGAGACGCGTCCGGCGCCTGCTGCGGCGCCGGAGCCCGCCATCGGGTGACGGGCTCCGGACAGCACGGCTCCGCTGTGCTCCGCAGCCGCGAAGGACGATCGGCCGCGGAGCACAGCGGCTACGGATTGATCGCGAGCTCCAGATACGCCGCGAACAGCACCAGATGAACGCCTCCCTGGAGCGGCGTCGCCCGCCCGGGGACCACCGTCAGCGAGCTCACCACCACCGTCAGGGCGAGCAGCACCATGTGGGTGGGGCCGAGGCCGAGGACGAGTGGGCCCGAGAGCCAGACGGAGGCAAGGGCGACCGCGGGGATGGTCAGGCCGATGCTGGCCATCGCCGAACCGAGCGCGAGGTTCAGGCTGGTCTGCACGCGGTCACGGCGGGCGGAGCGCAGCGCGGCGATCGTCTCGGGGAGCAGCACCAGCAGGGCGATGATCACACCGACGACGGCATGCGGCAGGCCGGCGGCCGACACCCCGGACTCGATGGTGGGCGACACGCCTTTGGCGAGGCCGACCACACCGATCAGGGCCAGGCCCAGCAGCCCGAGGCTGATCTTCGCGGTGCGGGCGGAGGGCGCATGGGCGTGGTGGTCGGCGGTGATCACCTCGCCCTGCCGGGTGATGGGGAGGAAGTAGTCGCGGTGCCGCACGGTCTGCGTCGCCACGAACAGGCCGTACAGGATCAGCGAGGAGAGCGCGGCGAACGTCAGCTGCACGCTGGAGAACTCCGGCCCGGGCTTGCTCGTGGTGAACGTCGGCAGCACCAGGCTGAGCGTGGCCAGGGTGGCGACGGTCGCGAGAGCGGCGCCCGTGCCCTCGGGGTTGAAGACCGCCGTACGGTGGCGCAGCGAGGCGACCAGCAGACAGAGGCCGACGATGCCGTTACAGGTGATCATGACGGCCGCGAAGACCGTGTCCCGGGCGAGGGTGGAGCTCTTGTCGCCGCCGTCGGCCATCAGGGTCACGATCAGGGCGACCTCGATGATCGTGACGGCCACGGCGAGGACCAGGGAGCCGAAGGGCTCGCCGACCCGGTGAGCGACCACTTCGGCATGGTGTACGGCGGCCAGGACGGCCCCCGCGAGGACCAGTGTCACCAGCGCGACGAGGGCGCCGGGCAGGTCCCGTCCCCAGGTGAAGGCCAGCAGGACGACCGCGAGCACCGGCACGACGTATGTCCACTGGGTCGTGAGCGGCCTGAGCCGAGCGATCATGGAGCGATCGTCGCAGAGGCGTTGAGGGTTCGCACTCCGGTCCGGATCGTTGTCAGGCGGCCCCGCGCCCTCGGGATGCGGGGCCCCTGTGGGTCGTGTGTCGCTACGCGAAATCGGTCATCTCCTGTACGTCGCAGTCCGTGAAGGACGGCGGCCTGGTGCACAGTGCGGCCATCTGCTCCGCGAACTTGGTCGTCTCGGGGTCGTCGCTGTTGCGCATGGCGTCCTCGCAGGAGTCGAACTCGATCACCACGAGGTAGCGGTTGGCCTCGCCCCGGTCCTTGAGGACGAGACGGCGCGTGGGGCCGCCGGTGCGACCTGACAGGCGCTGTTCCGTCTCATTGGCCCAGCTCCCGCATCTCGTCGATGCGCTCGGTCTCGAAGTCGATGATCTGCACGAACTTCACGGGTGCGTCCACAGGTGCCTCCGCCCGGCCGTGGTGTCCCCGGCCGGGGACACCCAGCGCCCAACGAAGCACCGGGAGCGGTGCTCGGCAATTCGCTGGGCACCACTCCCGGTGTTGATTCTTCGTACGTCCGACGTGATCAGACGTCGATGCTGTCCTTCGGAGCGCCTTCGCTCCGCTCCTGCGCCGCCTCGGCCGCCGCCTGCTTCTTGGAGGCCCTCAAGCTGGTGATCGTGGTGACGATCAGGACCGAGCAGATCACGCCGAGCGAGACCGGGATGCTGATCTCAGGGACATGGACACCGGACTCGTGCAGCGCGTGCAGCACCAGCTTGACGCCGATGAAGCCCAGGATGATCGACAGGCCGTAGCTCAGGTGGACCAGCTTCTTCAGCAGGCCGCCGATGAGGAAGTACAGCTGCCTGAGACCCATCAGGGCGAAGGCGTTGGCCGTGAACACGATGTACGGGTCCTGGGTCAGGCCGAAGATCGCCGGGATGGAGTCGAGGGCGAACAGCACGTCCGTGGTGCCGATCGCCAGCATCACGACCAGCATCGGGGTCATGATCCGCTTGCCGTTCTCGGTGATGAACAGCTTGGTGCCGTGGTAGCGGTCAGCGACACCGAACTTGCGCTCGGCGGCCTTGAGCAGCTTGTTCTCCTCGTACTCCTCGTCCTCTTCGTCGGCCCGCGCCTCCTGGATGAGCTTCCAGGCGGTCCAGATGAGGAAGGCACCGAAGAGGTAGAACACCCACGAGAAGCTCGCGAGGATCGCGGCGCCCGCGGCGATGAAGATCGCGCGCAGGACCAGGGCTATGAGGACGCCAATGAGGAGCACGCGCTGCTGGTACTGCGAGGGCACCGCGAACTTCGCCATGATCAGGACGAAGACGAAGAGGTTGTCGACGCTCAGCGACTTCTCGGTGATGAAGCCTGCGAAGAACTCACCGGCGGGCTGTCCGCCGCCGAAGATCAGCAGGCCGAGCCCGAAGAGGCCCGCCAGGACGATCCAGACGACCGTCCAGATACCGGCTTCCTTGATCGAGACGTCGTGCGGCTTGCGGCCGATGAAGAAGTCGACCGCGATCAGGGCGGCAAGGCCCACGATGGTCAGGACCCATAGGGTCGGGGAAACATCCACTGCGCCTCCGGCAGTCGTAACGGCAAATGTCAGCGTCGTCGCGCGCCGGAGGTCTCTTCCACCCACGATGGGCCGACGCCCCGGGATCTGGCCGGATCCGTATTGACGGGTACGTCGCAGCAGACAGGGAGTACTCCCCTCCGTGCGATGAACAGTACCCCAATCACCAAGGAAAGGTAAAACGCTTGGCAAAAGAAAGGCCAAGTGTGCTGGTCAGGGGCTCTTTACCTGTGCTTGGTCCGGGCTGCGGCGACCTGTGTGAGCACCTGCTGGAGCACCTGGCTGCCGGGCGGCACGAGCGGGGGCTCGTAAGTCCAGGCGTGCCCCACCCACGGGTCGGCGAGGTGATCGTCCGGCACCGGGGTCAGTCGCATCAGCGAACGCCACAGCGGGTCGAGCAACGGGCCGTAGGCGGCGGCCTCCTCACGGTCCGCGACCATCATGAGGTGGACGCCGACGGCGGGCCCCTCGTCCGCCAGGTAGCGCAGCTGGTTCACGGCCCGGTCGTCGAAGCCGTGCGGGAAGTCATTGACGATCAGCAGCTGCTCGGAGGTGTCGAAACCCGGCGGCAGGGAGTCGGGCGCACCGCCGCGCAGGGCCATCTGCACCAGGTCGACGCGCTGAGTGAGTCGTGCGAGGACCTCCGTGACACCCGCCGCGCCCACAGCGGGCGGGGCTGCGAGCACGCCGGTCTGCACCAGCGGTACGAGCGTCTGCGCGCCCGAACCGGCAGGATCGATGACGTGCACGGTGAACTCGCCCGCCGGATAGACGGCGAGCAGCCGGGCCGCGTGCGCCAGCGCCGTCTCCATCGCGAGGCGCCGCAGGTCGTGGGAGTCGGTGAACGATCCGTCGAGCGATCCGCCGCGTCCGCTGTCGATCCACAAGCCGCGCTCCAACGGCAGCCGGACCAGCATCGGTATGCGCAATGGGGCGCTCTCGGGCAGGTGGAGGTCGCCCAGGCGCAGCGCCATGGGGATCTCCATCGGCACGCGGTAGCCGTGCCAGACGGGGTTGTCCCACCGCGCGTACGCGGTCGGCAGCGCGGGTTCGACGACCTCGGACTCGGCGGTGAGCTGGGCCAGGTCCCGGTCGAGCGCCGCCCTGGCCTGGTTGACCAGCTGGGCGTGCTTGGCCTGGGCCGCCTCGCGTGCGGCGTCGCCCTGTCCGCCGATCCGGCTGCGCGGATCCGACAGGACCTGGTCGAGCTCCTTCTCCATGCGCGAGTCGGCGAAGTCGACCGCGCTGCGGTAGGCGGCGGTCGTGCGGGCCAGGTCCTCGAACATGCCCCACACCTGGTTGTAGAGCCGCTCGTCCATGGACCAGCCGGTGGCGTCACCCGCGACCGGCTGCGCGGGCTGCCCGGGCTGGGCCGGTGGTGCGGTCGGCGGAGGCGGCGGGGCCGCGCTCTGGCGGCGCGGGTGGCTGTAGTTGATCGGGCCGCCGGACGTGGGCACGGACGGCTGGGCGGGGTCGGTGGCGCCGGTTCCGCCCTGATACGGCGGCGGCTGCGGGGGCTGGCCGGGTACGCCGGGCGGCTGGGTGCCGTACGGGGAGTTCGGCTGCGGTGTGGGCTGCCCGGACGTGCCGGGCGCCTGGGTGCCGTAGGGCGAGGTCGGCGGAGGCGGTACGGGGCCGGAGGTGCCCTGTGGTGCGGGGCCGCCCTGGTCCGGGCCGAGTGCCGGTGCGGCCGTCTGCCGGGAGCGGTCGCCGTCCGGCCGGGGCGGGGGGGCCGGCACGCTGCGGGCCATGCCCTGGGCCACCGCTTCGTTGATGCCGCCGGCGAGTTGGTGGGCTTGGGGCAGGCCCTGGTCGGTGAAGAGGTCGGCGAGGCCGCCTGCGTAGCCCTGGCCGATGGCGCGCACCTTCCAGGCACCCTGGCGGCGGTAGAGCTCAAGGGCGACGACAGCCGACTCGGCCTCCAGGCCGGTGATGGTGTAGGACGCGACCTCGGTGCCGTCGAGGCCGGTGACCGCGACGAAGGGGGTGGCGACTGCACCGAACCGGGTGGGACCGGCGACCCCGGTGGGCAGGGCGAGCAGCACACTGACGCGGTGGACGGCTTCCGGCATGGCGTCCAGGTCCACCGCGAGGCGATGGTCGGCGGCCGCCTGCCGGGAGACCTCGAGGCCTGGCAGGGTGGGGGCGCCGGGGTGGGCCACCCATTCGACGCCGTGGATCCTGCCCTGCTCGTCACCGAGCGCCGCTCCGGCCACGATCGGCGTGCCGGCCGAGACCCGGATCTCCAGACGGGCCTGGGAGAGCGGGTGGTTCTGCCCCCGCACCAGCTCGGCCGTCATGCCTTCGTCCCCCTGTGTCGCTTGTCGTGTGGTGTGCCGCTCACCGGGCCGCTCTAGAGGTCCTTCATGTCCTACAGGTGCGGCAGGATCGACGGCATCAGGTCCTGGAAGGTGCGGCCATTGGCCGGCGTGCCGAGGGCCGTCATCGTCCAGCCCGGGCCGTTGCGGTGCACCTTCGCCATGATCTGCGCCGTGTAGGCGCCGCCGCCCGCGAGGGTGTAGCGGGCCAGCTCCTGACCGTTGGTTTCGTCGACCAGGCGGCAGAACGCGTTCTGCACCTCCTGGAAGGTCTGGCCCGTGAAGGAGTTCACAGTGAAGACGATCTGGTCGATGTGGACCGGGATGCGCGCGAGGTCGACGAGGATCGCCTCGTCGTCGCCCTGGCCGACACCGCCGACGAGGTTGTCACCGGTGTGGCGCACCGAGCCGTCGTCGCTCACCAGGTGGCGGAAGAAGACGACGTCGACCGGCTGCTTGTCCGCGAACAGGACCGCGGAGGCGTCGAGGTCGACCTCCCGCGTGCGCGACCCGAACAGGCCGCGCCGGGGAGCCGCCTGCCAGCCGAGACCCATGCGCACCGCGGTCAGGCTGCCGCCGTCGCTCTTCTGCAGACTGATGGCCTGACCCTTGGTCATGTTGACGGTCACGTGCCGATTCCCCTCTCGAGCTGTCCCCTGTTGGCCGCGGACACCGCGGATGACCAGAACCCTACGCAGGGCCACTGACAGTGCCGTACCCCGGTCCGCACTTTGTGTCGGTCTTGCAACACAGCGCGTGCTCGGCGTGCCCTGGCAGGCCGTTCGAGGGCGCCGGTTCCAGAGCGTGGACCGGCACCCGTGGGCCCGTCAGGCCAGGCCCGCCTCCTTCATCTGGCGCAGTTCCTTCTTCATCTCGGACACCTCGTCACGCAGCCGGGCCGCGATCTCGAACTGCAGATCCGCGGCGGCGGCGCGCATACGCTCCGTCAACTCTTCGATCTGCTCGGCAAGTTCGGCCGCCGGCCGGTCGGTCGGCACCGTCTCCTTGGCCTTGCCCTTGGCGGACTTGGCCGCCTTCGCGCCCTTGACCGCCTTGTCACCGAGGGAGGGCACGGGGGCCTTGGTGCCCCGGCCGTCCTTCTTGGCGCGGTAACCCGTGCCGAGCAGCTGCTCGGTGTCGACGCCCTCACGGGCGATCTGCGCGACTATGTCGTTGATCTTCTTGCGCAGCGGCTGGGGGTCGATGCCGTTCGCCTTGTTGTACGCGACCTGCTTCTCCCGGCGGCGGTTGGTCTCGTCGATGGCCTTCGCCATCGCCGGGGTGATCTTGTCGGCGTACATGTGGACCTGGCCGGAGACATTGCGCGCCGCGCGGCCGATGGTCTGGATGAGAGAGGTGCCGGAGCGCAGGAAGCCCTCCTTGTCGGCGTCGAGGATCGCCACCAGGGACACCTCGGGAAGGTCGAGGCCTTCGCGGAGGAGGTTGATGCCGACCAGGACGTCGAACTCGCCCGCGCGCAGTTCGCGCAGCAACTCGACGCGGCGCAGCGTGTCGACGTCGCTGTGCAGATAGCGCACCTGGATGCCGAGCTCCAGGAAGTAGTCCGTGAGGTCCTCGGCCATTTTCTTGGTGAGAGTGGTGACCAGGACGCGCTCGTCCTTCTCCACCCGCTCCCGGATCTCGTGGACCAGGTCGTCGATCTGGCCCTCGGTGGGCTTGACGACGACCTCGGGGTCGACGAGGCCGGTGGGGCGGATGATCTGCTCGACCTGGCCATCTCCGCGGGAGAGCTCGTAGGTGCCCGGGGTCGCCGACAGATAGACCGTCTGCCCGATGCGCTCCTGGAACTCCTCCCACTTCAGGGGGCGGTTGTCGAGGGCGGAGGGCAGGCGGAAGCCGTGGTCGACGAGGGTGCGCTTGCGGGATGCGTCGCCCTCGTACATGGCGCCGATCTGCGGGACGGTGACGTGCGACTCGTCGATGACGAGCAGGAAGTCGTCCGGGAAGTAGTCGAGCAGGGTGTTGGGCGGGGATCCGGGCGAGCGGCCGTCGAAGTGCATCGAGTAGTTCTCCACGCCGGAGCAGGAGCCGATCTGACGGAGCATCTCGAGGTCGTAGGTCGTGCGCATCCGCAGGCGCTGGGCCTCCAGGAGCTTGCCCTGCTTCTCCAGCTCGGCGAGACGCTCCCCCAGCTCCTTCTCGATGTCGTTGACGGCCCGCTCCAAACGCTCGGGACCCGCGACGTAGTGGGAGGCCGGGAAGACGTACAGCTGCTCGTCGTCGCTGATGATCTCGCCGGTGAGCGGGTGCAGCGTGGACAGGGCCTCGATCTCGTCGCCGAACATCTCGATGCGGACGGCGAGTTCCTCGTAGACCGGGAAGATCTCGATGGTGTCGCCGCGCACCCGGAAGGTGCCGCGGGTGAAGGCCAGGTCGTTGCGCGTGTACTGGATGTCCACGAAGCGGCGCAGCAGCTGATCCCGGTCTATCTCCTCGCCGACCTTGAGGGGGACCATGCGGTCCACGTACTCCTGCGGAGTACCGAGGCCGTAGATGCAGGAGACGGAGGCGACCACGACGACGTCACGTCGGGTGAGCAGCGAGTTGGTCGCGGAGTGGCGCAGGCGCTCGACCTCCTCGTTGATCGAGGAGTCCTTCTCGATGTAGGTGTCCGACTGCGGGACGTAGGCCTCGGGCTGGTAGTAGTCGTAGTACGAGACGAAGTACTCGACGGCGTTGTTCGGCAGCAGCTCGCGGAATTCGTTCGCCAGCTGGGCGGCCAGCGTCTTGTTCGGCGCCATCACCAGGGTGGGGCGCTGGAGCTTCTCGATCATCCACGCGGTGGTGGCGGACTTGCCTGTGCCGGTCGCGCCGAGCAGGACGACGTCCTTCTCGCCGGCCTCGATGCGCCGGGCGAGCTCGGTGATGGCCTGCGGCTGGTCGCCGCTGGGCTGGTAGGGACTGACGACCTCGAAGGGCGCCACCGTGCGTTCGATGCTGGAAACGGGCCGCATGGAATCAACCGTACGACCCGCCACTGACAACGCGGCCCGATCAGTGGTTTTGCGGGGTGCGGGGCCCTCGCTGCCCGAGGGCGCGGCGGGGCCGCAGCGACGGGCGGCGGGTCGGATGCGGGACGGTGGCGTGGGCCGGGACGCCGGGCTTGTGCTCGACGGGGACGCCGGCGGGCTTCCCCATGACCATCTTCGGGTCGAACAGCATGACGGCGCCCGCGAGGAGCAGGAAGGCGAGCGGGCCGATCATCATGGGCGCGAGCAGGGCGGCGGGTGAGTCGCCCGCGGAGGGGGCCTCCGTGCCGTGCAGATGGACGCTGAGGGCGGCCATGCCGGTGTAGTGCATGCCGCTGACGGCGAGGCCCATGACGAGGCTCGCGCCCACGCTCCACATCAGCCCCCTGACCTGTCCGGCGGCCCACAGGGCGGCGGTGGCCGCCACCATGGCTATGGCGACGGAGACGGCGACGGTGAACGTGTTGTACTCCAGCTTGCCGTCGAGTCGCATGCCGGCCATGCCCAGGTAGTGCATCGAGGCGATGCCCAAGCCGGTGATGGTGCCGCCGGTGAACAGGGCCGCTCCGCTGGCGCCCTTGTAGCCGACGATGAAGATCCCGACGCCCACCATGACGATGGCGACGGCCAGGCTCGCGAACGTCATCGGTTTGTCGTAGTGGATCGGCGTCTCCTTGACCGTGAACCCCATCATCGCGACGAAGTGCATGGTCCAGATGCCGGAGCCGATGGCCGCCGACCCCAGGGCGAGCCAGCCCGGCCGCCAGGACTGCGAGACGAGCATCGATCTGGTGGTGCAGCGCAGGCCGAGGGCACCGCCGAGGCAGGCCATCAGGTAGGCCACCAGCGGTGTGACGAGTCCGTAGCTGAATCCGTCGATCGTGCCCTGCATACGCGGCTGCCTTTCCCGCCCTCTTACGTCCCGGAACTCTGTGGAATGCGCCCCTTCCCAGGACCGCCCGAGCGGTCAGGGTTGAGGCAGAGAGTAACCCCCACCGGAATGGTCGAACGATTCTCCGGCAAAGAAACACGGCCTTGCCTCAGTTGTGCGGCACGAGTGAGCGGGCCCGGGCAACTCCATTCAATCTGTGGCCATTCTGTACACCCCCACCGTTGACCCTCTGCTGTCACAGTTGAGCTGTCCGTGATCGTTCGACGCGAGGAGTACGCATGCACGCGCGCGCTGTAGCCGCAACGACGACCGCGCTCCTGGGAGCCGCCGCCCTTCTGCTCCCCGCCTCCGCCGCCCGGGCCGGTGCCGAGCGGCCCACGATCATCGCCCACCGGGGGGCCTCCGCGTACGCCCCCGAGAACACGCTGGCCGCCGTCGACGAGGCCGCCGAGTTGGGCGTCAGCTGGGTCGAGAACGACGTCCAGCGCACCAAGGACGGCGAGCTGGTCGTCCTCCACGACGACAATCTGAAGCGCACGACCGATGTGGAGGAGGTCTTCCCCGACCGGGCGCCGTGGAAGGTGAAGGACTTCACCGCCGCCGAGATCGCACACCTGGACGCGGGCAGTTGGTTCGGCCCCGCCTACGCGGGCGAGCGCGTACCGACGCTGGAGCAGTTCATGGACCGCGTGGAGCTGCACCACCAGAAGCTGCTCCTGGAGATCAAGAATCCCGACCTGTACCCCGGCATCGAGCGGCAGACCCTCAAGGTCCTGGGCAACGAGGGCTGGCTCGACCCGGACCACCTGGCGAGGCGGCTGATCGTGCAGAGCTTCAGTGCCGACAGCATGCGGACCGTCCACGAGCTGAAGCCGGCCGTGAAGACCGGATTCCTCGGGACGCCGGCCGTGGCGGACCTGTCCTGGTACGCGACCTTCGTCGACCAGATCAACCCCTCGCACTCCTCCATCTCCACGGACTATGTCGCCTCCGTCCACGAGTTCGAGGGACCGCAGGGCGGGCCGCTGGAGGTCTTCACCTGGACGGTGAACGACGCGGACACCGCCCGGCTGGTCGGCAGGTACGGAGTCGACGGCATCATCACCAACAGTCCCGACGTGGTGCGGGACGCGTTCCCCAAGGGCTGAGGCCAGGCCGGCAGCCGGTGCCCGCTCCCGGGGCGTTGTCAGTGGTGGGTCGTACGGTGGGCGCATGGACAGCCATGGGCAGTACGAGCAGCAGGTCGTGTGGGCCGTCGTCGGTACCGACATCGGTCCGCTGATGCTGGCCGCGACCCGCGACGGCCTGGTCAGCGTCGTGTTCCACGCCAAGGAGAGCGTGCGCGACCAGACGCTGGACCGACTGGCGTCCAGGCTGGGCGCCGAGCCGGTCGAGGCGCCCGGCTCTCCCCTGCTGGCCCAGGCGATACGTCAGGTGGAGGAGTACTTCGCGGGCTCCCGGCGCGACTTCGAGCTGCCGCTGGACTGGTCGCTCATCTCCGGCTTCAACCGGCAGGTGCTGCGCGAGCTGGCGTCCGGTGTCCCGTACGGCACGGTCGTCGGGTACGGCGACCTGGCGGGACGGGTGGGGCAGCCGGGCGCGGCCCAGGCGGTGGGGATGGCGATGGGCGCCAATCCGCTGCCGGTCGTCGTGCCCTGCCACCGGGTCGTGGAGAGCGACGGCGGCATCGGCGGGTTCGGGGGCGGCCTGGAGACCAAGCGGAAGCTGCTCGCGCTGGAGGGGGTGCTGCCGGAGCCGCTGTTCTGAGGCATCCGGTCTTTCGCAGAGCTGGACAGGCAAGAGAAGACAGGCGGGAGAAGAGGGGGAGACTGCGCCTGTGACGACACATTTCACCCGGCTGCACGCGGCCGGTATCACCCACCCGTACGCGGCCGGTCCGGTGTGCTGTCCCGTTGCCGGCAGGTCCGGGGGGCTGCTCCATGTGGGCCGCCCGGGCGCGCCGTACAACCGGGTGTGCATCGTGACCGCCGTCGTCCGAGGGTCCGTCGCGTCCATCACGCCCGACCGGTTGTCGCGACGCAGATCCTGGGCGGGCTGGGCGTCGCCACCGGCATCGCGCTCGCGGCCGTCCTGGCGACGGAGGTCAGCGGCACCGAGTCGCTGGCCGGGCTCGCGCCCACCGCGACCGTGGCCGGTACGGCGGTGCTGTCGATGCCGCTGGCCGCGCTGATGACCGCGCGCGGGCGGCGTCCCGGACTCGTCCTGGCCTATCTCATAGGAGCCGTCGGCGCCGGTGTCACGGTGGTCGCGGCCGGCATCGGGAGCTTTCCGCTGCTGCTGTGCGGGATGGCCGCCTTCGGCGCGGCCTCGTCGGCGAACCTCCAGGCACGGTTCGCGGCCGCCGATCTGGCCGAACCGGAGCGGCGGGCCCGGGCCATCTCGCTCGTCGTATGGGCCACCACCATCGGCGCGGTCGTCGGCCCGAACATCGCCTCGCCCGCCGGTCGGAGCGTCACGGGCCTCGGGATACCCGCGGCGGCGGGTCCGTTCCTCTGGGCGGCCGGGATCTTCCTGATATCCGCGGTCGTGGTCGCCGTACTGCTGCGGCCGGACCCGCTGCTGACGGCGCGTGCGCTCGCGCCGGCCGAGGAGCAGTCGCCCGCGGCCCGTTCACTGCGCGCCGGGATGGCAGCCGTGGCCGCCTCGCCGCGGGCGCGGCTCGCGGTGGTGACCGTTGCCGTGGCGCACACGGCCATGGTGTCGGTGATGGCGATGACCCCGGTCGACCTCGCGCACCACGGCGCGGGCATCGACCTGATCGGGCTGGTCATCAGCGGCCACATCGCCGGCATGTACGCGTTCGCACCGCTCATGGGGCGGTTGTCGGACCGGCTGGGGCGGCTGTCCGGGATCGGGCTCGCCGTGGGGCTGCTGGCATGCGCGGCGTTCCTCGCCGGTACGGCAGGCGGCAGTCACGGGCAGACGGCCGTCGGGCTCTTCGTGCTGGGCCTCGGCTGGTCGGCGGGGCTCGTCTCCGGTTCCGCGCTGCTCACGGACTCCGTTCCGCAGCCCGCGCGGGCCGCCGCTCAGGGTCTGTCGGACCTCGTCATGAACGCCTCCGCGGGCGTCGGTGGCGCGGCCGCCGGGCTCGTCGTCGCCCAGGCGAGCTACGGCTGGCTGAACTTCACCGCCGCCTGCCTGCTGCTCCCGCTGGCGGCGTTGGCGCTGTTCACGCGGGGCAGACGGGCCGCCGACGTTCCGGTGGGCGACTGACGTCAGGACTGGCTCGCAGCACCCCCAGGGGCGGAGGAGGCCAGGTGCTTCCTCGCTGTTCCCGATCGCCGCTGTTGCCAGACAGCCGCGCGGAGGCCGGCCGGAGCACGGACGCGGTAGCAAGCTCCGCGTGTGGCCCCCTTCTCAACGCGCTAGTCGTAGTGCCGGGCCTCGAAGACGTTGCCGTCGGGGTCGCGGAAGTAGAAGCTGCGCCTGGCCTTGCCGCGGGCGCCGAAGGAGTCGTACGAGTAGTCCGATACAGGTACGTCGTGCTCCTCCAGGTGGGTGCGCAGGCCGCGGAAGTCGGCCTCCGGCAAGGACAGGCAGACGTGATTGACCGGGTGTCCCGCGCTCCGGTCGGCGCCGGGGAGCATCTTCATGCGCTCCACCATGGCCATCGGCATGAGGTCGAGGATGGTCTCCTCGTTGACGCGCACCGAGGGAAACGGCGCCTCACCCGCGATGAACTCGGTGAGCCTGATCGGTGCCATACCGAGCGTCTTCTCGTAGAACTCGGCCGAGGCGGCGGGGTCGCGCACCCACAGGACCACGTGGTCGAGACGTGTCGTGTTGTCGTTCATGCGTCCCAGGCTGGTGTCGTCTCCCACAGGCCGCAAGGGTTTGACCGGGCGTGGCGCCCGCCAGAGATGAGGGAAGACCGAACGACAGGGAGGCATGCGCGTGGTGCTGGTGGTGTCCGAAGAAGTGCGGGAGGCGATCAACGCGCGTCAACCCGTGGTGGCCCTGGAGTCCACGATCATCGCGCACGGGCTGCCGCGCCCGCGCAATCTGCAGGTGGCGCTGGAGCTGGAGGACGTCGTACGGCGGGAGGGCGCGGTTCCCGCGACGATCGCCGTGCTGGACGGGCGGCCCCATGTCGGGCTGGACAAGGAGCAGTTGGAGCGGATCGCGAACGAGGACGGTATCCGCAAGCTGGGGCACCGGGATCTGCCGCTCGCGGTGGCCGCCGGGGCAAGCGGGGCGACCACGGTGTCGGCGACGGCTCTGCTGGCGGCGCTCGCCGGCGTACGGGTGTTCGCGACGGGCGGGCTCGGCGGTGTGCACCGGGAGTGGACGGTGACGCAGGACGAGTCGGCCGACCTGGGGCTGCTGGCGCGCACGCGGATCACCGTGGTGTGTGCCGGGGTGAAGTCGATCCTGGATGTCCCGGCGACCCTGCAACGCCTGGAGACCCTCGGCGTCGCGGTCGCCGGCTACCGCACCGAGCGCTTCCCCGGCTTCTATCTGTCCGACTCGGGGCATCCGGTGGACTGGACGCTTCGGTCACCTCAGGAGGTGGCTGAGGTGATGTGCGCTCAGGACGCGCTCGACGGTCCCGAGTCGGCGCTGATCGTCGCCAATCCGGTGCCGGAGGCTGAGCAGTTGGATCCCGAGCTGCACACGCGTGTGCTCGCCGACGCGCTGCACGCGTGCGACGAGCAGGGCGTCACCGGTCAGGCGGTCACGCCGTTCCTGCTGGATTACTTGGTACGACACACGGACGGTGCCTCGCTGAGCGCCAATCTCGCGGCGGTGCGCGGCAACGTACGGCTGGCGGGGCGGATCGCGGCGGCCTGGGCCGGGGCGTGAGCGAGCCGGGGAACGGGCCGGGGCACGGCGGCGCGGGGGACGGGCCCACTCCGGTCGACGAGCGCGACGGCGCGCTGCTGGTCGTCGGGGACGTGGTGACGGACGTCATCGCCCGGCACCGGGGGCCGCTCGCCTCGGGCACGGACACGGCCGCGGCCATCAGGACGGTGCCGGGCGGCGCGGGCGCCAATGTGGCCTGCTGGGCCGCGTATTGGGGCAGTAGTCAGGTGCGGCTCCTGGGGCGGGTCGGCACGGACGCGGCCGCGTGGCACGAGCGGGAACTGTCCGCGAGCGGAGTACTGCCCCGTCTCGTCGTGGATCCGCAGGTGCCGACCGGGACGGTGATCTGCCTGGTCGACACGGGCGCCGCTGCCGAGCGGACGTTCCTCACCGACAGCGGGGCATGCTTGCGGCTCGGCCCTGACGACTGGGCGGACACGCTGCTCGACGGTGTCGCCCGGCTGCACCTCTCGGGCTATCTGTTGTTCTCCGAGCCGAGCCGGGCGCTGGTGGCGGTAGCTCTGGCGTCGGCACGCGCGCGGGGTGTGCCGGTGAGTCTGGATCCGGCGTCGGCCGGTTTCCTCGTGGAGTTGGGCGTCGACCGTTTCCTGGCGCTGGTGGAAGGGGTGGACGTCCTGCTTCCCAGCCGTGACGAGGCGTGCCTGCTCACGGGGTTGCCCGACGCGGCGGACGCGGCGGCCAAGCTGAGCCGTCAGGTGCCGTTGGTGGTGGTCAAGCAGGGCGCGGACGGTGCGCTGGTGGCGCGGTCCGGCGCGGTGCGCGCCCAGGTCCCCGCCGCGCCGGCGACGCCGAGGGACACGACGGGGGCGGGCGACGCCTTCACGGGTGCCTTCCTCGCGGCCCTGCTCGCGGGCGCCGGGCCCGAGGATGCGGCGCGGGAGGGGTGCCGGGCGGGTGCGCTGGCGGTGGACCGGGTGGGTGGAAGGCCGCCCACGGCGCAGTGACGGCGACCGGCTTCTGGCGACTCTGCTGAATCCACGTCAGTTCCCACTCCCCTACGCCTTGCGCCCCCATGCCGAGATCATCGGGGCGGTGGCCAGGTCCATGCCTCCGGCGGCGACGTTGGCGAGGTGGCGGTCGATGTCCTTGTCGGTGGCGAGGCCCTCGGTGACGAGCCGGCCGCGGATCTGGCGGATGGTGGCGGACTCCAGGGCGGCGCAGGCGGGCGAGGCGACCGGGAAGTACGCGTCGGCCTCCACCCGGCGCAGACCTGCCTCGCGGAGCAGGCGCGGGAGTCGGCGGCCGTAGGAGAGGTCGGCGCCACGGTCGGCGAGCAGTTTGCGGAAGCCGTTGCGGAGCCGGTTCGCCAGCTGCTGTTCGGGGCCGTACTCGTCGGGGCAGAGCAGGGGCTGCAGAGCGGGGTCGGCGTCCTCGATCAGGAGCCGGCCGCCGGGGCGCAGGGCACTGATCATCGAGCGCAACGCCCGTTCGCGGTCCGGCACATGCACGAGTACGAGCCGGGCGTGCACCAGATCGAACCCCTCCCCCGGCGGCTCGTCCGCACCCACGTCGTGGACGCGGACCTCGACCGGCGGCCGGGCGGCCGGGGTGAGCTGTGAGGTGTCGATGTCGGTCGCGATGACCCGTCCCGTCGGGCCGACCTTCTTGGCCAGCCAGGACACCACGGAGGTGCCGCCGGCGCCCACCTCCCAGCAGAGCCAGCCGGGTCCGACACCGAGCCGTTCGAGGTGTCGGAACGTCGTGGGGTCGAAGAGAGTGGCGAAGGCGTCGAAGCGCTCGCCCGCCTCGTCCTGCTGATTACCGAGGAGATATCCGTGGGTTCGCGTCATGATGCGATCATCCCAGTTGCGCGGCTTGTCCGGAGGGGGCGACGCTCGGCAGGGCGGCCCCGAATTCGGCAGGACGGCCCTGAATCCCGCAGGGCCGCCCCTTCCGAGTGGTGACGCCGGGACGGACTCTTCATCCACAGCCGGGAACAAAGCGGAACCACCTGCTCCCACAGGCTTACCCACGTCTCACAGCCACCTGGCAAACTGGCGGGCCAGGGCGCTCAGATGCGGCGCACCGCGAGCGAACCGAAGGGGCTGGAGCGCCCCGGAGGCGAGTCGCACTTCAATGGGGAGATCCACGCAAGGAGATCCAGATGTCCATGGCAGGGAATCTGCGGAAGGTCACGGGCCTCAGCAAGGTCGGCGGCCTCCGCAAGGTGGCACGGCTGACTCGACGGCGCCCCCGCGTCGACCTCAGCCATCCCGCCAGATCCCCGCTGGGCTCCTCAGTGGTGAACTGCGTGACGTACCGGGACGGCGTACGGGTCCCGGAGAGCGGCGATCTGGTCGACGTCGTGCAGAAGGTGCGCAAGCGCGGCGCCGGATTCGTCTGGCTCGGCCTCCATGAGCCGACGGACCAGGAGTTCGCGGGCATCGCCGAGTTGTTCGCCCTGCATCCGCTGGCCGTCGAGGACGCGGTCGAGGCGCATCAGCGGCCGAAGCTGGAGCGCTACGACGAGACACTGTTCGCGGTGTTCAAGACGGTCTGCTACGTCGATCACGAGGAACTCACGGCGACGAGCGAGGTCGTGAACACCGGCGAGATCATGGTGTTCGTCGGCCGGGACTTCGTGATCACGGTGCGGCACGGGCGGCACGGTTCGCTGGGCCCGTTGCGCGAGGAGCTGGAATCGAGCCCCGAGCAGCTCGCCAAAGGTCCCGCCGCCGTGCTGCACGCGATCGCGGACCATGTGGTCGACGACTATCTGAGCGTCACCGACTCGATGCAGGAGGACATCGACCAGGTCGAGACGGATGTGTTCGCGGAGAACGGCGCGCGTGCCGACCCGGGCCGGATCTACCAGCTCAAGCGGGAACTCCTCGAGCTGAAGCGGGCCGTGGTTCCACTGGGCCGTCCGCTCGAGGAACTGGCCACGCGGCCCATCCGGGTGGTCGAGCCGGAGATACAGGCCTACTTCCGCGACGTCTCCGACCATCTGCTGCGGGCCAAGGAGCAGATAGCCGCCTTCGACGAACTTCTGAACTCGATCCTGCAGGCGCACCTGGCACAGGTCACGGTCGCGCAGAACGAGGACATGCGGAAAATCACGGCCTATGCCGCGATCGTCGCCGTACCGACGATGGTGTGCGGGCTGTACGGGATGAACTTCGACTACATGCCGGAGCTGCGCTGGACTTACGGCTATCCGCTGGTCATAGGCGTGATATCCGTGGCGTGTGTGACGCTGTACCGCGGCTTCCGACGCAACGGATGGCTCTGACGCTCCCCTCGCCGGTCTCCGGCCGACTGCGGTGCGTCCCCGTCCGGCACGGTCGGCCGGACGGGGACGGCACCTCAGGTGAGGGACGTGCGCCGGGTCAGTGCGTCGTCGGCGCCGTGGTCCTGGCGTAGACGCTCTCGGCCCAGTGGGCGACCTGGTCCTCCGGCAGGTTCCGGGCCAGATCGGCCTCGCTGATCATGCCGACCAGGCGCTTGTTCTCGATGACCGGGAGCCGGCGGATCTGGTGCTCCTTCATCTCCCGCAGCACGTCGCTGATGTCGGCGTTGGCATCGATCCAGCGCGGGGTGCCGTGGGCCATCTCGCCGGCGGTGACCTTGCTCGGGTCGCGACCCACGGCCACGCAGCCGATGACGATGTCGCGGTCGGTGAGGATGCCGCAGAGCCGCTCGTTCTGGTCGCTGATGGGCAGGGCTCCGACGCCCAGCTCGCGCATGAGCTGGGCGGCGCGGTCCAGGGTCTCGTGGGCGGGGATCCACTGGGCGCCACGGTGCATGATGTCTCCGGCAGTGGTCATGGAGTACCTCCCGATGCCGGACGGCCGGCGCGGCGCAGGACGCACCGCTAGTCCCGGCGCCCTTCATTCTCGCCGTGCCTTCCGGCACCCGCACCCGGAACCGAGCGGTGACGGCCACCGGCAGCGGGCGGCGATCAGGCCGAGAAGCCCACGATCTTCCGTGGGACGACGCGGATGATCACCCGGGTCTCGTCGTCCTTCTCGGCGGGCGGGTCGATGCCGAGGTACTTGTGCGAGAGCTCGAACGGGAGCCGCTTGGCGTCGTCCGGGAGTATCTCGGCGGTGCCGCGGATCTCGACGGAGGTGTAGGGGTTGGCGAGGTCGTAGACCGAGACGCTGATGCGGGGGTCGCGGCGGAGGTTGCGCACTTTCTGGCGGGCGTCGACGGAGGAGAAGAGCACGGTGTCGCCCTCGCGCTTGATCCAGACCACCGAGTTCTGCGGGGCGCCGTCGGGGCCGAGGGTGGCCACGCTGGCGAAGTTCCTGCCGTCGAGCAGGGAGCGGACGGAGTCGTCGAAGGAGATCGGATCACTCGTGGAGGTCGCCATGGAGACAGAGTAATTAAATGCACGTGCATATAGAAGGGGTTTGCCGACTCGGGTTCAACTGCTCAATGGCTCAAACCGCTCAACCACTCCACGCCGGGTGCCGCGGATCGTCGGCACGGACCAGGACGTCCGCAGTGCCGGCGGGGTCGGTCTCGTGGTCGTAGCGCTCGAAGGCGGGGAGGGTCCAGTGCTCGGCCTCGGGGGTACGGCGGCGCAGGGCACCGGGCGAGAGGAGGACATGGACGGTCAGGTCGAAGGGGAACCAGTGACGCAACAGGAGGGGACCGTGCAGCAACAGCAAGCCAGCGGGCGGGAGTTGGACGTAGGAGCTGCGGGTGGCTCGGTCGGTGACCGGGTCCCAAAGGTCGGGCAGGACGCGACCGTCGCCGCCGGGTTCGAGAGGGCCGAAGACCTCGCGCCACAGGGCACCGGTGTCGAACCAGCCGTCGTAGTAGGCGTCCACGTCCCGGTGGCCGTACTCCAGGCGGACCGAGGCGGGGCGCAGGAAGCCCTCCGTGCCGACGGTGAGAGAGGGGCGGCCGCGTATGCGCAGCGCCTCACCGACGCGCTCGGCGAGGTCTCCCGGGCGGGCCGCCGGGGCACCGTCGAACGCGATGCGCGGCCAAGCGCTGCCATCGGCCGACTTCAGGTCGAACAGCCGCTCCGCCAGCAGGTCGCCGAGCCGTTCCCAGGTGATCGCTTCGAGTCGCACACGGCCCATGATGCGGCAGGACGCGGCCGGGGTGCGGCGCGCTCCGCGGCCGCACCACCGCCGTCGCTTCCCCCCTTGCCCCCACTCGCCCTCACCCCCGCCGCGCCCCTATCCCTGTCCCGCGCCCTCACCCCCGCCCTGGCCCTACTCCTCGCCCTCGCCCTCGCCCTCGCCCTCGCCCTCGCCCTCGCTCAGACCGTCCCCCGAATCCGAGTAGACCGTCCCCCGAATCCGAGCAGACCGTCTCCAGGCCCGAACCGACCGCCCCCGGACCGACCAGACCGTCCCGGACCCGACCACACCGTTCCCCAGACACGCTCGGTCGCGTTCCAGACCCGGTCGGTCGGGCTCCCCGGCCTGATCAGACGGCTTCTCTGCCCCGGTCAGGGAGTTCCCCGGGCCTGCCCCGAGGGGAATGAACCCCGTATGGCACCGCATGAACCCCGTATGGCACCGCTCGCAGCTCCCCCGCCCCGAACCGGCCTTATCGTGATCCAGCCCCTCAAGCGGCGGCACTGTGCTGAGTGTCATGCGGGACCGTTGCGGATGCTCGTGCTGGAGGAGGGTGCGCCGCGGTGTCTCGACTGTGCCGACCTCGGGCATCTGGTGTTTCTGCCGCGCGGCGACACGGCGTTGACGCGTCGGTCACGGGAGGAGAGTGCGCTGTCGGCGGTGGTCGTGCGCTTCAACCGACGCAGGAGCCGTTATGAGCGGCAGGGCGTCCTCGTCGAGGAGGCGGGGCTCGCCCGCGCCGAGCAGCGGTGCCTGGCGGACGCGGAGGCCCGGCGGCGGCGCCGGGTGCGGGACGCCCGGCGGCGGGCGCGGGAGGACGTGCGGTTCGCGGCGGCGTTCGCGGGGGAGATCCGGCGGCTGTTCCCGGGGTGCCCGGCGGGCCGGGCGCGGGACGTCGCCGCGCATGCGTCGGTGCGGGGCAGCGGGCGGGTGGGGCGGAGTGCGGCGGGGCGGGCGTTGTCCGAGGCGGCGGTGACGTCGGCGGTCGTGGCGTCCGTACGGCATATGGACACGCCGTACGACCAGCTGTTGATGAGCGGGGTGCCGCGACACAAGGCTCGGCGTCGGATCGCGGCGGCGGTGGAGTCGACGTTGCGGGCGTGGCGGGCGGAGGTGTCGGGGGTCGGCTGAGAGTGGTCCGGAGAGACGGGACCCGGAGGCAGGCCGTGTCAGGTGCGGTCGTTCGGCACCGCCGGGCAGCACGGCCGCCATTGCCTTGCCGCGCGGATCGATCATGTGCAGCCGACGTGGTCAGGAACGGCCGAGCCGATGCCGCCAGCCGCGCGGGGGCCGGGACGTGAACCGCCGAGAGGTGAACGGCCGGGACGTGAACGGCCAGGACCTGAACGGCCAGGACGTGAACGGCCGGGAAGTGAACCGCCGGGAGGTGAACCGCCGGGAAGCCAACCGGCCCCTGCACGATGCCCCGCCGCCTCAAAGCGCACCGTTCACTGCGGCGCCCGTCCTCCGCCGCCCGGCCGACCGGCAGGCCGCTCGCGTATGTGCGCGCGCCGCTCGGCCATGGTCACGGATCTCGTACAAGGTTTCACTGGTAATGCTGGAGGGAGCCGGGCATGATCCCGGCGGGACGCGGGAGTTGACGCTGACGTGATTGATGGACCGTACTTCGTACTGATCGTGATCGGTGTGGTCGGCACCGGTCTCGTGGCCGGGGTGTTCTGCGCGTTCTCGACCTTCGTGATGCGCGGGCTCGCCGCGCTGCCGCCCGCGCAGGGCGTGGCCGCGATGAAGGCGATCAATGTGGCGGCGTTGCTGCCGGCGTTCATGCTGGTGTTCATAGGGTCGGCGGTGCTGTGCGCGGTGATCGCCGTGGTGACGTTCGTGCTCTGGCCGGACGAAGCGACCGTGGAATTGCTGCTGGGCAGTGCGCTGTATCTGTTCGGCTCGTTCGGAGTGACCATGGTGGCGAACGTGCCGCGCAACGAGGCGCTGCTCAAGCTCGACGCGGGCACTCCGGAGGCGGCTGCCTACTGGCCGACGTACGTGCGCGAGTGGACGGCGTGGAACCACGTCCGCGCGGTCGCCTCGGCCGCCGCGACGGTGTCCTACGTGCTGGCCCTCAGCTGACCCCGCCCCCGCTCGCCCCACGGAGAAAGCGCTGTCCCGCCACTCTGCGCCCGTGGCCCGTGGGACGTATCGTGGCCGGAAGAGTGCCGCCCGATGACGCACGGCTCCAACACGTCACACGCGCACGCAAGGAAGACGGCCATGGCCGATCCCAAGGGTTTCATGACCACCCCCCGCCAGGACTGGCCGCGCCGGCCCGTCGAGGAGCGGGTCAAGGACTGGGACGAGGTGTACGTCCCCGGGGCGCTGCTGCCGATCATCAGCAAGCAGGCCGACCGCTGCATGGACTGCGGCATACCCTTCTGCCACGACGCCTGTCCGCTGGGCAATCTGATCCCCGAGTGGAACGACCTGGTGTCGCGGGAGGACTGGCGGGCGGCCGCCGACCGGCTGCACGCGACGAACAACTTCCCGGAGTTCACCGGGCGGTTGTGTCCGGCGCCGTGCGAGGCGGGGTGCGTGCTGGCGATCAACCAGCCGGCCGTCACCATCAAGAACGTCGAGTGCGCGATCGCCGACCGCGCCTGGGAAGAGGGGTTCGCGCCCCCGAGCCCGCCGGACCGGCTGTCCGGGCGCACGGTCGCGGTGATCGGGTCGGGGCCCACCGGGCTCGCCGCGGCGCAGCAGCTGACCCGGGCGGGGCACACGGTCGCCGTGTACGAGAAGGACGACCGGATCGGCGGGCTGATGCGATACGGCATCCCCGAGTTCAAGATGGAGAAGCACCATCTGGAACGCCGGATCGAGCAGATGCGGGCCGAGGGGACCAAGTTCCGTACGTCGACGGCGGTCGGGCGGGACATCGGAGCCGCCGAGCTGCGGTCGCGCTACGACGCCGTGGTGATCGCCACGGGGGCCACGGCTTGGCGTGAACTTCCCCTCCCCGGGCGGGAGTTGAGCGGCATCCATCAGGCGATGGAGTATCTGCCGCTGGCCAACCGGGTGTGCGAGGGTGATCTGGAGACCTCCCCCATGTCCGCGGCCGGGAAGCACGTCGTCATCGTCGGCGGCGGGGACACGGGGGCCGACTGTCTCGGCACCGCCGTTCGGGAGGGCGCCGCGTCCGTGACCCAGCTGGACATCTACGCCCAGCCGGGCGCCGAGCGGGACGAGGACGCCGAACCCTGGCCGACGTACCCGAAGATCTACCGTCTGTCGGCCGCGCACGAGGAGGCGCGCGATCTTCGGACGGCCCCCGCGGCGGACGCGGACGCGCGGCTGTTCGCGGCGTCCACGCTCCACTTCACGGGTGACGCCGACGGACACGTACGGGCGCTCCACCTGACCGAGGTGGACGCACGGCGCAGCCCGCTGGCGGGCACCGAACGGACGCTGCCCGCCGACCTCGTCCTGCTCGCCCTCGGCTTCTCCGGGCCCGACCGGGGAGACGGGCTGATCGACCAGCTGGGGCTGGAGCTGGAGCCTCGCGGGACGATCACGCGGGATGCCGGGTTCGCCACGAATGTCCCCGGCGTGTTCGCCGCGGGGGATGCTGCCCGGGGCCAGTCGCTCATCGTGTGGGCGATCGCGGAGGGGCGGGCGGTCGCGGCGGCCGTCGACCGTTGTCTGACGGGGAGTTCACGGCTTCCGGCGCCGATCTCGCCGTACGACCGCCCCATGTCCGTCTGACGGGCAGTGATCGCGGGCGCGGGAAACGGCTCACTGACGTCCTTGACGCCGCTCGTCCGTCCCCGCCACCTTCCCCGTCGCCAACGCCACCCTGTTCCATGTGTTGATCGTGAGGATCAGGGCCAGGACGTGTGCCAGTTCCGCTTCGTCGAAGTGGGCCGCGGCCTGGGCGTAGACCTCGTCGGGGACCCCTCCGTCGGCCACCAGGGTCACCGCTTCCGTCAGGGCCAGGGCGGCCTGTTCCTTCTCGGTGAAGAAGTGGCGGGCCTCGCGCCAGACGGCGACCATGTGCAGCCGGTCCTCGCTCTCACCGGCCTTGCGGGCGTCGCCCGTGTGCATGTGGAGGCAGTAGGCGCAGTGGTTGAGGTGCGAGGCGCGGATCTGGATCAGTTCGACGAGTGCGGGGTCCAGGCCCTCGCGGGCGGCGGCGTCGAAGCCGACGATGGCGCGGAAGACCTTCGGGGCGGACTTCGCGAAGTCGAGGCGGGTGCGGGCGGCCTCGGCCTCGTTGATGGACTCGGCGATGGACTCGGTGAGCTTGGTGTCGGTCGTGTTCGTCGTCATGTGGATCAACCTACGGGCCGAAAAGACCGGTTGTAGGGTGCATTTCCATGGCGGAATCGTGGGTCAATTCGGCAGAGCGGATCGGCGCCGACCTGCATGTGGATCTGTCCGAGCCCTCCGAGCCGTCCGGGTCGTCCGAGGCATCCGGTTCATCCGCGCCGGGCGGCCGCCGGGCCGCGCTGATCCGTGCGCTGCGCGAGGCCGTGCGCAGTGGGCGGCTCGCGCCCGGTACCCGGCTGCCGCCGTACCGTTCGCTCGCCGCCGACCTGGGGGTCGCCCGCAACACCGTGGCCGACGCGTACGCGGAGCTGGTGGCCGAGGGCTGGCTCACCGCCCGCCAGGGCTCGGGGACGAGGGTGGCCGAGCGTGCCGACCCCCTGCGACGCGCCGAGCGGGTGCCCCGTAAGGCGCCTCCCACGCGCGCGTGGGCCTCGGCACGACCTGCGGCAGGGCACCCCGGACGCGTCGGCGTTCCCGCGTGCGGCCTGGCTGGCCTCCTATCGGCGGGCCCTCCAGCAGGCGCCGAACGAGGTCTTCGGGCCCGGTGATCCCGCCGGGCGCGTGGAACTGCGGGAGGCGCTCACCGAGTACCTGGCACGCGCGCGTGGCGTGCGCACCGAGCCGGACCGGATCGTGATCTGCTCCGGCTTCGCGCACGCCCTGCGGCTGCTGTTCGGCCAGGACAGGTGCACAAGCACAAGCACAAGCACAGGCACAGGCACAGGCGGCGGTGTGCTGCGCGGCCCACTGGCCGTGGAGGGGTACGGGCTGGGCTTCCACCGGGAACTCCTCGCCGCCGCGGGCGCACGGACCGTACCGCTCCCCCTCGACGAGGACGGCGCACGCGTCGACGTGCTGGGACGCGAACGGGCCGTACTGCTCACGCCCGCGCACCAGTTCCCGACCGGCGGCCCGCTGCATCCCGAGCGCCGTGCCGCCGTGATCGACTGGGCACGCGCGCGTGGGGGCGTCGTTCTGGAGGACGACTACGACGGGGAGTTCCGCTACGACCGCAAACCCGTCGGCGCCGTCCAGGGTCTCGATCCCGAGCGAGTGATCTTCATCGGCTCGGTCAGCAAGAGCCTGTCGCCGGCGGTGCGGCTCGGGTGGATGGTGCTGCCGGAGCGGTACGTCGACGACGTGCTCGTGACCAAGGGCGAGCGCGAGGCGTGGGCGAGCGTCCTCGATCAGCTGAGCCTCGCCGACTTCATCGTCTCCGGGGCGTACGACCGTCATGTACGGCGCATGCGGCAGCGGTACCGGAGCCGCCGCGACCGCCTCGTCGCGGCGCTCGCCACGCACGCGCCGCACATCGAGGTCACCGGTGTCGCCGCCGGACTGCACGCGGTGCTGCGGCTGCCGCCCGGCACCGAACGTTCCACGGTCAAGGCGGCCACCTGGCAGGGCATCGCCCTGGACGGCCTCGCCGAGTTCCGGCACCCGGACGCCGTGGCGAGGGCCATGCCGGTCCGTGACGGCATCGTCGTCGGATACGCGACGCCCTCGGAGCACGCGTACGGGGCGGCGCTGGAGGCGCTGTGCGGGGTGCTGCCGCCGGGCGAGAGCCACTAAGGCTGGATAAATCACTCATTCCCGGCATACCGTCACTTTCAGATTTGTTCTCGCATGTGTCCGAAAGATGACTTCCGGGCTACATGGATCCGAACAGGAGTGGGATCATCGGAGCAGGAGGTGTGCTGTCGTCGTACCCGGGTCCGGGACGGCAGCGGCTCGCCCCCATCCTTCGTTCCGTCGTCAGGCGCAGGGCCACCCCAGCGCGTCCCCCCTGTTGGCGGTCGGTCCTGGAGGGTGTTCGATGACGACGCTCGATGAACGTCACGGAGAAGGTGCGCGCGACGGGGATGAGTTCCGGGGCGACGTCACGCCGGCCGAGGTCGAGACGTACGGTCCGGCCGTCGTCCCGCTGGACCTGCCCGGCGCCGCGCTCCCCCGGCTGATGGGATCCAAGGCCGCGAACCTCGCCCGCGCGGCCCGCGCCGGACTGCCCGTGCTTCCCGGTTTCGTGATACCGCACCAGGCAATGCGCGACACGGTCGCCCTGCGGCGCGCCTGGGACGAGCTCTCCGACGGCGGCACCCGCCCGCTCGTCGTACGGTCGTCCTCGCCCCAGGAGGACACCGAGGAGTCGTCCCTGGCGGGCCAGTTCACCTCGGTGCTCGACGTGCGCGGTTGGCGGGACTTTCGTACGGCCGTACAGACCGTGCTCGGCTCGGCGCACCGGCCCGACGGCTCCACGGCGCCGATGGCGGTGCTGGTGCAGCCCATGCTCACGGCTCGGGTCGGCGGGGTGATGTTCGGTGCCGACCCGGTCGCTGGGCGGGCCGACAGATTGCTGGTCAGCGCGGTGCGCGGCGGGCCGGACAGCCTGGTGAGCGGGGCGCGGTCGGGCACCGACCACTGGCTGAGCGGGCACGGACGGCTCCTGCGGACGGAGTCGTCGGAGGTCCCGGCGGAGCCCTCCGGTTCGTTGCTCACGCGCGTCGAGCTGTTCCGGCTGGCGCGGCTGGCGCGGCAGGTCCGTCGGGTCTTCGGCGGGCCGCAGGACGTCGAGTTCGGGTTCGACGCGGACGGGCGGCTGTGGCTGTTCCAGAGTCGGCCGATCACCGCGATGGCGGCGCGACCGGCACGCGGCGCGCGACTGCTCGGGCCCGGTCCGGTGGCGGAGACGCTGCCGGAGCAGCTGACGCCGCTGGAGGAGGACCTGTGGGTGGCGCCGATGGCCCGTGGGCTCGCCGCCGCACTGGACATCGGGGGCACCGCGCCGCGTCGGCTGCTGAACTCGGTGCCGGTGGTCACTACGGTCACTGGGCGTGCCGCCGCCGATCTGCGGCTCCTCGGCGCCGTGCCACCCCGGCACCGGTGGCTCGCGCTGCTCAACCCGGCACCCGGAGCGCGCCGGCTCACCGCGGCCTGGCGGGTGGGTCGCCTCGCGTCCGCCCTGCCCGGCCTTGCCACCGACCTCGCCGCGGACGTCGACCGCCGCCTCGCCGGGATCCCGTCACCCACCGGGCTCTCCGGCTCGGCCCTGGCCGCGGAGCTCCGCTGGGCCCGCCGGGTCCTGGTCTCCCTGCACGCCCAGGAGGCCCTCGCGGGAGCCCTCCTCGACGAACCGCCCAGGAGCCGCACAGCGGCCGGCACGGCCCTGGCCGTCCTGGCCGAGTCCCGTGCCCTGGGCATCCCCGACGAGCAGGTGGTCGCCGAGAACCCGGTGGTCCTGACCCTCACCGCCCCGAGCCTGCGCAGACGGGGGCGACCGCCGGGCGCTACGGCGACGCCGTCACCGCCGACGAACGACTCCGGCCAAGCCGCTCCGCAGGGCACGGGGACGCACCGCACGTGGGCGACAGTGATCGCCCAGGAACCGGCGCCGGACGCCACCACACCGACGCGGCCCACCCACGCCGCACCCACCGCCAACGGCAGCCGCCGCCCGCCCGCTCCGCGCCCGCCCTCCCGTGAGCCGGCCCAGCGAGCCACCCCCACGAGCGCGGCCTTCGCCATCTACGCCACCCCGCACACCGGCACCACACGGGCCGCTTGGCACGCAGAGGCGTCTCAGTCCCCCGCACCCGCAGAGGCCACCCAGGCCACTGCGCCCATGGACACCCCCCGCCCCACGACCCTCCACTCCCCCTCCCTCACCCCCCTCCCACCCCGTGAAGCCCTCCGCCTCCGCATCCGCTGGGTGCAGGAACTGCAGGTCCGGCTCGTGCGCGAGGTGGCTCGGCGGCTGGGGATCGGCCTGGAGCGTGTCGGGCTGTTGCGGTGGGCGGAGCTGGCCACCGTGCTGGACGGCGGGGCCCTGCCCGGCGATCTCCACGCACGCGTGCCGCAGGCCGAGTCGCCGCCGTTGCCGGACGCCTTCCGGCTCGCGGACGGTCAGGTCGTCGTCGCCGAGCGGGGAGGCGCCCGGGGCGACGGCGTACGGGGCGTGTCCGCGGGGCGCGTCGTCGGAACCGTGTGGGACGGGGCGGGTCCCCGGCCGACGGACCCCGTGCTGGTCGTGCGCTCCCTGGACCCCGCGCTCGCCCCGCTGCTGCCCGGCCTGACCGGCCTGGTCGCCCAGACCGGCAGCGCGTTGTCCCATCTGGCCGTCCTGGCAAGGGAGTTCGGGCTCCCCGCGGTCGTCGGCGCCACCGACGCCGTACGCCGCTTCCCGCCGGGCTCCCGGCTGACGGTCGACGGGACGGCAGGTGACGTACGACTGGGGGACGCGTCATGAGGAAGATCGCGTACGTCTTCGGAGCGCTGGTCGCCGCCGGCGCGGGCACCTACCTCGTCGTCTACCTGTACCGCTGGCAGTGGCAGCGGGCGATGATCTGCGGGGTCCTGCTGCTGGTCGTCGAGGTGATGCTGCTCGGCCTGGTGACGCTGGGGCGGCTGAACCGGATCGAGGAGCGGCTGCGCGACACCGACCGGCGGCAGCGGGAGCTGGACGCCCGCCAGGAGGACGTACTGACGCGGTTGCGCGAGCCGGCCGTGGCGCACGAGGAGACGCGGTTCCGGTGGCTGGAGGACCCGGCGGAGCGGAGGTACGTCTTCGTGCCGGTCCTCATGTTCGCCGGTGTCCTGCTGTCCGGGCTCGCCTGGGTGGTGCAGCGGGTCGCGTCGGCCACGGCGAAACCCGCCGAGCGGCGCCTGGCCGGGCGGCTGGCCGTGCTCGCCGCCCCCGACCCGGCAGCCGCCGACGACCTGGAGGACCTGCCACCGCTGGGCGGTGGACGCTCCCGGGGCCGTACCGCACGTCTCGCCACCGTCGCCCTCGCCGGTGCCGCCCTGCTCGCCGCCCTGATCGTGGGGCTCGCCGACCTCACCCAGACCCGTAAGGAAGAGGCCAACGAGAACGAGGCGACCTCCGTGGTCGTCCAGATCGAGCTGCGGGGCGTGGACATGTCGTCCGCCGGGAAGGCGCTGGCCGCACAGCAGATCTGGGAGAGCTGCCGGCACTCCACGGCCGCACCGCTGCGGCACGCCGCCCTCGGCGACCTGGGAGACGGCACGTTCGCGGGGGTCGTACGGCCCGCGCTCACCGAGCACGACCTCATGCGGCTGCGCGGCTGCCTGGAGGACGCGACCCTGGATCGCGCCCATCTCACGGTGGTCGGTGTCGGCGACGCGGAGGCGGATGAGGGCTGAACGTGCCGCGCCGACCGTGACCGACCGACTGTGCGCACCAAACATGACAGGTGAGACTTATCGCACAAAACGGACTTATCGCACAGTTGATCACATACCGCAGGTTACGATTCCAACGACCCCCGCCCCCTAGTCCCCCGGGTCGCCCATGGCTGTCCTTACCGCAACCCTGCCCTCCCCTGCTCTCCGCAAGCGCCCGCTGTCCCGGCGCGCGCTGCGGATCCTCCTCGGCCTCGTCATCGGCTACATCGCCCTGTGGGTCGCCGGCGCAGGCAGCATCCTGGGCCTGTCGTTCTTGGCCCGCGAGGAGACTCCAGTGCCTGCCGGTACGCGCTCCGTCCAGGGCGTGAACCACTTCCAGCCGGTGGACACCGACGGCCGGCTGTGGCGCGGCTCCGCCCCCTCCCCGGCCGGTTACCGGGCACTGGCGAGCATGGGCATCACCACCGTCGTCGACCTGCGCGCCGAGGACCTGAGCGCGGCCGAGCTGGCCGAACCGGGTGAGGCCGGGCTGAAGGCCGTGCGCATGCCGATCCGTGACGGGCAGACGCCGTCACCCCAGCAGGTGCAGCGCTTCCTCGACGTCGTCTCGTCGGCGTCCGGCCCGGTGTTCGTCCACTGCGGCGCGGGTGTCGGCCGTACGGGCGCGATGGTCGCGGCGTACCTCGTGAAGACCGGTGAGGAGTCGCCGTCGCAGGCGGTCCGGCGCAACCTCGCGGTCGGACCGCCCTCGATCGAGCAGATCTACTACGGGCTGAACCTGAGCCCGGCCAAGGTGGAGCAGCCCCCGCTGCCGGTGGTGGTCCTCAGCCGCCTGGTGGACGCTCCGCGGCGCATGATGTCGTACCTGTAAGGCGAACTACGGTTTGCCCGTAAGGAGAACTACGGCTTGCCCGTAGGGGGACTACGGCTTGCGCCCCACCGCCCCGTACCCGGGGATGACCCCGTCGTCCTGTCCGGGTACGGGCTCACCCAGTTCGGGGTGCCAGTGGTGCGGCACCTCGACGCCGGGCTCGACGAGTTCGAGGCCGGCGAAGAAGCGGGTGAACTCCTCGCGGGAGCGCAGGGCCAGGGTGACGCCGGCCGCCTTGAGCTTCTCGGTCGCCGCCTTCGACTCCTCGGGAGTGAAGTCGGCGGTCGCGTGGGTCACCACCAGGTAGCTGCCGGAGGGGAGTTCGGACAGCAGCCGGGTCACCAAGTCGTGCGCGCCGTCCTCGTCGGAGACGAAGTGCAGCAGCGCGACGAGGGAAAGGGCGACGGGGCGGCTGAAGTCCAGGACTTTCTTCGCGCCCTCGATGATCGCCTCGGGGCTGCGCACATCGGCCTGCAGGTACTCGGTCGTGCCTTCGTCCGTGCCGCGCAGCAGGGCTGCCGCGTGGGCCAGCACGATGGGGTCGTTGTCGCAGTAGACGACGCGCGCGTCGGGGGCGACCCCCTGGGCCACCTGATGGAGGTTCGGCTCGGTCGGGATGCCGGTGCCGATGTCCAGGAACTGACGTACGCCCTGCTCGGCGAGCCAGCGCGTGGCCCTGTGCATGAACGCGCGGTTGACCCGCGCCATCACCGGGACGCGCGGGTCGAGGGCGAGCATCTGCTTCCCCATGGCCTCGTCGACGGGGTAGTTGTCCTTGCCGCCGAGATACCAGTCGTACATCCGCGCGGGATGCGGCTTGCTGGTGTCGATCTCGATCATGAGGCACTCCGTAGGACGCAATGGATTATCAACTGAGCACCAAGTAAAGGAAGTTGCGAGAGAGGCAGGCAAGTGACTCAGTAGCTCATGTGGGTCAAGTAGCTCATGTGGCTCAAGTAGCTCGAGCAGCTCAGGAAAGGAGGAAGTCCGCCGCCCCCGCCTTCGCCCCCTCGATGAACGCCGTGATCTCGTCCGTGGTGTAGATCAGCGCCGGCCCGTCCGGGTCGGTCGACTGGCGGACGGCGATCCGGCCGTCGGCGAGCTTCATCGCCTCCAGGCAGTTGCCTCCGTTGCCGCCGCTCCACGGCTTGTGCCAGCCCTCGCTGCCCAAGTCCCGCGCGGGCATGCCGTTGTAGACGCGTATGCGCGGCTTGATGCGATCCATTCACAGCTCCTTGCGGAGATCCCGGAGGATCCCCTTCGTGCGATGTGCCGTAGCAGCCTGCGCCGCCATGCGGTCCATGACCTCGAGATGGGTCGCCACCTCGGCGCGCGCGTCGAGGTAGACGGCGCCGGTCAGGTACTCGCTGTAGACCATGTCCGGCAGTTCTGACATGGCAAATCGGAACAGCACGAAAGGCCCGTAGGTGCCGGGGTGCGGTCCGTTCGCGAACGGGGCCACCTGCAGCGTCACATTGGGCAGCTTCGTGGCCTCGAGCAGCCGGTCGATCTGGGCACGCATCACCTCCGGGCCGCCGACCCGGCGGCGCAGCACGGTCTCGTCCATCACGACCCACAGCCGGGGCGCGTCCTCACGGGTGAGCAGTTGCTGGCGTCGCATACGCAGGGCGACATGGCGCTCGATGTCGTCGGGGCTGGTCTGGCCGACGGCCCCCGACCTCAGCACCGCGCGCGCGTAGTCCTCGGTCTGCAACAGGCCGGGCACGAAGTGGGGTTCGTACGACCGGATGAGGCCGGCCGCGCCCTCCAGGCTGACGTACATCGAGAACCAGCCCGGCAGGATGTCGTGGAACCGCTGCCACCAGCCGGGTTTGTTCGCCTCCTCGGCCAGTTGCACAAAGCCGTCGGCCTCGTCGTCGGAGATGCCGTAGGCCTTCAGGAGCAGTTGGAGGTACGGGATCTTGAGCGCGACCTCGGCCATCTCCATGCGGCGGACCGTGGCGGGGGCGACGCGGAGGATGCGGGCGGCCTCCTCACGCTTGAGCCCGGCGCGTTCACGCAGGTCCAGCAGGCGTCGGCCGAGGACGACCTGACCGACCGTCGGCGCGGACCGCGGCTCGCTCACGCTCCACCTCCACGAATGAGTCCCGACAGGCCGGCTGAATCCCGACATGAATCCCGACAGGCCGACGGCGCCATTCGAAGACCAATTCGAAGATCCCGGTGAGAACCGGCGGATCCTCGGCGATCCCAACTGGCGCCGCTCGACATGCTGTTGCGAGCAGTGTGCCACGGCCTTCCACCGCGTCACACAGCACTCTGCAATTTTCAGAGTGACACTTGCCAAGTGTTCACGGCGGGGCGATAGTGGCAAGCGTGATTCCGTCCCCGCCCTTAGGAACAGACGCCGCTGCCCCCCACGGCTTCGGCGCCGCCACGGGAGTCGGCCCCCAGCTGGGCGCCGCTGCCGAGCGCCGGTTCCGCTTCGAACTGGCCGCGCATCCGGGTTCTCCCGCGCAGGCCAGACGCCTGACCCGGGCTCGGTTGAACGGCTGGGCGGTGTGCGAGGACACCTGCGACACGGCGGCTCTGGTCGTGTCCGAGCTGGTCACCAACGCGATCGTGCACACGGCGAGCGAGCACATCGTCTGTGAGCTGCACGACGGTGCCGAGCTGGTGCGCATAGCCGTGCGCGACGAAGGGTGCGCGCCGGGTGAGCCGCACCCGTTGGCGGCGCGGCCCGACGAGGAGCACGGGAGGGGACTGCTTCTCATCGACGCCCTCTGCCACGCCTGGGGGACCCGGGAACAGGAGTCCGGGCTCGTCGTCTGGGCGGATCTGCCGCGCACGGCCGGGCTCCGGGACGCTGCCCGCCGCGGCATCGGGCCGTACAACGACCTCGGGTGGGGGTCCCGGCCCAAGCCGGGTCCGTCCGGGGACTCGGGCGACGAGGACGGGACGCGGGCGCGGCACGGCGGGGGAACGGGGCCCGCATGGCTGTGAGCGGCGCGTCCGGCGGCGGTCAGGTGCTGAGCCTGGACTCGCTGGTACGGCTCCGCCGCGGCCTGCGTTCCGCTGCGGCTCCTCGACGGCTGCCCGTTCCCGACGGCATGACGGCGCCCCTGGGCTGCGACGCGGTGGCGGTGCCCGCCCGCTTCGGGCCTCTGGTCCTGGCTCGGCTGCCTCGTGTGGGGTGCGTGTACGCCGACGAGACGCACTGGTGGTGGATCGTGCCGTCCGACTCCGACTATGCGCTGGAGTGGCCGGCGATGGTGCGGTACACGACGGGGGCGGTGGTGCTGGACGCGCCTCGGCTGATTCATCAGCCGGACGGGACGGTTCCTTATACGCCGCCGATTCCGTTGTATTTGGTGTTGTGCCGGGTGACGGGGACTACGCCTACGTGGTCTCGGCACATCAGCGCGTGAGGCTCCGCCGGTGGGGCGGGGTGGCTGCGGGTGCCGTGGTGGGAGCGGTGCCGCACCTTCCGTCCCGTACCAGGGGGCTGCCGCCCCCTGGACCCCCGCTTCGGCCCTGAACGGGCCCCGTCCTCAAACGCCGGACGGGCTGGATGGCGCGGGCCGGCGCCGAAGCGTGACCACCCGTTTCGGCCCCGCCGCCCTCGCCCGCACGGCGTACGCCCGCGCGTGCCCGCCGCCCCTCACTCGCGCCCTCCCCCGAACGCCCCCACCCCGCCATAGTGGCCCTCCGTCACGAGGGCGGCCGGGGGAGGGGCTGGGGTGGGGAAGAAGCGCGGTGCTGGTGCGGCTGAGGTGTCCGAGTCGGAGCGGCTGCTCTTCGGGGGTCCGCTGCGGTACGACATGGGGTGGAATCAGCATCGGGACGCCTTTCTGGAGCTGAGCTTCCGGGCCATGGTGACGCGGCTGCCGTCGCTGATGGCGTCGAGTTTCCGGCTCGCCTGGCAGGCCGATCGGCGGGCCGCGCGGACCGTGCTGGTGGCCGAGGTGGGGCGTGGGCTGGGGCAGGCGGTCGGGCTGCTTGCCGTGAACAGTGTGCTGGGGCGGCTGATCGGCGGCGGGGCGCTGGAGGAGCGGTTACGGGGTGCCGTTCCCGCGCTCGTCACCATGGCCGTCGTGATGGTGGTCTCCACGTTGCTGCGGGCCGCTTCGACGTACGCCGCCGGGCGTCTGGAGCCCAAGGTGGAGCGGGTGGCGACCGAGCTGTATCTGGAGCGGGCGGCGGCCGTGGAGCTGGCCGCGATCGAGGACCACGCCTTCCACAAGCTGCTGGACACCGCGCAGTACGGCGCGGGGGCCGCCCGCCGCATGATCGCGTACAGCACGCGCGTCGTGAACGCGGGCATCTCGCTGATCGCCGCGGCCGGCGTGCTCACCGTGCTGCACCCCGCCCTGCTCCCCCTCCTCGCCACCATGACGCTGCCCAGCGCGTGGAGCGCCCTGACCAACGCGCGGCGCCGCTACGAGTCCTTCCACACCTGGGTGCAGCACTCCCGGGCCGGCCATCTGATCAGCGGGCTGCTCACCGAGCCCGCCGCCGCGCCCGAGATCCGCGTCCACGGCGTCGGGCCCTTCCTCCTGCGCCACTACCGGGCCATGTCGGAGACGGCGGAGGCGGAGCAGGCGCGGCTGGCCCGGCTGGCAGCGCGTACGGGGCTCATCGCGGCGGCGTGGACGGGGCTCGCGACCGTCGCGACGTACGCCACGCTGGGCGGACTGCTGCTCGCCGGCGCGATGGCGCTCTCCGTGGCGGGTACGGCCGTCATCGCGATCCGCACCGGCTCGTCGAGCCTCGACACCCTCGTCCTGGAGGTCAACGCCCTCCACGAGGAGGCCCTCTTCGTGGGCGACCTTCAGCGGCTGTACGTCGAGGCGGCCGAACGGGCGATTCCGGTCGGTGGGGCCACCCTGCCCGAGGACCCGCGGGAGGTCCGTTTCGAGAACGTCAGCTTCTCCTACCCCGGCGAATCCGCCCGCCCCGCCCTCGACGATGTCACGCTCACCCTCCCCCTCGGCCGGATCGTCGCCCTGGTCGGCGAGAACGGCTCCGGGAAGACCACTCTGGTGAAGCTGCTGGCGGGTCTCTACACGCCGGACCGGGGCCGCATCCTCTGGGACGGCGTCGACGCGGCCACCGCCGACCGGCACCAACTCGCCGAGCGCATCGCGATGGTGGCCCAGGACTTCAAGCGCTGGCCGTTCACAGCCCGGGTCAATGTGGCCGTCGGCCGCTCCTCCGCACCCCTCACCGAGGAACGTCTGGCCGCCTCGCTCGCCGAGGCCGGCGCCGAGGACGTGGTCGCCGATCTGCCGCGCGGCCTGGACACCCTGCTGGCCCGGCACTTCAGCGGCGGGCACGAGCTGTCGGGCGGTCAGTGGCAGCGGCTGGGGATCGCGCGGGCCGCCTACCGGCGCGGTCACATCCTGATCGTGGACGAGCCGACCGCGGCCCTGGACGCACGGGCCGAGCTGGAGGTCTTCGAGAAGATCCGCGCGCTGGCCTCCGCCGGGCAGACGGTCGTCCTCATCACCCACCGGCTGGCGTCCGTACGCCATGCCGATCTGGTGCACGTCCTCGACCAGGGGCGGCTCGTGGAGTCCGGCACGCCCGACGAACTGCTGGCCACCGGCGGTGTCTACGCCGAGCTGTACTCGCTCCAGGCGGAGCAGTTCACGACCCGGGTGCCCGCCCCGAAGGCAGGCTGATCAGCGCGAGGGCCCGACGGGGAACGCCCCGGCCCTCATGTCACGCGGCGGCGTCAGCCGCGAGGTCACCGCGGACGATCACCAGGAACGCGTCCGTCGCGAGGTCCATGACGACCTCGGCGTCCAGACCCTCCATGCGCCGCGCGTGTGCGAACTCCTCCGCCGGCCACGACCCTCGCGGCCCGCCCGCGGGAAAGCGTTCGAGCACTGTTCGCCCGTTCACCATCCTGCACCTCCAGAAAGCGTCGTACTTGTAGGAGTTAACGCCTGCCGGAGGTGAAACGCCTCGCCCGGTGACGGGACTGAGACGTAGTTGACACTCGTTCACCGCGATGTGTGAGCGCCCGCTCACTCTCGATGATCAACCGCTACGCCCCGCATCAATTGTCTCACTCATCGTGATACGGATGCGCTCACTGCCCGCAGACGCCCCAAGAGCCGACGCGCGCCCCTGCTCGCCTGGTGACCGGCGGGCTCCATGGGCCTCGGGCTATGTTCGGGCTATGTGTCGTATTCCTGGATGCGCTTGCCGTGGCTCCGGTCCAGGAGGGCGGGCATCCGCTCCCCCAGCTCCCTCACCACCGCGGGCACGTCGATCGTCAGCAGTTCCCGGTCGCGCATCAGGATCCGCCCGTCGACGACGGTCGTGCGGACGTCGGAGGAGCGGGCGCTGTGCACGAGGGTGGCGGCGAGGTCGTGGACGGGCTGGCTGTGCGGGCCGGTGAGGTCGACCAGGATGATGTCGGCGCGCCGACCGGCTGCGATGCTGCCGACCACGTCACCGAGCCCGACCGCGCGGGCGCTCTGCAGGGTGGCGTGGTGCAGGGCCTGACGAGATGTCAGCCAGCGCGGATCGCCGGTGGTCGACTTCTGGATGAGGGCGGTGAGGGCCATCGACTCCCATACGTCGAGGGAGTTGTTGGAGGCGGCGCCGTCCGTGGCGAGCCCGACGGGGATGCCGATGTCCTGCAGGGCGCGTACGGGTGTGGTGGTGGGCCAGGCGAACTTCAGATAGCCGCGGGGGGCGCTGGCGACGGCCGTACGACCGGAGGCATGCTCCAGGACCGGCAGGTCGCGGTCGAGGATTCCGGTGCCGTGGGCGATGAGGACGTCGACGTCGAGGATTCCGGTGCGTTTCAGGACCTCGATGGGGGTGACGCCGTGGCGGGCGAGGCTGGTCTCGGCCTGGTCGCGGTTCTCGGAGGCGTGGAGGTGGACGGGAAGGCCGTGGTCGCGGGCGAGTTCGGCGGTGGCGGCCAGGTCGGCGTCGTCGACGGTGTAGGGGGCGTGCGGGGCGAGGGCGGTGGTGATACGGCCGTCGGCGCCGCCGCGCTGCCGTAGCGCGAACTCCAGTGACTTCTCCCGCCCTTGAGGCCCCTGGGAGGAGAAGAAGGCCTCGCCGAGGTGGGCCCGCATCCCGCACTCGGCGACGACGGCGGCCACGGCGTCCATCGAGAAGTAGTGGTCGGCGAAGCAGGTGACGCCGCCCCGGATCATCTCGGCGCAGGCGAGCCGCGCCCCCCACTCCACGTCCCGTTCGGTGAGGTTGGACTCGACGGGCCAGACGACGTCGTTGAACCACTCCTCGGTGGGCAGGTCCTCGGCGACACCGCGCAGGGCGACCATCGGGGCGTGGGTGTGGCAGTTGACGAGGCCGGGGAGGGCGACCTGGCCTGCTGCGTCGAGGCGCTCGACGGCGGGTCGGTCGCGCACGGCGTCGGCGGTCGTGACAGCCTCGACGACCCCGCCCCGTACGACGATCGCGGCATCCTCCTCGAACCCGATCCGCTCTTGGTCGTCGTGCACGAGGACGGTGCATCCGGTGATGACGAGGTCGGCGGGAGCTTCTGCGGGAGAAGGCGTCATCACGCCAACGTACGACGCGGTCGCGGGGGCGCGTGAGGTGAACCGCGCATCGGGGAGCAGCCCGGTCCGCGTGCGGGCCACCGCGCCGACGTCAGCCTGCGAGCGGCACGTCGGGGACCTCGGGGCCGCGTAGTCCGACCCGGTCGCGCTCGCGCGCGAGCTCGTCCAGCAACTCGGCGAGGTGGGCGGTGTGCCAGGACGTGAGCCGGCCCGAGTCGTCGAGGTGCACGGCGCACGCGGTGGTCGTGTCGACGAGCTGTTCGAGGGTGGCGACGACGTCGTCCGCGCCCTCCGTGTGCCGGGCGAGGGCGGGGAGTTCCGCGGCGGCGAGCGCGATGGCGGTCCGGGCCTCGGCGAGCGTGCGGTAGGCCTCGCGGCGAAGCGTCCAGCGCAGGGCACGGTCGCCGGAAGGGGCGGGGCCACGGCCGTCGGACGGGAGCGGGGTACGGGCGTCGGCGTCGCGCAGCGCCTCGGCGTCGGACTCGCGCAGCACCGCGGCATCGGACTCCCGCAGAACATGCGCCAGGTACGCGTGCGCGGCCCGGTTGGCCGCTGTGAGCCGTGCCCGTACTCCCCCGCCCCGCTGCCCCGGCATCGGCAGATGCCCCACGACCAGCACGATCGCGCAGGCCAGCAGCGTCTCCCCGATCCGGCTCGCGGAGGCCTGCGGCTCGCCGCCCACCATCACCAGCGCGAGCACGAGGACGGTCACGACGGCGGTCTGGGCGGCGAAGTGCCGAGTGGCCACGGGAATGAGGGCGCCGCTGAGAGCCACGAGCGCGATGAGCCCTTCCGGCCGGGGCAGCACGGCCGCGAACCCGGCGAAGAGGAGGGCGCCCAGCACCGTGCCGGCGGCCCGGCACAGCACCCGGGACGCGAGCGGCCCGAGGTCGGGCTTGACGAGGAAGACGGCGGTGGCCGGGAGCCAGTACCAGTGCTCGTGCTGCCCGTGCCACTGGGCGTGGTGCAGGGCCTGGGCGATGGCGGCGCTGGCCCCGAAGCAGAGGGCGACGCGCAGGCCGTACTCCCGCCCGCCGGCCCCGAACAGGGAACGGACAAGGTCCTTGGGCCTACGACGCCGGGTGTGCAGGTCGCGGTTGCCCTTGCCCCGGTCGAAGGCCTCGGCGGCATGCAGCAGGGCGTCGTCGAGGGCGCGCAGCGCGGGCGCGGACCGGGAGGGCGCGGGGAGGGGTCCGGTGTGCGTGTTGCCGCGTACGGCGGCGGCGAGGCGTCGGGGGCCTTCGCAGGCCCGGGCGGGCACGGGTTCCCCGGCCCAGGCGAGCGCGGTGGCGGCCTCGGCGAGGGGAAGGGCCGCCGCGTACTGCGCGTGCAGCCGCCGCTCGGTGGACGAGGAGGCGTACCGCCGCAGCCGGGGCCCGGCGAGGGCGTCCTGCGCGTGATCGAGGGCGGCGGTGAGCGCCACGCGCCGGGCGGAGGCCTGCTCGGTGCCCGCGGCGTCGAGGAGCTCACCGACGGCGTCGTACACGGCGGCGACGGCGTCCCGCTCCCCGTCGAACCGGAAGTCGCCGGCGAGGGAACCGGGCGTGGGAAGCACGAGCCGCAACGCGAGCAGCCATACGGCACCGGCGAGATAGGCGAGCGCCCGCTGCCACCCGGCATCGGGCAACGGCATCCCGGCCCCGATGGCGGAGGCGACGAGCAACTGCGTGCCGGCGCCGGAGGAGACGGGACCGACCGCGCTGATGCCGCCGGCGAAGAGCCCGAGGCCGGTGAGGAGGAGGGTGAGCGGGACGGCTCCGACATGGTCCCCGGCGTACGTCCCGACGAGCAGCCCGGCCGCCCCTGCCAGCGCGGGCACCCCGAGCCGCTTGACGGAGGCACGGCGGCTGCCGGGGCGGTCGTTGATGCCGGCGAGCATGGCCGCGATCGCTGCTACGACGCCGAGGGAGACGCGGTCGGCGAGGACGGCGGCGAGGAGGAGGGGCCCGGCCGCCAAGGCCCCTCGCGTGACCGCACTCCAGGGAACGGGTCCGCGCTGGGTGCGCAGGGCGTGGGCGAGCCAGGGCGGCAGGGTGAGGGCCGGGACTGCGGGGCGGGACACGGGGCTCCAGTCGTCTCGTCGAGGGCGGGGGTGAGCCTTCGGGCGACGGTGGCCGGGCTTGGGGCTGTGGCGTCCACGGTAGGGCGGGTTCTTGGAGGCGATGGGACGCCGGTGTTTCGGGGATGTGACGATACGTGGAAACGCCACGTTCTTTATGAACGCAACTGCGGGAGCCCGCGCGGCGAAGGCGCGGTGTCAGTCCGGGGACGGCGAAGCCGAGGACGCGGGAAGCGTACGCGGTGCCCTCAGCCCATAGCCCGCTCGAACAGCGCCTCCGCTTCCGCGACCGCCCCGCTCAACTGGTCGGGACGCCCACCCAGCGACCCGATGACACCGTCAACGCCCCGCAGCCCCGCCCGCTCCAGCAACCGCTTCTCATTCGTCACCCACTCCCCCCGCCCCGCCAGCACCGCATGCCCCGTCTGCACGGCAGCCGTGGCGATCGCCCCCGCGACCTCGGTGCGGCGGCCCGCCGGGACATGGTTGGCCTGCGCGTACCCGAGGGTGGCCCGGGCGGTGCCGTACCAACGCTCGCGCGCCGTGTGACGCAACTTCCGCGGATAGCCGGCCGGCCGGGGCAGCGCACCCCGAAGCACCTGGTTGATCGCCAGCTCAGCGACGACCAAGTAGCTGGGAATCCCCGCGAGATGGAACAGCAACGGCTCCACCCGGAACCGCCCCTCCTCCGCCTCGGCCAACTCCCGCTCCACGACGTCGAGATCGCGGTAATGGACGTCGACGCGCCGCCCGTCGACGGTCAGCCACGCACCCCCGTTGAAGACACCGCCGCCCCAGCCGCCGACCTCGGAGACCTCGCCCTCCCAGCCGACCGCGCGCAGGTCCGCTGGATCGAAGGCGCCCCGGTAGTAGATCGCCAGGTCCCAGTCGCTGTCGGGCATGTGGGTGCCCTGGGCTCGCGAGCCGCCGAGAGCGACGGCCCGGACGGTGGGGAGGGCGGCGAGGCGATCGGCGGTGGCGTCGAGGAAGGCCGAGTCGGAGAGGGCGGCGGTGCCGGGGAGGGAGGCAGGGTCAGGAAGGGAGGCGGGGTCAGGAAGGGAGGCGGGGTCGGGGAGGCAGGGCATGCGCGCAGCGTACGCAGCCCTGCCGCCGCGTCTCCAGGCAATTACGCCCGCCGGACTCGCCCCTCCGTCCTCACCCCGTGGCCGCCACCCCGAAGTCCGCCCCGGAGATGCCGCCCAGCCCCTCCGCGATCCGCACCAACGGCTCGCGCAGCGCGGCCAGTTCGGCCCGCATCGCCTCCGCCTGCGGCCAGGCCGCCTCGTGGTCGAGCGGGGCCACGTCCGCCGGGCAGCGGGCCTCGTAGGCGGCAAGGCGAGGGTGCCAGGTGCTGGTGAAGGGCCGAATCGTCTCGTTGATCAGGGCGTACGCGAGGTTCTGGACCGTCGGCGCGCCGGTTTCCGAGCCGTGTTCCAGGCTCACGCTGTATGTGTGCAGGGTCGCGCGCGTGAAGTCGATCAGCGACTTCAGGGAGGTGAGCGCCTCCCGCAGGCTCCCCGTCCCCGGTGCCAGCTCCTGCACCCCGATCCGGGTGACCAACTCGATCTGGATGTCGTAGGCGGCCATCCGTTCCGACTCGCTGGGCGCTGCCATGGGTGCCTCCCTCCGGGTACCGGGGAAGGCCAGCGTAACCGGGTCACGCGCGTCGCGGCGGCCGCACAGGGTGCGCAGGGCGGCGTGGCGGAGGGCCTCCGTGCGGGCGGGGGCCGGGTCGTGGTGGTGCCAGGCGTGCTGGGTCACGGGGTGCAGGGACCAGCGTTCGTCGGCCGCCGGGGTCAGCAGGCTGCGGGCGCGCAGTTCACGGACGCCGTTGGCGGCGCGCCGGCGGGCGACGATCTGCGGGACGCGGTCGGCGGCGGCGAGGACGTGGGCCGCGTCGTCGGTGCTGAGGGGCAGCGGGTGGAGGGCGGCGGCGCAGCGCAGGACGTCGGCGGCGTCCGCCGTGTCCACGTCCCGTACGACGGCGCCCGTGACGTCCTCGTCGGCGAGGGCGTCGAGGAGGGAGCGGCCCCGGGCGTGCAGCCGGTCGTAGAGCGCGCCGGGGTGGTGGCCGGCGCGGACCGCACGGCCCAGCAGGCCCAGCGCGAGGGGATGGCCGCCGACCGCGTCGGCGAGTGCCTCGTCACCGGCCAGCACGCGCGCGTGGGGCGCGTCGAGCGGCCCCAGGTCGACCGGGGTGCCGAGGGTGTCGTAGGCGCGGCTGCGCAGGGTGAAGAGGGTGTGGCCGAGGGGGTGCGGTGCCGCCATCGCCGCGATGTCGCGGGCGGGGAGCCGGTCGGCGGGGGCGGCGTCGACGATCCACAGGAACGGTTCGCCGATGGCGTCGAAGTAGGCGAAGAGGCCACCTGGCCCGCCGACACCTGTCCCGGCGACACCTGTCCCGCCGACACCTGCGCCCGCGTCGCCGAGGGCGTGCACGGAATCCTCGTACGCCTCCCCGTCCACCCAGTACACGCCGCCGGGGTACGCCGCCTCGAAGCGCAGGGCGTACTCCTGGGCCAGCAGGCTCTTGCCGATGCCCGCCATGCCGCGGATCTGCACGGCGTGCGCTGCGGCGCGGCCGGTGACGAGCGGTGCGGCGTGGGCGTGCAGGGCGGAGTGCACCTGCCAGAGCTCGAAGAGGCGGCCCAGGAAGTCGGGGCGGGGGCGTGGGGTGCCCAGCAGCCAGTGCCGTACGCCGGGTTCCGCGATCGTCATCGGGCCGTCGAGGCGGGCCACGTGCGCGCGTACGTCGGCCACGAGGGCGGGGAGGTCGTCGGGCGCGGCGTGTCTGGCGTCACGCAGTTCCACGGGCTGGATGTGGTCCGCCGTCCGCTCCGGGTTGACCACCATGACCCGGCGCCGCGGATCGCCCTCCCCAAGTCCCGCCAGATAGGCGGTGGTCAGCTCCCACTGGCAGGCCTCGCGCTCGGGGTAGCCGGTGGAGTAGAAGGCCAGCAGCGCCTTGGAACGGCCCAGTTCGCGCCGGATGGTGGCGCTGATGCCGGCGAAGGACTCGACGCCGGTCTCGTCCGTGAACACCTCGAGCCCGCCGTCGCGCAGCGCCCGCGCGAGCGGACGGACCCGCTCCACGTCACCGCGGCTGTAGCTGAGGAAGACGTCCCACACGGCGACTTACCCTACTGTGGGTACCGGGGAGGGCGATCATGGGACACAGGCAGCGCAGGCGACGTCGACCGAGCGGTCCGTCGCAGATCACGGCCAAGCTGACGATTCCGTTCGTCGGCGAGATATCCGGCATGTGGGAGCCGGCCGACGCGGAGCGCAGCGCGGCCTGGGAGCTCTATCTGGAGCTGGTCACGCGCGTGTCGGTCGAGGAGCTCGACCCCGACGAGGGCTTTCTGCGCGAGGCGCTCTCCTCCCTCTACACCTTCTTCAACACCACACGTGAGATCCTCCGCCGCTACGGCCCCGACGTCGCCCCGCCCCTGGCTCCCGGCCACGTCAGCTTCGGCGTCCTGGCCGTCACCGTCCTCAACCGCGTGCTGCGTCCGCTCCTCGCCCAGTGGCATCCCCGCCTGACCGCGTACGAGGCCCAGCGGCCGGCGGGGCGCGATCCCGTGGTCCACGAACGCGAATGGGAGCATGCCGAGACCCTGCGCCGCGAGATCGCCGCCGTACGGGAGACGCTGGTGTCGCTGGCGCGGACCTTGCAGGAGGTGGCGAACGTCAGCGATCTGATCGACCTTCCTGCGCCGCGGGCTCCGAGGTCGCCGCGTTCTCCCGAGACGGGGGCAGATCGGGGCACCCCCCCCCGCAGGTCAGAGGGGTCCTGACGGTCGGGGTGACTGAATCGAGCCGACGGTTCCTGCGGGTTGCGTGAGCCGCCCGGTGGCGGTCGGGCCCGGTAGGTGATTGTCAGTGGTGCGCGTTATCAATGAAGTCGTCACTCAGCGTAATGGCGACGGGGGAAGCATTGATGACGACGCACGAGCAGGACCACGTGGGCCATGGCCGTCAGGAGCCGCAGCCGAGGTACCCGCACCTCTCGGCAGCGGGGCTTCGGGCCCGGGGCTGGACTCCGAGCATGGTGCGGCAACTGCTCGGTGAGCCCGACATGCTGGCGGGCCATCCGATCTTCCGGTCCGCCCCGCGGACCCGGCTTTACCGGATGGAGCGGATCGAGGCCGCTGAGCGCAGTGAGGAGTTCAGGGCCATCGCGGCCGCCGCCGCGCGGCGGTCGGGTGCGGCGCGGGCTGCCGCTGCGCGCAGGCGGCGGGAGGTGCTGGCGCGGATCGCTGCGGAGCCGATGGACGTGCCGCAGCTGGCTCCGGACAGGCTGGCGGCGCTGGCTGTCGAACACCGGAACCGCCAAGAGGAGAAGCGGACGTCCGGCCGGTGGCAGGGAGGGCGGGGGCGCGTGGCGGAGCCGGCCACCGTCGAGAGTGCCGAGCCCGCCGCGCTCGACCGGTGGAAGGTCGACTACCTACGCCACCGGCTGACCCGGCACCACGAGATCCTCGGTGAGTTGTACGGGAGCACGGGGCGTGCCGCAGCCGAGGAGTTGCTCTGGCACCGTGTCTACGCGGCCATTTCCAAGGCGTACCCGAACCTTGCACAGGAGTGCGAACGTCGGGTGCGTGAACAGCAGCGTGGTCCTTCGCCAGGATGACATATCGGTCCGACCGGGCTCAGACGGGCGTGAGCGCCGGCGCGACGGCGACTATCGCAGGCGGTACTGGGTCCGTTCCCCGGGAAGCCGTAGCGGGAGCGGGCCCGTGGGGACCATCACCGTCGACACCTGGCCCGTGGGCGTGGGCGCGGTGCGTGTCACGTCGCTCTACGTCCATCCCGTCGCCCGTCGCCCGTCGGCAAGGAGTCGCCTCCGCCGCACTGGCCATGGTGTACGACGCCTGCCGTGCCGAAGGGCTGCATGTGTTCCGCCTGGACACGCACTGGACCTGGCAGCCGGCGGTGCGCTGCGTATGCGGTCAGGGAAGGCGAACGCGGTGAGGTGACGTTCCTGGTAGCCGGCGCCGACGGGGAGAAATTGGGATGCGGGTGTGGGCCAGGGCCCCGGATGATCGGCGAGTAGTTCGCCGTACAAGGCACGAACTGGCAGGAAAGACCCAGGAGGCCCCATGATCCGCCGCGTCACCTCGCCCACCCTCTTCCCACCCCCCACCTACTCCCACGCCTCCGTCGTCGAGGCCGGCACGAAGCTCGCCTTCCTCGCCGGTTCCGTGCCTCTCGACGCCGACGGGAAGCTCGTCGGTGAAGGAGACCCCGTACGGCAGGCCGAGCAGGTGATCGCCAACCTCGAAGAGCAACTGCGCGCGGTCGGCAGTGACTTGGCGCATGTGCTGTCGAGCGACGTGTATGTGGTGAGCGGTGAGACGGCTGTGCTGTCCGCCGTATGGGAGGTCGTGGAGGCGTCGGGACTGAGCGCCGGTCCTCACTCGTCGACGCTGCTGGGGGTCGCCTGCCTCGGATACACGGGACAGTTGGTGGAGATCACGGCCACGGCCGTCGTTCCGGAGGAGGGGACACAGCCGTGAGCCGTGTCGCCCTCCGCCGCGCCACTGCGACCGACGCCGGTGCCGCCGCCGACGTCTGGCTGCGGTCGTTCGCCGCCGCCCTGCCGACGGTCGTCCGGCCGCGCTCCGACGACGACGTGCGGACGTACTTCCGGGAGGTGGTGGTCCTGCTGCGGGAGACCTGGGTGGCCGAGGCCGCCGACCGCATCGTCGGTCTCATGGTGCTCGACGGCGACCAGCTCTCCCAGCTCTATCTCGACCCCGACCGGCGCGGCTGCGGCATCGGCGACCGCTTCGTGGACCTCGCCAAACAGCTCAGACCGCACGGACTGACCCTGTGGACCTTCCAGGTCAACAAGCCCGCCCACCGTTTCTACGAGCGGCACGGCTTCGTCGCCGTCGAGTACACGGACGGCAGCGGCAACGAGGAGCGCGAGCCGGACGTGCGGTACGTCTGGCGTCCGGGGCACCCCCATCCGGCTCACCCACGTCCGCGTCACCCTTGAGGCGACCCCCAGGTCCGCCGCTTCGGCAACGGCTTCGCGTAGCTCCCGGCCCGGCTCGTCGTCAGCCCCAACGCGACCAGCGACTCGGCGAGTTTGACGGCCGCTCCCACCCCGTCGACCACCGGAACCCCCAGCTTCTCCCCCACGGTCCGCTGCAACCCGGTCATCCCGGCGCACCCCAGCACCAGGACCTCGGCACCCGCGTCCCGCGCGCGTTCGGCGGCTGCCAGAAAGGCGGACTCCGTGCGCTCGCCGTCCTCCAACTCCAGCACCCCGAGCCCGGTGCCGATCACGGCGACGCAGTTGCGGCCCACCCCTGCGGTATCGAGGCTGTCCTCGATCTGCCCGCACGACCGCTCCAGCGTGGTCACCACGCCGTACCGCCGTCCGAGCAGGCAGGCCAGATGCGCGGCCGCCTCCGTGATGTCGACGACCGGTACGTCGACCAGTTCCCGGACGCCCTCACGCCCGTGCTCCCCGAAGCCGGCCATGACGACCGCGTCGTACGCGGGGCCCTCGTACGTCCGCAGCGCGTCCATGACCGCCGCCGCCGAGAGGTAGCTGTCGAGCCAGCCCTCCGCGGACTCGGGCCCCCACGCGGGGGTCAGCCCGAGCACGGTGGTGCCCGGGCCTGCCGCGGCCCGGGCACCTCGTACGATCTCCTCGGTCATCTCCTGCGTGGTGTTGCAGTTGGTGACGACGATCCGCACGTCCGTCAGACCTCCTGCGCCCTGGACTCGGCGGCATCGGTCGCGCCGGCGGAGTCGGTGGCGGACTCGGCGCGCTCACCACGGCACAGCACCAGGTACAGGCCCGCCGCCATCGCCGTCCCGATGAACCACGAGTACGGCGCCACATCGCTGAACGTCTTCACCAGCGCCAGCACCGCCGCGACACCGGCCGCCGGCAGGAACGCCCACAGCGCCTTGGGGTTGACGCCGTTGCGGTAGTAGTAGCGCGAGCCCGGCTCGGCGGAGAACAGCTCGTCCACGTCCACGCGGCCGCGCTTGACCAGGTAGTAGTCGACCATGATCACGCCGAACAGCGGGCCCAGGAAGGCGCCCAGGCCGCCCAGGAAGTAGTTCACGACCGTCGGGTTCGAGAAGAGGTTCCAGGGGGTCACGACGAGCGCCGCGACCGTGCTGATCATGCCGCCGACCTTGAAGGTGATCTTCTGCGGCCAGACGTTGGCCAGGTCGTACGCCGGTGAGACGAAGTTGGCGACGATGTTGACGCCCATGGTGGCGATGGCGAACGTCAGGGCGGCCAGGACCAGGATCCAGGTGTTGCCGACCTTCGCCACCAGCTCCGCCGGATCCGTGATGGCCTCGCCGAACACCTCCAGCGAACCGGCCGTGACGATCACCGAAACCACCACGAACGCCGTCGAGTTGATGGGCAGACCCCAGAAGTTGCCGCGCTTGACGGTCGGGTAGTCGGGCGCGAAGCGCGAGAAGTCGCAGAAGTTGAGCATCAGCGTGCCGTACGTGGCGAGGATCAGGCCGATCGCGCCGAACCACTGCCGCCACTGCTCGCCGACGGAGACCGGGTGCGGGGTGCTCGTGAGCGAGATCGTCCAGCCCGCCTTGGCGAAGATCCAGACCGCCAGCGCGATCATCACGACCCAGATCGCCGGACCGCAGAAGTCCTGGAACTTCCGCACCGACTCCATGCCCTGGCTGATGATCAACGCCTGGATGAGCCAGAGGGAGAGGAAGGAGACCCAGCCGAGCGCGTGCAGGCCCAGGAAGGAGCTGTGCGTCCAGGACTCCAGGCCGGGCCAGGCCGCCAGCAGCATCACGTTCACGGCGACGGACGCGAGATAGGTCTGGATGCCGTACCACATGATGGCGATCACGGCCCTGATCAGCGCCGGGATGTTGGCACCCCAGACGCCGAAGCTGATGCGGCTGACCACGGGGAACGGGACGCCGTGGCGCTGGCCGATCTTCCCCATCCAGTTCATGCCGATGTAGATGAGCACGAAGCCGACGAGCAGGGAGGTGAAGACCTGCCACACATTCATGCCGAGGACCAGCAGGCCGGCCGCGAACGTGTAGTTGCCGAGGTTGTGGACGTCGGACATCCACAGCGCGAAGAGGTCGAAGACCTTCCAGTTGCGCTTGCCGGCGGGCGCGAGGTCTTCGTTGGTGAGCCTGGGATCGGGGACGAACGCTGGTGTGCCGGTGACTTCGGCACGGTCGGCGAGGGACACGGGGCCTCCAGGAGCCGGGGGACGGAGGACTGCTTATGGAGGGGACTGCTCGCGGGGGGGGTGTTTGGTATACCAAACTGCGCACATAGTCCTCCCGTCAACAGTTCCGACCGATGTCGCTCTTGTTAACGCTCCGTAAAACACACCCCGAGTCGGCCAAAATGGCCCCATGAGCTCCCCGACGAAGATCGAACCCCTCGGCGCGGTACGGGAACGCGTCCTGGCGACCCTGCGGCAGGACATCATCGTGGGTCGCCTCCGGCCCGGCGACCGGCTCGTCGAGCGGGAGCTGGCCGAGCGCCTCGGGGTCTCGCGCGTGCCGGTCCGCGAGGCGATCCGGGCCCTGGTCGCCGAGGGCTTCGTCCACTTCGAGTCGGCGCGCCGCACGGTCGTACGCCGACTGACCCCGGCCGACGTCAAGGAACTCTTCGAACTGCGCGAGGCCTTGGAGGTGTACGCGGCGGGACTGGCCGCGTCCCGTGCGACACCGGAGGGTCTCGCCGAGGTCGAGCGGCTCCTGGACCAGGCGGCCACCGCGACCGCGGCGGGCGACGCGGAGACCATCACGGACGTCAACAGCCGGCTGCACGACCGCATCGTGGCCATGGCGGGCAACAAACTGCTCATCGAGGCCCTGGAGCCGGTCGCCGGCCGCCTGCGCTGGATGACCCGACGGAACGAGGAATGGCGCCAACTCCTCGTGGAGCACCGGGAGTTGTACGAGGCGATCGCCTCCGGAGACCCGAACCGCGCCCGCGCGCACGCACTCACCCACGTACAGACCAACTACCGCTCGACGGTACGGCAGCTGTTCGGCGAGAAGGCGGCCGAGGACCTGCCCTAGAGCCGGCCGGACAGGCCCTGGCGCACCCCCTGCCTACGGCGTCCCCGGCAGCCCCGCCGCCTCCGCCGCCGTACGCAGCACCTCCCGCAGCATCGCGGGCGTCAGCCTGCCGGTGAAGGTGTTGCGCTGGCTGACGTGGAAGCACCCGAAGAGTTCGAGGCCGTCGAGGCCGCCCACCCCGTCGAGCGCGACCCGCGCCCCATGCGCGAACGCGGGCCGCGGCCGGGGCACGCTCCAACCCGCCTCCGCCAGCACGGGCAGCGTGGCCTGCCAGCCGAAGGCGCCGAGCACGACGACCGCCCGCACCGTCGGCCGCAGCAGCCTCAGCTCCTGCACGAGCCAGGCCCGGCAGGTCTCCCGCTCCCCCGGGGTGGGTTTGTTCGCGGGCGGGGCGCAGTGCACCGGGGCCGTGACGCGGACGCCGTACAGCTCCAGGCCGTCGTCGACGGCGACCGACGTGGGCTGCGAGGCGAGGCCCACGTCGTACAGCGCCTGGTACAGCACGTCCCCTGAGCGGTCCCCGGTGAACATCCGGCCGGTGCGGTTGCCGCCGTGCGCCGCCGGCGCGAGCCCGACGATCAGCAGCCGGGCGTCCGGCGGGCCGAAGCCGGGCACCGGGCGGCCCCAGTACGTCTGGTCGGCGAAGGCGGCGCGCTTGGTGCGGGCCACGTCCTCCCGCCAGTCGACCAGCCGCGGGCAGGCCCGGCAGCCCGCGATCCGCCGGTCCAGATCAGCGAGGGCATCCACAGCTCCACCGTAAAGCCGACTTGGCCCCGTACGGGGACTAAGGTCGAGGCATGCCTTCCGAGGACGACGAGGAGAAGAGCGGCAGCACGGCCGACGGACAGCCGGACGCGACGAACGCAGAGCCGGCCGTCGATGCGAAGATCGCCGCCGCGGTGGCCGCCGCCGAGGCCGCCGGCCCGGCCGGCGGCGAGCCCGTGCGGATCGACAGCTGGATCTGGGCCGTACGTCTGGTCAAGACCCGCTCCCTGGGCGCCGCCGCCTGCAAGGGCGGGCACGTGCGCGTGAACGGCCAGAACGTGAAACCCGCCCACTCGCTGCGCGTCGGCGACGAGGTACGGCTGCGGCAGGAGAACCGGGAGCGGATCGTCATCGTCAAGCGGCTCATCCGCAAGCGGGTCGGCGCGCCGGTGGCGGTCCAGTGCTACGTCGACAACTCGCCCCCTCCCCCGCCGCGCGAGGCCGTCGCCCCGGCCGGCATCCGCGACCGCGGCACGGGCCGGCCGACCAAACGGGACCGGCGCGAGCTGGAACGGCTGCGCGGGCTCATGAGCGGGCCGAAGCGTCCGGACGGCCGGTAGACCGTACGGCGGCGGCGTCCGGTAAGCCTGGAAGGCCCGCGCCGGACGCCACCACCGTCATGCGTCACGCATACGTCGCGCCCGTCGTCGCAACAGCCGCAGCAGCTCCGCGTTGGAGTCACGCCGCGCCCACGCGATCAGGGCGAACGGCACGATCAGGATGAGCGGTGTCGCGGCGTACTGCGCGTCGAAGGCGGCGATCTGGACGACGAACGCGCCCACCATCAGTCCGATGAACGCCATGGCCGCCACCGACTGCAGCACCGGGATCAACAGCGCGACGGCTCCGGCGAGTTCGAGGACACCGATGGTGTACATGCCCGCGCTGCCCCAGCCGAGCTCGTCGAACGTGTCTGCCGCGGAGGAGTGCGCGATCAGCTTGGGCACGGCACTCGCGATGCCCATGAAGAGCGCCAGCAGCACCTGCAGGCCGCGCAGCGCGATACGGGCCCGGCGGCCGCGCGGGGTCGCGGACTCGGCGATGGCGGAGGCAGTGGTCTCGGACATGGGGTCTCCAGTGTGAAGCGGTCCGTGGTGCTGTCACAGAGGTAGACCGGGCCTCGCCCCGGAACTCATCGCCGTACGAACCGAATTCACCCTCCCCCGCCCAACGGCAGCCACCCGTGCCCGATGTACCAGTGACCGCCCGCCCGCAGATGGTCCCCGACCGCCCGCTCCACGGCCGTGCGGCGCGGCAGGCTCTCGACGGGCAACTCCGGGTCCCCGAAGACGAATCGGACCGGCTCGGTGTCGGCCGGCTCCATGTCCTCGCGGGCGACGCCGAAACGCTCCTGGAACCGGACGATGTTGGAGTCCCCGGGAAGGTACTTCCTGAACTGCGCGTCCAGCAGCCAGGAGTGGCAGGTCACCGTCCGGTACCGCTCCTCGGGAAAGTGGAGGGCGAAGAACTCCCGGGCCAGGGCCAGGGAACGGTCGACGGCGGCCGGGGACAGCGGGCCGTGGAAGTCGGGGATGTGCAGGTTGAGGCAGCGCGAGTGCGGACCCGCGTCGAGGCCGGCCGCCGCGAGCCGCGTCCCCGTCCGCTGCCCGAGCCGCGCCCGCTCGAACTGCAACCGCCCCAGCTGGTACAGCTCGCCGCGGAAGTGATGGGTGAGCCACCGGGGAGCCTGCACGCCCGCCCGGCCGTGCCGCCTGCGGTGCGCGGCCATGTTCCGCCCGAGGCCGACGAGGGTGCGCCGGGAGACGTCGGCCGGGATGCCGCGCTCGCGGTGGTACGCGCGCGTGTACGGCAGCGCGGCGAGGAAGACGTACACGGGGAAGCAGCGCTGCAGGGCGCCCGTGGCCCAGTCGAGGTCGGGCAGGTCGACCGGGCGGCCGACCTCCCCCATCCCCTGGACGAGCTCGCCGACGGACCGCTCCAGGATCTGCCGTAGCTCGGGGTCGTCCGTGACCCGCCGGCCCATCCGTACGAGGTCGTTGATGTCCTCGTGGGGTACGCCGAGGTCGAGCAGCGCTTCGGCCAGTTCATCGGTGTCCGGCAGCACGGGGCCCCCTGCGAGGAGTACGAGGAGTACGTTTCAAGAAGGAGTGGTGATCCGGATGCGTACGGGCAGTGAGCCGACGACAGCGCGCAGTGCACTGCGGGCCCGCTTCTGGCTGTGCGTGTGGGGCCTGGTCTGGGCGGTCTTCGGCACCGCCGCGTTCGCGCTCGCCGGCCGCCCCGGCTGGGCGGCGGCCTGCGGAGTGCTGTGGCTGGTGATCACGATCGACATGGCCATGATCCTCAGGCACATCCGCCAGGGCCCGCACTACCAGCCGGGCCGCGACATTCCGCCGTACCGCCCGCCCGAGAGCCGCCCCTACCGGCCGCCCCCGCCGGAGAACCGCCACCCCTAGTCGCACCGGCCGGCCCGCCGCCCCCTCTCGCCGCTCACGCCTCGAACCGTGCCGCCTTGAGGTAATCCGGGTTCGGATCGAGCGCGGCCGCCAGCCGGAAGTGACGCTTGGCCTGGTCGGGCCGCCCCTGGCGCTCATACGTCCGGGCGAGCGCGAAGTGCGCGAAGGCGTTGTCCGGCTCGCGCTCCAGGACGATGGTGAACTCCAGCTCGGCGGGCCGCAGTTGCGCGGCGGCGAAGAAGGCACGCGCGCGCGCAGCCGGGCGGCGGTGTTCTCCGGGTGCACGGCGATGACCCCGTCGAGCAGCTTCACCGCACCCCGCGGATCCCGCGCGGCGAGCAGCTGCTCGGCGGCACGGAAGTCGATGACATGCGTCTCCGGCGTACGTCCGGTGGAACCGCTGGTCTCGGGCACGGCAAAGTCCTTCCCTCGCTGGAGGACTTCAACGCGCGAACGACGTGCCCCTATTCCTGCGGCGACCGGGGCTGCCGGCTCCCCTGTGCCCCGTGGGCCCGGCGCACGAGCTCGTCCCATACGTCCTTCACACGCCGCTGAAGCTCCTCCAGCGGTACGTCGTTGTCGATGACGATGTCCGCGATCTCCCGGCGCTTCTCCCGCGTCGCCTGCGCGGCCATACGCGCGCGTGCGTCCTCCTCGGTCATGCCGCGCAGCCGGACGAGCCGGTCGAGCTGCGTCTCGGGACCGGCGTCGACGACGACCACGACGTCGTACAGCGGGGCGAGGCCGTTCTCCGTGAGGAGCGGGACGTCGTGGACGACGACGGCGTCCTCGGCGGCGGCCTCTTCGAGCTCGCGGGAGCGGGCGCCGACGAGGGGGTGCACGATCGAGTTCAGTACGGCGAGCCGCTCGGGGTCGGCGAAGACGATCGAGCCCAGCTTGGGCCGGTCCAGGCTGCCGTCCTCGGTGAGCACGTCCTCACCGAACGCCTCCACGACGGCGGCAAGGCCGGGCGTGCCGGGCGCGACCACCTCGCGTGCGATACGGTCCGCGTCGATCAGCACGGCCCCGCACTCGACGAGCAGCCGCGACACCTCGCTCTTACCGGCTCCGATGCCCCCGGTCAGGCCCACCTTCAGCATGACGGGAAGCCTAGACGCTCCGCTTGGGCAACGGTGCGGAAGGTGCGGGCCGGTCGATCAGTTCTCGCCCTCCCGCTCGGCCAGGAACCGCTCGAACTCCCGTCCGATCTCGTCGGCCGACGGGATGTCCACGGGCTCGGCGAGCATGTTGCCGCGGGTCTCGGCGCCGGCGATCGCGTCGTACTGATGCTCCAGGCCCTCGACGAGGTTGGTGAGCTCCTCGTCGCCTTCGCGGATCTGGCGGTCGATCTCGTTCTGCGTGCGGTGGGCCTCCGTGCGCAGGGTGTGCGCGATGCCCGGCAGGACCAGGCCGGTCGCCGCCGTGACGGCCTCCAGCACGGTCAGGGCCGCGTCCGGGTAGGCGGAGCGGGCGATGTAGTGCGGGACGTGCGCGGCGACACCCAGCACCTCGTGCCCGGCCTCCATGAGCCGGTACTCGATCAGGGACTCGGCGCTGCCGGGCACCTGCGCCTCGTCGAAGGGGCTGCGGTGGCCGGGGACGAGGTCGGTGCGGTTGCCGTGGGGAGTGATGCCGACCGGGCGGGTGTGCGGGACGCCCATGGGGATGCCGTGGAAGTTCACCGACAGGCGCACCCCGAGCCGCTCCACGATCTGCTGGACGGCCGCGGCGAAGCGCTCCCACTCCACGTCCGGCTCGGGCCCGGACAGCAGCAGGAAGGGCGCCCCGGTGGCGTCCTGGACGAGCCGCACCTCGATGGCGGGCACCTCGTACGCGGCCCAGCGGTCGCGCTTGAACGTCAGCAGCGGGCGCCGGGCGCGGTAGTCCACCAGTCGGTCGTGGTCGAAGCGGGCGACGAGCTGGTGGGGCAGCGAGTCCAGGAGGCCGTCGACGATCTGGTCGCCGGTCTCACCCGCGTCGATGTATCCGTCGAAGTGGTAGAGCATGACAAGGCCTGCCGAGTCCTGGGCAAGCGCCATGTCGACGACAGCCAGGCCCTTCGGCTCCCATGCGTACAAACCCTGCGGATCAAGCACTGTGACCGCTCCTCCTCGTGTTCGTACAGCACAACGCCCTTACGGGCGTTGGCATTCCCGAAAAGGAGGGGCGCATGATCTTGCCGGGGACGACAACTCCCCAGGGGCGCGGGGCTGTATCGATATGCGGCTCCGCCGCGTGGGCGCGACAAGCCCCCACCGGCCGGCAGCCGAAACGCGACCCGCCCCGCCCCGCCCCAGGGCAACGCCAAGGGGCCGCACCTCGAAAGGTACGGCCCCTCAGTTACCGGCTAAGCCTCAGCGGCCGGCGTTCAGCTCTGACCACCGGCCAGCTTCTCGCGGAGCGCGGCCAGCGCCTCGTCCGAGGCCAGCGCGCCGGAGGTGTCCGCACCCTCGGAGGAGTACGAACCGCCACCACCCGCGGCCGGAGCCGCGCCCGCGGCGTCGCCGCCCTCGGCCGCAGCAGCGGCGTCGGCCTCGCGGGACTTGATGACCTGCTGCTGGTGCTGCTCGAAGCGGGTCTGCGCCTCGGCGTACTGGTGCTCCCACGCCTCGCGCTGGGTCTCGTAGCCCTCGAGCCAGTCGTTGGTCTCGGGGTCGAAGCCCTCGGGGTAGATGTAGTTGCCCTGGTCGTCGTACGACGCGGCCATGCCGTACAGGGTCGGGTCGAACTCGACCGTGGCCGGGTCGGCACCGAAGGCCTCGTTGGCCTGCTTCAGCGAGAGGCTGATGCGGCGGCGCTCGAGGTCGATGTCGATGACCTTGACGAAGATCTCGTCGTTGACCTGGACGACCTGCTCCGGGATCTCCACGTGGCGCTCGGCCAGCTCGGAGATGTGGACCAGACCCTCGATGCCCTCGTCCACGCGGACGAACGCACCGAACGGAACCAGCTTCGTGACCTTGCCGGGCACGACCTGGCCGATCTGGTGGGTCCGGGCGAACTGCTGCCACGGGTCTTCCTGCGTCGCCTTCAGCGACAGGGAGACACGCTCGCGGTCCATGTCGACGTCGAGAACCTCGACGGTGACTTCCTGGCCGACCTCGACAACCTCGGACGGGTGGTCGATGTGCTTCCAGGAGAGCTCGGAGACGTGGACCAGACCGTCGACGCCACCCAGGTCCACGAAGGCACCGAAGTTGACGATCGAGGAGACGACGCCGGAACGGACCTGACCCTTCTGGAGGGTGGTGAGGAACGTCTGGCGGACCTCGGACTGGGTCTGCTCGAGCCAGGCGCGGCGGGACAGGACCACGTTGTTGCGGTTCTTGTCCAGCTCGATGATCTTCGCCTCGAGCTCCTTGCCCACGTAGGGCTGGAGGTCGCGAACGCGGCGCATCTCGACCAGGGAGGCCGGGAGGAAGCCACGGAGGCCGATGTCGAGGATGAGACCACCCTTGACGACCTCGATGACGGTACCGGTGACGATCCCGTCCTCTTCCTTGATCTTCTCGATGGTGCCCCAGGCACGCTCGTACTGGGCGCGCTTCTTCGAGAGGATCAGGCGGCCTTCCTTGTCCTCCTTCTGGAGAACAAGGGCCTCGATCTCGTCACCGACGGCGACGACCTCGTTGGGGTCGACGTCGTGCTTGATCGAGAGCTCGCGGCTCGGGATAACGCCTTCGGTCTTGTAACCGATGTCGAGCAGGACCTCGTCCCGGTCGACCTTCACGATGACGCCGTCGACGATGTCGCCGTCGTTGAAGTACTTGATCGTCTCGTCGATCGCGGCGAGGAAGGCTTCCTCGTTACCGATGTCGTTGACCGCTACCTGCGGGGTGGTTGCGGTGGTCTCGGTGCTGCTCGTCATGTGGGAAAGGGCTCCGGTACGGACATTGAAGTCGTAGGTACTGCTTACGCCGGGAGCCCGTTTCGCTCTGAAGAAGCCGGACAGCCAAGGAAGCGCCTCACCAACGCTGGTGATGCGCCTCGACAACCGAGGGGACATACAACAGATGCGAGCGCAGCCTGCTACGTCTGAGGTGCGCAGGCCCGCAGCGCAACTTGTAGCATACGGGGGCAGCCGGGCAGGGTCAATGCGCGAAGCCGCACACCCGGGGCGGATCGCCGCATACCCGGCACAAAACCTGTCGCTTGAGGCCACGCAGGCCTTGGAGCGCCTCTTGCGTGACACCACCGGGAGGGGCCGCGCCATTCGGGTGACGGAAGAGTACGACGAGGGAGCCGATCATCCAAGAGCCCGTATCGCCCGAGACCGCGTCCGACACCTCCGTCGAAGCGGAGGCCACCCGGCGCGACGCCGATGTCGCGGAGAGTTCCCGGGCCAACCGGGGCTGGTGGGACCGCAACGCCGACGAGTACCAGATCGAGCACGGCACGTTCCTCGGCGACGACCGCTTCGTGTGGGGCCCCGAGGGCCTGGACGAGGTGGAGGCCGAGCTGCTCGGCCCGCCGGAGGACCTCAAGGGCAAGGACGTCCTGGAGATCGGCGCCGGAGCGGCCCAGTGCTCGCGCTGGCTGGCCGCGCAGGGGGCCCGCCCGGTCGCCCTGGACCTCTCCCACCGCCAGCTGCAGCACGCCCTGCGCATCGGCGGCGCGTTCCCCCTGGTCTGCGCCGACGCGGGCGCCCTTCCCTTCGCCGACGGCTCCTTCGACCTGGCCTGCTCGGCGTACGGGGCGCTGCCGTTCGTCGCCGACCCGGTGCTGGTGCTGCGGGAAGTGCGGCGGGTGCTGCGGCCGGGCGGACGCTTCGTCTTCTCCGTCACCCACCCCATCCGCTGGGCCTTCCCCGACGAGCCGGGTCCCGAGGGCCTGTCCGTCGCCGCGTCCTACTTCGACCGCACGCCGTACGTGGAGCAGGACGACGAGGGCCGAGCGGTGTACGTCGAGCATCACCGCACGGTCGGCGACCGGGTGCGGGACGTCGTGGCGGCGGGCTTCCGGCTGGTGGACCTGGTGGAGCCGGAGTGGCCGGCCTGGAACTCCTCGGAGTGGGGCGGCTGGTCGCCCCTGCGCGGGAACCTGATCCCGGGGACGGCCATCTTCGTGTGCGTACGAGACTGAGAGCGTGATCCGTTACGACGCCCTGGACGCGCTGCCCGTACGCGGTGCCCTGCCCGGCCTGACCGACGCCCTGGACGGGCACGGCACCGCGGTGCTCGTCGCGCCGCCCGGCACCGGCAAGACCACCCTGGTGCCACTGGCCCTGGCGGGGCTGCTCGGCGAGGGGCCGGCGCGGCGGGTCGTCGTCGCCGAGCCGCGGCGGATCGCGGCCCGGGCCGCCGCGCGGCGGATGGCGTGGCTGCTGGGCGAGAAGGTCGGCGCGAACGTCGGGTACACCGTGCGCGGGGAGCGGGTCGTCGGACGGCACGCGCGCGTGGAGGTCGTCACGACCGGTGTGCTGCTCCAGCGGCTGCAGCGCGACCAGGAGCTCGCGGGCGTGGACGTGGTGGTGCTCGACGAGTGCCACGAGCGGCATCTGGACGCGGACACGGTGGCGGCGTTCCTGTGGGACGTACGGCAGACGCTGCGGCCGGAGCTGCGGCTGCTGGCCGCGTCGGCGACGACGGACGCGCAGGGGTGGGCGCGGCTGCTGGGTGACGCGCCGGTGGTCGAGGCGGAGGGCGTGTCGCATCCCGTGGAGCTGGTCTGGGCGCCGCCGACGCGTCCGGTACGGCCGCCGCACGGCATGCGGGTCGACCCGGCGCTGCTGGCGCACGTGGCGTCGGTGGTGCGGCGGGCGCTCGCCGAGCGGGCCGGGGATGTGCTGTGTTTCCTGCCGGGCGTGGGCGAGATCGCGCGGGTCGCCGGGCAGCTGGGCGACCTCGGGGACGTCGAGGTGCTCCAGGTGCACGGGCGGGCTCCGGCGGCCGTGCAGGACGCGGTGCTGGCGGGCGGGGAGCGGCGCCGGGTGGTGCTGGCGACGGCCGTGGCGGAGTCGTCGCTGACGGTTCCCGGTGTGCGGGTCGTCGTCGACTCGGGGCTGGCGCGGGAGCCTCGCGTCGACCACGCGCGCGGGCTGAGCGCCCTGACGACGGTACGGGCCTCGCAGGCGGCCGGGCGGCAGCGGGCGGGGCGGGCCGGGCGCGAGGCGCCGGGGGCGGTGTACCGCTGCTGGGCGGAGGCCGAGGACGCGCGGCTGCCGCGGTTCCCGTCGCCGGAGATCAAGGTGGCCGACCTGACGGCGTTCGCGTTGCAGGCGGCGTGCTGGGGTGATCCGGAGGCCGCCGGGCTGGCCTTGCTGGATCCGCCGCCGGGTGGGGCGATGGCGGCGGCGAGGAGCGTACTGACGGCCATCGGGGCGGTGGAACGCGGCGGGCGCGCCACGGCTCGGGGCACTGAGCTGGCCCGGCTGGGGCTGCATCCCCGCTTGGGGAGGGCCCTGCTGGACACACCCGGTGCCGGTGCCGAGGTGGTCGCCCTGCTGAGCGAGGAGGCACCGAGGGAGTACGGGGACGATCTGGCTGCCGCTCTGCGCGCGGCTCGGCGAGGCGGTGACGCCTATGCGGGGCGGTGGCGTACGGAGGTGCGGCGGTTGCAGGCGGGCAGCGGCAGCGCGTCGGCGCACAGCGCGGACGACCGCACCGCGGGTCTCGTCGCCGCCCTCGCCTTCCCCGAGCGCGTTGCCAGAGCCGAGGGCGGTTCCTACCTCATGGTCTCCGGCACCCGCGCCGAACTCGCTGACGGCAGCCCCCTGCGCGGCGCCCCGTGGATCGCCGTGGCCGTCGCGGACCGGCCCGTCGGCAAGGGGCACGCACGCGTGCAGCTCGCCGCCGTGGTGGACGAGGACATGGCCCGGTCGGCGGCGGCCACCCTGTACTCCGCGAGCCAGGAGGTCCACTGGGCCGACGGGGATGTCGTCGCACGGCACGTGGAGCGGCTGGGGGCGATCGAGCTCGCGGCGCGGCCACTGCGCGACGCCGACCCCGCCCTCGTACGGGACGCGCTGCTCGAAGGCCTACGGCAGGAAGGGCTCGGCCTGTTGCGCTGGTCCCCCGACGCCGGCGTGCTGCGGCAGCGGCTCGCCTTTCTGTGTCTGCATCTCGGTGCGCCCTGGCCCGACGTCAGCGACGACGCGCTGCACGCGCGCGTGGACGAGTGGCTGGAGCCCGAGCTGAGCCGGGCCCGGCGGCGGGCCGACCTGGCGCGGATCGACGCCGGGGCGGCGCTGGCGCGGCTGCTGCCGTGGGCGTCCGGGGAGGCCGGGCGGCTCGACGAGCTGGCGCCGGAGCGGATCGCCGTACCCAGTGGGTCCAGAATCCGGATCGACTACGGCAACCCCGAACAGCCCGTCCTGGCCGTGAAGGTGCAGGAGATGTTCGGGCTGCACGAGTCGCCCTCCGTCGCCGGGGTGCCGCTGCTGGTCCATCTGCTCTCCCCCGCCGGGCGTCCCGCGGCTGTCACCGCCGACCTCGCCTCCTTCTGGAAGGACGGCTACAAGGGCGTACGGGCGGAGCTGCGCGGCCGTTATCCGAAGCATCCGTGGCCCGAGGATCCCGCCACCGCCGAGCCGACCCGGCACACCAACGCCCGGCTCAGGCGCTGACCGGTTCCGGGTCGGTGTTCCTCGTCGGCTCCGGGCCGCCGGGGCGGCGGCCGCGTGCCTCCAGGTAGAGGGAGAGCGACAGGAGCAGGAGCCCCAGGATCAGGAAGCCCCAGGGGAGATACGACGTCATCAGCAGGACCAGCGTGCGGTTGGACTTGACCAGGTCCACCGTGTGGTCGATGTAGTCCTCGCGCATCTTCACGTGGCCCGCGAACGCCGTCACCTTCTCGCGGCCGCCGAGCAGGGTGCCGCCGCGCAGTTCCTCCTTGTGGATCTCCTCGCCGTAGACGGGGGCGCCGGTGAGGGGTTCGACCCAGAACTTGCGGACCGTGGTGTACCAGCGGGTCGTGCCGGTCTTGGCCACTGACTCCGGGGTGATGCCCTCGACCGGCATGGTCCTGGGGAACCTCACCTTGGTCCACGGGATGGTCTGCTCGAAGTAGTAGACGTCGACGCCGCGGAAGGTCTGGGTGCCCTTGTAGTGGATGGGGGCCGTCACGCGCGCCTGTGCGTCGAAGTACTCGTAGTCCCGTTTCTCCGTCAGGAAGGGCCACTTGAACTCGATGCCCTGCCGCTTCACCGGGTCGCCGTCGACCATCTCTCCGGTGGCGTGGACGGGTTCCTGGGTGTGGGCGTCGAAGATGTAGCGCTCGGGGATCTTGGAGACCATCTTGCCGTCGGGGCCGACGACATAGGACAGGCCGTCCCAGACGACGACGTCCTTCCCGGCCGTTCTCTCGATCTTCTCCGAGGCTTCGACGTTGCCCTTCAGCGTCTGCACGATGGTGACCTTGGAGACCTTGCGGGCCTTCATCGTGCCGTAGTCGAGGAGGGTCGCGTCCTTCGCCTCCAGGACCATGTCCTGGTACTGGTTCGCCGGGATCTTGGCCAGGCGAGGGAAGGCGTACCAGCGCACCAGTGGGGACAGTGCCGCGAAGAACACGGCGAGGGCGAGCAGGATCAGGCCGGCCTTGCGGCGCATCTCGGCCTCCCTCCCAGGCGGGCGGTCACGGGTGTGCGGGCACCGTTGTCAGCAGCGGCTTCGGGGACGTCTTGCCGGTCGGTGCGCCCATGGCCGTGATGGCGAGGACCAGGGCGAGCGCGACGGTGAGACCGGTCGCGGCGGCGATCAGGGCGCGCATACGGGCCTCCCGGAACCCCGGAGCGGGATGTATCTGATACATCGTCAGGTTCGGCACCGTAGCAACGGGCGGGCGAGATGAGAACACGTTGCACAGCGAACGAGTTGTGCCGACGGCCGCGGACGGCCGTGGACGGACGAAGGGCGCCCAGTCCGCCGTAGCGGAAGGGCGCCCTTCGTCGGGTCATGCGGTGCTTACGCGGTCGGGCTCGCCGACGCCGACGGGGAGCCGGACGTCGACTCCGAGGGGGTCGGGGTGGGCGACGTCTCGGCCGCCGCCACCTTCAGCTCGACGGTCAGGGTCGCGCCGCCCGCGGTGTTGATGCGGAGCAGGAACGTGCCGGTGGTGTCGTCGGCGTACAGCTTCGGCAGCTTGAGCAGGCCGTTCGCGTCCGTCGTCAGGCCGGTCAGGGTGCGTACGGTCCTGCCGTCGGCGTCCTTGAAGTAGGGGCCCTTGTCGTTCTCGGTCGGGTCGTCGGCCGACTTGATGAGCGTGGCGGTGGCCGCGACCTTGTCCGCGACGGCGCCCTTGTAGGTCGCCCTCACCTCGACCTGGTCGGTGAACTCGCCGCCCGGGGTGCAGGTCAGCGCGGTGTCGCTGGTGCGGGTCAGGGTGTCGGCGGCGCGCTCGGTGACGGTGGCCGTGTAGTCCAGGCCGGGGATCGAACGGCCGACGAGGGTGGCGCGGACGACGAACTCGCCCGTGTCCTCGCCCGCCCGGAGGGCCGGCGCGACCGCCTCACCGGCGCTGTTGGTCACGACGGCCGCGTACTTCTCGCCGCCGGTGAAGGTGGCGTCGGTCCGGCCGACGATCGTGAAACGGACCCGGACCTTGGCGACGCCCTTGCCGGCCTCGGTCTCGGCGCGGGCGCTGATCTTCTCGGTGAAGGTGTCGCCCGCCATCGCGGTGAGCTTCGCGGTGCCCGCGTCCTGAAGGTGGTCCACCGTGTCGGTGGGGGTGGGGGGCGTGGTGCTCGGCGGGGTGGTGGCCGGCGGGGTCGGCTTCGGGCTCGTGGAGCCGCCGGGCTTGGGGCTCGTCGGCGTCGTGGGCGTCGTCGGCGTGGTGGGGGTCGTGGGCGTGGGGCTGGCGCCGGCCGTGTCGTCGCTGCGGTCGGACGGGAGGGTGCCGGTGCCGTCCGGGATCTCGTGCGTGCCCTTGCGGTAGTACTCCAGCCACTTCAGGACCAGGTTCAGGTAGTCCTGCGAGTTGTTGTAGCTGAGGATCGCGCTGCTGAGGTCGCTCCGGGTGGACAGGTCCCAGCCGAAGCGGCACAGGTAGTGGCCGGCGGCGAGCGCGGCGTCGTAGACGTTGTTGGGGTCCTTCCTGCCGTCGCCGTTGCCGTCGCGGCCGGCCCACTCCCAGGTGGAGGGGATGAACTGCATGGGGCCGACGGCACGGTCGTACGAGGCGTCCCCGTCGTAGGCGCCGTTGTCGGTGTCGCTGATGTTCGCGAAGCCGTTGCCGTTGAGCTGCGGGCCGAGGATCGGGGTGATCGTGGTGCCGTTCGCGTCGACGCGGCCGCCGCGGGCCTGGCCGGACTCGACCTTGCCGATGGCGGCGAGAAGCTGCCATTCCAGGTTGCAGCCGGGCTTGGCGTCCTGGAGCGCGGTCGCGGCCTTCTTGTACGCGTCGAGGACGGTCGCGGGGATGCCCGCCTCGGAGGCGCCCGGGGTGACGGGGGTGCTGGGCGAGGGCGAGGGATTGGGGCTGTTGAGCGGCGGCAGGTCCGTGTAGTACGGCGAGTTGCCGGTCGCGCTGTCCTCGGCGGGCGTGTCCGCCGAGGGCTGGGTTCCGGTGGTGACCCTTCTGCCGGCGTCGTCGGTCGTCACTCCGGGAGCCTGGGACGCGGCCAGTGCCGCGACCACGACCGCGGCCACCGTGGTGTTCACCGCCCCCTTGCGCAGCCTGCCGAATTCCGCCGCCATAGAGCGAACCCCTCCCGTGGACGCCCGAGCGCCCGTCTCTGTCTGCCGGGCCCGCCATGCCGGGCCCGCCCCTGTTGTGACGATCGACTCGCCGCGACAGTTGCCCCCGCGGCGCGATTTCATGCGCCGTTCGCGCGTTCGACCGCACGCCCCGGCACGGTGGCCCAGGCGACCCTACGACAACTTCCTTTGCACGGGCACCCGTTGGCGCCCGATTTTTACCAGTTGGGCGCCTGCCGTCCGCCTGTCGGACGTCCCGCATACTGGCCGTCGTACGTCCCTGACACCGGCTTCGCCGACGACCGGGGCGGACCTGCCCCGTCAACCTCCCGCGCAAGGAGCCCCGTTGCCGTTCACGCTGAGCCATGCGGCGGCCGTACTGCCCGCCGTACGCACCGACGGAACCGGCCGCGCCACGCTCGTACCGGCCGTGTTGGTGGCGGGCTCCTTCTCGCCCGACATGACCTATTACGCGGCGAGTGTCCTGTCCGGGGCTATGGAGTTCGGCGATGTCACACACTCGTTCGCGGGTGTGTTCACCATCGACGTGGTGATCGCCTGGGTGCTGGTGGGTCTGTGGCTGCTGCTGCGCGAGCCGCTGGTGGCGCTGCTGCCGGTGCGTCGACAGGCGCGGGTGGCCACGCTGTTGCGCTGCGGGGCGTCACGCGCGCGTGTAGGGCCGTCGCTGGCGCTGCGCTGGTACGTATCGGCCGCGCTCGGCGCGCTGACGCATGTCGTGTGGGACGCGTTCACGCATCTCGACCGCTGGGGGATGCGGCTGTTTCCCGTCCTGGGCGAGGAGATCGCGGGCTCGCCGCTGTACTGGTATCTGCAGTACGGCGGTTCGGCTCTCGCCGCGGTCGTCATCGCCGCGTTCGTGTTCGTGGCGCTACGGCGGACGCCCGCGGCCGCGCCGGTCGGGGTGCCGGTGCTTTCGGTACGGGACCGGTGGTTGGCCGGGGCAGTGATCGGCGGGATCGCCGCGGTGGCCGCGGTCCAGCGGGCGTCGCGCTGGTGGGACTATTGGGGTTCGACCGCGAAGTACTGGGAGCTGATTCCGACGGTGTGCTTCGGCGCGGGCGCGGGGCTCGTCCTGGGGCTGCTGCTGTACGCGGTGGGCGTCAGGGTGTGGCGTCCGGTCCCGGGCCCTGGTCCTGGCCCTGGTCCTGGCCCTGGCAGCGCGGGTGCGGATGAGGCCGGTAAGGAGCCGAGCCGTCCGGTGGCTCGGTGAGGGTGCCGACGGGCGCGATGAACACGGTGACGGTCCCTGCGGGGCGGGACCGTGGGAGCAGCGTGAGGGCGAGGGCCAGGTAGCTGCGGGTGAGCTCGGCCCATCCTTGTGCCCGGTGGGCGAGGCCGCGGCGGGCGATCGTCGCCGTGTTCCGCAGGGTGCTCATCAGGTCGGCGGGGATGCGGGCGGTGCTTGCGCCGGGGGCGAAGGGTGGCAGCGACGGCTGCGCTTCGGACGGGGCCTTCTCGGCGTTCGCTTGCGCCGGTGCCGGGGCTGTCCGGCGGTGGAGCGTGCGTATACCCATGTCCGCATCCTTACGGGCGGCGGGTGTGGGGGGCGCTTTTGCGGGGGCCACGCGAGTGACGGGTCCCTCCGGGGGTGGGGCGGGGTCCCTTGCGTTTGCCGGGTGCGGTGATTCTCGGGACTGCGGGTTATGGGGGCTGAGCCCCTGAGCGTCTGCCTGGTTGCGGTGGTTTTGGGGCTATCGGTGGTCTGTGGCTGGTCGCGCAGTTCCCCGCGCCCCTAAGGGCGCGCTGCAGCGCCGCCCCTCCAGGACGCCACGGGATGCCGGGCCGGTTGGGAAAACTGGCCCGGCATCGAGGTGTGGCTCTGCCGTCGGAGGCTAGTGGGCTGCTGATTCCCAGTCGGGGCCCGCGCCTACCGAGACGCCCAGGGGGACGTTGAGGTGGACGGCGTCGGACATTTCGCGGCGGACCAGTTCTTCCGCGGCCTCGCGTTCGCCGGGGGCGATTTCCAGGACGATTTCGTCGTGGACCTGGAGGAGCATGCGGGAGGTGAGGTTCGCCTCGCGCAGGGCCCGGTCCACGTTGAGCATGGCGATCTTGACGATGTCCGCCGCCGTGCCCTGGATGGGGGCGTTGAGGGCCATGCGCTCGGCCGCCTCGCGGCGCTGGCGGTTGTCGCTGTTGAGGTCGGGGAGGTAGCGGCGGCGGCCGAAGAGCGTCGCCGTGTAGCCCGTCGCCCGTGCCTCGTCGACGGCGCGGCGCAGATAGTCCCGTACGCCGCCGAAGCGCTCGAAGTAGGCGTCCATCAGGGCGCGGGCCTCGCCCGCGTCGATGTTCAGCTGCTGGGAGAGGCCGAAGGCGGAGAGCCCGTAGGCGAGGCCGTACGACATCGCCTTGATCTTGCGGCGCATCTCCGCGTCCACCGCGGCCGGTTCCACCGCGAACACCTGCGAGGCGGCCGTGGTGTGCAGGTCCTCGCCCGAGGTGAACGCCTCGATCAGGCCCTCGTCCTCGGACAGGTGGGCCATCACGCGCAGTTCGATCTGGCTGTAGTCCGCGGTCATCAGGGACTCGAAGCCCTCTCCGACCACGAAGCCCCGGCGGATCGCCCTGCCCTCGTCCGTGCGGACCGGGATGTTCTGCAGGTTCGGGTCCGTGGAGGAGAGGCGGCCGGTCGCCGCGACCGTCTGGTTGAACGTCGTGTGGATACGGCCGTCCGTCGCGATCGTCTTGATCAGGCCCTCGACGGTGACGCGGAGCTTCGCCTGCTCGCGGTGGCGGAGCATGATGACCGGCAGTTCGTTGTCGGTCTGGGTGGCGAGCCAGGCCAGGGCGTCGGCGTCCGTGGTGTAGCCCGTCTTCGTCTTCTTCGTCTTGGGCAGGGCGAGCTCGCCGAAGAGGACCTCCTGGAGCTGCTTGGGCGAGCCCAGGTTGAACTCGTGCCCGGCCGCCGCGTGCGCCTCCTTCACGGCCTGCTGCACGGCGCCCGCGAACATCTGCTCCATGGCCTCCAGATGGGCCCGGTCGGCCGCGATGCCGTGCCGTTCCATGCGGGCCAGCAGGGCGGAGGTCGGCAGCTCCACGTCACGCAGGAGGTCCGCCGCGCCGACCTCCTGGAGCTTGGCCTCGAAGGCCTCGCCCAGGTCGAGGACGGCACGGGCCTGGATCATCAGCGCCTCGGCCTCGGCGCCGTCGTCCGCGCCGAAGGCCAGCTGGCCGTCGGCCGCTGCGGCGGGGGCCAGCTCGCGGTGGAGGTACTCCAGGGACAGCGCGTCCAGGGCGAAGGAGCGGCGGCCCGGCTTGACCAGGTAGGCGGCGAGCGCGGTGTCCATGCGCACGCCGGCGATGCTCCAGCCGTGCTCGGCGAAGACCCGCATCGCGCCCTTGGCGTTGTGGAAGACCTTCGGCTTGTCGGCGTCGGCCAGCCAGGCCGCGAACGCCTTCTCGTCGGTCTCGTCCAGCTCCGCCGGGTCGAACCAGCCGGCCGCGCCGTCGCCTGCCGCGAGCGCGACCTCGGCGACCGAGCCGGTGCCCAGCGCCCAGGTGTCGACGGTGGCCACGCCGAGCAGCTCGCCGCCGTGCTCCGCCAGCCAGGGGGCCAGGTCGCCGGTGCCGAGCACCGAGCCGTCCAGCTCCACGCCCTCGGTGGCGATCGGCGTGGTCTCGGCCTCCTCTGCTCCGGGGTCGACGCCGAAGAGCCGCTCGCGCAGGGAGGGGTTACGGATCTCCAGGGTGTCCAGGATCATCGCGACGGCCTTGCGGTCGTACGGCACGCGCGCGACGTCGGCGACGGTCTTGGGCAGCTCGACGTTGCGCTCCAGCTCGGTCAGCCGGCGGTTGAGCTTGACGGCCTCCAGGTGATCGCGGAGGTTCTGGCCGGCCTTGCCCTTGACCTCCTCGACGCGCTCGACCAGCTCGGCGAACGAGCCGAACTGGTTGATCCACTTCGCTGCGGTCTTCTCGCCGACGCCCGGGATGCCCGGCAGGTTGTCGGACGGGTCGCCGCGCAGGGCCGCGAAGTCGGGGTACTGGGCGGGCGTCAATCCGTACTTCTCGAAGACCTTCTCCGGGGTGAAGCGGGTCAGCTCGGAGACGCCCTTCGTCGGATACAGCACCGTGGTGTGCTCGCTGACCAGCTGGAAGGAGTCACGGTCGCCGGTGACGATCAGCACCTCGAAGCCGTCGGCCTCGGCCTGGGTGGCGAGGGTGGCGATCACGTCGTCGGCCTCGAAGCCGTCGATCGCGAACCGGGAGACGTGCATCGCGTCGAGCAGCTCGCCGATCAGCTCGACCTGGCCCTTGAACTCGTCCGGGGTCTTGGAGCGGTTCGCCTTGTACTCCGTGAACTCCGCGGAGCGCCAGGTCTTGCGGGACACGTCGAAGGCCACCGCGAAGTGGGTGGGCGCCTCGTCGCGCAGGGTGTTGGCCAGCATCGACGCGAACCCGTAGATCGCGTTCGTCGGCTGGCCCGTCGCGGTCGTGAAGTTCTCCGCGGGCAGCGCGAAGAACGCGCGGTAGGCCAGCGAGTGCCCATCCATGAGCATCAGGCGGGGCCGGCTGCCGCCGGGGTTGGTTTCGGTCTGCTTCGATGCTGTCTCTGCCACGCCCCCGATCCTGCCACGCCCCACTGACAGTCGGTCCCCACCGGGGGCCCCGGCCGGTCCGGCACAGCCGGGCTCCCACGTCGCGTTGATCGCCGTCGGGGCGGCGAGGATGCGCCGGGGGGAGCGGGGTCGGGTGGAGCAGCAGTGCCGGGGGCCACGGCAACGCAAGCGCCGAGGGCCGGCAACGCGGCGGGAGCGGGGCACGGGAGGGCCGGGAGGCGGCTGCTGGAAGGAAAGGAGCGGAGCGAGTCGCGGGGAGAAGGAGAGCGGCCGGGGGACGAAAAGGGGCGGCGCGGACAGGAAGCGGCGGCGGAGACGCGGGGGGCGGACGGCCGGGCGGGACGAGGCCTCCGGAACGCCCTCGGCAGGAACAGCAGTGGTGCGGGCGTAGGAGGCGACCGGACCCGAGCAGGCGGTGCGGGACAGCCCACGGAAGGCAGCAGGCAAGCCGCACAGCCGTCGGCAAGCCGGTCCCCCTCCGCGCACCTACTCCTGGTGCCCCGGCCACTCGCCTCCCCACAACCACTGACGCCTCCTCCGCCCCCCCTCCTCACAACCACCGCCCCCCTGCCCCCCGCTTCCCCCTCCGCACCCCCTCAGGCCCACCCCCCACGTTGTCAGTCCCCCGTGCGAGGATCGGAGACGTACCTCACACGTGTACACGGCCGGTGACCCGCAACAGTGCGGGTGTCGGCGACGCGTTCCCGTGGTGAACGAGAAGACTAGGGAGAGTGTGCGATGGCCACCAAGCCGCCCAAGGGTGATCCGGTTCAGGACGCGCCCCAGGTCGCGGAGCCGAAGCACGCGGCGGCGGGGCTGCCGGCCATCGGGCACACCTTGCGCATCGCGCAGCAGCAGATGGGCGTGAAGCGCACCGCGCTGACGTTGCTGCGGGTCAACCAGAAGGACGGCTTCGACTGCCCGGGGTGCGCGTGGCCGGAGCCGGAGCACCGGCACAAGGCGGAGTTCTGTGAGAACGGCGCGAAGGCGGTGGCCGAGGAGGCGACCCTGCGCCGGGTCACCCCGGAGTTCTTCGCCACGCACTCCGTCGCCGACCTCGCGACCAGGAGCGGTTACTGGCTGGGGCAGCAGGGGCGGCTCACCCACCCCATGTTTCTCGCCGAAGGGGGCACCCACTACGAGCCGGTGACCTGGGAGCGCGCCTTCGACATCATCGGCGAGGAGATCACTGCCCTCGGCTCCCCCGACGAGGCCGTCTTCTACACCTCCGGGCGCACCAGCAACGAGGCCGCGTTCCTCTACCAGCTCTTCGCGCGCGAACTCGGCACGAACAACCTGCCGGACTGCTCCAACATGTGCCACGAGTCGTCCGGGTCGGCGCTCTCCGAGACCATCGGCGTCGGCAAGGGCAGCGTCCTGCTCGAGGACCTCTACAAGGCCGACCTGATCATCGTCGCCGGGCAGAATCCGGGGACGAACCACCCGCGCATGCTCTCCGCCCTGGAGAAGGCCAAGGAGAACGGCGCGAAGATCGTCAGCGTCAACCCGCTCCCCGAGGCCGGTCTGGAGCGGTTCAAGAACCCGCAGACCCCCCAGGGCATGCTCAGGGGCGCCGCCCTCACCGACCTGTTCCTGCAGATCCGCATCGGCGGCGACCAGGCCCTCTTCCGCCTCCTCAACAAGCTGATCCTGGCTGAATCCGATAGCGCCTCCGGCTCGGGCGCGGTCGACGAGGAGTTCGTCCGCGAACACACCCACGGCTACGAGGAGTTCGCTGCGGCCGCCCGCGCGGCCGACTGGGACGAGACGCTGACGGCGACCGGCCTCACCCGGGCGGACATCGACGACGTCATGGCCATGGTCCTCGCCTCGCAGCGCACCATCGTGTGCTGGGCCATGGGCCTCACCCAGCACAAGCACTCCGTGCCGACCATCCGCGAGGTCGTCAACTTCCTTCTGCTGCGCGGCAACATCGGCCGCCCGGGCGCGGGCGTGTGCCCGGTGCGCGGTCACTCGAACGTGCAGGGCGACCGCACGATGGGCATCTTCGAGCGGCCCGCCCCGGCCTTCCTGGACGCCCTGGAGAAGGAGTTCGGCTTCACCCCGCCGCGTGAGCACGGCTACGACGTCGTGCGGGCCATCCGGGCGCTGCGCGACGGCGAGGCGAAGGTGTTCTTCGCGATGGGCGGCAACTTCGTGGCGGCCACGCCGGACACGGACGTCACCGAGGCGGCGATGCGGCGTGCCCGGCTGACCGTGCACGTGTCGACGAAGCTCAACCGCAGCCACGCCGTCACGGGCGCGCGTGCGCTGATCCTGCCGACGCTGGGCCGCACCGAGCGCGACCTCCAGGGCAGCGGTGAGCAGTTCGTGACGGTCGAGGACTCCATGGGCATGGTGCACGCCTCCCGCGGCCGTCTGGAGCCCGCGAGCGCGCATCTGCTGTCCGAGCCGGCGATCGTGTGCCGGCTCGCCCGCCGGGTCCTGGGTGAGGACAGCAGGGTCCCGTGGGAGGAGTTCGAGAAGGACTACGCGACGATCCGGGACCGGATCGCGCGCGTGATCCCCGGCTTCGAGGACTTCAACGCGCGCGTGGCCCGCCCCGGCGGCTTCACGCTCCCCCACGCCCCGCGCGACGAGCGCCGCTTCCCGACGGCGACGGGCAAGGCCAACTTCACGGCGGCTCCGGTCGAGTACCCGAAGGTGCCTCAGGGGCGGCTGCTGCTGCAGACCCTGCGCTCGCACGACCAGTACAACACCACGATCTACGGCCTCGACGACCGCTACCGGGGCATCAAGAACGGCCGCCGGGTCGTCATGATCAACCCCGAGGACGCGCAGCGACTGAACATCGCCGACGGCTCGTACGTCGATCTGGTGAGCGAGTGGAAGGACGGGGTCGAGCGGCGGGCGCCCGGCTTCCGGGTGGTGCTGTATCCGACGGCCCGGGGCTGCGCGGCCGCCTACTACCCGGAGACCAACGTCCTCGTGCCGCTGGACGCCACCGCGGACACCAGTAACACCCCGGCCAGCAAGTCCGTCGTCGTACGTCTGGAACAATCGGTGACCGACTGAGCGTTTGCTCAGTCGACCTGTAACGCGACTGTGCACGACGAACGGAGCCGGACCCATGGGCGAGCAGCAGCACGTGACGTTCCCGCAGGAGGTCATCGACGAGTACGCCGCGCTCGGCGTCGACCTGCCGGCCCTGTTCTCCGCCGGGCACCTCGGGACGCGCATGGGCGTCGAGATCATGGAGGCGTCCGCCGAGCGGGTCGTCGGGACCATGCCGGTGGAGGGGAACACCCAGCCGTACGGGCTGCTGCACGGCGGCGCCTCCGCGGTGCTCGCCGAGACGCTCGGGTCGGTGGGGTCGATGCTGCACGCCGGCAGCTCCAAGATCGCGGTCGGCGTCGACCTCAACTGCACCCACCACCGCGGCGTCAGCTCCGGCCTCGTCACCGGCGTGGCCACACCCCTGCACCGGGGCCGCTCGACGGCGACGTACGAGATCGTGATCAGCGACGAGGCGGGCCGGCGGGTGTGCAGCGCGCGGCTGACCTGCATGCTGCGGGACGTGAACCCGGGCGACGGGGAGCACATCCGGGCGGCGAGCTGACGCCGGCGCCCCGACGACGGTGCCGTTACGGCCAACATCCTTGTTTTTCCCTGCCGTTGAACCCTGACGCCCGGCGGCATAACGTCGAGGCATGACGACGGGAGGAGCCCGCCGGCAGGGGGCGGCGCTCGCACTGGCGCTGCCGGCCGTCGGCCCGGCGGCCGGATGCGGCGGGCAGCCGGGCGCCCAGGGCGACGTGCCCGAGACCCGGGCGAGCGCCAACTCGCCCTCCCCCGCAGCGACTTCACCCGCGCAGCTGTGCACGCGGATCATCGGCTACTGGTCGCGCCGGGCACTGACCGGCGCGACCTACGGTGACCACCAGTCGATGGGCCTGTCCGACGGCCAGTACGAGATCCTCCGCAAGGTCGTGGACGCCGCCCGGGCGGAACGCGAGCGCGCGGGCGCACGAGCGGCGGACCGGCTGATCGACCGCCGGGCACAGGAGTCGTGCGAGGAGAGATACCGCAAAGGCGAGCCGACCGGAGGTCCGTGGGGCTGAGTCAGTCGCCTTTTCCTTTTCGTGCCCCGTACACGAAATAACGAGGAACGCCGAACCTATTTCCCGGCCGTAACTCTACGTAATACAGCCGCAATACAAGCCAACAGTTCCCCCGCGGTGAGCACCCCTCACACAAGACGACAGAAGCCCCCTGGTAGCCTCCAGCCACCACTTCGGTCATCACCAAAACATGTGAACACTAGTGAAGAAGCTACGCGCGGACGCTGCGAGTTCTCACTATGTGGACAGGGCGAATCGGCCGGAAATCCACTCTTCCCCCCACCGAGTACCGCTCTGTGTTACCCCGTGTCATAACAAGAGCGTCACAGCCTTGGTCAGAGACTCCTCCATGTTCCCTCCACCCGCTTAGAGTCACCGCCAGTCACCGAGCCACCGGATTCGAAGCCACTTCGGCCCAGCGCTCGACTCGGCGCGCTCCATGGGGAACCGCCGTGCCAGGGAAAGGACCTGATTCGTGCGTCAACGTTCGATCATCGCTATAACCGCCGCGCTCGCGGCGGGATCGCTGACACTCACGGCTTGTGGGTCGCGTGACGAGGGCGGCAACAGCAGCAACGGCGACAAGACCACCGTGGTGATCGGCCTCGACGCCCCGCTGACCGGCGACCTGTCCGCACTCGGCCTCGGCATGAAGAACTCCGCCGACCTCGCCGCCAAGACGGCCAACAAGCAGGAGTTCGTCAAGGGCGTCGAGTTCAAGATCGAGTCGCTCGACGACCAGGCACAGCCCTCCGTCGGCCAGCAGAACGCCCAGAAGTTCATCAGCAACAAGGACGTCCTCGGCGTCGTCGGCCCGCTGAACTCCAGCGTCTCGCAGCAGATGCAGAAGCCGTTCAGCGACGCCGGCCTGACCCAGGTCTCCCCGGCCAACACCGGTACGGAGCTGACCCAGGGCGACGGCTGGAAGACCGGCGACTCGGTCCGCCAGTTCAAGACGTTCTTCCGCACCGCCACCACGGACGAGATCCAGGGTGCCTTCGCCGCCGACTACCTGTACAACCAGGCGAAGATCAAGAAGGTCTACCTGATCGACGACCAGAAGACCTACGGCGCCGGCCTCGCCGCCTCCTTCAAGACGAACTTCACCAAGTTCGGCGGCAAGATCGTCGGCAGCGACCACATCAACCCCGACGACCGTGACTTCAACGCCGTGGTCGCCAAGATCAAGAAGACCGGCGCCGAGGCCCTCTACTACGGCGGCGAGTACCCGGCCGCGGCTCCGCTGAGCCAGCAGCTCAAGGACAGCGGCCAGAACATCCCGCTCATGGGCGGCGACGGCATCTACTCCGGTGAGTTCCCGAAGCTGAACAAGAAGGCCGAGGGCGACCTCGCCACCTCCGTGGGCGAGCCCGTCGAGAAGCTCGAATCCGCCAAGACGTTCATCAAGAACTACGAGGCCGCGGGCTACGAGGACGACTACGAGGCCTACGGCGGCCTCACCTACGACGCCACCTGGGCCATCATCGAGGCCGTCAAGCTGGCGGTCGAGGGCAACGACGGCGAGGTCCCGTCCGACGGCCGCAAGGCAGTCCTGGACGCCATGGCGAAGGTCAAGTTCGACGGCGTCACCGGCGCCATCTCCTTCGACGAGTTCGGTGACACCACGAACCACACGATGACCGCGTACAAGGTCGAGAAGAACGCATGGGCGCCGGAGTTCAGCGGCGAGCCCAAGCTGGGCTAGCAGAGGACGAGTAGAGAACACTCCCCCATCACACATTGATCCAGGCCGCGCGGGAGCACCCATCAGCGCTCCCGCGCGGCGCCATATCCGAACCACTCCACGGAGGCCCTGCGGTGAACGAACTGCCGCAACAGCTGGCCAATGGACTCATCCTCGGCGCGATGTACGGACTCATCGCGATCGGCTACACGATGGTCTACGGCATCGTCCAGCTCATCAACTTCGCCCACGGCGAGATATTCATGGTCGGGGGCTTCGGGGCCCTCACCGTCTGGTTGGTACTCCCCGAAGGCTTCGCCCTCGGCGCAGCGATCCCCCTCATGATCGTCGCCGGCGTCATCGTCTCCGTCGCCGTCGCCACCGCGGCGGAACGCTTCGCCTACCGGCCCCTGCGCACCGCGCCACGCCTGGCACCCCTCATCACCGCCATCGGCCTGTCCATCGTCCTCCAGCAGGCCGTGTGGATGTGGTACCCGGACGCGAAGAAGGACCAGCCCTTCCCGCAGTTCGAAGGCGGCCCCATCGACGTCCTCGGCGCCAACATCCAGCGCGGCGACCTCTTCGTACTCATAGCCGCCCCGCTGTGCATGTTCGCCCTCGGCCTCTTCGTCACCAAGACGCGCTCCGGCCGCGGCATGCAGGCCACCGCCCAGGACCCCGACACGGCCAAACTGATGGGCATCAACACCGACCGCATCATCGTCATGGCCTTCGCCATCGGTGCCGCGTTCGCCGCCATCGCCGCCGTCGCCTACGGCCTGAAAAACGGTCAGGTCGGCTTCCGCATGGGCTTCCTGATGGGCCTCAAGGCCTTCACCGCCGCCGTCCTCGGCGGCATCGGCAACATCTACGGCGCCATGCTCGGCGGTGTGGTCCTCGGCGTCGCCGAGTCCCTCGCCACCGGCTACATCGGCGACATCCCCGGCATGGACCTCTTCGGCGGCGGCGCCTGGAAGGACGTATGGGCGTTCGCCCTCCTCATCCTCGTCCTCCTGTTCAGGCCACAAGGCCTGCTCGGCGAACGCGTCGCGGATCGGGCGTGATACCCATGACCACCGAGACCCCCATGGACAAGACCACCGACACCACCAAGGTGTCCACCGCACCGGCCACCCCCATCATCCCGCTGCCGCACACCGCGGCACGCGCGCTGACCGTCGCCGGCTCCGCCCTCGCCCTCGCAGGCACCTTCCTCGCCTGGACCTGGACCGACGAATTCCCGGGCAACCTCACCGTCACCGGCTACCCCGGCGGCCTCCAGGTCCTCACCCTCGTCGGCTCCGTGCTCACCCTGCTGTTCGCCCTCTCCGGCTACGGCATCCGCGGCCTCGGCTGGCTCACCCCCGGCGGCACCAACAGCCCCGTCCTGCTCGCCGCCCTCGGCGTGTTCGGCACCACGGGCTACGCCATGGGCGCCATCAGCCAGGAACTCGGCGGCCTCGTCAACCTGGAGCCCGGCGCCTGGGTCTCCGGCATCGGCGCCCTCGTCGCCGTCATCGGCGCCCTCGGCCTCCCGGTCGACCAGCCCTACGACGCGGCGGACCCCACCCCCAACCTCTGGGGCCGGATACGCCACTCGCTCACCGCACCCGAGCCCAGCCGCGCCAAGGAACTGCCCTCCTGGGCGGAGATCCTGATCATCGCCGCGGGCTTCGGCGTCGGCCTGTACGTCTTCGCGTACGGCATCGGCACCGAGTACTCCGAGCTGTTCATCGGCTTCCTGATCATCACGGGCTTCGGCTTCACCGCCGTCACCCGCGCAGGCCTCCTCAAGCGGCTCTCGGCGCTCACCGCCAAGCACCGCAACGTCGCCATGGCAGCAGCCTTCGTCGCGGCGATCTGCTTCCCCTTCACCCAGACCAACGACCAGTTCGCCCTCATCGGCGCGAACATCCTGATCTTCGCCACGGTCGCCCTGGGCCTCAACGTCGTCGTCGGCCTCGCCGGCCTCCTCGACCTCGGATACGTCGCCTTCCTCGGCGTCGGCGCCTACGCCGCCGCCCTGGTCTCCGGCTCCCCGCAGTCGAGCATCGGCGTCGAATTCCCGTTCTGGGCGGCCGTCCTCACCGGCGCCGCCGCCTCGCTGATCTTCGGCGTGGTGATCGGCGCCCCCACCCTGCGACTGCGCGGCGACTACCTCGCCATCGTGACGCTCGGCTTCGGTGAGATCTTCCGCATCACCATGAACAACCTCAACGGCAACAGCGGACCGGACGTCACCAACGGCTCCAACGGCATCCCCAACATCCCCGACCTGGAGATCTTCGGGTTCAACCTCGGACTGCCGCACAACATCCTGGGCACCGAACTCACCCGCTCCGGCAACTACTACCTGCTGATGCTGCTGTGCACGGCCATCGTCGTCCTGGTCTTCCGCCGCTCCGCGGAATCCCGCATCGGCCGCGCCTGGGTCGCCATCCGCGAGGACGAGACCGCCGCCACCGCGATGGGCATCAACGGCTTCCGCCTCAAGCTCCTCGCCTTCGCACTCGGCGCCGCCCTCGCCGGCCTCGCCGGCACCGTCCAGGCCCACGTGTCCTACAGCGTCACCCCCGAGCAGTACCAGTTCGCCGGCTCCGTACCGCCGAACTCGGCCTTCCTGCTCGCCGCCGTCATCCTCGGCGGCATGGGCACCATCAGCGGCCCGCTCATCGGCGCCGCACTGCTCTACCTGATCCCCGCCAAGCTCCAGTTCATGGCGGAGTACCAGCTGCTCCTCTTCGGCGTCGCGCTGATGCTGCTGATGCGCTTCCGCCCCGAGGGCCTGGTCGCCGACCGCAGGAAGCAGCTCGAATTCCACGAGACCGGACAGCTCGACGTACCGGAGGACAAGTCGCTGCCCGAAGGCGCGACCGGCGTCGCCAAGGCAGGGGCGTGACCGCCATGACCACCACCACGACCGCACCCACCGCCACGACCGTGCTCGACGCCAGCGGTGTCACCATGCGCTTCGGCGGCCTCACCGCCGTACGCGACGTGAACCTCACCGTGAACACCGGCGAGATCGTCGGCCTCATCGGCCCCAACGGCGCCGGCAAGACGACCTTCTTCAACTGCCTCACCGGCCTGTACGTGCCGACCGAAGGCAAGGTCGCCTACAAAGGCACCGTCCTGCCGCCCAAGCCCCACCTGGTCACCCAGGCCGGCATCGCCCGCACCTTCCAGAACATCCGGCTCTTCGCCAACATGACCGTCCTGGAAAACGTGCTCGTCGGACGGCACACCCGCACCAAGGAAGGCCTCTGGTCCGCCCTCCTGCGCCTCCCCGGCTTCAAAAAGGCCGAGGAGGAGTCCCGGGCCCGGGCCATGGAACTCCTGGAGTTCACCGGCCTCGCCGCCAAGGCCGACCACCTCGCCCGCAACCTGCCCTACGGCGAACAGCGCAAGCTGGAAATCGCCCGCGCGCTGGCGAGCGAGCCGGGCCTGCTGCTCCTCGACGAGCCCACCGCCGGCATGAACCCGCAGGAAACCCGGGCCGCCGAAGAGCTCATCTTCGCCATCCGGGACCAGGGCATCGCCGTCCTCGTCATCGAACACGACATCCGGTTCATCATGAACCTCTGCGACCGGGTCGCCGTGCTCGTCCAGGGCGAGAAGATCGTCGAAGGCCCCGCCGAAGTCGTCCAGGCCGACGAACGCGTCATCGCCGCCTACCTCGGCACACCCTTCGAGGGCGAGCCGGGCAAGGAGGAAGCCGCCGAAGTCGAGGCTGCGGAGGCCCAGGCGCAGAGCACCACGGAAGGGGACGACAAGTGACCGCACTGCTCGAGGTCGAAGACCTCAGGGTCGCTTACGGCAAGATCGAGGCCGTCAAAGGCATCTCGTTCAAGGTGAACGCGGGCGAGGTCGTCACCCTCATCGGCACCAACGGCGCCGGCAAGACCACCACCCTGCGCACCCTGTCCGGGCTGCTCACGCCGGTGTCCGGCGACATCAAGTTCGACGGCAAATCGCTGAAGAAGATCCCCGCCCACAAGGTCGTCTCACTGGGACTCGCCCACTCCCCCGAGGGGCGCCACATCTTCCCCCGCATGACGATCGAGGACAACCTCCGCCTCGGCGCCTTCCTCCGCAACGACAAGGAAGGCATCGAGAAGGACATCCAACGCGCCTACGACCTCTTCCCCATCCTCGGGGAGCGCAGGAAGCAGGCCGCGGGCACCCTCTCCGGGGGCGAGCAGCAGATGCTCGCCATGGGGCGGGCACTGATGTCCCGACCGAAACTGCTCATGCTCGACGAGCCCTCCATGGGCCTCTCCCCGATCATGATGCAGAAGATCATGGCGACCATCCAGGAACTCAAGTCCCAGGGCACCACCATCCTGCTCATCGAGCAGAACGCCCAGGCCGCCCTCTCCCTGGCCGACCACGGCCACGTCATGGAGGTCGGCAAGATCGTCCTCTCCGGCACCGGGCAGGACCTGCTGCACGACGAGTCGGTGCGGAAGGCGTACCTGGGCGAGGACTGATTCGCCCACGTGGTTTCGTGCATACGGCGAGGCCCGCGTCCCCTGCTCAGGGGGCGCGGGCCTCTTCCGTGCGTACGGCGGCTCAGCCCTTGGCGGCCTTCTTCTCCTCGGCGTCCTGGATAACGGCCTCGGCGACCTGCTGCATCGACATCCGCCGATCCATGGACGTCTTCTGAATCCACCGGAACGCGGCCGGCTCCGTCAGCCCGTACTCCGTCTGCAGGATCGACTTCGCCCGATCCACCAGCTTTCGCGTCTCCAGGCGCAGAGTGAGGTCGGCGACCTCCTTCTCCAGCTCCTTCAGCTCGGTGAACCGCGACACGGCCATCTCGATCGCCGGCACGACGTCACTCTTGCTGAACGGCTTCACCAGGTACGCCATGGCACCGGCGTCCCGCGCCCGCTCGACCAGATCCCGCTGCGAGAACGCCGTCAGCATCAGAACCGGCGCGATGCTCTCCTCGGCGATCTTCTCGGCCGCCGAAATGCCGTCCAGCTTCGGCATCTTCACGTCAAGGATGACGAGATCGGGCTTGTGCTCACGGGCCAGCTCGACGGCCTGCTCACCGTCACCGGCCTCGCCGACGACGGTGTACCCCTCTTCTTCGAGCATCTCTTTGAGATCGAGCCGGATCAGCGCCTCGTCCTCGGCGATGACGACACGGGTCGTCAGCGGAGGCACGTGCGACTTGTCGTCGTCGGGCGCGTCTACGGGCTGGGGCGACTCGGGGGCGGTCACGGGGGCTCCTCGTTCAGGGGCAGGGGTGCTGCTCCCAAGAGCCTACCTAGCTGCGGCGCAGTAAGGTCACCCGGTACACTCCTCAGCAGCACTCAAGCCGGGTTGGCGCAACTGGTTGACGCGGAGGTCTCAAACACCTCTGTCCGAAAGGACGTGTGGGTTCGAATCCCATACCCGGCACTAGAAAGCGGATGTCCACGTTCTCGTGAACATCCGCTTTTTGCTGCGTACGGCCGCGATCACTCACCCAGAGTAGTCGCATGACCTTTCACAGCACTGAGGTTCGACAGAAGGCACTCACCCTGCTGCGCAACGGCGCAGCGAATGCGGAGGTGGCTCGCAAGCTCGACGTGCCCTTCGGCACCATCGGCTACTGGAAGCATATGGACCGGGCGAAGCGCGGCGAGTGCCCCGGACGACACAGTCCGCCATGCCCCCGTTGCGATGGGCGAGAGCTCGACGAGGCCGCCTACAGCTACCTGCTGGGCCTCTATCTCGGCGACGGCCACATCAGCCGCTACTCCGAGCACCGCGTCCCCAACCTCATGATCAGCTGCTCCGAATAGTGGCCTGGACTCATGGACGACTGCGACAAGGCCATGCGTGCTGTGTTCCCCGGCAATTCCGTCTGCCGCGTCCGCGAAGTCGGCTGCCGCAACGTGAAGGTCTACTCGAAACACCTTCACTGCCTGTTCCCCCAACACGGCCCCGGCAAGAAGCACGAGCGCACCATCGCCCTCGAACCCTGGCAGCAAGAAGTCGTCGACGCCCATCCCTGGGGGTTCATCCGCGGTCTCATCCACTCCGACGGCTGCCGCATCACCAATTGGACGACCCGCATGGTCGGCGGTGAGCGCAAGCGCTACGAATACCCGCGCTACTTCTTCACCAACGTCTCCGACGACATCCGCCGCCTCTATACCGACACCCTCGACAAGCTCGGTATCGACTGGGCCCACTGCACCCGCAACGGCAGCCCGTACAACATCTCCGTCGCCAAGAGGGCCTCCGTCGCCCTCCTCGACACCCACGTAGGCCCCAAGCACTGACCCCACCGCAAAGGGCCCCTCCTCAAGCCGAAGAGGGGCCCTCCGTCTGCTACTTGGGGCTGTCGTCCTCCCCGATGTGATGCACCCGCACCATGTTCGTCGAGCCCGACACCCCCGGAGGCGACCCCGCCGTGATGACGACCGTGTCGCCCTTCTTGCACCGGCCGTACTTCAGCAACAGCTCATCCACCTGGTCGACCATCGCGTCCGTCGACTCCACATGCGGCCCCAGGAACGTCTCCACACCCCACGTCAGATTCAACTGCGACCGCGTCGCCGGCTCCGGCGTGAACGCCAGTAGCGGAATCGGTGAGCGGTAGCGGGACAGGCGGCGGACGGTGTCGCCGGACTGGGTGAAGGCGACCAGGAACCGGGCGCCGAGGAAGTCGCCGATCTCGGCTGCCGCGCGGGCCACCGCGCCGGCCTGGGTGCGGGGCTTGTTGCGTTCGGTCAGGGGCGGGAGGCCCTTGGCGAGAATGTCCTCCTCGGCCGCCTCGACGATCTTCGCCATCGTGCGGACCGTTTCGATGGGGTACTTGCCGACGCTCGTCTCGCCGGACAGCATCACCGCGTCCGTGCCGTCGATGACCGCGTTGGCCACATCCGACGCTTCCGCGCGCGTCGGGCGGGAGTTGTCGATCATCGAGTCCAGCATCTGCGTCGCCACGATCACCGGCTTGGCGTTGCGCTTGGCCAGCTTGATGGCGCGCTTCTGGACGATGGGGACCTGTTCCAGCGGCATCTCCACGCCCAGGTCCCCGCGCGCGACCATGATGCCGTCGAAGGCGGCGACGATGTCGTCGATCGCCTCGACCGCCTGGGGCTTCTCCACCTTGGCGATGACGGGGAGGCGGCGGCCTTCCTCGTCCATGATGCGGTGGACGTCCTCGATGTCGCGGCCACTGCGCACGAACGACAGCGCGATGACGTCGAAGCCGGTGCGCAGCGCCCAGCGGAGGTCGGCCTCGTCCTTCTCCGACAACGCGGGAACCGAGACCGCGACGCCCGGCAGGTTCAGGCCTTTGTTGTCGGAGACCATGCCGCCTTCGACCACCGTGGTGTGGACGCGCGGTCCGTCGACGGACGTGACTTCCAGGCAGACCTTGCCGTCGTCGACGAGGATGCGCTCCCCCGGGGTGACGTCGTCGGCGAGGCCGGAGTAGGTGGTGCCGCACTGTTGGCGGTCGCCTTCGGCGCCCTCTTCGACGGTGATGGTGAAGGTGTCTCCGCGTTCAAGGAGTACGGGTCCTTCGGTGAAGCGGCCGAGGCGGATCTTCGGGCCTTGAAGGTCGGCGAGGATGCCGACGCTGCGGCCGGTCTCGTCGGAGGCCTTTCGTACGTGCTGGTAGCGCTCTTCGTGGTCGGCGTAGCTGCCGTGGCTGAGGTTGAATCGGGCGACGTCCATTCCGGCGTCGACCAGTGCCTTTATCTGGTCGTACGAGTCGGTGGCGGGGCCCAGTGTGCAGACGATTTTCGCTCGGCGCATGTTTCGACTCTATGACTTACCGGCGGGTAGTGAATTGGCCGCGTATGACTACTCAACAACCTTTGCGTGAAGGGCTATTGACAAGTGTTGAATTGTGCGGCGGGGTGCTCCGATGAGCGTTCGAAGCACCCCCGGTGGATGTCATGGCCGTTCATCCGCGACCGCAAGTGAATTCGAATTTCCGTGCATTCACAGCCGCGGGGGCGTCATCGTAAAGCGGGCGTTGACCTGGGCGTAGACGTGCTGGCGCTGGGGTTCGAGATCGAGGGGGGCGGCGGCGGTGTCTTCCGCGGCGCCGTAGGCCATGGAGCGCATGCGGCTGCCGGCGGCCTGTGGGTAGGGCGGCGGGGCGTTCTCCGCACCGATGTCGGCGAGTTCGACCAGCGCGGCCAGGGAGGTGCCGAGCGCTTCCGCGTACTCCCGCGCGCGCTGCACCGCTTCCCGTACCGCTTGCTGCCGTGCTTCCCGGTGGGCCGGTGAGTCGGGGCGCAGGGCCCAGTAGGGGCCGTCCACGCGGGTGAGGTCCAGGTCGGCCAGGCGTGGGGTGAGTTCGCCGAGGGCGGTGAAGTCGGTGAGTACGGCGGTGATGTGGACGCGGCCGTGGTAGGCGTGGACGCGTTCGCCGCGTCCCTTGTCCTTCAGTTCGGGGCTGATGGAGAAGGCGCCGGTCTCCAGTCGTTCGACTGCGTCGCCGTAGGTTTTGACGAGGTCGAGGACGGTGGTGTTGCGGCGGGTGAGGTCGTCCAGGGCGGCGCGGCGGTCTTTGCCGCGGGAGGCGACGGTGATGCCGATGCGGGCGATCTCGGGGTCGACCTCGAGGCGGGCTTCTCCGCGGACGGCGATGCGGGGGGCGTCGGGGGTGCCGTAGGGGACGGCGGGCTGAAGTTCGTCTGAGGGGGCGGTCATACGTCCCACTCTGTCATCGCTTGCTGGGTTACGAGTCCTGCGGGTCATCAGATCGAAACCCGTGGGGGCTGTTGCCGCCTGCCATGGCCAGGTCAGAATCTACGCGCGTTGTTGACCATTCCCTTGGGAGAAGCAGTCATGCCGTTGAACCGCCGGAAGTTCCTGAAGAAGTCCGCCGTGACCGGAGCGGGGGTGGCGGTGGCGGGTGCGGTGGCTGCCCCGGCGGCGCAGGCCGCGGAGACGGTGACGGGGTCGGGGTCGGCGAAGGGCTCTCGGCCGGTGAAGCGGTATTCGCTGACGGTGATGGGCACGACCGATCTGCACGGCAACATCTTCAACTGGGACTACTTCAAGGACGCGGAGTTTTCGGACGCCAAGGGCAACGCGAAGGGTCTGGCGCGTGTCTCGACGCTGGTGAGCCAGGTCCGTGAGGAGAAGGGCCGCCGCAACACGCTGCTCATCGACGCGGGCGACACGATCCAGGGCACGCCGCTGACGTACTACTACGCGAAGGTGGACCCGATCACCGCGAAGGGTGGTCCGGTCCATCCGATGGCGGCGGCGATGAACGCGATCGGGTATGACGCGGTGGCGCTGGGCAACCACGAGTTCAACTACGGCATCGAGACGCTGCGCAAGTTCGAGAAGCAGTGCGAATTTCCGCTGCTGGGTGCGAACGCGCTGGACGCGAAGACGTTGAAGCCCGCCTTCCCGCCGTACTTCATCAAGAAGTTCTGTGTGCCGGGTGCCCCGCCGGTGAAGGTCGCGGTGCTCGGTCTGACGAACCCGGGTATCGCGATCTGGGACAAGGCGTACGTCGAGGGCAAGATGGTGTTCCCGGGGCTGGAGGAGCAGGCCGCGAAGTGGGTGCCGAAGCTGCGTTCGATGGGTGCCGATGTGGTGGTCGTGTCGGCGCACTCCGGTTCGTCGGGGACGTCGTCGTACGGTGACCAGTTGCCGTACGTCGAGAACTCGTCGGCGCTGGTGGCGCAGCAGGTGCCGGGCATCGACGCGATTCTGGTCGGGCATGCGCACACGGAGATCGCGGAGCTGCTGGTCACGAACGAGAAGACGGGGAAGACGGTCGTGCTGTCGGAGCCGCTGTGTTACGCGCAGCGGCTGACCCTGTTCGACTTCGAGCTGGTCTTCTCCAAGGGCCGCTGGACGGTCGAGTCGGTGAAGGCGACGGTGCGTGACTCGAAGACGGTCGCCGACGACCCGAAGATCACCAAGCTGCTGAAGGACGACCACGACATCGTCGTGGAGTACGTCAACCAGGTGGTCGGAACAGCGACCGAGAAGCTGACGACGGTCGATGCCCGTTACAAGGATGCCCCGATCATCGACCTGATCACGAAGGTTCAGGAGGATGTGGCGAAGGCGGCGCTGGCGGGCACGGAGTACGCCTCGCTGCCGGTCATCTCCCAGGCGTCGCCGTTCTCCCGTACTTCGGAGATTCCGGCCGGTGAGGTGACGATCCGGGATCTGTCGAGTCTGTATGTGTACGACAACACGCTGGTCGCGAAGCTGATGACGGGTGCGCAGATCAAGGCGTATCTGGAGTATTCGGCGGAGTACTTCGTGCAGACGGCGGCGGACGCGGCGGTCGACGTGGAGAAGCTGACGAACGCGGGTGGCCGCCCGGACTACAACTACGACTACGTGTCGGGGCTGTCGTACGAGATCGACGTCGCCCAGGCGGCCGGTTCGCGGATCAAGAACCTGTCGTACAACGGTGCCGCGCTGGACGACGCCCAGCGGTTCGTGTTCGCGGTGAACAACTACCGGGCCAATGGCGGTGGTGCGTTCCCGCATGTGGCGTCGGCTCAGGAGTTGTGGTCGGAGTCGACGGAGATTCGCACGCGGATCGCGGAGTGGGTGACCGCGAAGGGTGTGCTGGACCCGAAGGACTTCGCGTCGGTGGGCTGGAAGTTGACGCGGAACGGTACGCCGGTGTTCTGAGCTGTGGTACGTGAGGCGCCTGGACTTTCCCTCCCTGGGGCGTTCAGGCGCCTTTCGTATGCCCTGGTGCTCCCCGTCAGCCCTTGAGTGGGACGACCGTTCCGCGCTGGGCGCCGATCTGGCGGGAGCGGACGTGGCGTGGGAGGGCTGGGTCGAGGCCGAAGGTGGTGAAGGCCGTCCGGGTGGGCAGGGGGTAAGCCTCTTTGCCGGTTACGGAGTTGAGGATGGCGGCGCTGCGCCAGGCGGCGAGGCCGAGGTCGGGGGTGCCGATGCCGTGGGTGTGGCGTTCGGCGTTCTGGACGTAGATGTTGCAGCCGGAGCCGGTGACGGAGGGGTCCATGACGAGGCGGTACTGGTCGTCGATGCGGGGGCGTTCTTTGCTGTCGAGGCGCATGTAGGGGTCGAGGCCGGCGAGGATGCGGCTGAGGGGGCGTTCGCGGTAGCCGGTGGCCAGGACGACGGCGTCGGTGGTGAGGCGTGAGCGGGTGTTCTGGTGGAGGTGTTCCAGGTGGAGTTCCACCTTGGTGGTGGCGACACGGCCGGCGGTGCGGACGCGGACACCGGGGGTGAGGACGGTGTCGGGCCAGCCGCCGTGCAGGGTGCGGCGGTAGAGCTCGTCGTGGATGGCGGAGAGGGTGCCGGCGTCGATGCCCTTGTGGAGCTGCCACTGGGAGGCGAGGAGCTGGTCGCGGACGGGCTCGGCGAGGGCGTGGAAGTAGCGGGTGTAGTCGGGTGTGAAGTGTTCCAGGCCGAGCTTGGAGTACTCCATGGGGGCGAAGGCGTCGGTGCGGCCGAGCCAGTGCAGTCCCTCGCGTCCGACGGGGCGGTGTCGGAGCAGGTCGAGGAAGACTTCGGCGCCGGACTGTCCTGACCCGATGACGGTGATGTGGTCGGCGGCGAGGAGCGTCTCGCGGTGGTCGAGGTAGTCGGCGGCGTGGATGACGGGGACGCCGGGTGCCTCGACGAGGGGCTTGAGCGGGTCGGGGACGTCGGGCTCGGTGCCGATGCCCAGGACGATGTTCTTGGCGTAGGTGCGGCCGAGTGCTTCGGCCTCTCCGTCGGGGCCGAGTTGGGTGAAGTCGACTTCGAAGACGTCGCGTTCGGGGTTGAAGCGGACGGCGTCGACCTGGTGGCCGAAGCTCAGTGCCGGGAGGTTCTCGCTGACCCAGCGGCAGTAGGCGTCGTATTCGGCGCGTTGGATGTGGAAGCGCTCGGCGAAGTAGAAGGGGAAGAGCCGGTCGCGGGTTTTGAGGTAGTTGAGGAAGGACCAGGGGCTGGCGGGGTCGGCGAGGGTCACCAGGTCGGCGAGGAAGGGGACTTGGATGCGGGCGCCTTCGATGAGGAGGCCGGGGTGCCAGGCGAAGGTGGGGCGCTGTTCGTAGAAGACGGCGTCGAGTCCGGTGAGGGGGTGGGCGAGGGCGGCGAGGGAGAGGTTGAAGGGGCCGATGCCGATGCCGACGAGGTCGCGGGGGGTGTCGGGGTCGTCGGGGGTGTCGGGGTGGTGGTGGCGTGGGGTGGTCCTGAGGGTGGGCTGAGGGCCGCTGTCGGGGACGGCGTGGGGGCCGGTGCCGGGGCTTGTCTGGGGGCGTGTGAAGGCGCTTGTCTGGGGGCGCGGGTGGGGGCCGGTGTGGGGGTTTGGCTGGGTGCCGGTGTGGGGGTTCGGCTGGGGGATCATCCGGGGGTGTTTCCTTCCACCAGTTTCAGGAGAGCGGCCAGGTCGTCCGGGCGCGTGTGGGGGTTGAGGAGCGTGGCTTTGAGCCACAGGCGCCCGTCTATCCGGGCCCGTCCGAGAACGGCGCGGCCGTCGGTGAGGAGCCTTCGGCGTACGGCTGCGACGGCGGCGTCGGTGGCGTGTGCGGGCCGGAACAGGACCGTGCTGATGGTGGGCGGGTCGTAGAGCTCGAAGCCGGGGTGGTCGTGGACGAGGGCGGCGAACTCGCGGGCGTGGTCGCAGACTTGCTCGACGAGTCGGCCGAGGCCGCTGCGGCCGAGGGTCTTGAGGGTGACGGCGATCTTGAGGACGTCCGGTCGGCGGCTGGTGCGCAGGGAGCGGCCGAGCAGGTCGGGCAGGCCCGCTTCGGTGTCGTCGTGGGCGTTGAGGTAGTCGGTGTGGTGGTGGAGCGCGGTGAGGTCGTGCGGGTCACTGACGGCGAGGAGACCGGCGGCGACGGGCTGCCAGCCGAGCTTGTGCAGGTCAAGGGTGACGGTGTCGGCGGCGTCGAGGCCGGTGAGCCGGTCGCGGTACCGGTCGCTGAAGAGGAGGCCCGCGCCGTAGGCGGCGTCGATGTGGAGCCGGGTGCCGTGGGCCGCGCACAGGGCGGCGATGTCGGGGAGGGGGTCGATGAGCCCGGCGTCGGTGGTGCCCGCGGTGGCTGCCACCAGGTGGGGGCCGGGGAGCTGGGTGAGGGCCTCGTCGAGGGCGACGGGGTCGAGTGTGCCGGCCGGGGCGGGTACGGCGACGGGTTCGGGCAGGCCGAGCAGCCAGGCGGCGCGGGGCAGCGAGTGGTGGGCGTTGGCCCCGTGGATCAGGCGGACGCCGGCGCCTTGGGCTTCTCGGGCGAGGAGGAGGGCCAGTTGGTTGGATTCGGTGCCGCCGGTGGTGAGGAGGGTGGTGCTTCCTCTCTCCTCTCCCCCTGGGCCGAACACCTCCGTCGCGAGCGCCGCCGTCACCAATGTCTCCAGCTCCGACGCCCCGGGCGCCTGGTCCCAGGAGTCCAGCGAGGGGTTGAGGGCCGAGGCGGCGAGGTCGGCGGCGGTGGCGAGGGCGAGGGGTGGGCAGTGGAGGTGGGCGGCGCAGAGGGGGTCCGAGGGGTCGGTGGCGCCCGCTGCAAGGGCCCGGACGAGGGCGTGGAGGGCGCCCGGGTCGCCCTGGTGCGGGAGTACGTCCCCGACCGCGTCGCGCATGCGTGCGGCGACCGCGTCCGGGCCGCCGGCGGGCAGTGGTCCGCCGCGTGTTCGGGCGCCTTCGCTCAGTGCTTCGAGCACGGTGTCGAGCAACGGCCGCAGGGCGTGGGGACCTTCAGGGCCTGAAGCGAGCGACGGCGACGCGCTCATGGTGTCCTCCCGGGCGCAGGGCAAGAGGGACTTCCAGCTTGTACCCGGATGCGTGATCGCGCCCGAAAAGCCCAACGACAGGAACCCGAAAGGGGTAGTTGCGCGCGGGGAAAGCGTGTCGGGGGTGGTTTGCCGAGGGTGGCGGAGTAAGGGGCGGCGGCGGTCCTCTCCTGTCGTGGGCTGATCCTCCTGGGGCCGTCGAGTCGGGCCCCAGGAGTCAGGGCTCAGGAGTCAGGGCTCAGGAGTCGGGGCATGCAGGAAGATCAGCCCACCACGTCGCACCCCCGGGTGCCGGTGGCGTCTACGTCACCGGCACCAGCCTCACTCACCCTCCCGCACGCGCAGCGCCCGTGCCAGGTCGTCGAGGTGGTCGGCGAGCCTGCGTCGCAGCGCCGGGATCGGCTCGCCGTCGCGCAGGCATTCCTCGCCCAGTCGCAGGGTGTCGGCGTCGACGGCGTGCGCGGGGAAGGCGTAGTGGCCGGCGGCGTCGGCGATGGCGGGGCCGCGGCGGGCGGCGACGGCGACCGCGTCCTCGTAGTAGCGCGGCACGTACTGCCGTACGAGGTCGGCCTGTTCGGGCTGCCAGAAGCCCTGGGCGGTGGCGATGAAGAGGTAGTTGGACAGATCGGTGCCGTCGTCGGTGGCGAACATGGCGTCCCAGGCCCTTGCCTTGGCCTGCGCGTCGGGCAGGGCGGCCCGGCAGCGGGCGGCGCCCTCCTGGCCGGTGGCGCTCGGGTCGCGCGCCAGCTCGTCGGCGATGGCGGCGTCGTCGACGGCGCCGAGGACGGCGAGGCGGCCCAGGACGCGCCAGCGCAGGTCGGGGTCGAGTTCGGGTCCGCCGGGCACGGTGCCGTCGGCGAGCCAGGCGGCGATGGTGTCGGGGTGGGCGGCGACGTCGATGAAGTGGCGTACGGCGATCAGGCGCAGGCCGGGGTTGTCGCCGTCCTCGGTGCGGCGGATGAGGTCGCGGCAGAGGGAGGAGAGCGTGGCCAAGGCGGCGGGGCGCTCCTCGGGGGTGAGGTAGCGGTCGGCGACCTGGGTGGCGGCGAAGGCGAGGACGCCCTGGACGATGGCGAGGTCGGTCTCGTGCGGGAGGTGGGTGCGGGCCGTCTCCAGGTAGGCGGTGGCGGCCAGTTCGCCGTCGCGGACGGCGTCGCGCAGGGCGTTCCAGACGACCGCGCGGGTGAGCGGTTCGGGCAGTCCGGCGAGGCTCTTGCGGACGGCTTCGAAGGACTCGGGGTCGAAGCGGACCTTGGCGTAGGTCAGGTCGCCGTCGTTGAGCAGCAGCAGTGCCGGGCGCTTGCCGATGGGGTGCGGGGCGGTGTGCGGGACGTCGAGGTCGAGGCGGTCGCGCAGGACGAGGTGGCCGTCGTTGTCGCCGAGGTCGAGGTCGTACAGGCCGACGGCGATGCGGTGGGGGCGGCTGCCGGCGTGGTCGACGGTGAGGCTGTACGTGCCGTTCTCGCCGGGGGTGACGGTCGGGGTGAGGGTGTCGACGCCGGTGGTGCGCAGCCAGGTGTCGGCCCAGGCGTGGACGTCGCGTTCGGTGGCGGAGGCGAGGGAGTCGATGAAGTCGGCGAGGGTGGCGTTGGCGAACTTGTGGCGGGCGAAGTGGGTGTTGATGCCGGCGAGGAAGTCCTTCTCGCCGAGCCAGGCCACCAGCTGGCGCAGTGCGGAGGCGCCCTTGGCGTAGGAGATGCCGTCGAAGTTGAGCAGGGCCGTGGCGGTGTCGTGGACGGCTTCGGGGGCGACGGGGTGGGTGGAGGGGCGCTGGTCGGCGTCGTAGCCCCAGGCCTTGCGGGCGACGCCGAAGTCGGTCCAGGTGTCGGTGAAGCGGGTGGCTTCGGCGCAGGTCTGGTAGCCCATGTACTCGGCGAAGGACTCGTTCAGCCAGATGTCGTCCCACCAGCGCAGGGTGACGAGGTCGCCGAACCACATGTGGGCCATCTCGTGGGCGATGACCATGGCGCGGGTCTGGCGCTCGGTGTCGGTGACGGCGGAGCGGTAGACGAACTCGTCGCGGAAGGTGACCAGTCCGGGGTTCTCCATGGCGCCGGCGTTGAACTCGGGGACGAACGCCTGGTCGTAGGAGTCGAAGGGGTAGGGCTCGTCGAACTTCTCGTGGTAGCGGTCGAAGCACGCGCGCGTGACCTCGAAGAGCTCGTCGGTGTCGGTGTCGAGATGGCGCGCGAGCGAGCGGCGGCAGTGCAGGCCGAAGGGCAGGCCGCGGTGTTCGGTGCGTACGGAGTGCCAGGGGCCGGCGGCGACGGCGACGAGGTAGGTGGAGATCAGCGGGGTGGGTGCGGCCTGCCAGCGACCGTCGCCGAGGTGTTCGGTGATGCCGTTGGCGAGGACGGTCCAGCCCTCGGGGGCCTTGACGGACAGATCGAAGACGGCCTTGAGGTCCGGCTGGTCGAAGGCGGCGAAGACGCGCTGGACGTCCTCCATGAACAGCTGCGTGTAGACGTAGGTCTCGCCGTCGCTGGGGTCGGTGAAGCGGTGCATGCCCTCGCCGGTGCGGGAGTAGCGCATGGCCGCCTCGACGCGCAGTTCGTGCTCGCCGGCGGTGAGGTTCTTCAGGGGCAGCCGGTTCTCGTCCAGGGTCTGCGGGTCGAGGGGTTGTCCGTCCAGCGTGACGGAGCGCAGCTCGGCCGGCTTGATCTCGACGAAGGTGTCCGTGTCCGCGTGGTCCGCGCGCGTGGTGAACCGGATGACGGTGCGGGAGTCGAAGGTCTCGTCCCCGGTGGTCAGATCGAGTTCGATGGTGTAGCGGTGGACGTCGAGGAGCAGGGCACGGGTCTGCGCTTCGTCGCGCGTCAGTACGGACATGCAGGACATGCTGCCTGATGCCGCTGACAAGGCACAGAGGCTGATCAATAAGTGCGTTATGTCCAGTCTTTGGTCTGCCGCCTCAGGTCCGGTCCTTGGCCGATGTCGCCGCCGGGCTGTCCCGCTGGGGCGGGACGCGGGCGTCGGGGTGGGGCAAGGCGGGGCGTGGGCCGGGTTCCTGGCCCCCGGGGTCGTCCTTGATGAGGGCGCGTAACTCGTGGACCTCCCGCTCCAGTCTGCGCCGGCGCTGGTAGGAGTCGTACAGGTAGCGGACCTTGGTGCGCAGTGCCCAGGGTTCGATGGGCTTCAGGACCAGGTCGGCGACGCCGAGTCCGAAGGCGGTCGCGGTCAGTTCGTGGTCCGCGCCGAAACCGGTGAGCAGGATGACCGGTATGTGCTGGGTCTGCTCCAGGCGCCGCATGTAGCGCACCACCTCCAGGCCGCTGACGCCGGGCATGCGGACGTCCAGGAGCAGCAGGCCGACCTGCCCGCGGAGCACCTGCTTGAGCGCCTCGTCACCGCTGGTGGCACGGGCGAGCCGGTAGCCCAGCGGCGCCAGGGCGCTCTCCAGCGCGTACAGCGTGTCCTCGTGGTCGTCGACGATGAGGATCTTGGCATCCGACGGCATGGCCCGACGTCCCTCCCGCGTGGACATCCAGGGTATGTCCGGGGCGCTGACGGGGAGTACGTGTCAGCTGGCATGGAGTGCACAGCGCAGCATGCCCGGCATCGGCCGCCGTGTCACTCCCTCGGGAGGGCCCGTCCAGGTCCTGTCGTCATCATCGCGTCGCCCGCCCGCAGGGCGGGCGGGAATGCGGCGAGAGAGCTACGCGCCTACGGTCGGTTCGCCGTGGGCGCGGCGCCGTTGATCGTGTCTTCGGCGATGCTCTCGTGGTGCCTGATCACTTCGGCGATGATGAAGTTGAGGAACTTCTCGGCGAAAGCCGGGTCGAGCTTGGCGTTTTCGGCGAGTGTGCGCAGGCGGGCGATCTGGCGGCCCTCACGGGCGGGGTCGGCGGGCGGCAGCTGGTGCTTGGCTTTGAGGTGGCCGACCTGCTGGGTGCACTTGAAGCGTTCGGCGAGCATGTGGACGACAGCCGCGTCGATGTTGTCGATGCTGTCGCGCAGCCGGGCGAGCTCCTCGCGCACGGCGGGGTCGACGTCGCCGGGGGACGTGTTGCTGGTGGTCATGAGGGCCCAGCCTACGGGGCTCCTCACAGGGGCGTTCGTTCGATCACGGGTGGATCGTCGGGGTCGGGGACCTGGTTGCTCCAGCCGCCGGGGACGGTGCGGCCCTGCTGGTCGCGGAAGCGGACCGGGGCCATGCCGACGCGGCGGGTGAACAGGCGGGAGAAGTAGGCGGGGTCGTCGTAGCCGACGCGGCGGGCGACGGCGGCGACGGGGAGCTCGGTGGCGGCGAGGAGTTCCTTGGCGCGGCCCAGGCGGATGCCGAGCAGATAGTCCTTGGGGCTGCAGCCGGCGCCGCGCCGCACGGCGGTGCGCAGTTCGGCGAGGGTCATGCCGTGCCGGGCGGCGTGCTCGGCGACCGTCAGCGGCAGGCACGCGTCGCGTGCCAGCGCCTTGAGGACCGCCTCCCCGTCGGGGGCGAGGTCGGCTCGGGCGCGGCGCAGGGCGACGAGGAGCTCGTGGACGGCGGCGCCGGTCTCGACCTCCAGGAGGGGGTTGTCGCGGCGTGCGGCGCGCGCCATGCGTCCGATCACGGCACGCGGGCCGGAGGCGTCGGAGAGGGGCACGACGGGGCGGTCCGGTTCGATGTAGCCGAGTTCGGTGTACGTCGCGGTGGCGGGCCCGGCGAAGTCGACGAAGCCCTCGTCCCAGCCGGTGCCGGGGTCGGGCGCGTAGTGGTGCGGCACGCCGGGGGTCAGCCACAGCAGCGCGGGCGCGGTGACGGCCGTACGGCGGCCGTCGGGGCCCTCGTACCAGCCGCCGCCCGCGTTGATGACGACGGCGACGTGGTGGTCGAGGGTGCGGGGGCCGACGGTGGGCAGGGCGCCGTACTGCAGGCCGACGCCGAGGCAGACGAGGCCGAGCCGGTGGTGGGCGGGGCCGGGCGTGAAGAACCGCATCCAGGTGTGGTACATCCGCGGTCCCCTCTGTGCGGCTGCGTCGTTTCGGTCCAAGCAGCGCCGATCTTTGTCCATGGACCTGATCACCGCCAGAGGTGAGGGTGGGCGCATGAGCGAGTTCACGGTCGGGGACGAGGACTTCCTGCTGGACGGCAGGCCGGTGCGGCTGCTGTCCGGCGCGCTGCACTACTTCCGGGTGCACGAGGCGCAGTGGGGGCACCGGCTGGCGATGCTGCGGGCGATGGGCCTCAACTGTGTGGAGACGTACGTGCCGTGGAACCTGCACGAGCCGAGACCGGGGCACAGCCGGGACGTGCAGGCGCTGGGTCGTTTCCTGGACGCGGCGCGGGAGGCGGGGCTGTGGGCGATCGTGCGGCCGGGGCCGTACATCTGCGCCGAGTGGGAGAACGGCGGGCTGCCGTACTGGCTGACGGCGGAGCTGGGCGCACGCGCGCGTACGCGAGACGAGCGCTGTATGACGTATGTGGCCAGCTGGTTCCGGCGGCTGCGGCACGAGATCGTGCCCCGGCAGATCGACCGCGGCGGACCGGTGATCATGGTGCAGGTCGAGAACGAGTACGGCAGCTACGGCTCGGACGCCGAGTATCCGCGCCGCCTGGCCGGCCTGCTGCGCGAGCAGGGCGTCACGGTCCCGCTGTTCACCTCGGACGGCCCCGAGGACCACATGTTCTCCGGCGGCTCGGTCCCCGGGGTCCTGGCGACGGTGAACTTCGGCTCCCACGCGCGCGAGGCCTTCGAGACGCTGCGCCGGCACCGCCCCGACGGTCCGCTGATGTGTATGGAGTTCTGGTGCGGCTGGTTCGACCACTGGGGCGGCGAGCATGTCGTACGGGATCCCGGGGACGCGGCGGCGGCCCTGCGGGAGATCCTGGAGTGCGGGGCGTCGGTCAATCTGTACATGGCGCACGGCGGCACCAGTTTCGGCGGCTGGGCGGGCGCCAACCGGGGCGGCGGCGCGCTGCACGACGGGCCGCTGGAGCCCGACGTGACGTCGTACGACTACGACGCCCCGATCGACGAGCACGGCCGCCCCACGGCGAAGTTCTGGGCCTTTCGCGAGGTCCTCGCCGAGTACGCCGAGGGCCCGCTGCCCGAAGTCCCGCCCGCGCCCGCCCCGTTGGGCACGTCGGCCGAGGCGGTTCTGACCGACTGGGCGCCCCTGAGTGACGTACTGGAGACGCTGGGCGGCCCGCAGACGTCCGGGCCCGTCCCGCCCACCTTCGAGGAACTGGGCGTCGAGCGCGGCCTGGTGCGGTACGAGGTGACGGTGCCGGGGCCGCGGCAGCCGTATCCGCTGACGGTGCGCGGGCTGCGGGACCTCGCCGTGGTGTACGTCGACGGGGAGCGGGCCGGGGTGCTCACCGAGGACGACGCGAGCCTCAAGGAGCCCGTCGCCGGGTACGCGCGCGTGGAGCTGTGGGTGGAGTCCCTGGGGCGGGTCAACTACGGGCCGCGGCTGGGCGAAGCCAAGGGGATCACCGGGGGCGTGCTGCACGAGCGGCAGTATCTGCACGACGTACGCGCGCGTGGGCTGCGACTGGAGGCGCTGGACGACGTCGAGCGGGTCCGGGCGGTGCCGTCGCGGGAGCTGCCCGAGGACGGTGCCCCGGGGCTGTACCGGGGCACCGTCACGGTGCGGGGTGCCGGTGACGCCCGCCTGGAGCTGCCGGGCTTCACGCGCGGGTTCGTGTGGATCAACGGCTTCGGTCTGGGCCGTTACTGGTCCACGGGCCCGCAGCACTCGCTGTACGTCCCGGGCCCCGTACTGCGGGAGGGCGGCAACGAGGTGTGGATGCTGGAGCTGGCGGAGACGGCCCGGTCGGGGTCCGGTGAAGCGGGTGCCCCGGTCCTCCGGGCCGTCTGACGCACTCGTGAAGGTCCCTGGTGCGGCGGCCGCCTACAGGGCGTTCGCCGCGCGGGCGATGTCCTTCGCGAAGGTGCTGACCTCGGTGTAGACGCCGGGCACACCTGTGCGGGCGCAGCCGTCGCCCCAGCTGACGATGCCGACCTGGATCCACTTGCCCGCGTCGTCCTTACGGAACATGGGACCGCCGGAGTCGCCCTGGCAGGTGTCGATGCCGCCGCTCTGCCAGCCGGCGCACAGTTCCTCCTTCGACACCAGCCGGTTTCCGTAGTGGCGCTTGCAGATGCGGTCGGCGACGAAGGGAACAGCGGCCTTCTGGAGCTTGGTCGTGCCCTCACCGGCCCCTTCCTTCGTGTCGCCCCACCCGGCGATCGTGAACATGCCGCGGTTGTAGCGGTCCGTGGTGGCGATCTTCAGCGTCGGCTTGTCGATGGGCCGGGCGAGCTTGATCAGCGCCCAGTCCTTGCCGCTGCCGTTGTAGCCCGGGGCCACCTTGACCTTCTTCGACTTGACCTTGATCGCGGCGGAGGAGTCGAGGTCGTTGACACCCGCGGTGACGGTGATGCTGGTGTTGTTGCCGGAGCCGTCCATGCAGTGGGCGGCGGTCAGCACGACGTCCTTCTTGTAGAGCGCCCCGCCGCAGCCCATCGAGAGATGGACCATGAACGGGAACTCGTTCTGCGCGGCGGGCGTTCCACCGACGACACGGGTGGACGCGGCATTCGCGCTGAGGGGCTGAAGGGAGGCGACCGCGAGGGCCACGGCACCGACCGCCGCGGCTCTTTTGGCCAGGGTTATGCCGCTTCTCTTCGGCGAGCTAAGGGTCAACGTACGTCCTTTCATGGCGTGTTGAGCGGCCCGCAGTATGAAGATCAGGTGACATGCTTGACAAGGACGGATCTCACGCCCCGGGCATGGAACCTCGCCGGGGAAAAACCCCTCACATCCCCGTAGAGTGGAATCGGGTTCAAGGCGTCTTGGGGGTACGGGCGTGGCGAACGGCGGACCGGTCCAGCACGGCTTCCCACACCTTCAGACGGTGCGGGCCTCGATCACCGCGCTCTACAAACGGCTGTCGTACGACACCGTCCAGACGTTCGCGACCAGCGTGCTGCCGGCCGATGTGGCGTTCTGCGACACGGACGACCTGTATCTGGGCGCGCAGCGCGTGGCCCGCGAACTGGTGCGGCACTACCGCCTGCCGGACGCGCGGCTGGTCGTCAGCTTCCGCGAGATGAGCCACGCGGCCAGCGTCGAACTCGCCGCCGGGCCCGAGTACTTCGTCGAGCTGAACGACCGCTTCCGCACCCATCGCCGGGACATCGGGGCGGCCCTCGCCCACGAGGTGATGCATGTGTACCTGCACCGCCTCGACCTGTCCTTCCCCGGCATCCGGGACAACGAGATCCTCACCGACACGGCGACGACGTATCTCGGCGCAGGCTGGCTGCTTCTCGACGCCTACCGGGAGGACGATGCGTCCTCGCAGAAGCTGGGGTATCTGACGCCGGAGGAGTTCGGGTACGTGCTCGCCAAGCGGGCGCTGGTCTTCGCCGAGGATCCGTCGGTGTGGTTCACCAGTCCGCAGGCGTACACGGCGTATGGGAAGGGCCTTGCCGAGGCCCGGCGCGACGAGCAGCAGCCGCCGCTGACGGCGGCGGGGTGGGCGGGGCGGCGGCGGTACGCGCGGGATCGGCGCCATGCCCAGGAGCGGGGCGGGGGCGGGGGTGGGGCGCAGGCGGGGGTGCCGTATGCGTTCACGCCGGATGGCCGGGGGCCGTTGCGGGTGTCGTTTCCGTGTCCGACGTGTCAGCAGCGGATTCGGGTGCCGGTGCGGGGGCGGGTTCGGGCGCGGTGTGGGTTGTGCCGGGCGGTGCTGGAGTGCGACACGTAGGGGTTTTCGCCCCCGCCGCCCCTACCCGTCCCATCCTGAAGGGGCTCCGCCCCTTCGACCCCGGCCAGGGGGCTCCGCCCCCTGGACCCCCGCTCCTCAAACGCCGGAGGGGCTGTCTTAGCCTGTCCGGCGTTTGAGGACGAGGCCCGTTCAGGGCCGCGAAGAACCCCTCACGCGCCGTACACCGGCCCCGGCACCCCCGCCTCCCCCACCAGCTTCAGCGCCGTCTCCCCCGCCTCCTCCGGCGTCCACCGCGCCCCCTTGTCCGTGCTCGGCCCCGCCCGCCACCCCTCCATGACCGTGATCCGACCACCCTCCGCCTCGAAGACCCGCCCCGTCACACCCTCACTCGCCGCCGAGCCCAGCCAGACGGCCAACGGGGAGACGTTCCCCGGAGCCATGGCGTCGAAGCCGGTGTCAGGAGCCGCCATCGACACCGCGAAGGTACGTTCCGTCATACGGGTACGGGCCGCCGGGGCGATCGCGTTGACCTGGACGCCGTAGCGGCCCAGCTCGGCCGCCGCGACCAGGGTCAGGGCGACGATGCCGGCCTTCGCGGCGCTGTAGTTGGCCTGGCCGAGCGAGCCCAGCAACCCCGCCCCACTGCTCGTGTTGACGATCCGGGCGACCGGCGTGCGGCCCGCCTTCGCCTCCGCCCGCCAGTGCGCGGCCGCGTGCTTCAGGGGGAGGAAGTGGCCCTTGAGATGAACCCGTACGACGGCGTCCCAGTCGTCCTCGTCGAGGTTGACCAGCATCCGGTCGCGCAGGAAGCCGGCGTTGTTGACGAGGGTGTCGAGACGGCCGTACGTCTCCAGCGCGGCCGCCACCAGGGAGGCCGCCCCGGCGCTGGTCGCGATGTCGCCGCCGTGCGCGATCGCCTCGCCGCCAGCCGCGCGGATCTCGTCGACCACCTGCCGGGCCGGGTTGTCGACGGCCACCTGCCGCGCGGTGCCCTCGACGGCCACCTGCCGCGCAGGGCCGTCGGAGGCCACCCGGGGCCCGGGACTGTCGGCCGCCACCTGCCGCGCAGGGCCGTCGCCGGCCACCCCCCGCGCAGAGCCGTCACCCGCCACCCCCCGCGCAGGGCCCTCGACCGCCACGTCCCCCGCAGGACCACCGGCGGCCTGCGTGCCGTCAAGGCCCACCCCGAGATCATTGACGACGACCTTCGCTCCCGCCGCCGCGAACGCGAGCGCATGCGCGCGCCCGAGCCCCCGGCCCCCGCCGGTGACGACCACGACCCGCCCCTCACACATCCGGCTCATGTCATGCCTCCTTGTTGACCGTTGCGGCGTCCAGGAACGCGGGTCGCTCGCCCCCGCCGTGCACGAGAAGGCTCGCCCCGCTGATGTAGGCGGCGGAGTCGGAGGCGAGGAAGACGGCGGCCGCGCCCACGTCGGACGGTTCCGCGAGGCGGCCGAGCGGGACGGTGCGGGAGACGCCGGCGATGCCGTCCTCGCCGCCGTAGTGGAGAGCGGACCGCTCCGTGCGGACCATCCCCACGACCAGGGTGTTGACCCGGACCTCGGGCGCCCACTCCACCGCCATCGAGCGGGCCAGGCTCTCCAGCCCGGCCTTGGCCGCCCCGTACGCCGCCGATCCGGGCGACGGACGGCCGCCGCTGACGCTGCCGATCATCACCACCGAGCCCCGCACCCGCTTCAGGTGCTCGTACGCGGCCAGGGATGCCGTCAGGGGGGCGAGAAGGTTCAGCTCGATCACGCGCGCGTGCCGCTCGGCGTCCGCGTCCGTCAACCGTCGGTACGGTGTGCCACCCGCGTTGTTGACGAGGACGTCGAGGCGGGGCAGGGCCGCGAAGAAGGCCCGTACGGCTGCCGGGTCGCGGAGGTCGAGCGGGCTGAACTCCGCACCGGACAGCGGCACTTCGGGCGGTCTGCGTGCGCAGACCACGACGTCCGCGCCGACCTCGGCGAAAGCCCTCGCCACCCCCGCACCGACGCCCCGGGTACCGCCCGTGACGACCACGACCTTCCCGTCCAGCCCCATTCCCGGCTACCCTTCACCTAACAAACGTTTGGTGGAAAGGTAGCTGATGCGGCCATGGGTGTCTCCACCTCGTCCCCGGAAAAGGGGGACGGAAAAAATGGAATCGCCGTCGTCACGGTCGACTTCCCGCCGGTGAACGCCCTGCCGGTGAAAGGCTGGTTCGCTCTGGCCGACGCCGTGCGGACGGCGGGACGCGACCCGGGGGTCCGGTGTGTCGTCATCACGGCCGAGGGGCGCGGCTTCAACGCGGGCGTGGACATCAAGGAGCTGCAGAGGGACGGGCACAGCGCGCTGATCGGCGCCAACCACGCCTGCGCGGAAGCCTTCGGCGCGGTGTACGACTGCGAGGTGCCCGTGGTCGCGGCCGTGCACGGCTTCTGCCTGGGCGGCGGTATCGGCCTGGTGGGCAACGCGGACGCGATCGTGGCAAGCGAGGACGCCACCTTCGGGCTGCCCGAGCTGGACCGGGGAGCGCTGGGCGCGGCCACCCATCTGGCCCGGCTGGTCCCCCAGCATCTGATGCGCGCGCTGTACTACACCTCGCGCACGGCGACCGCGGCCGAGCTGCACGCGCACGGCTCGGTGTGGCGGGTCGTGCCGCGCGAGGAACTACGCGCCGCGGCCCTGGAGTTGGCTCGCGAGATCGCCGCCAAGGACGGGCAGCTGCTGCGCCTGGCCAAGGCCGCCATCAACGGCATCGATCCGGTCGACGTGCGCCGCGGCTACCGCTTCGAGCAGGGCTTCACCTTCGAGGCCGGCCTCAGCGGGGTGGCCGACCGGGTCCGTGACACCTTCGGCAGCAAGGCGGAGGAGGGGGCGTAGGTGAGCGACAAGACAATGAGCGCCGAGCAGGTCGTCTCCCGGCTGCACAGCGGCATGACCCTCGGCATCGGCGGCTGGGGCTCACGCCGCAAGCCGATGGCCCTGGTCAGGGCGGTACTCCGGTCCGACGTCACCGACCTCACCGTCGTCTCGTACGGCGGCCCGGACGTCGGCATGCTCGCCGCCGCCGGGCGGATCCGCAAGCTGGTCGCCCCCTTCGCCACCCTCGACTCCATCCCCCTCGAACCGTACTTCCGCGCGGCCCGGGAGCGCGGCGCCTTCGAGCTGATGGAGGTCGACGAGGCGATGTTCATGTGGGGGCTGCACGCGGCCGCGAACCGGCTGCCCTTCCTGCCGGTGCGCGCCGGGATCGGTTCGGATGTGATGCGGGTCAACCCGGCCCTGCGGACGGTGACTTCGCCGTACGACGACGGGGAGACGTTCGTCGCCATGCCCGCGCTGCGGCTCGACGCGGCCCTGGTCCACGTCAACCGCGCCGACCGGCTGGGCAACGGGCAGTGCCTGGGGCCCGACCCGTACTTCGACGACCTGTTCTGCGAGGCGGCCGACACGGCGTACGTCTCCTGCGAACGGGTCGTCGACACGGCCGAGTTGACGAAGGACGCGGCCCCGCAGTCGCTGCTGATCAAGCGGCACACGGTGACCGGTGTCGTCGAGGCCCCGAACGGGGCGCACTTCACGTCCTGTGCGCCCGACTACGGCCGGGACGAGGCCTTCCAGAAGACGTACGCGACCACGCCCTGGCCGCAGTTCGCGGCGCGGTTCCTCGGCGGGGACGAGCACGCGTACCGGTCGGCGGTCGGGGAGGGCTCATGACGGCGACGGAAGCCACCCGCACACCTCTTCTCCCGCCCACCCGTGCCGAGTACTGCGTGATCGCCTGCGCCGAGGCCTGGCGCGACGCGGGGGAGATCCTGGCGAGCCCGATGGGCCTGATCCCGTCGGTGGGGGCCCGGCTGGCACGGCTCACGTTCTCGCCGGACCTGCTGCTGACCGACGGCGAGGCGATGCTCGTCCGCCCGGACGGGACCACCGAGGGCTGGCTGCCGTACCGACAGCACCTGGCCCTGGTCACCGGCGGCCGACGGCACGTGATGATGGGCGCGAGCCAGATCGACCGCTTCGGCAACCAGAACATCTCGTGCATCGGCGACTGGGAGCGGCCGAAGCGGCAGCTGCTCGGGGTGCGCGGGGCGCCGGTCAACACGCTCAACAATCCGACCAGTTACTGGATCCCGAGGCATTCCCGGCGGGTGTTCGTCGAGAAGGTCGACATGGTGTGCGGGGTGGGCTACGACCACGCGGGCGGCGCCCGGTATCACCGCATCCCTCGTGTCGTCTCCGACCTCGGCGTCTTCGACTTCGCCACACCCGACCACACGATGCGTCCGGCGTCGCTCCATCCGGGAGTCACCCTGGAGCAGGTCAGGGAGGCGACCGCGTTCGACCTGGTCGTTCCGGACGACGTGCCGCCGACCCGCGAACCCACCGCCGCCGAACTCCGTCTCATCCGCGAGGTCATCGACCCGGCGAACACCCGCGCCAAGGAGGTCGGTGCGTGATGGAGACGGCGATGGAGACGCCGCTGACCCGGCTGGTCGGGGTCCGCCACCCGCTCGTGCAGACGGGGATGGGCTGGGTGGCGGGCCCGCGGCTGGTCTCGGCGACGGCGAACGCGGGTGCGCTGGGCATCCTGGCCTCCGCGACGATGACCGTCGACCGGCTGCGTGCGGCGATACGCGAGGTCAAGTCCCGTACCGACGCGCCGTTCGGGGTGAATCTGCGCGCGGACGCCTCGGACGCCGGCGACCGGGTCCGTGTCGTGATCGACGAAGGTGTGCGCGTCGCGTCCTTCGCTCTCGCGCCGTCCCCCGAGCTGATCGCCGAGCTCAAGGACGCGGGCGTGATCGTCATCCCCTCGATCGGCGCCCGGCGGCATGCCGAGAAGGTCGCGGCCTGGGGCGCGGACGCGGTGATCGTGCAGGGCGGGGAGGGCGGCGGACACACCGGCGAGGTCGCGACGACGGTGCTGCTGCCCCAGGTGGTCGACGCCGTGGACATACCGGTCGTGGCGGCGGGTGGCTTCTTCGACGGACGGGGACTGGTCGCGGCGCTGGCCTACGGGGCGGCGGGCGTCGCGATGGGCACACGGTTCCTGCTGACGTCGGACTCGACGGTGCCGGATGCGGTGAAGGCGCGGTATCTGGCGGCGACGGTCAAGGACGTGACGGTGACCCGAGCGGTCGACGGTCTGCCGCACCGCATGCTGCGTACGGAACTGGTGGCCGCGCTGGAGAACTCCGGCCGTACGAAGGCCCTGGCGCACGCAATCCGTCGGGCGGCCGGCTTCCGGAAACTGTCGGGGCTGACCTGGCGGCAACTGATCCACGACGGCCTGGCGATGCGGCACGGCAAGGACCTCACCTGGAGCCAGGTCCTGCTCGCCGCCAACACCCCGATGCTGCTCAGATCGGCGATGGTGGACGGCCGTACGGATCTCGGAGTCATGGCCTCCGGGCAGGTCGCCGGGGTGATCGACGACCTGCCGTCGTGCGCGGAGCTGGTGGAACGGATCATGAAGGAGGCGCAGGAGGCGCGGGACCGTCTCACGCCGTGACGGCTACAGCCTCTCGATGATCGTCACATTGGCCTGCCCCCCGCCCTCGCACATCGTCTGAAGCCCGAACCGACCCCCCGTCCGCTCCAGTTCGTGCAGCAGCGTCGTCATCAGCTTCACCCCGGTCGCCCCCAGCGGATGCCCCAGAGCAATCGCACCGCCATTGACATTGACCTTCTCCGGATCCGCGCCGGTCTCCTTCAGCCACGCCAGGACGACCGGAGCGAAGGCCTCGTTGATCTCCACGAGGTCGATGTCGTCGATGGTCAGGCCGGTCTTCTTCAGGGCGTGGGCGGTGGCGGGGATGGGGGCGGTGAGCATGCGGATGGGATCCTCACCGCGCACCGAGAGGTGGTGCACCCGGGCCCGGGGCGTGAGCCCATGCTCGCGCACCGCCCGCTCCGAGGCCAGCAACATCGCCGCCGCGCCGTCGGAGACCTGCGAGGAACAGGCGGCCGTGATGGTGCCACCGTCGATGACGGGCTTGAGCCCGGCCATCTTCTCCAGGGAGGTGTCCCGGCGCGGCCCCTCGTCGACGGCGACCCCGCCGTAGGGCACGACCTCCCGCTCGAAGCGGCCCTCGTCGATCGCCCGCAGCGCCCGCCGGTGCGAGCGCAGTGCGAACTCCTCCTGGTCCTGCCGGCTGATCCCCCACGTCGCGGCGATCATCTCGGCGCCCACGAACTGGTTGACGGGCTTCTCCCCGTACCGCGCCCGCCAGCCCTCGCTGCCCGCGAAGGGACCCGCCGTCAGCCCCAGCGGCTCGGCGGCCTGCCGGGTGGCGAAGGCGATGGGGATCATCGACATGTTCTGCACGCCGCCCGCGACCACCAGGTCCTGGGTGCCGGACAGCACGCCCTGCGCCGCGAAGTGCACGGCCTGCTGCGAGGACCCGCACTGCCGGTCCACGGTCACCCCCGGCACCTCCTCGGGCAGCCCGGCCGCCAGCCAGCAGGTCCGCGCGATGTCGCCGGCCTGCGGCCCCACGGCGTCCAGGCAGCCGAAGACGACGTCCTCGACGGCGGCCGGGTCCATGCCCGCGCGCGAGACGAGTTCCTTGAGCACATGCGCGCCCAGGTCGGCCGGATGGACCCCGCTGAGCCCTCCTGCGCGCCGCCCGACGGGCGTACGGACCGCTTCGACGATGTAGGCCTCGGCCATGGCAACTCCCCATATTCCCCGATGAGTCATGTGCGTACGGCGATCCCGTCCAGCACCATCGACAGGTACTGCCGGGCGATCTCCTCCGGGCTGTGCTGTCCGCCGGGCCGGTACCAGGACGCGGCGACCCACACCGTGTCCCGCACGAACCGGTAGGTGAGCCGGACGTCGAGGTCGGACCGGAACACCTCGGCCGCGACCCCGCGCTCCAGCGTGGACAGCCACGCCTTCTCGAACTTGCGCTGCGACTCGGCGAGGAACGCGAACCGCTCCTGCGCCACCAGCTGTCTGTTCTCCTTCTGGTAGATCGCGACGGCGGCACGGTGCCGGTCGATCTCCCGGAACGACTCGGTGACCAGCGCCTGAAGCGTCTCGCGCGGGTCCAGCTCGGCCGCCAGGACGGCGTCGTAGCCACTCCACAGCTCGTCGAGGAAGGACCGCAGGATCTCCTCCAGCATCGACTCCTTGGAGTCGAAGTGGTAGTAGAGGCTGCCCGCGAGCATGCCCGCGTGGTCGGCGATCTTGCGTACGGTGGTGGCGTTGTAGCCCTGCTCGGCGAAGACCTCGGCGGCGGTGTCGAGGAGTTCGCGGCGCCTGGCGGCTGCGGCGGTCACCTGGGGCTTCTTCTTGGTCGGCACGGGTCCATTGTCGTCCTAGGCGTGCTGGCTGCTGACGGAGACGATCTCTCCCGTCATGTACGAGGAGTAGCCGGACGCCAGGAAGACGATCACGTTGGCCACCTCCCAGGGTTCGGCGTACCGCCCGAAGGCCTCGCGCGCGGTCAGTTCCTCCAGCAGCTCGGGGGTCGTCACCTTCGCCAGGTGCGGGTGCATGGCGAGGCTCGGCGACACCGCGTTGACCCGCACCCCGTACTCGGCCGCCTCGATCGCGGCGCACCGGGTCAGCGCCATCACGCCCGCCTTCGCGGCCGCGTAGTGCGCCTGCCCGGCCTGGGCGCGCCAGCCGACGACGGAGGCGTTGTTGACGATCACGCCGCCACGCCCGTCCGCGCGAAACAGCCGGAGCGCCGCCCGCACGCACCGGAATGTGCCGTTCAACGTCACGTCCAGCACCCGCGCCCACTGCTCGTCGGCCATGTCGACGAGCGGTGAAGTCCCGCCGAGACCCGCGTTGTTGACGACCACGTCGAGCCGGCCGTGCTCCTGTACGGCGGCGTCGAACAGCGCCTGCACCTGCGTCTCGTCGGTGACATCGCACACCGCGGACGCCACCGCGCCCTCGAACTCCCGGGCCAGCTGCGCCTCGTACTCCTTCAGTCGCCGCGCGTGCGCGTCGCTGATCAGCACGCGCGCACCCTCTTCGAGGAAGCGGCGCGCGGTCGCGCCGCCGATGCCCGCGCCCGCCGCCGCGGTGATGACGGCGGTGCGCCCGCGGAGCAGTCCGTGCCCGGGAACGTACGCCGGCGCCTCGACGTTTGTCATAGCAGCACGCTAACCTACCAAACACTTGTTAGGGAAGAACTCGTGAGGAGGGAGGGCGACCGTGGACCTCACCCACTCCGCCGCCGACGAGGCGTTCCGCGCCGAGGCCCGCGCCTGGCTGCGCGCGCATGTGCCGCCCGATCCGCTCCCGTCCCTGGAGACCGGGGAGGGATTCGCGGCGCACCGGGCGTGGGAGGCCGAACTGGCGGCGGACCGCTGGTCGGTGGTGAACTGGCCGACGGCGTACGGCGGCCGGGACGCCACGCTCGTGCGGTGGCTGCTGTTCGAGGAGGAGTACTACGCGGCGGGCGCCCCCGGCCGCGTCAACCAGAACGGGATCAGCCTCCTCGCCCCGACCCTCTTCGATCACGGCACCGAGGAGCAACGCGCCCGGGTGCTCCCTCCCATGGCCACCGGCGAGGTGATCTGGGCGCAGGCGTGGTCGGAGCCGGAGGCCGGTTCCGACCTGGCGTCCCTGAGGTCCAGGGCCACCCGCACGGAGGGCGGCTGGCTGCTGTCCGGCCAGAAGACCTGGTCGTCGCGCGCGGCCTTCGCCGACCGCGCGTTCGGCCTGTTCCGCACCGACCCGGACGCCCCGAAGCCCCACCAGGGCCTGACGTACCTGATGTTCGACCTGCACGCCCCCGGTGTCACGGTCCGCCCCATCGCCCGCCTCGACGGCAAGCCCGCCTTCGCCGAGCTGTTCCTGGACGAGGTGTTCGTGCCGGACGAGGACGTGATCGGCGAGCCGGGCCAGGGCTGGCGCATCGCGATGTCGACGGCGGGCAACGAGCGCGGCCTGATGCTCCGCTCCCCCGGCCGGTTCCTCGCGAGCGCCGACCGGCTGCACCGGCTCTGGCAGGCCCAGGGCAGCCCGGAGAGCACCAAGAACCGCGTGGCCGACGCCCTGATCGGCGCCCGCGCCTACCAGCTCTTCACCTTCGCCGCCGCCGCCCGCTTCCTCGACGGCGAGTCGATCGGCCCGGAGTCCAGCCTGAACAAGGTCTTCTGGTCGGAGTACGACATCGCGCTGCACGAGACGGCGCTCGATCTGCTGGGCGCAGAGGGCGAGGTGGCCGGCACCGACTGGTCCGAGCGGTACGTCTTCTCCCTCGCCGGCCCGATCTACGCCGGGACGAACGAGATCCAGCGCGACATCATCGCCGAGCGGCTGCTCGGGCTGCCGAAGGGACCTCGCTGATGCGGTTCCTCCTGGACGCCGAGCAGCGGGCGTTCGCCGATTCGTTGGACATGATGCTGACGGCTGCGGACACGCCGTCGGCCGTACGGGACTGGAGCCGGGGCGAGCATGCGCGGGGCCGCGCGCTGTGGTCCCGTATCGCCGAAGCGGGAGTGTTCGCGCTGGCCGTTCCTGAGGCGTACGAAGGGCTGGGCCCTCGCCCCCTCGAACTCGCCGTTGCCTTCGTGGAGTTGGGGCGCCATGCGGTACCGGGACCGCTGGTGGAAACGGTCACGGCAGCGACCCTGCTGGCCGGCCTACCGGATCCCGGCCCGGCCAAGCGGCTCCTGCCGGCGCTGGCGACGGGCGAGGCGGTGGCGACGCTGGCGTGGACAGCGCCGTACGCCCTGGACGGCGACGTGGCCACCACCCACCTGGCCCTCACTCCCCAAGGCCTGCACCTCTCCCCCGGTCACGGCCCGGTACGCCCCTCCCTGGACCCGGCCCGCCGCCTCACCCCCCTCAATCCCGGCGGCGAGCTCCTCAGCCCCGACCCGCCCACCACCCACGCCCTGGCCTACGCCCGCCTCACCACCGCCGCCCAGGCTCTCGGCGTCGGTCTCGCGCTTCTCGACAAGACGGTCGCCCACGTCAAGCAGCGCACCCAGTTCGGTGCCCCCATAGGCTCGTTCCAGGCGGTCAAGCATCGTCTCGCCGACGCGAAGATCGCCCTGGAGTTCGCCCGCCCCCTCCTGTTCGGCGCCGCCCTCACCATGGCGCCCGCCGACGTCGCCGCCGCCAAGGCCACCGCCTGCGAGGCGGCGTACGCCACCGCCCGTACGGCGCTGCAGTTGCACGGCGCGATCGGCTACACGGCGGAGTACGACCTGTCGCTGTGGCTGACCAAGGCCCGCGCCCTGCGCACCGCCTGGGGCGACCCGGACGGATGCAGAGCCGACGTGCTCGCTGCCCGCACCCTCAGTGGTGATCGCCGCTGGTGAGCTCGCGGTACTCCTCCACCGTCGGCTTGGCGATCCGCGTCCGCGGCCCGAACATCGCCCGCGCCAGCCTGGCCCGCACCCGCTGCGTCGGGCTGACCCTGCGCCGGACGCCGTTCGCGTCGACGAGCGGGCCGATCTCGTACGGCGGGTGCTCCTCGTGCTGGGTGAGGGTGAACAGCTGCGCCTGCGAGAGGGGTTCGTGGATCTCGATGTACTCGCCGTTCGGGAGCCGTTTGATGGTGCCCGTCTCCCTGCCGTGCAGCACCTTGTCCCGGTCCCGGCGCTGCAGCCCGAGACAGATGCGCTTGGTCAGGAAGAAGGTGACGACCGGCACGACGAAGACCGAGACCCGCACGAACCACGTGATCGCGTTGATGGACAGATGGAGATGCGTGGCCACGATGTCGTTGCCGCCACCGATCAGCAGCACCGCGTACAGGCTCAGCCAGGCCGCGCCGAGGCCGGTGCGTACGGGCATGTTGCGCGGCCGGTCGAGGATGTGGTGCTCGCGTTTGTCGCCGGTGATCCACGCCTCCAGGAAGGGATACAGGCCGATGGCGAGCAGGATCAGCGGGAAGAGCGAGAAGGGGATGAAGACGCCCGGTTCCAGGGTGTGGCCCCAGGCGTTGAGCTCCCATCCCGGCATCACCCGGATCAGCCCCTCGGAGAAGCCCAGGTACCAGTCGGGCTGGGCACCCGTGGTCACCATGTCCGGGCGGTAGGGGCCGAACGCCCACACCGGGTTGATGCTGGCGATGCCGCCCATGAGCGCCAGCACGCCGAAGACGAGGAAGAAGAAGCCGCCCGCCTTGGCCATGTACACCGGCAGGAAGGGCATGCCGACGACCGTCTTCTCGTCGCGGCCGGGGCCCGGGTACTGCGTGTGCTTGTGGTAGAAGACCAGGATCAGATGGGCGACCACCAGGCCGAGCATGATCCCGGGCAGCAGCAGGATGTGGATCGGGTACAGCCGCGCGATGAAGTCCTCCCCGGGGAACTCCCCGCCGAAGAGGAAGAACGCCACGTACGTCCCCACGATCGGGATGGACAGGATCGCGCCGTGGGCGAACCTGAGGCCGGTGCCGGACAGCAGGTCGTCGGGGAGGGAGTAGCCGGTCAGGCCGGTGATGATGCCGAGCATCAGCAGGGTCCAGCCGAACACCCAGTTGAGCTCGCGCGGCTTGCGGAAGGCGCCGGTGAAGAACACCCGCATCATGTGCACGAGCATGCCGGTGACGAAGACCAGCGCCGCCCAGTGGTGGATCTGCCGCATCAGCAGCCCGCCGCGCACGTCGAAGCTGATGTCGAGGGTGGACTCGTACGCCCTGGTCATCAGGACGCCGTTGAGGGGCTCGTAGGTGCCGTTGTAGACGACCTCGTTGGTGCTCGGGTCGAAGAACAGGGTGAGGTAGACGCCGGTGAGGATCAGCACGAGGAAGCTGTAGAGGCAGACCTCGCCCAGCATGAACGACCAGTGGTCCGGAAAGACCTTGCGCATGTTGGCCTTGGCCAGCGCGTACAGCCCGAGCCGCCCGTCGGCCCAGTCGGCGATCCTCTCGCCCTTGCCGGGCGGGGCGGACCGCCTCGCCGTTGTGCCGTCGTTCCCCGATCGTGCGCCGTCCATACGTCGTCGCCTCCCCGTCGGATCAACCACAGGGTTACACGGGCGTACCGGCTGAGCCAACGGGGCGAGCAGACGGCCGACGGCAACCCGTCGCCGGGAGATCCACCCGGCCGGGTGATCCGCACCGCCGGGTGAGTCAGGTCGGCCGTACGATCCCCCGCGCCCGCGCCGCCGCCAGCCACTGCGGGAACTCCCCGACCAGGCGGTCGTACAACTCGGCGTCGGCGACGGTCCGCGGATCCGAGCCGGCGTGGAAGAAACCGGCGTTGTCGACCACCCGCTTGTCCGGCACCGCCAGCTCGTCGAGCTTGCGCAGGAAGTCGAACTGCCGGCTGGTCGCGTCCCCGAAGCCGATGAACTGCCAGAACAGCGGGAGCGGAGCCGCTTTGCACAGGTACCGTTCCGCGGCGAGCTTGTTGATGGGCCCACCGTCGGTCTGGAAGACGACCAGGGCGGGGTCCTTCGGCCCGCTGTCCAGGTAGTGGTCGATGACGGCGTCCATGGCGAGGTGGTAGCTGGTCTTGCCCATGTGTCCGAGGCCGGCCACGATCCGCTCGATCCGCCCCTGATGGTCGGCCAGGGCGATCTCGGTGACGGCGTCGACGTCGGTGGAGAAGAACACCACCGGCACGGTCCCGTCGTCGTCGATGTGCGCCGACAGCCCGAGCACCCGGTCGGCCAGCGCCTGCACGCTGCCGTCCTTGTAGTACGGCTTCATCGACCCGGAGTAGTCGACGACCAGATAGACCGCGGCCCGCACCCCGTCCAGCCGGTGCTTGCGCAGCGACTCCCCGGCGCTCTTGTACAGGCTGACCAGCGCGGGCGCGGTCTCCTCGACCTTGCTGAGACTGATCGCGGCCATATGCTCTCCCCCTCGTGCATCGTGCGGCTGCCGAGGCTACGGCACCATGGGCCCCGCCTCTCCCTCCACCCACAGGTGTTCGCTATTTTGTTCGCCGCCGTCCCCACCGGCTCACCGTTCGTCCCGTCCCCATCGAGGAGCCGGCTGTGGAGCCCGAGTCCACCCCATCCGAGTCCACCCAGCCCCAGTCCACCCAGCCCGAGTCCACCCGGCCCACCGTCACGACCTGCTATCGCCACCCCAAGGTGGAGTCCCACGTCCGCTGCACCCGCTGCGACCGGTACATCTGCCCGGACTGCATGCGGGAGGCGGCCGTCGGACACCAGTGCGTGGAGTGTGTGAGGGAGGGCGCGCGGTCGGTGCGGCAGGCCCGCACGCTCGTGGGCGGACGGATCGCCGCGACGCCTCTCGTGACCTCCGTGCTCATCGGGCTCAACGTCCTCGCCTATCTGGCCGAGGTGGTGCGCCCGGAGATCCTGGACCGGTTCGCGATGCTCAGCGCCCGGCTGGTCGGGCCGGACGGCGGCTACTACCTCTACGAGCCCGGCCACCCGTCGGACTTCCACGCCGAGGGAGTGGTCGCCGGACAGTGGGACCGGCTGCTGACCAGCGGGTTCCTCCACACGCCGCCGACGGAGGGCACCTTCGGGCTGCTGCACATCGTGATGAACATGCTCTCGCTGTGGCAGCTCGGCCGGGTCGTGGAACCCATGCTGGGCCGGGTCCGGTACATCGTGCTCTACCTGCTGGCGACGCTGGGCGGTTCGGTGTTCGAGCTGCTGCTCACCGACGCGCACGTGGAGTCGGTCGGTGCGTCGGGCGCGATATTCGGCCTCGGCGCCGCGTACTACGTCCTCGCCCGCCGGATCGGCGCGGACATGCGCACGGTCAATCGCTTCATGACGTTCCTGCTGCTGTGGCTGCTGCTCTCCGCGGGCCTCACCTCCTGGCAGGGCCATCTCGGCGGACTGCTGACGGGGGCCGCGGTCACGCTCGCCTACGCCTACGCCCCGCGCGGGCCGCGCCAGGCCCTGATCCAGGCGGCCGCCTGCGTGGGCGTACTGGTGCTGCTGGCGGTGGTCGCGGTCGCGAAGGTCTCGGAACTGACGGGCTGAGGATCGGCCCAGGCAGACGTATCGGCGTCCTGCGCTTCGCGGCCGTCCCCGTCGCCGTCGCCGCGGTCGTCTGATTCCTGGTCCCCTCGGACCCCGCCCCCCGAGGGCCTGGCCCCCGGTCTTACGGCGGCCTGGACGGCGGAGGAGTACAAGCGGCGGCGCCCGCCCAGTCGTCCGGTCGGGGACTGTGGGCAGGCGCCGTCTGTGTTCCGTACGCCGTTGTACGGGACGTTTTTTGAGTGGCCGTCAGGTCACTTGTCGAGCCGTCAGACCATCAGCGAGCGGTCGGTCGGCCGGATCGGCGCCGGCAGCTCGCTGGCGCCGGTCAGGAAGCGGTCGGTGCCGCGGGCGGCCGAGCGGCCCTCCGCGATCGCCCACACGATCAGGGACTGGCCGCGGCCCGCGTCACCGGCGACGAAGACGCCCGGGACGTTGGTCTGGAAGTCGGCGTCGCGGGCGATGTTGCCGCGCTCGTCGAGCTCCAGGCCGAACTGCTCGACCAGGCCGTTCTCGCGGTCGGTGCCCGTGAAGCCCATGGCGAGGGTGACCAGCTGGGCGGGGATCTTGCGCTCGGTGCCCGGCTTCGGGGTCAGCTTGCCCTCGATGAACTCGACCTCGGTGAGGTGCAGCCACTGGACGTTGCCGTCCTCGTCGCCCTCGAAGTGGGTGGTGGAGACGGAGTAGACCCGCTCGCCGCCCTCCTCGTGCGCGGACGTGACCTTGTAGAGCATCGGGAAGGTCGGCCACGGCTGGTGCGCGGCACGGTCCTCGCTCGGCCTGGGCATGATCTCCAGCTGCGTCACCGAGGCCGCGCCCTGGCGGTGGGCGGTGCCCACGCAGTCGGCGCCGGTGTCGCCACCGCCGATGACCACGACGTGCTTGCCCTCGGCCGAGATCGGGGGCGTCACGAAGTCGCCCTCCTGGACCTTGTTGGCCAGCGGCAGGTACTCCATGGCCTGGTGGATGCCCTTGAGTTCGCGGCCGGGGACCGGGAGGTCACGGGCGGTCGTCGCACCGGCGGCGATGACGATGGCGTCGTACCGCTTCTTCAGGTCGGTCGCCTTGAGGTCGCGGCCGATCTCGATGCCGGTACGGAAGCGGGTGCCCTCCGCGCGCATCTGCTCGATACGGCGGTTGATGTGCCGCTTCTCCATCTTGAACTCGGGGATGCCGTACCGGAGGAGGCCGCCGATACGGTCCGCGCGCTCGTAGACGGCGACGGTGTGGCCGGCCCGCGTGAGCTGCTGTGCGGCGGCGAGACCGGCGGGGCCGGACCCGATGACCGCGACGGTCTTGCCGGACAGGCGCTCCGGGATCTGCGGCGCGACGTCACCGCTGTCCCACGCCTTGTCGATGATCGAGACCTCGACGTTCTTGATGGTGACGGCCGGCTGGTTGATGCCGAGCACGCACGCCGACTCACAGGGGGCCGGGCAGAGGCGACCGGTGAACTCCGGGAAGTTGTTGGTCGCGTGCAGGCGCTCCGACGCCGCCTCCCAGTCCTCGCGGTAGGCGTAGTCGTTCCACTCGGGGATCAGGTTCCCCAGCGGACAGCCGTTGTGGCAGAACGGGATGCCGCAGTCCATGCAGCGGCTGGCCTGCTTGCTGATGATCGGCAGCAGGGAGCCGGGGACGTAGACCTCGTTCCAGTCCTTCAGGCGCACGTCGACGGGACGGGACTTGGCGACCTCGCGGCCGTGGTTGAGAAAGCCCTTGGGATCAGCCATTGGTCGCCGCCTCCATCATCTTCTCGGTGATCTCGGTCTCGGAGAGACCGGCTCGCTCGGCGGCGTCCTTGGCGGCGAGCACTGCCTTGTACGTGCTGGGGATGATCTTGCTGAAGCGGTCCACGGCGGTGTCCCACTCGGCGAGCAGCTTCTCGGCGACCGTGGAGCCGGTCTCCTCCTGGTGGCGGCGCACCACGTCGTGCAGCCACTGCTTGTCGGCGTCGTCCAGAGCCTCTACGGCGTTCACGTTGCCGACATTGACGTTGTCGCGGTCGAGGTCGATGACGTACGCGATACCGCCGGACATACCGGCCGCGAAGTTGCGGCCCGTCTCGCCGAGGACCACCGCGTGACCGCCGGTCATGTACTCGCAGCCGTGGTCGCCCACGCCCTCGGAGACGACCGTCGCGCCGGAGTTGCGGACACAGAACCGCTCACCCGTACGACCGCGCAGGAACAGCTCACCGCCGGTCGCGCCGTACGCGATCGTGTTGCCCGCGATCGTCGAGTACTCGGCGAGGTGGTCCGCGCCCCGGTCCGGGCGGACGATGACACGGCCGCCGGAGAGGCCCTTGCCGACGTAGTCGTTGGCGTCGCCCTCCAGGCGCAGCGTGACACCGCGCGGGAGGAAGGCACCGAAGGACTGGCCCGCCGAGCCGGTGAAGGTGATGTCGATGGTGTCGTCGGGCAGGCCCGCGCCACCGAACTTCTTCGTCACCTCGTGGCCGAGCATGGTGCCGACCGTGCGGTTGATGTTGCGGATCGCGACCTGGGCGCGCACCGGCTGGGCGTCGGTCGCCGAGTCGGCGGCGAGGGCGTCGGCGGCGAGCTTGATCAGCTCGTTGTCGAGCGCCTTCTCCAGGCCGTGGTCCTGCTCGATCAGCTGGTGGCGCACCGCGCCCTCGGGCAGCGCCGGCACGTGGAACAGCGGGGCCAGCTCCAGACCCTGCGCCTTCCAGTGGTCGACCGCGCGGGTCACGTCGAGCGCCTCGGCGTGGCCGACGGCCTCCTCGATGGTGCGGAAGCCCAGCTCGGCGAGGATCTCGCGGACCTCTTCGGCGATGAACTGGAAGAAGTTCACGACGTACTCGGCCTTGCCGGAGAACCGGTCGCGGAGCGTCGGGTTCTGGGTGGCGATGCCGACCGGGCAGGTGTCCAGGTGGCAGACGCGCATCATGACGCAGCCGGAGACGACGAGCGGCGCGGTCGCGAAACCGAACTCCTCGGCGCCGAGCAGCGCGGCGATCACGACGTCACGACCGGTCTTCAGCTGGCCGTCGGTCTGCACGACGATGCGGTCGCGCAGGCCGTTGAGCAGCAGCGTCTGCTGGGTCTCGGCGAGGCCGAGCTCCCAGGGACCACCGGCGTGCTTCAGCGAGGTGAGCGGGGAGGCACCCGTACCACCGTCGTGACCGGAGATCAGGACGACATCCGCGTGCGCCTTCGACACACCCGCGGCGACCGTGCCGACGCCGACCTCGGAGACCAGCTTGACGTGAATCCGCGCCTGCGGGTTCGCGTTCTTGAGGTCGTGGATCAGCTGGGCCAGGTCCTCGATGGAGTAGATGTCGTGGTGCGGCGGCGGGGAGATCAGGCCCACGCCCGGCGTCGAGTGACGCGTCTTGGCGACCCACGGGTAGACCTTGTGGCCGGGCAGCTGACCGCCCTCACCGGGCTTGGCGCCCTGGGCCATCTTGATCTGGATGTCGTCGGCGTTGACCAGGTACTCGGAGGTGACACCGAACCGGCCGGAGGCGACCTGCTTGATGCTCGACCGGCGCGCCGGGTCGTACAGACGCTCCGGGTCCTCGCCGCCCTCACCGGTGTTGGACTTGCCGCCCAGCTGGTTCATGGCGATGGCGAGGGTCTCGTGCGCCTCCTTGGAGATGGAGCCGTACGACATGGCGCCGGTGGAGAAGCGCTTGACGATCTCGCTGGCCGGCTCGACCTCGTCGATGGAGATCGGCTGCCGGTCCGACTTGAAGCCGAAGAGCCCGCGGAGCGTCATCAGCCGCTCGGACTGCTCGTTCACGCGGTCCGTGTACTTCTTGAAGATGTCGTAGCGGCCGGTGCGCGTGGAGTGCTGGAGACGGAAGACCGTCTCCGGGTCGAACAGGTGCGGCTCGCCCTCACGGCGCCACTGGTACTCGCCGCCTATGTCGAGGGCGCGGTGCGCGGGCGCGATGCCGGAGGCCGGGTACGCCTTGGCGTGGCGGGCGGCGACCTCCTTGGCGATGACGTCGATGCCGACGCCGCCGATCTTGGTGGCCGTGCCGTTGAAGTACTTCTCGACGAAGGCGTCGTCGAGACCGACGGCCTCGAAGACCTGGGCACCGCGGTAGGAGGCGACCGTCGAGATGCCCATCTTGGACATGACCTTCAGCACGCCCTTGCCGAGGGCGTAGATCAGGTTGCGGATGGCCTGCTCGGCCTCGATGTCCGAGAGGAAGGTGCCCGCGCGGACCAGGTCCTCGACGGACTCCATCGCCAGGTACGGGTTGACGGCGGCGGCGCCGTAGCCGATGAGCAGGGCGACGTGGTGGACCTCGCGGACGTCACCGGCCTCGACCAGCAGGCCCACGTGGGTGCGCTGCTTGGTGCGGATGAGGTGGTGGTGGACGGCCGCGGTGAGCAGCAGCGACGGGATCGGCGCGTGCTCGGCGTCCGAGTGGCGGTCCGACAGGACGATCAGCCGGGCGCCGTTGTCGATGGCGGCGTCGGCCTCGGCGCAGATCTCCTCGATGCGCGCGGCGAGGGCGTCACCGCCGCCGTGCACCCGGTACAGGCCGGAGAGGGTCGCGGCCTTGAAGCCCGGCATGTCGCCGTCGGCGTTGATGTGGATGAGCTTGGCCAGCTCGTCGTTGTCGATCACCGGGAACGGCAGCGTGACGCTACGGCAGGACGCGGCCGTCGGCTCCAGCAGGTTGCCCTGCGGGCCGAGGGAGCTCCTGAGCGAGGTGACGAGCTCCTCGCGGATGGCGTCCAGCGGCGGGTTGGTGACCTGCGCGAACAGCTGGGTGAAGTAGTCGAAGAGCAGACGCGGGCGGTCGCTCAGCGCGGCGATCGGCGAGTCGGTGCCCATCGAACCGATCGGCTCGGCACCGGCCTTGGCCATCGGCGCGAGGATGATGCGCAGCTCCTCCTCGGTGTAACCGAAGGTCTGCTGGCGGCGGGTGACCGAGGCGTGGGTGTGCACGATGTGCTCACGCTCGGGCAGGTCGGACAGCTCGATCTCGCCGGCCTCCAGCCACTCCGCGTAGGGGGCCTCGGCGGCGAGCTGCGCCTTGATCTCGTCGTCCTCGATGATGCGGTGCTCGGCGGTGTCGACGAGGAACATCTTGCCGGGCTGCAGGCGGCCCTTGCGGACGACCTTGGCGGGGTCGATGTCGAGGACGCCGACCTCCGAGCCGAGGACGACGAGGCCGTCGTCGGTGACCCAGTAGCGGCCGGGGCGCAGGCCGTTGCGGTCGAGAACGGCGCCGACCTGGGTGCCGTCGGTGAAGGTGACACAGGCCGGGCCGTCCCAGGGCTCCATCATCGTGGAGTGGTACTGGTAGAAGGCGCGTCGGGCCGGGTCCATGGAGTCGTGGTTCTCCCACGCCTCCGGGATCATCATCAGCACGGAGTGCGGCAGGGAGCGGCCACCGAGGTGGAGCAGCTCCAGCACCTCGTCGAAGGACGCGGAGTCGGAGGCGTCCGGCGTGCACACCGGGAAGATGCGCTCGAGGGCCTTGTCGTCGGCGCCGAGCAGGTCGGAGACGAGCTGCGACTCGCGGGCGACCATCCAGTTGCGGTTGCCCTTGACGGTGTTGATCTCACCGTTGTGCGCGACGAAGCGGTACGGGTGCGCGAGCGGCCACGACGGGAAGGTGTTCGTCGAGAAGCGCGAGTGGACGAGGGCGACGGCCGAGCCGAAGCGGCGGTCGGACAAGTCCGGGAAGAAGGGCTCCAGCTGACCCGTGGTCAGCATGCCCTTGTAGACGATCGTGCGGGCCGACAGCGACGGGAAGTAGACACCGGCCTCGCGCTCGGCGCGCTTGCGCAGCACGAAGGCCTTGCGGTCGAGGGCGATGTCCTTCGAGGAACCGTCCGCCACGAAGACCTGGCGGAAGACGGGCATCGTCGACCGGGCGGTGGCGCCCAGCAGCTCGGGGGCGACGGGAACCTCGCGCCAGCCGAGAACCGTCAGCCCCTCCTCGGACGCGATCGTCTCGATCTGCGAGACGGCGTCCTGGGCCCCGTCCTCCGGCAGGAAGGCGATACCGACGGCATACGCACCGGCCTCGGGCAGTTCGAATCCGGCCACCTCCCGGAAGAAGGTGTCGGGCACCTGGGAGAGGATGCCGGCGCCGTCACCCGAGTCGGGCTCGGAGCCGGTGGCACCGCGGTGTTCCAGGTTGCGCAGAACGGTCAGCGCCTGCTCGACCAGCGCATGGCTCGCCTCGCCGGTGAGGGTGGCCACGAAGCCGACGCCACAGGCGTCGCGCTCGTTGCGGGGGTCGTACATACCCTGCGCAGCAGGGCGAGCATCCATGAACGACCAGTTCTGGCCATTCGCGGAGTGCTGGGACGGCTGGCGCGGCGTACGCATCGGCTCTCCCGTCGTCGTCATGTGGCATATGCAAGGTGCCGAGGGACGACGTTGGCCCTCTGCGTGATCGCAAAATTTCGTGCAGGTTACATGATGGAACGGTTCTCGGGAACCGGGATAACCCGTTCCAACATGCGGACGCCACGCGCTTGCGTAGGTGGTTCCGCGCACATGGCTTGAAGTATGTGGGGGACCGAGCGTGACAGGTCTATGCCCGTCGGTCCGAGGGCGGAGGAGGCGGCGTCGCCCACCCCGCGAGTGCGCCGCAGGCGTCATTGCCCGCAGCGCTTACGGCTCATGCCCGGTGGTTAAGCATTCGAAACCAGCGAGTAACGGCTACTTATGCGGCCCAACGCATAAGTTCCAGCCGAACTATCCTACGGCCGTTCCGAACAAGCTGCCCAGGGCGTACGTCACACCGGCCGCGGCACCACCGAGCGTGAGCTGCCGCAGTCCGCTGAACCACCAGGTCCGCGCGGTCACCTTGGCCACGACCGCACCGCACAGGAAGAGCCCGGCGAGCGCGAGCAGCACCGCCGGCCACAGCGCGGTGGCGCCGAGCAGATACGGCAGTACGGGCAGCAGGGCCCCCAGCGCGAACGACCCGAACGACGACACGGCCGCTACCAGCGGCGAGGGCAGATCGCCGGGGTCGATGCCGAGCTCCTCGCGGGCATGTATCTCCAGGGCCACCTCGGGATCACGGGAGAGCTGCTCGGCGACGGCCTGCGCGAGCTTCGGCTCGACACCCCGAGCCTCGTAGAGCGCCGCGAGCTCGGCCTCCTCGTCCTTGGGGTGCTTTCTCAGCTCCCGCCGCTCGACATCCAGCTCGGCCTCGACGAGCTCGCGCTGCGAGGCGACGGAGGTGTACTCGCCGGCGGCCATGGAGAAGGCGCCGGCCGCGAGCCCGGCGAGCCCGCTCAGCACGATGGTCTGGTGACCCACGGCCCCGCCCGCGACGCCGGTCATCAGGGCGAGGTTGGAGACCAGACCGTCCATCGCGCCGAAGACGGCGGGGCGCAGCCAGCCGCCGTTCACATCCCGGTGCGTGTGGTTGTCACGGTGCGCCTCGTGCAGCGGCGCTTCGGTCTCGATGATGGCCATGAGGGTCCCCCAGGAAGCTCAGGTAAGGCTGTCTTTAGACAGTTTCTACTCTTGGACAGCACTCAATCTACGCCCGGAAATTCCGCCCCGCCAGCAAGGAAAGGCTGGGCTAACCTGCGGTTTTCCCTAGAACGCTCATTCGTAGCTGGCCCCGCACAGATGTCGACTGGGTGACACTGAGGCCTTCGAGGCTCTGGTCAACCGCCGACGGTGGGACACATCCGCAAAGGGCTCCGCGCCCTGGGCGGAGCCCCCGGAGGAGAGGCCGCGCATGCCATCCATCGCCTGCATTCCCTCGGTCCCGGCGCCCGGGGACGCCGCCGAACTCCGCGACCGGGCACGCGGCGCGATGCTGGGCCTGGCGGTCGGCGACGCGCTGGGCGCCCCGGCGGAGAACATGAAGCCCTCCGAGATCCGCGCCCGCTGGGGCCGCATCACGGGATTCGTCACCGACAACCCGGCCGGCACGGACGACACCGAGTACGCGATCTTCTCGGGCCTCCTCCTCGCCCGCCACGGCTCGGCTCTCACCCCCGCCCATGTGGAGACGGCGTGGCACGAGTGGATCGCGGACCGTTCGGAAGGCCCCTTCCGGGGCGCCGGTTTCAGCGAACGCGGCACGCTGGAGAACCTCCGCCGCGGCCTCGCGGCCCCCATCTCGGCCCAGCACCGCCACGCCTGGAGCGACGGCCTCGCCATGCGGGCGGCCCCCTTCGGCGTCTTCGCGGCGGGCCGCCCGGCCGAGGCGGCCCGCCTGGTGGCCATCGACGGCTCGGTGAGCCACGACGGCGAGGGCATCTACGGCGGCCAGGCGGTGGCGGCGGGCGTGGCGGCGGCGATGGCGGGGGCGCCGACGATCGCGGTGGTCGCGTCAGCCCTGGCGGTGGTCCCGGACGACTCCTGGACGGCCCGTTCCCTGCGCCGCGCCGTGGCGGTGGCCCACCGCGGCGAACGCGCGGTCCGCTCCGCGGTCGTGATCGGCGGCTACCCCTGGACCGACCTGGCCCCCGAGGCGGTCGCGCTGGCCTTCGGGGCGTACGCGGCGGCGGACGGCGACTTCGTCCAGGCGGTCCTCACGGCCGTGAACATGGGCCGGGACGCGGACACGACGGCCGCGGTGGCGGGGGCGCTGGCGGGTGCGACGCAGGGGGCGACGGCGATCCCGACGGAGTGGGCGGCGGCGATCGGGCCGGCGCGGGGGAGCTGTCTGCCGTCGATGGCCGGGCATCACGTGCTGGACGTGGCGGAGTTGCTGGTGCCGGGGGAGGACAGGAAATGGGTGACGGGGGGGCTCACAACGGCTGAGGCGCCGACGCCACGCACCGGAGCCCGACGATGACCCCGCCCACCCCATGGGACGAGGGCACCCCGACCACAACCGCCCCCGAAGCCGAGCCCACGCTGCTCACACAGCCGCCCGAACCCACGGCCGCGGACGGCACGACTCTCACACAACCGAACGAGCCCGCGACCGCCGACGGCGAGCACGGCCCACTGGGGCCACCCGCACGCGAGGACGAGAGCCGCACGGTCGGTGCGGGTGGGAAACGACCGGCCGAAGGCGGAGCCGAGGCCGGCACGGCGCACCCCCCGGAGGGCAACCGCGTCGAAGGCCTCCTGCTGGGCCTGGCCGCAGGCGACGCCGCCGGCTGGCCCGCCGCCCGCCACAGAGCCGCCCGCATGCCCGACTGGACCCGCCGCCTCACCCGCGAACTCGACACCTTCGCCGAGCAGAACGCAACCACCACCCTCCCCGTCCCCATCGCCCTCAACCAACCCCCCGAACCCCTTCGCCTGGGCCCCTCCGACGACGCGGAATGGGCGGCCTTCGCAGCCGAAGCGGTTCTACGAGCCGGCGACGACACCGCCTTGGGCGACCTGAGCCGAGAACGCCGCACCCGAACCGCGATCGACCTGACCTGGACCGCCGTAGCCGACGAAGTCGCCGCCGCGGCGGACCGCGCCCCCGAGGTCGAGTCGGCCATCCTCCCCCTGCGCGCCCGCATCTCCGTCCGCGCCGGCCTCGGCAACCTCGCCACCGGCCTGCGCCCACCCGCCACCGGCCACGACAACCCGCACTACTTCGACGACGCGGCCTGCGTAAGGGCCTGTGTCCTCGCCGTAGCCCACCCCGGCGACCCCCGCGCCGCCGCCGACCTCGCCGAGTTCGACGCCCGCTACACCCAGGACGGCGACGGCGTACACGGCGCGAGGGCGATGGCGGCGGCCCTCGCGCTGGCCCTGACCGGCGCGGACACCGCGGCCTGCGTGGCAGCGGCACTCACCGAACTCCCCGAGGAAACGGAGATCGGCCGCAACGCCCGCCACGCGCTGAAGCTCGCCCAGGCCGCCGACAGCGCCTTCGCCCTGATCCCCCTCCTCGAGCACCAAATCGTCGACCACGTCTACAGCTACGGCATCGCGGCAGCGGAAACGGTTCCGGTCGCCCTGGCCCTCGCGGTCGCCGCAGAGGGCCGTATCGCCGAAGCGGTCCCCGCCGCCGCGTGCCTCTCCCGGGTCGCGGACTCGGCGCCGGCTCTGGCGGGCGCGCTGACAGGCGCACTAGGCGGCGGTACGGCGATCCCGGCGTCCTGGCGCGACACCTGCCGCACCCTCTCCGGTTGCGTACTCCCCCGGCTCACCGGCACGGACCTGGTCGAACTCGCCGAACTCCTGGAAGCCACGCAACCGGCCCGACCAGGAGGATGATTCGGGGCATGACGCCCAAAGCAGAAGAAAGCAGTGGTCCGCGTCTCGACGAGCGGATCACCGGCGCCCTGGTCGGCGCGGCGGTCGGCGACGCCCTCGGCGGCCCGGTGGAGGGCTACTCCCCCGACCAGATCCTTCAGCGCCACGGCGGCCGCGTCCACGGCATCGTCGGCCCCTGGAACGGCGACGCCTGGCGCACGGCCCGCCCCATCGCGCCGTACCACAAGGGCGACGGCCACGTCACCGACGACACCTTGATGACGCACGCACTGGTCCGCGTCTACGCCACGGTCCGCGACCACCTCGACGCGTACGCCGTCGCCGACCACCTGGTCCCGGACCTGATGACGACCCCGCGCTGGATCCCGGAACTGGAGGCGGAGGCCCTCCCCCTCCACCGCGTCTTCCTGGCGGAGAAATGGCTGGTGGCGCGCCTCCACTACGGCCACATCGACCCCCGCGAGGCGGGCGTCGGCAACATCGTCAACTGCGGTGCGGCGATGTACATGGCCCCGGTCGGCCTGGTCAACGCGGCCGACCCCAGGGCCGCGTACGCCGAGGCCCTGGACATCGCGGGCGCCCACCAGTCGTCGTACGGCCGCGAGGCGGCGGGCGTCTTCGCGGCGGCGGTCGCGGCGGCGTGCACCCCCGGGGCGACACCGGACTCGATCGTCACGGCCTGCCTGTCCCTGGCGAAGGACGGGACGAGGGCGGCGATCGAGAAGGTCTGCGAAGTGGCAAGCCACTACACGGACTTCGAGTCGGCCCTCACTCCGCTCCGGGAGGCGGTGACCCCGTACGACACGGTGGGCCCCGACTACCGGCAGCCCTCCCTCGGCGCCCGCCGCCCCTCCCGCCTGCACGCGATCGAGGAACTCCCCGTCGCGCTGGGGATGCTGGTCGTGGCGAACGGCGACTACCGCGCATCGGTCCTGGGCGCGGTGAACTACGGCCGGGACTGCGACTCGATCGCGACGATGGCCGGCGCCCTGTCCGGCGCCCTGGGCTCACCGCCCCCGGAGGACTGGTCGAAGACGGTCGCGGAAGCCAGCCGCCTGGACCTCTGGGAACCGCCGCGCGCGCTGACCGAGGTGACGAGGGAGATCCACGAACGGGACGTACGCCGCCGCCGGGCGCACGAGACGGCCTTCACCGCACTGGAGGGCCGAGGATGCTCCGACTGACGTGGGTCCAACCGGAGGACCTCCTGGGCCACGAACTCCGACAGGCAGCCCTGGACGGCCGGGAGCCGTCGAGGATCGCGGAGAGATGGAAGGCGGCGGGCGGTGGGGAGGCGCCCCTGCGGGCGGGGGCGTCACCGGAACCGGCGTCGCGCTATCTGCGCCAACTGGCAGAGGACTTGTTGGATGAACTGGCCGATCTACCAAGCAAGTTAGAGGACAAGGAACCCACCGACCTGGCCCGGATCAGGGCCAGCTGCTCAGCCTGGCCAGCTCTGGCTGCGGGCAGTCGTGCCGCTAGGGCGGCTCCCGACCCAAAGAGAGGCGGCACCCCGCCGGCGCAAGCGAGCGTCCCCACCCCCACAGCAACCCTCACCCAGGCCCGCCTGGAAGCCGCCTGGCTGGGCCGAGCAGTCGGCTGCCTCCTGGGCAAACCCGTCGAAAAACTCCCCCTCGAAGCCATCCGCCAACTAGCCGCAGCAACCGGCAACTGGCCCCTGACCACGTACTTCACCGCCAAAGGAGTCCCCGAGGAACTGGCCGCGGAATACCCCTGGAACCGCCGCTCAGCGAAAACCTCCCTCGCCGAAAACATCGACGGCATGCCCGAGGACGACGACCTCAACTACCCGCTCCTCAACCTCCTCCTCATCCAGCGCCACGGCAAAGCCTTCACCACCACCGACGTAGCCCGCCTCTGGCTCGACGAACTCCCACCAGGCCGCACCTTCACAGCCGAACGCATCGCCCACCGCAACCTCCTCCTCGGCATCGAACCCCCGCACACGGCCCGCCACCGCAACCCCTTCCGCGAATGGATCGGCGCCCTCATCCGCGCCGACGTCCACGGCTGGACCAACCCCGGCAACCCCGCCGCGGCGGCCGAACAGGCGCACCGGGACGCCACCCTCACCCACACCGCGAACGGCGTCTACGCGGCGATGTTCACGGCGGCCGTCATCGCCCAGGCGGCGACAGCGACCGGCCCCCACGCCATCCACACCTGCCTGAGCACCGGCCTCACGGTGATCCCCCCGGACTCCCGCCTGTCCCAGGCCGTCCGCCATGCCATCCAACTGGCGCAATCCCACGACGACTTCGACACGATCGTCGACGCACTCCACGCCACCTACTCCCCCACCCACCACTGGGTCCACGCCATCCCCAACACCGCCCTGATCACCGCCGCCCTCATCCACGCCCACGGTGACTTCACCGGCTCCATCTGCCGTGCCGTATCAGGAGGTTGGGACACCGACTCCAACGGCGCGACGGCGGGCAGCATCGCCGCCCTCCTCACCGGCACCCCCGCCGCCCTCCCCGACCGCTGGACGGCCCCCCTCAAGAACCGCCTCGCCACCTCCGTCGCCGACTTCAACGGCACCGGCTTCGACGCCCTGGCCCAACTCACCCACGAACTCACCGACGACCTCCCCCACGACCTCGCCCCCTTGGAGGCCACTCGCCCATGACCGACATCGTCGTGCTCGGCAGCACGAACATGGACCTCGTCACCTACGTCGAGAAGGCCCCGCAACGCGGGGAGACCGTGACGGGCCGGGAGTTCCGTACGATCCCCGGCGGCAAGGGCGCCAACCAGGCGATCGCGGCGGCCCGCGCCGGCGGCACCGTCACGATGATCGGCGCCGTCGGCAACGACGCCTTCGGCACCCGTCTGCGCTCCAATCTCGAACACTCCGGCGTCGACACCGACGACCTCCGCACGGCCGAGGGCCCGTCCGGCACCGCGCACATCGTCGTGGACGACGAGGGCGGCAACGCGATCGTCGTGATCCCCGGCGCGAACGGCACGCTGGACCATCTGAGCCCCGGCGACGAGGGCGTCATCGCCTCCGCCCAGACGCTGCTGCTTCAGCTGGAGATCCCGCTGGCCGCGGTCCTCGCCGGCGCGCAGGCGGCCCGCCGCCACGGCGTCCGTACAATCCTCACCCCCTCGCCCGCCCAACCGCTCCCCCACGAACTCCTCGCCGCCATCGACCTGTTGGTCCCCAACGAGCACGAGGCCACCACCCTCACCGGCCGCACCGAACCCCGGGAGGCGGCCATCGCGCTGCTCGACCAGGTACCCGAGGTCGTCATCACCCTGGGCGCGGCCGGCAGCCTGTACGCCACCCGCGGCGCCGACCCCGTGACCGTCCCGGCGCCGAAGGTCACCGCCGTCGACTCCACCGGCGCCGGCGACACCTTCGTCGGCGCCCTCGCGGTGGCCCTCGGCGAGGGACGGCCGATGCGGGAGGCGCTGGCGTGGGCGGCAGAGGCCGCGGCACTGTCGGTGCAGCGGGAGGGCGCCTCGGTGTCGATGCCGTACCGGCCCGAGATCGACGCGCGGTACGCCGCATGACCGCGCCCGGCCCCCGGCCCCGTACCGCCCCTGCCCCTGCCCCTGCCCCTCTCCGTACCGTCCCTGCCCCTCCCCTGACCGGCCTGCGCGTCCTCGACCTCGCCACCCTCTTCGCCGGCCCCCTCGCCGCCACGATGCTCGGCGACTTCGGCGCGGAGGTCATCAAGGTCGAGCACCCCGCGAAACCGGACCCCTCCCGCGGCCACGGCCCGTCGAAGGACGGCGTAGGCCTGTGGTGGAAGGTCCTCGGCCGCAACAAGCGCACGATCACCCTCAACCTCTCCAAGCCCGGCGGGCGCGCCACCCTGCTCCGCCTGGCCGCGACCGCCGACGTCGTCATCGAGAACTTCCGCCCGGGCACCCTGGAGAAATGGGACCTGGGCTGGCCGGAGCTCTCCGCCGCCAACCCCCGCCTGATCCTCACCCGCGTCACCGGCTTCGGCCAGTTCGGCCCCTACGCCCACCGCCCCGGCTTCGGCACCCTCGCCGAGGCGATGAGCGGCTTCGCCGCGCTCACCGGCGAACCGGACGCGCCCCCGACCCTCCCGCCCTTCGGCCTGGCCGACTCGATCGCCGGCCTCGCGACCGCGTACGCGGTGCTGACGGCACTGGCCGCCCGCGACCGCACCGGCGAGGGCCAGGTCGTCGACATGGCGCTCATCGAGCCGATGCTGCTGGCCCTCGGCCCCCAGCCGACCTGGTACGACCAACTGGGCTACGTCCAGGAACGCACCGGCAACCGCTCCGCCAACAACGCCCCACGCAACACCTACCGCACCGCGGACGGCACCTGGGTCGCCGTCTCCACCTCCGCCCAGTCGATCGCCGAGCGCGTGATGCACCTGGTGGGACGCCCCGACCTGATCGACGAACCGTGGTTCGCGACGGGCGCCGACCGGGCCCGCCACGCCGACGTCCTGGACAAGGCGGTCGGCGACTGGATCGCCCGCCACACCCGCGCCGACGTCCTCGCGGCCTTCGAGAAGGCGGAGGCCGCGGTGGCCCCGATCCAGGACGTACGCGAGGTGATGACCGACCCCCAGTACGCGGCCCTCGGCACGATCACCACCGTCGACGACCCCGAACTCGGTCCCCTGCGCATGCAGAACGTCCTCTTCCGTCTCTCCGCCACCCCCGGCACGATCCGCTGGCCGGGCCGCCCGCATGGCGCGGACACGGACGAGATCCTCACCGACCTGGGCCTGACCCCCACCGAACTGGCGGCCCTGCGCGAGGAGGGCGCCCTGTGACGGCCTGCCCCCTCACCTGGCTGTACGCGCCGGGCGACCGGCCCGCGGTGGTGGCGAAGGCGCTCGTCTCCGGAGCGGACGTCGTCGTGATCGACCTGGAGGACGCGGTCGCCCCCGACCGCAAGGAGTACGCCCGTGAGGCCACCGCCGAGCTTCTCTCCCAGCCGCAACCGGTACCCGTCCACGTCCGGGTGAACGCCCTGGACGGTCCGCTGGCGCCGGCGGACCTGTGGGCGGTGGCACACCTGCCGGGCGTCTCCGGCCTCCGCCTCCCGAAGGTGACATCGGCCGAGCAGGTCACCTGCATCGTGGAGACCTTCGGCAGAACACCCCCGCTGTACGCCCTCCTCGAAACAGCCGTCGGCATCGAACACGCCTACGCGATCGCCTCCGCCCATCCGTCCCTGCGCGGTATCTCCCTGGGCGAGGCGGATCTACGGGCCGACCTGGGCGTACAGGAGGACGCGGGCCTCGACTGGTCCCGATCGCGCGTCGTCGTGGCGGCCAGAGCAGCCGGACTGCCCCCTCCGCCCCAGTCCGTCCACCCGGACATCCGCGACCTGGAGGGCCTGGCGGCGTCCTGCGCCCACGGCCGCGCCCTGGGCTTCCGGGGCCGGGCGGCCATCCACCCCCGCCAACTCCCGGTGATCGAACGGGCCTACCTCCCCACGGAGGCGGAACTGGAACAGGCGGAGACGATCCTCAAGGCAGCGGCGACAGAACACGGCGCCCAGGCCCTGCGGGACGGAACCTTCATCGACGCGGCGGTGGTGGCAGCGGCCCAGCGCACCCTGTCACTGGCCCGCAGGCGCTGACCACGCCGGACACACAACGAGGGCGCCCGGACAGTCCCGAGCGCCCTCGTCACGTAGAGCCGAGCGTCACGTCTTCTTCGTCGCCGACTCGGCCTTGTCGCTGGGTTCCTTCCCGTCCTCCGCGTCCGACGCGTCCGCCTCGGCCTTCTCGCTCTCGGCCTTCCCGGCGTCGGCCTCGGTACCGCCCTCGACCTCACCGTCGGCCTCACCGCCGACGGAAGCCGCTCCCGGCTCGACGACGGCTTCCCTGCCGGGCCGCTTCTTCGCCGACACCACGAGGTACGCCACCGCGAGCAGGAACACGATCAGCGCGGTCCAGACGTTCAGCCGCAGGCCCAGGATGTGGTGGGCATCGTCGACACGCATGTACTCGATCCACGCGCGGCCCGAGCAGTACGCGGCGACGTACAGTGCGAACGCCCGCCCGCGCCCCAGCTTGAAGCGGCGGTCGGCCCAGATCACCAGCAGCGCGACGCCGATGCACCACAGGGATTCGTACAGGAACGTCGGGTGATAGGTGCCCGGCATCCGCCCGTCCGCGGAGGACGTGATCTCCAGGGCCCAGGGGACATCCGTCCGCCGCCCGTACAGCTCCTGGTTGAACCAGTTGCCCCAGCGCCCGATCGCCTGGGCGAAGGCGATCCCGGGGGCGACGGCGTCGGCGTACGCGGGCAGCGGGATGCCCCGGCGGCGGCAGCCGATCCACGCGCCCAGCGCGCCGAGCGCGATCGCACCCCAGATACCGAGGCCGCCCTCCCAGATCTTGAAGGCGTCCACCCAGTCGCGGCCCTCGCTGAAGTACAGCTCGTAGTCCGTGATCACGTGGTAGAGACGCCCGCCGAGGAGGCCGAAGGGCACGGCCCAGACCGCGATGTCGGCCACCGTGCCGGCTCGCCCGCCCCGGGCGATCCAGCGTTTGTTGCCGAGCCAGACGGCTACGAAGACACCGATGATGATGCAGAACGCGTAGCCGCGCAGCGGGACGGGGCCGAGGTACAGCACCCCGCGCGACGGGCTGGGAATGTAGGCAAGTTCCATGGCAAGGTCGACGCTACCCTGCCGGGCGGCAGCGATGGCAGGCAGCCCGGCTACGGGTCCATAACGGGCAGCGCCTCGATCAGGCCCTGCCCCGCGGGAGCTTCACCCCTTGGCGGCCTCCTCCACCATCTGCTTCAGCTTCGCCGGCGTCATCGTCTGGTCCTGGTAGATGTTCTTGCCGTTCAGCAGCACCGTCGGCGTGCCGCTGAAGCCGCCCTTCTGGAACGCCTCGTTGGACTTGTTGACCCAGCTGTTGTGCGTACCGTCCTCGACGCACTTGCGGAAGGCGGGCGTGTCCAGGCCCTTGACCTTGCCCGCGAGCTCCAGGAGCTTGCTGTTCTTGGCGAAGGCGTCGTCGACCTCGGGAGGCTGGTTCTGGTACAGCACGTCGTGGTACGGCGTGAACTTCCCGGTGTCCTGGGCGCAGGCCGCGGCATTGGCCGCGTTGCGGGAGCCGGTGCCGCCCATGTTGCCGTCGATGATCGTCGCCAGGTGGTAGTCGACCTTGAGCTTGCCGGACTCCGTCAGCTCGTGGATCGTCGATCTGTACGCGTCCTCGAAGGACTTGCAGGCCGGGCAGCGGAAGTCCTCCCAGACGGTGAGCGTCGACTTGGCGCTCTCCTCGCCCACCGGGATCGCGAGCCCGTCCTTGCCCTGTGCCCCCGAGGGCCCGACCACCGGCCCCGCCTCACTGCTGTCGTCCTTGCCGGCGTTCGCCGCGACGACTCCGATCACCGCCGCGAGGCCCAGGACGCAGACGACGCTGGCGCCGACGATCAGCGTACGGCGCCGCCTGTCGGCGGCCTTCTGCTTCTCACGCTCGACCGCCAGCCGCTCCCGGGCGGTCCGCTTTCCGTCACGATTCTTTTCGCTCACACCCGCAGAACGAACCGGGGAGGCGCAGCGCGCCTCCCCGGTCTCAGGTCCACCCGTTCGAGCGACTCGTACGGAATGACCTTCTTCTGAAGATGTCTCCTACGGCCGCAGGGCGCTTCCTACGCCTGCCCGCGCACGCCCTTCGCCAGCTCGCCGGCGAGCGTGCGCACGGCCTCGACGCCGGCCGCGTCGTCCGGCGCGTCCAGCATCCGCTTGACGAAGGCCGAGCCGACGATCACGCCGTCGGCGAAGCCGGCGACCTCGGCGGCCTGCTCGGCACTGGAGACGCCGAGCCCGACGCAGACGGGCAGGTCGGTGCCGGTGGCCCGGGTGCGCTCGACCAGGTCCTGCGCCTGCGCGCCCACGGACTCACGGGTACCCGTGACGCCCATCAGCGAGGCGGCGTAGACGAAGCCGCTGCCCGCCGCGGTGATCTGCCCGAGCCGCTCGTCCTTGCTGCTGGGCGCCACGACGAAGACCGTCGCGAGCCCGTGCTTCTCGGCGTGCTCCCTCCACAGGGCCGACTCCTGGACGGGCAGGTCGGGCAGGATGCACCCGGCGCCGCCCGCCTCGGCGAGCTCGGCGGTGAAGCGCTCGACGCCGTAGCGGTCGATGGGGTTCCAGTACGTCATGACGAGGATCGGCTTCCCGGTGGCCTCGTAGGCCTCCTTGACCGTGCGCATGACGTCCGCGATCTTGACCCCGCCGCGCAGGGCGATGTCGTCGGCGGTCTGGATGACGGGGCCGTCGAGGACGGGGTCGCTGTGCGGCAGACCCACCTCCACGACATCCGCGCCCCCGTCGAGTACGGCCTTGATCGCCTCGATGCCGCCGTCCACGGTCGGGAACCCCGCCGGGAGGTAGGCGATGAGGGCGGAGCGGCCCTCGGCCTTGGCAGCGTGCAGGGTGTCCGTCAACAGCTGGATGTTGCCGCTCACTTGGCGTCCCCCTCGATCTCCGCGACATCGGCCGCGTTGGCAGCGACTTCGGCATCGGTGTCGTACAGGCCGAAGTAGCGCGCGGCGGTGTCCATGTCCTTGTCGCCGCGCCCGGACAGGTTGACCACGATCAGCCCGTCCTTGCCCAGTTCCTTGCCGACATCGAGGGCGCCCGCGAGGGCGTGTGCGCTCTCGATGGCCGGGATGATGCCCTCGGTGCGCGACAGCAGGCGCAGGGCCTGCATGGCCGCGTCGTCGGTGACCGCGCGGTACTCGCCGCGGCCGGTGTCCTTGAGGTAGGAGTGCTCGGGGCCGATGCCGGGGTAGTCCAGGCCTGCCGAGATCGAGTACGGCTCGGTGATCTGGCCCTCCTCGTCCTGCAGGACGTAGGAGCGGGAGCCGTGCAGGATGCCGGGCTCGCCGGCGGTCAGCGTGGCCGCGTGCTCACCGGTCTCGACGCCGTGCCCGGCGGGCTCGCAGCCGATGAGGCGTACGTCCGTGTCCGGGATGAAGGCGTGGAAGAGACCGATGGCGTTGGAGCCGCCGCCGACGCAGGCGACGGCGGCGTCGGGGAGGCGGCCGGCGCGCTCCAGGAGCTGACGGCGTGCCTCGACGCCGATCACGCGGTGGAAGTCGCGGACCATGGCGGGGAAGGGGTGCGGGCCGGCGACCGTGCCGAAGAGGTAGTGCGTGTGGTCGACGTTCGCCACCCAGTCGCGGAACGCCTCGTTGATGGCGTCCTTGAGGGTGCGGCTGCCGGACTTCACGGCGATGACCTCGGCGCCGAGCATGCGCATCCGGGCCACGTTGAGGGCCTGGCGCTGGGTGTCGATCTCGCCCATGTAGATCGTGCAGTCGAGGCCGAACAGCGCGCAGGCCGTGGCGGTCGCGACGCCGTGCTGACCGGCACCGGTCTCGGCGATGACCCGGGTCTTGCCCATGCGCTTGGTGAGCAGGGCCTGGCCGAGCACGTTGTTGATCTTGTGAGAGCCGGTGTGGTTGAGGTCCTCGCGCTTGAGGAACACGCGGCAGCCACCGGCGTGCTCGGCGAAACGAGGCACCTCGGTGAGGGAGCTGGGGCGACCGGTGTAGTTGACGAGCAGGTCGTCGAGCTCCCGGGCGAACTCGGGGTCGTGCTTGGCCTTGTCGTACTCGACGGCCACCTCGTCCACGGCGGCGACGAGGGCCTCCGGGATGAACTTGCCGCCGAACGCGCCGAAGTAGCCTTCGGCGCTGGGAACCTGGCCCTCGGGGTCAGGGATGAAGAACTCGCTGGGCATGCGGAAACCTCACGGTGAGTGTGTGTGAATGCACTAATCGCCGTGGGGGCGGGGCTTTGTCAGTCGGCTACCGGCCGGCTGTGGCTTGTCGCGCACGCGCGGCGGTAGCCGCAAATCAGGCAGAGTCCCGCGCCCCTAAGGGGCGCGCTGCCATCGACGGCCGTTCACCTGCCCAGGCTCGTCACCGATGACGTAACGGACCCTGCGACCATGCACCCTGCGCGCGGGCGCGCGGCAACCCCGGGGACGGCAGCCGCGCGCGAGGCGGGCGTACGGGTCCCGGGTCGTCAGGGTGGTCGGGAGAGTCATCGGGGTTAAGCCTAGCGGGTGATCAGCCGCGGCCGTGCCGCAATGCGGGATGTTCCCCCGCCGCCACCAGGTCGGCGACCGCCGTCTTCGGGTCCTTGCCCGTGACCAGGGACTCGCCGACCAGGACCGCGTCGGCGCCGGCGTTGGCGTACGCGATGAGGTCGTGCGGGCCCCGGACGCCGGATTCGGCCACCTTGACGAGGCCCGAGGGGATCTCGGGCGCGACGCGCTCGAACGTCCCGCGGTCGACCTCCAGGGTCTTCAGGTTCCGCGCGTTGACACCGATGATCTTCGCGCCCGCGTCCACGGCACGCTCGACCTCGTCCTCGTCGTGCACCTCGACCAGCGGGGTCAGGCCGATGGACACGGCCCGCTCGATCAGCGACTCCAGCGCCGACTGGTCGAGGGCCGCGACGATCAGCAGGGCGAGGTCGGCGCCGTACGCCCGGGCCTCCCACAGCTGGTACGACGTGACGATGAAGTCCTTGCGCAGGACCGGGATGTCCACGCGCGCGCGGACCGCCTCCAGGTCGGCCAGCGAGCCGCCGAAGCGGCGCTCCTCGGTGAGGACGGAGATGACGGCCGCGCCGCCCGCCTCGTAGTCCGCGGCGAGTCCGGCCGGGTCGGCGATAGCGGCCAGCGCACCCTTGGAGGGGCTGGAGCGCTTGACCTCGCAGATGACCTTGACGCCGTCGCCCTTCAGCGCGGCGACGCCGTCCTTGGCCGCGGGAGCCTTCGCCGCGCGCTCCTTGAGCTCGTCGAGGCTGACGCGCGCCTGCCGCTCCGCGAGGTCGGCACGGACTCCGTCGATGATCTCGTCGAGCACACTCACGCGAGCGGCCCCCTTCCAGACGGTCGGTTGTGAAAGCGATGCGAAAACTATGGTCACTGCGATGGTATCCGGAGGAGGGCGTAGGCCTCGCATCCAGTTGACGCCGGTCCCACTACCTGGACGTTCTCCGGTTGATCAAGGGTGTAGCCAGCCACCGAAGGGCAGGTTCCGGACAACGGTGAAGACCAGCAGCAATGCCCCCACGGCCCGCAGCTGCACCGGCGAGAGAACGAGGCTGATCGGCCGCCCTCGGACCGCCCGGACCACCCAGACGGTCCACACCACGGCGAAGAGCCCATAGCCGACGACAGCGAGCGCGTTGTCCTGGAGTGCCGCCGCGAAGTCCCCGTGGACGACGGCGTGCGCACTGCGCAGTCCGCCGCAGCCGGGACAGTAGATGCCGGTGAACCGCAGGAGCGGACAGGCGGGGTAGTGGCCGGGCTCGTTCGGGTCCACGGTCCCCACGTACGCGAAGGCGCCGACGACGGCCGCGAGCACCCCGGCCGGGACGGCCAGTCGCCCCAGCACGGCACCGGACCCGGTCGACCTCCGGTTGTCGGCGTTCACGTCCTGCATTGTCCCCTCCGAACGCGCGGGAGGGGCGCCCCTGGCACCCATCGGCACCGGGTCGCCCCTCAGCGAAGTCGTACGCGCCTCAGCTCTCGACGGTCGCCGTCTCGCGCTCCTGCGTCGTGAGCAGCGCCTTGTGCGCGTCCTTCGGCTGGCCCATGCCCATCGCGCTCATGATCCAGCCGACGACGCCACCGAGGACCACGACGCCCAGGCCGGCCCAGAAACCCGCGGGCTGGGCCATCACCATGAAGGCGCCCGAGACGCAGAAACCGATGAAGGCGATCGTGACACCGGTCCAGGCGGCCGGGGTGTGACCGTGGCTGCTGCCCGCCATTGCTTGCTCCTCGTTGCTGAAGTACATGTCCGAGCCGGACGCTCGCTGCCATTGTCGCGCACGCGTGAGCATGAGGTGATCGGGGGTAGCCCTCACGGGTCGACACCGGGGGGCTGCAGCGCCCCTGAGGGGGGCGCGGCTGTGTCGATATGCGGCTACCGCCGCGTGCGCGCGACCAGCCCCCACCGACCCGCAGCTTCATAACGGCCCTCCCGAGCGGAGCCGCTACGCGCCGGTCGGGTCCTCGCCCCGGTCGAGGGCCTTCCAGAGCTCCTCGGGCCGGTCGGGGTCGGCGGCCGGGGCCTTGCGGCGCGGGCGGGGGGTGCCGCCGCGCTCGTAGCGGCCGGACATCCCGGGCCACAGCCGGCCGTAGCGCAGGGCCAGCAGTCCGGCGAGCAGGATCAGGGCGCCGCCGACGGCCGCGACGTACGGCCAGGCGGTGTGGGTGAGGGCCTGGACGGTGGCCGAGGTGTCGCCGGAGGCCTGCGCGGCCTTCTCGTCCAGCGCGGAGCTGTCGGAGGCGCCGAGCAGGGCCGCGGCGACGGTGCCGGCGCCGGAGAGCGCGAGGAGTCCGGCGACCATGAAGCGGCCGGCCCTGCGGACGGCGAAGACGGCGACGAGCGCGGCGAGCCCCACTATGGCCAGGGCCGCGGGGACGCCCGTGACGTCGCTGCCCTTGGCGGTCAGGGGGAACGCGCCGCCGGCCACTGTCGCGGTGCCCTCCGACCAGCGCTGCCGGGTGGCGAGCAGCGCCACGGCCGCGCCGAGCGCGCCGCACAGCAGGGCAACGGCAAGACTCATACGGCCGGCCCGGGCGGAACCGGGGGCTTCGGAACGGGGGTGCGGAACAGCAGTCACGTACTCCACTATCACCCGGGCCCCGAACGATCAGTCACCCGGGGTTCGATGAGAGGGCTCCCCGGGTTCAGGTGGGGCCGCCGCCCGGGGCACGCACGGCAGGTACCGGACCCCGCGGGACGCGCCCGGGTTCACGCTCGGCGGCCACCCTGGTTCACGTGAGTCGGTTCGCCGTGTGTACCGCCCGCAGTACCGCCGCCGCCTTGTTCCGGCACTCGGTGTCCTCGGCGACCGGGTCCGAGTCGGCGACGATGCCCGCGCCCGCCTGGACGTACGCCGTGCCGTCGCGCAGCAGGGCCGTACGGATCGCGATGGCCGTGTCGGAGTCGCCCGCGAAGTCGAGGTAGCCGACGCAGCCGCCGTACAACCCCCGCCTGGACGGCTCGAGTTCGTCGATGATCTGCATGGCCCGGGGCTTGGGCGCGCCGGAGAGCGTGCCCGCCGGGAAGCAGGCCGTCAGGACGTCGAAGGCCGTGCGGCCGGGTGCCACGCGTCCCGTCACGGTCGAGACGATGTGCATCACGTGCGAGTACCGCTCGATGGACATGAAGTCGACGACCTCGACCGAACCCGGCTCGCAGACCCGCCCGAGATCGTTGCGGCCGAGGTCGACCAGCATGAGGTGCTCGGCGCGTTCCTTGGGGTCGGCGAGCAGCTCGTCGGCGAGGGCCTGGTCCTCCTGCGGGGTGGCGCCGCGCCAGCGCGTCCCGGCGATGGGGTGGACCATCGCCTGCCCGTCCTCGACCTTCACCAGGGCCTCGGGGGACGAGCCGACGACGTCGAAGCCGTCGAAGCGGAACAGGTACATGTACGGGGAGGGATTGGTCGCCCGCAGCACCCGGTAGACATCCAACGCGCCGGCCGTGCACGGCGTTTCGAAGCGCTGGGAGGGGACCACCTGGAAGGCCTCGCCGGCCCGGATGCGTTCCTTGATGTCGTCGACGGCCTCCTGGAAGTCCTCGCCGCCCCAGAGGGCTGTGTACTCGGGCAGCTCGGAGGGCGGGAGCACGGCCGGCGGCTGGGCGACCGGGCGCGACAGGTCGGCCTGCATGGCGTCGAGGCGGGCCACCGCGTCCGCGTAGGCCTCGTCGATGCCCGTGTCGCGGTCGTTGTGGTTGATCGCGTTGGCGATCAGCAGGACCGAGCCCTCCCAGTGGTCCATGACGGCCAGGTCACTGGTGAGCAGCATGGTCAGCTCGGGCAGCTTGAGATCGTCCCGGTCGCCGGGGCCGATCTTCTCCAGGCGGCGCACGATGTCGTAGCCGAGGTAGCCGACCATGCCGCCGGTGAAGGGCGGCAGGTTCAGGTCGTGGGCGAGGTCGCGCGGGGTGTGCAGGGCCTCGATGGTGGCGCGCAGGGCGGCGAGCGGGTCGCCCTCGACGGGGACGCCGACGGGCGGGGAGCCGAGCCAGTGGGCCTGGCCGTCCCGCTCGGTGAGGGTCGCCGACGAACGGACGCCCACGAATGAGTAGCGGGACCACGAGCGGCCGTTCTCCGCGGACTCCAGCAGGAACGTGCCGGGGCGCTCGGCGGCGAGCTTGCGGTAGAGCGCGACCGGGGTGTCGCCGTCGGCGAGGAGCTTGCGGGTGACCGGGATGACACGGCGGTCGGTGGCCAGCTTGCGGAACGTCTCGAGGTCCATGGCGGCTGACCTTACTGATCCGAGACCGGTACGCCGGAATCGGCGCCCTCGGTCTCCTTGAGCAGCACATCCACGTCGAAGCAGGTGCGCGCGCCGGTGTGGCAGGCGGCGCCGACCTGGTCGACCTGGACGAGCACGGTGTCGGCGTCGCAGTCGAGGGCGACGGACTTGACCCACTGGAAGTGGCCGGAGGTGTCGCCCTTGACCCAGTACTCCCGGCGGCTGCGCGACCAGTAGGTGCAGCGGCCGGTGGTGAGCGTGCGATGCAGCGCCTCGTCGTCCATCCAGCCGAGCATCAGCACCTCACCGGTGTCGTACTGCTGGGCGATGGCGGGCAGGAGTCCGTCCGCGCTGCGCTTGAGGCGCGCGGCGATCTCGGGGTCCAGCCGGCTGGGCTGACGGGGCGTACTCGTGGTCATGCCTGCCATTGTGCCGCCTGCCACTGACAGTGACGGTCCGATGTCCACTGAGTGGATAGGGGCGGCGCGCAGCGCCACGATGAGGGGTGGTGGTCGGGCGACGGGTGGGCGGACTTGTCACGTGGTCGTAGGCTGACTGCATGTCGACCTTCGCCAAGCGTGAACGACTTCTCCTGGCCGACCTCTTGGAGGCCGAGGGCCCGGACGCCCCCACCCTCTGCGAGGGGTGGACGACCCGCGATCTCGCCGCGCACGTGGTGGTGCGCGAGCGCCGCCCCGACGCCGCCGCGGGCATGCTGCTCAAGCAGCTCGCGCCGCGCCTGGACAAGGCGATGGAGGAGTTCGCGGCGAAGCCGTACGAGGAACTGATCCAGCTCATCCGCACCGGTCCGCCGCGCTTCTCGCCGTTCCAGCTCAAGCAGATCGACGAGTTGTCGAACACGATCGAGTTCTACGTCCACACGGAGGACGTCCGCCGCGCCCAGCCGGACTGGACGCCCCGCGAACTCGACCCGGTCTTCCAGGACGCCCTCTGGTCCCGCCTGGAGCGTTCCGCCCGTCTGATGGGCCGCGGCGCGCCCACGGGCCTGGTGCTGCGCCGCCCGAACGGCCAGACGGCGGTCGCCCACCGGGGCACGCCGGTCGTCACGGTGACCGGCGAGCCGTCGGAGCTGCTGCTCTTCGCCTACGGCCGCCAGGACGCCGCCGACGTCGAACTGGACGGCGACAAGGACGCGATCTCGAAGCTGCACGAGGGGAAGCAGCTCGGGATCTGAGAGGTCACTTCGGGAGTTCGGCGCGGCGTAGGCCGGGCACGCCCAGGGCGATCACTCCGCCCAGCCCGCACACCGCCGCGCTGACCACGAAGACCGGGCCGGTGCCCCAGGCGCCGATGGCGGCGGCGGACAGGGGCATGCTGAGCGGCGCGAAACCGAGGCTGACCAGCCCTGAGACGGCGGTGACGCGGCCCAGGTAGGCGGCGTCGGCCTGGGTCTGCAGCAGGGCGCCGCACATGGCGCCGCTGAGACCGGCGAGCAGTCCGATGAGCAGGGCGACCCCGACGGCCGCGATCACGCCGGGCACGAAGGCCAGGGCACCGATCGCGACCGCCCCCGCGAGGATCGCCCACCCCGCCACCTGCCCGGCGTGCGGCAGGCGTCCGCGCACGGTCAGCAGCAGGGACGCGGCACCCGCGCCGACGCCGAAGCCGGCGAGCACCCAGCCCATTCCGGAGGCGCCCCAGCCCCGCTCGTCGGCGAGCAGCGCCAGGCCGACGTTGAGCGGGCCGACGAAGCCGAGGTCGCCGAGGGCGATGGCCAGCATCAGCGGAGCGAGCACCCGGTGGTGCCGGACGTAGCCGAGGCCGGCCACCAGATCGCGCCACGCGGTGCCGCCCGGCGAGACCGCCTTGTCGTCGGCGGGCAGCTCCCGCATCCGCACGGAGACCAGCAGCGGCACCGACACCGCGATGAGCAGCCCGGCGAGGCCGAACGCGGCCGCCGCGCCCCCGACCGCGACCCCTAGACCGCCGAGCGGACCGCCGACGACGCTCGCGAACCGGATCCCGAGGCCCCGCATGCCCTGCACGCGCGCGAGCTGGTCGCGTGTCGTCACGCGCGCGGGGAGCGCGCCCACGGCCGGCATGAAGACGGCGTCGACGGTGCCGAAGACCAGGGCGAGCGCGGCCAGCGGCCACAGGCCCGGGGTGGTGAGGAACAGCAGCCCCGCCACCGCGACGACGGCCGCGCACCGCACCACGTCACTGCCGATGACGACCCTGCGCGGCCCGAGCCGGTCGGCGATCACTCCCCCGCCCAGCATCAGCAGCGCCCGCGGCAGGGCGCTCACCGCCATGACCACTCCGGCCTGGGACGGCGAACCGGCCTGTACGGCCGCCCAGGAGAGGGCGATGTAGTAGACGCTGTCGCCCATCATCGAGGAGGTGTAGGCGGCGAGCCAGCGCAGGACGTTGGGGTCGCGGTGGGCGGGGCGCTCCGCGCCGGGAGTGGCCTCTGCGGCGGTGAGCGTCGAAGGCACGTCGGTCCTCTCAGGTCCGGAACGGGAAGGCGTACGGGTGTACCGCGACGTTCTGGTTGCCCTCGGTGTCTCCTGCGGCGTCGGCGGCGCGGCCGTGCTCTCTGCTCGGCGAAGAGCCGGCTCGCGGCCGTGTGTGCGGCCGCCTTTCGGGAGCGTCGCGGAAGTCCTCGTCCCGGATGCTCACCTCGTCCGACGCCGGCCGCCACCAGCGCTCCCGGCGCGGGCATCCTGAGGGAGCGCCATGGGCGTCCGCCTGCATGAGGCTGGGCAGCGGTAGGGCCCGGCCACGCCGTGGCCGGGCCCTACCTGCGGTCTCCCGAATCAGTCACGCACGTGTCGAGGAACCCGGCGGCACTCAGCGGAGCGTCACCGCACAGCGTGACCCGCCCCGCGCAACGCGTCCTTCACCTCGCCGATCCGCAGATCCCCGAAGTGGAACACCGACGCCGCGAGCACCGCGTCCGCGCCCGCCTCGATGGCCGGCGGGAAGTCGGCGAGCTTGCCGGCGCCGCCGGAGGCGATGACCGGGACCGTCACGTGCTTGCGTACGGCCTGGATCATCTCCAGGTCGTAGCCGTCCTTCGTGCCGTCCGCGTCCATCGAGTTGAGCAGGATCTCGCCCGCGCCCAGCTCGGCGGCGCGGTGCGCCCACTCGACGGCGTCGATGCCGGTGCCCTTGCGGCCGCCGTGGGTGGTGACCTCGAAGGTGCCTTCAGGAGTGCGCCGCGCGTCGACCGACAGCACCAGCACCTGGCGCCCGAAGCGCTCGGCGATCTCGCGGATCAGGTCCGGGCGGGCGATCGCGGCGGTGTTCACACCCACCTTGTCGGCGCCGGCCCGCAGCAGCTTGTCCACGTCCTCGGCCGTGCGGACGCCGCCGCCGACCGTCAGCGGGATGAACACCTGCTCGGCCGTACGGCGCACCACGTCGTACGTGGTCTCGCGGTTGCCCGACGAGGCGGTGATGTCCAGGAACGTCAGCTCGTCGGCGCCCTCGGCGTCGTACACCTTGGCCATCTCGACGGGGTCGCCCGCGTCGCGCAGGTTCTGGAAGTTGACGCCCTTGACGACCCGGCCGTTGTCCACGTCCAGGCAGGGGATGACTCGGACCGCCAGGGTCATGAAACCGGCTCCTCTAACGTCCTCTGAATGCTTCTATTTCCACTTCGACCAGGATGCGTGAGTCCACGAAACCCTCCACGACGAGCAACGTCGAGACCGGGCGCACCGTGTCGAAGAACTCCTTGTGGGCCCGGCCCACCGCGTCCACGTCCCGCGCGTGGGTCAGGTACATCCTGGTACGGATCACGGACTCGACGCCGAGTCCGAACTCGCCGAGCGCGTCCAGCGCACTGGTGAAGGCCACCGTGGCCTGCTCGTACGGGTCGCCCTCGCCGTACAGGACGTCGCCCTTGAAGGAGGTCGTGCCCCCCACCAGGACACGGTCCCCCGCCGCGACGGCACGTGCGAAACCGAAGGACTCTTCCCAGGGACTTCCGCTCTGCACGCGCCGTACGGCATCGGACGTCATGACGAGACAACCTCCAGGGCCTCTTCCAGGGTGAACGCCTTCGCGTACAGGGCCTTCCCGACGATGGAGCCCTCGACACCGAGCGGGACCAGCTCGGCGATCGCCCGCAGGTCGTCCAGGGACGAGACGCCGCCGGAGGCGACCACCGGGCGGTCCGTCGCCGCGCAGACGTTCTTCAGCAGCTCCAGGTTCGGGCCCTGCAGCGTGCCGTCCTTGGCGATGTCCGTGACGACGTACCGCGCGCAGCCCTCGCTGTTGAGGCGCTCCAGCGTCTCGTAGAGGTCGCCGCCGTCGCGGGTCCAGCCGCGGCCGCGCAGGGTCGTGCCGCGTACGTCGAGGCCGACGGCGATCTTGTCGCCGTGCTCGGCGATGACCTTGGCGACCCACTCGGGGGTCTCCAGGGCGGCCGTACCGAGGTTCACGCGCGTGCAGCCGGTGGCGAGCGCGGCGGCCAGGGAGGCGTCGTCGCGGATGCCGCCGGACAGCTCGACCTTGATGTCCATCGCCTTGGCGACCTCGGCGATCAGCTCCCGGTTGTCGCCGGTGCCGAAGGCGGCGTCCAGGTCGACGAGGTGCAGCCACTCGGCGCCCGAACGCTGCCAGGCCAGGGCGGCCTCCAGCGGGGAGCCGTAGGAGGTCTCGGTGCCGGACTCGCCGTGCACGAGGCGGACGGCCTGGCCGTCGCGGACGTCGACAGCGGGGAGGAGTTCGAGCTTGGCCATGTCTCTACAGGGTTCCGATCCAGTTGGTGAGCAGCTGCGCTCCGGCGTCGCCGGACTTCTCGGGGTGGAACTGCGTGGCCCACAGGGCGCCGTTCTCCACGGCGGCCACGAAGGGCTTGCCGTGCGTCGACCAGGTGACCTTGGGTGCCTGCATCAGCGGGTTGTGCACCTCCAGGGCCCAGTCGTGGACCGCGTAGGAGTGCACGAAGTAGAAGCGCGCGTCGGCGTCCAGACCGGCGAACAGCTCGGTGCCGGCCGCCACGTCCACGGTGTTCCAGCCCATGTGGGGCACGATGTCGGCCTGGAGCGGCTCGACCGAGCCGGGCCACTCGCCGAGGCCCTCGGTCTCGACGCCGTGCTCGATGCCCCGCGCGAACAGGATCTGCATGCCGACGCAGATACCCATCACCGGGCGCCCGCCGGCCAGTCGCCGCTCGACGATCCAGTCGCCGCGCGCCTCCTTCAGGCCCTGCATGCAGGCCGCGAAGGCGCCGACGCCGGGCACCAGCAGGCCGTCGGCGTTCATGGCCTTGTCGAAGTCGCGCGTGATCTCGACGTCGGCTCCCGCGCGCGCGAGGGCGCGTTCGGCGGAGCGGACGTTGCCGAAGCCGTAGTCGAAGACGACGACCTTCTTCGAGACGGTGCTCATCAGTTCCACACCTCCAGCCTCAGGATGCCCGCGACGAGACACATCGCGGCGCCGATCGAGAGCAGCACGATGAGGCTCTTCGGCATCTGCTGCTTGGCGAACGAGATGATCCCGCCGACGAGGAAGAGGCCGACGACGATCAGGACGGTGGACAGCCCGTTCATGGGGTTACAGCGCACCCTTCGTGGAGGGAAGGATGCCCGCCGCGCGCGGGTCGCGCTCGGACGCGTACCGCAGGGCCCGGGCCAGCGCCTTGAACTGGCACTCCACGATGTGGTGGGCGTTGCGCCCGTACGGCACGTGCACGTGCAGCGCGATCTGCGCCTGGGCGACGAAGGACTCCAGGATGTGCCGGGTCATCGTGGTGTCGTACTCGCCGATCATCGGCGCCATGTTCTCGGGCTCGGTGTGCACGAGGTACGGGCGGCCGGACAGGTCGACGGTGACCTGGGCGAGGGACTCGTCCAGCGGGACCGTGCAGTTGCCGAATCGATAAATCCCCACCTTGTCGCCGAGCGCCTGCTTGAAGGCGGCGCCCAGTGCGAGGGCGGTGTCCTCGATGGTGTGGTGCGAGTCGATGTGCAGGTCGCCCTCGGTCTTCACGGTCAGGTCGAACAGACCGTGCCGGCCGAGCTGGTCGAGCATGTGGTCGTAGAAGCCGACGCCGGTCGACACATCGACCTTGCCGGACCCGTCGAGGTCGATCTCGACGAGGACCGAGGTCTCCTTGGTGACTCGCTCCACGCGTCCTACGCGGTTCATGCGCTCTGCTCCTTCGGGGGTGTGGGGGTGTCCCCCACAAGACACTGCAACTCACGTACCGCGTCGAGGAACGCGTCGTTCTCTTCGGGGGTTCCGGCGGTGACCCGCAGCCACCCCGGCACGCCGTTGTCCCGGACCAGCACGCCCCGGTCGAGGATCTTCTGCCAGGCGGCATGCGCGTCGTCGAACCGTCCGAACTGCACGAAGTTGGCGTCCGACGGCGTGACGTCGTAGCCGAGGGCAAGCAGCTCGCCCACCAGCCGGTCCCGCTCCGACTTGAGCTGCTCGACGTACTTCAGCAGCGTGTCGGTGTGCTCCAGGGCGGCCAGGGCGGTCGCCTGGGTGACGGCCGACAGGTGGTAGGGCAGCCGTACGAGCTGGACGGCGTCCACGACCGCCGGGTGCGCGGCGAGATAGCCGAGGCGCAGGCCGGCGGCGCCGAAGGCCTTGGACATCGTGCGGGAGACGACGAGATTCGGCCGACCTTCGAGCAGCGGCAGCAGCGAGTCGCCGTGGCTGAACTCGATGTACGCCTCGTCGACCACGACCATGGAGGGCTTGGCGGCCTGCGCGGCCTCGTACAGCGCGAGGACGGTCTCGGGAGGGACCGCGGTGCCCGTGGGGTTGTTGGGGGTGGTGATGAAGACGATGTCGGGCCGGTGCTCGGCGATCGCCTTCTCGGCGGCCGGGAGGTCGATCGTGAAGTCCTCGTTCCGCGGGCCGGAGATCCAGCCGGTGCCGGTGCCGCGCGAGATGAGGCCGTGCATCGAGTACGACGGCTCGAAGCCGATGGCCGTACGCCCCGGTCCGCCGAAGGTCTGCAGCACCTGCTGGAGGACCTCGTTGGAGCCGTTGGCCGCCCAGACGTTCGCGAGGCCCACCTCGTGACCGGACGTGTCCGTCAGGTACTCGGCGAGCCGGGTGCGCAGCTCCACCGCGTCCCGGTCGGGGTAGCGGTTGAGGTTGCGGGCCGCCTCACGGACGCGCTCGGCGATCCGTTCGACCAGCGGCTCGGGCAGCGGGTAGGGGTTCTCGTTGGTGTTCAGCCGTACGGGGACGTCCAACTGGGGCGCGCCGTAAGGGGACTTGCCGCGCAGCTCGTCCCGTACGGGGAGATCGTCGATACGTACGTCGCTCACTTGCTCTCGGGTACCTTCCAGCCGAACCTCGCCTTGATCGCCGCGCCGTGCGCCGGCAGATCCTCCGCCTCCGCCAGCGTGACCACGTGATGCGCGACCTCGGCCAGCGCGTCCTTCGTGTAGTCGACGATGTGGATGCCCCGGAGGAAGGACTGCACGGACAGGCCGGAGGAGTGGCAGGCGCAGCCGCCGGTCGGCAGCACGTGGTTGGACCCGGCGGCGTAGTCGCCGAGCGAGACCGGCGCCCAGGGGCCGATGAAGATCGCGCCGGCGTTGCGCACCCGGTCGGCCACGGCGGCCGCGTCGGCCGTCTGGATCTCCAGGTGCTCGGCGCCGTACGCGTCGACGACCCGAAGCCCCTCCTCGACCCCGTCGACCAGGACGATCGCGGACTGCCTGCCCTTGAGGGCCGGGACGATCCGGTCGTCGATGTGCTTGCTGGCCGCGACCTGCGGCTCCAGCTCCTTCTCCACCGCGTCGGCGAGCTCCACGGAGTCGGTGACGAGGACGGCGGCGGCGAGCGGGTCGTGCTCGGCCTGGCTAATCAGGTCGGCGGCGACGTGCACCGGGTCGGCGGTGGCGTCGGCCAGGATCGCGATCTCGGTCGGGCCCGCCTCGGCGTCGATGCCGATCTTGCCGGTGAAGTAGCGCTTGGCGGCGGCGACCCAGATGTTGCCGGGGCCGGTGACCATGTTGGCGGGCGGGCAGGACTCGGTGCCGTACGCGAACATCGCGACGGCGGTCGCGCCACCGGCGGCGTACACCTCGTCGACGCCGAGCAGCGCGCACGCGGCGAGGATCGTCGGGTGCGGGAGGCCGTTGAACTCGGCCTGGGCAGGCGAAGCGAGGGCGATCGACTCGACGCCGGCCTCCTGGGCCGGGACGACGTTCATGACCACGGAGGAGGGGTAGACGGAGCGGCCGCCGGGCGCGTACAGCCCGACGCGGTCGACCGGCACCCACTTCTCGGTGACCGAGCCGCCCGGCACGACCTGCGTGGTGTGCGTCGTACGGCGCTGCTCGCGGTGGACGAGACGGGCGCGCCGGATGGACTCCTCCAGGGCCGCACGGACGGCCGGGTCGAGCCCCTCCAACGCGCGCGTGAGCGCCGCGGCCGGCACCCGCACCTGGTCGAGCTTCACCCCGTCGAACTTCTCCGCGAAGTCGATCAGCGCCGCGTCACCCCGATGATGCACGGCCTCGCAGATCGGACGCACCTTCTCCAGGGCGGCCTGAACGTCGAAGTCGGCTCGGGGCAGCAGGTCGCGCAGGGCGGGGCCCTCGGGAAGGGCGTCGCCGCGCAGATCGATTCGGGAGATCACGGGCTCAATTCTCTCAGACCCGGGTCCGGCGTCGTTCGCGCGTATCAATGGCTGATACAGAACGCCCCGGGAACCCGGAAGATCACCTTCACGTCTAGCGTTCGGGGCGTCACTCAGCGGGCATGAACAGTTGTACGAACCCATGAGTAGATGAGGGGGATGGGCGAAACGTGACCGAAGGTGCCGGCCTCCGTGACGGAGACCTGCCGGACGACCTGCCGAACGACCTGACCGCCGCCGAACTCGGCATGTGGCAGGCCTTCCGCAACGGCAGCGTGTACGACCTGAGCAGCGGCGACACGGTCGTCGACGACCCGCACGGCGGGCATCCGTGGGGAGAGGAGCGGACCGTACGCGCGCGGATCATCTGCTGGCTGCTGCTGGACGGGCCCCCCGCCCTCGCGGGCCGGGTGTCGTCGCTGAAGCTCGTCGGCGTGCGGATCAGCGACACGATGGACCTCGCGGGCGGCACGGTGGTGCCGTACGTGGAGATGCGCGGCTGCCGCTTCGACCAGGAGATCCGGCTGCCGGAGGCGCGTTTCACGACCGTGCGACTGGTGGACTGCGCGGTGCCGCGCCTGGAGGCGGCCCGGGTGCACACCGAGGGTGATCTGCACCTGCCGCGCTGCCGCTTCCAGGGCGGCATCCGGCTCACCGACGCGCAGATCGGCACGGATCTGCTGCTCAACCAGGCCATCGTCTACCGCGACCGCAGCGGCCGCTCGATCGCCGCGGACGGCATCAGCGTCGGCCAGGACCTCCAGGCCGAGATGCTGGAGTCGCACGGTGAGATGAGCCTGCGCGGCGCCAACATCGGCGTGTCGCTGAGCCTGCGGGGCGCCCGGCTGGTCAACCCGTACACGCGGCTCGCGCTGAACGCCCCCCAGCTCACCGTCGGGCGCACCCTGTACCTGACTCCGGCGGGCGTCGGCAGTCCGCTGCTGAGCGGCCGTACACCCGCGCGCGGGACGCGCATCCAGCGCTTCGCGTGCCAGGGCGGGGTGCGGCTGGACGACGGGCGGTTCGGGGACGCGGTCGACCTGGAGCGGGCCCGGTTCACCTTCTCGGACGAGCAGGAGCTGTCCCTGCGCCGCATCCAGACGCCCGAGCTGCGCTTCCTCGGGGAGCGGCCGGAGCGCGGCCGGGTGGTGCTGTCCGGGGCACGGGTCGTCAACCTGATGGACCGGGCGGACGCCTGGCCGGGCCCGGGTCTGCTGCACATGGGTGGCTTCAGCTACGAGAACCTCGTGCCGCGCGGCCCGTTCCCGCTGGAGAGACGGCTGGAGTGGGTGGCCGCCGCGACCGCCGAGTACAACCCGGAGCCGTACGAACTGCTGGCCTCCGTGCTGCGCAACGGCGGTGAGGACGAGGACGCGCGCGAGGTGCTGCTCGCCAAGCAGCGCCGGCGCCGCGAGACGCTGCCCCCCGCGGCCAAGCTGTGGGGGTACGCGCAGGACTGGATGGTCGCCTACGGCTATCGGCCGGGCCGCGCCGCCGTGTGGATGGCGGTGGTGTGGGCGGCGAGTTCGGTGGCCTTCGCGTACGCCGATCCTCCACCGCTCAAGGGCGGCGAGCATCCGACCTGGAGCCCGGCCCTGTTCGCCCTGGACCTGCTGCTGCCGGTCATCGACCTGGGCCAGGCCGGGTTCTGGCAGCTGAGCGGCGCCTGGCAGTGGCTGGCCGCGGCGATGATCCTGCTGGGGTGGATCCTGGCCACGACGGTGGCGGCGGGGGCGACACGCACGCTGCGGCGGAGCTGACCCGCCACGCGAACGCGTACAACCATCACCGCTCGTCGGTCGTCTTTAGACCGCAACCATTAATTGAGCAACCACAACGGCGAGAACCCGGTCCGCGAGAGCGGCGCCGGTTCAGGCGCAAAAGGGTGTCACCATGGCTCTGCCGCTCCCGTTCGGCCGCGCGTCCCGGCCGGCAAGGACCGTAGAACACCCCGCCGTCGGGCTCCCCGCCGACGCCGAGGTGCTCCTCGACGCGCCCGACGACCGCCTCGGACCCGCGCTGGTCGCGGCCGGGCGGGGCACGTACGAGACTGCCGCCGAGGTGCTCGCCGCCACCCGGGTGAAGGCGCAGTGGGAGTACCGCGACGGATACGCGCTGCGCCTTGCCGCCTTCGCGCGCTCGCGGCCGGAGTGGCTGGAGGCCTGGTGCGCGGCCGCTCCGAACGATCCGGACGCGCTGCTGGTCCGGGCCCAGTTGGCGGTGGACCGCGCCTGGCAGTCCCCCGCCCGGGCCGAACTGCTGCGCGGTGTGAGCCCGCTGATCACCGCCGCCGCCCGCGCCGACGACCGCGACCCGGTGCCGTGGCGGATCGCACTGGACCACGCGCGCGGCTCACGCGCCGGGCACACCTACTTCGGGGAACTGTGGGAGGCGGCCCTGCGCCGCGCCCCGCTCCACTACGGCTGCCATGTGGCGGCCCTGCGCTACCTCGCCTCGTCCTGGCACGGCTCCCACCGGGAGTGCCTCGACTTCGCCGACCGGGCCGCGCAGGACGCCCCGGCCGACTCCCTCGTACAGGCGCTGCCGACCCGGGCCGTCCTCAGCTACCTGAACGACGGCTGCGGTCCGGGCGTGCCGCCCGAGCGGCTGGACGCGGCGGCCGACCGCGCGATCGCGCTCTCCGCCCGCTTCCCGGCCGCCGACCTGTGGACCGCCGCGATCCGCAACAAGCTGACGTACGTCCTGGTACGGCTGGGCCGCTGGGAGGACGCCCTGGAGCAACTGCGCCTGATCGGCCCGTACGCCACCTCCTTCCCCTGGAGCCGGTACTCGGACGATCCGCTCGGCCGGTTCCTTGAGGCGCGCGACGAGGTGCGGCACCGGACGGCCTCCGCTCCTCCCCGGACTGCGAGCGCCGGTCATCCACGGAGTGGGCACGCCGGACGCGTTCACTCCGGCGACCACTAGGCTTTGGCGCCGTGACCGTCCGCCTTCCGCTCTTCCCCCTGAACTCGGTGCTGTTCCCGGGCCTCGTCCTTCCTCTGAACATCTTCGAGGAGCGCTATCGCGCCATGATGCGCGATCTGCTGAAGACCCCCGAGGAGGAACCGCGTCGTTTCGCCGTCGTGGCGATCCGCGACGGCCACGAGGTGGCCCAGAGCGCGCCCGGCATGCCGGACCCCACGTCCGTCCCCGAGCGCGGCCCCGCGGCGGGCTTCGGCCCGGACCCGGTCAAGGCGTTCCACGGGGTGGGCTGTGTGGCCGACGCGGCGACGATCCGGGAGCGGGCCGACGGCACGTTCGAGGTGCTGGCGACGGGAACGACGCGGGTCCGGCTGCTGTCGGTCGACGCCTCGGGCCCGTTCCTGACGGCGGAGCTGGAGGAGCTGCCGGAGGAGCCGGGCGACGAGGCGGGAGCCCTTGCCGAAGGGGTGCTGCGCGCGTTCCGCCAGTACCAGAAGCGCCTGGCGGGCGCCCGCGAACGCTCCCTGTCCACCACGGCCGACCTCCCCGACCAGCCCTCGGTCGTCTCCTTCCTGGTGGCGGCCGCGATGATGCTGGACACCCCGACGAAGCAGCGCCTGCTCCAGGCTCCGGACACCGCGTCCCGCCTGCGCGACGAACTGAAACTCCTTCGCACCGAGACCTCGATCATCCGTACTCTGCCGTCGCTGCCGGCGTCGGACCTGACGCGCGGTCCGACGAGTCTCAACTGAGCCGAACTGAGCGGAACTGAGCGGAACGACATGGCGAAGAAGTCGAAGAAGACCCAGCAGCAATCGGGCGGCGGCACCCCCGCGACGGTGGCGCTGTCGGCCGCGGGCGTCGAGTACACGATCCACGCCTACGACCACGACCCCTCCCACCCGTCCTACGGCGAGGAGGCCGCGGAGGCGATGGGCGTCTCCCCCGACAGGGTCTTCAAGACCCTCGTCGCCGACGTGGACGGCACCCTCACCGTGGCGGTGGTCCCGGTCGCCGGCCAGCTGGACCTCAAGGCCCTGGCGTCGGCGGTCCGCGGCAAGCGCGCCGCGATGGCCGACCCGGCCCTGGCGGAACGCACCACGGGCTACGTCCGGGGCGGCATCTCCCCGCTCGGCCAGCGCAAGAAGCTCCCCACGGTCGTGGACGCCTCGGCCTCCACCCACCCCACGATCTGCGTCTCGGCCGGCCGCCGCGGCCTGGAGGTCGAACTCTCCCCCGAAGACCTGACCAACCTCACGAACGCGACCCTCGCCCCCATCGGACGTGCGTGACCCCTCGACGAACCCCGTCCCCTCGGTTAAGTACGAGGGACATGTCGAAGAAAACACGGAAACGCAAGTGGCGCACCAAGAAGGGCCGCTCGAACCATGGACGGCGCCCGGCATAGAACCCGAACGCGCGCCGATCCCACACCGGAGGCGGTCCCCCTCTCGACCCCGACCCGCACCATCCAGCCGCCCGGCGCTTGAGAACGAGGCCACACCGCCCCAAGCCCCCACTTACCCGCCTACGGTCACTCCCTGGCCTGTCAGCCCGTCCGGCGTTTGAGGACAAGGCCACACCGTCCCCAGCCCCCACCCACCCACCTGGGAGCTGGCGTCGGCCCAGGCATTTCAGCCCGTCCGGCGTTTGAGGACGAGGCCCGTTCAGGGCCGAAGCGGGGGTCTGGGGGCCGCAGGCCCCCAGGAGGGCGGGGTCGAAGGGGCAGCGCCCCTGGGGGATGGGACGGGTAGGGGCGGCGGGGGCGAGAAACCTACGCCGGCGGCGCCCCGTACGGCCCCTGCTGAGCCACCGAAGGCTGCAGCTGATCCGGCTCCGCATCCCGAGGCCCGAACAACGCCGTCAACCCCAGATGCACCACCAACGCAGCCAGCGGCCACGCCAGCCACGCCCCCTTGGCACCAAGCTTCAGCGGCGCCGAGAACGTAACCCCCTTGCCCACTTCCTTCGCGTGGCCGATCACATCCTCCGCAGGCCCCAGCCACACCCCGACCCGCCAGGCCAGCAACGCCCCGAGAAACCCCCCGACGGCCAGCCCCACCACCAGCGGCACACCCCCACGCCGCCGCCAGACAAAGACGGCAACCGCACTCACCAGCCCGAACGCGAGCGCGAGCAGAGTGAACGTTCCGTCCACCCCGACCGCCTGCTCCCCCTCGGTGTCCTTGAAGTAGACGACCCAGCTCTTGTCGACGACGTCCCCGACCAGCGGCACGCTCGGCGCCAGCCACCACCACAGCACCCCGAGCAGCGCTCCGAAGAACGCCACGACGACCGCGACCACGGCGGCCTCTCGCACTTCGGTCTTCATCCCAGGGCCGTCCTGTCCGTACGAGCCATATATGCCGTACGCGCCGTGAGAGCCGTGGGGACCTTGTGCCCCGTGAGGCGCGCCGTACACGGCGTCATACGGCCCGGAACCCGCGCGCCCGGCAGCGGGCTGCTGCCACGCGTGGTGGGAGGACTGGTCACGGGGCGGCGGGGGAGGAGTCAGCGGAGCGGTCACCCTGCCATCGTGCCAGGCCGAACTGTGCGACGCGTCACCGGACGGCAGCCCGGCGGTACGCCCAGGTGGCGACGGCCAGCGAGACGACGCCGACCACCCCGCACACGGCGAGGTCACCCAGCACGAAGGCCCAGTCGGGGTGCGGTCCGAAGGTCCGCGCGAAGGCTTCCACGCCGTACGTCGACGGCAGTAGATCGCGCGCGAACCGCACCACCTCCGGCATCCGGTCGGCCGGCAGCACCCCCAGCAGCAGCGCCGCTGACATCCCCAACTGCCCGAGCAGCGTGGCCAGTTCCGGCCGCGGCGCGAGCAGCCCGAGCGCCGCCCCCAGCCCGGCGAGCGCGGCCCCGGCCAGCGGAATCACCGCGACGAGCACCCACAGATGCGCCACCGGCAACCCGAACAACACGCACCCGAAGAGCGCCGTCACCACGGTCCCCGGCACGGTGAAGGACGCGTACGCCCCCGCCGCCCCCAGCACCACCGCGGCCGGCGGCACCGGCAGTGTGGCGTAGTGGTCGAGCCCACCGCTGGCCCGCAGCTGCCCGAAGTACTGCGCGAGCAGGTTCAGCGCGACGAAGGCCACGACGAGCACCGCCGACCCGGCCACCACGGCCTGCGCCTCGGCGCCGCCGTCCACGACCCCGCGCATCAGGATCATGATCCCGATCGACTGGAAGGTCGCCACGAACAGCAGCGGAATGCGCGCGACCCGGGCACGGGACAGCTGCGCCCGGTACACGGCGCACAGCGACGGCCACAGCCGCGCCCGCGGCCCGAGCTCGGCCGCGGCCGGACGGGCCGTCTCGTCCACGGCCAGGGCGCTGCCCGGCAGAACCTCGGCGGGTACGACACTCACGTGGCGCTGCTCCCTTTCACACGGGGGATCACTGGGGAGGTGGCCCTGTTCCGGACGGAGGCTCTGTTCCGTACCGAAGCCCTGTTCCGTACGCCTACAGGTACGGCTACGACAGTCTGCGTACTCAAGCCTTCACCAGCCCCTGCTGCGCGGCCCCGCCCAGCGCCAGATAGACGTCCTCCAGGCTCGGCGTGGCCAGCGTGAAGTCGTCCAGCGCGGCGAAGGCGGCCCCGCCGGTGACGGTGGCGACGACCGCGCGGGCCTCCTCGGGGGCGAGCCGCAGCGTCCAGCGCCGCCCGGACTCCACGACCCGGTCCTGCAGCGCGGCGACCTCGGGCACCTCCAGGGGCGCCCGGTCCCGCCACAGCAGCTCGACCCGCACCTCGCCCGCGACCTGTTCCTTGAGCCCGGACGGCGTGTCGCAGGCGATCACACGGCCCCGGTCGAGCACCGCGACCCGGTCGAGCACGGTCTCGGCCTCGATGACGTTGTGGGTGACGAGCAGCACGGTCGTACCGCGCTCGGCCCGCCGCCGGTCCACGGCCGACCACACGGCCCGCCGCGCCACCGGGTCCATCGCGGTGGTCGGCTCGTCGAGCACGAGCAGCGGCCGCTCCCCCACCAGCGTGGCGGCGAAGCAAGCGAGCCGCCGCTGTCCGCCGGACAGCTTCTTGATCGGCCGCCCGGCGAGCGGCCCGAGGCCCAGCTCGTCGAGTACGGCGTCCCGCTCGGCCCGCGCCCGCCGCACGTCCAGGCCGCGCAGCCGCCCGGTCGTCTCGGCGGCGAGGGACACGGTCAGCTCGTCGAGGGCGGTCGACTCCTGCCCGAGGTAGGCGAGAATGCGCGCGGCCCGCTCCGGGTGCCGCACGATGTCGTGCCCGAGGATCTCCACGCTGCCGGTGTCGGGCCGCATCAGCCCGGTGAGCTGCCGTACGAGTGTGGTCTTGCCGGCGCCGTTCGGGCCGAGCAGCCCGAAGATCTCGCCGCCCCGGATGTCCAGCCGTACGTCGTCGGTGGCGCGCACCTCGGGCGTTGCGGGCGCCCCGCGCCGCCCTCGTACGGCCGGGTAGGTCTTGGTCAGCCCGCGCACGGCACACACGACATCCCCACTGTGCCGAAGTGCCTGTCCCGCGCGCGTACTCACAAGGGACGAGACTACGGGGTCCGGAACCCCGATCCGTCCTCGGGTCGGCCACTCGGCACAAACCGGCAGCTCGCCGTAGGAAATCCGCCGGTAACCCCAAATCCGCCGCAACGGCGCTCAACCCCGACGACGCGTCCGGGCGGCGTCGGGCTCACCTCGGCCCGCGTCATTCGCCCACGGGGGCGTGCTCCGCGGCCGTCCGCACATCGATCTCCCGCCAGAACCCGGCCCGGATCGCGTACCGATCATGCTCGTCGATCTGGTCGTCCTTGTGCGCGAGCAACCCGAACCGGGCGGCGTACCGCAGCAGCTCCCCGTCGATCCGATGCGGGATCCGCGGATACATCCCGGAGAGCTTCTGCAGATGGCCCTGCTCCCCCAGCCGCTCCATCCACCGCCGCGCGAAGACCTGCCCCACCTCGTACGGATCGCCGCCGACCGTGGTGATGTCCTCCTCCCGGTCGGCCCATCGCTGCTCCGCCGTGGTCAGCTGCGCGAGCGTCGGCATGGAGGCGGCGTCGGGCGGCTCGGCCGCGACGCCGGGCCGGTCGACCCACCCCTTGTCCGAGGACCAGCGCAGCGTCGCGCTCGCGGGGGGCTGGGCCGGCTGGACGCCGGGCGCGCGCAGGGCGGCGAGGTCCTTCGGCGTGGGCACGCCCTTGGGCGCCGGTACCCGCTCCTGCGTGCCGTTCTCCGAGGCGGTGGCCGGCGGGGCGTGTTCGCCGTCCTCGGCGGACCGCTCGGTCCGCGCGCCGAGCGCGGAGTCGGGCAGCGGCGCGGACAGGATCGCGGCGATCTCGGGCCGGGGCACGGGCGGCGGCGCGCAGACGCCGGTGAGCTCCTTGGCGCGTACGGCCTTGGTGATCCACGTACGGTCGAGGACGCGCCGTTCGTCGGCCTCGGCGACCAGGTCCTCGGACTGGTTGTAGTCCCCGTCGGCGGCTTGCACCGCCCACAGGTGTACGGCGACGCCGTGCTCCTTGGCGGCCATCATGCCCGGCAGCAGATCGCCGTCGCCGGTCACCAGCACCACGTCCGAGCAGGCGCGGTTGCGGGCCAGCTCGGTGAGCTCGGCGTGCATCGCGGCGTCCACGCCCTTCTGGGCCCAGCGGCCGTCGCTGCGGGTGAGGGCGCCCAGCCGGACGGTGACCCGGGGCATCACGCGCAGCCTGCGGTGCTCGGGCTGGGGGACGCGGTCGGGGGCGCCGTCGAACCAGTAGATGCGCAGCAGGGGCTGCTGGGTGTCGGACTCGGCGCGTTCGCGCAGCCCCTGGATGAGGGCGGTGTGGTCGACGGTGATCCGGGACCGGGAGGGCTCCCCGGCGAGGAGGCTCGCGGCGGCCCCCAGCAGATACCCGGCGTCCACCAGGACGATGCAGCGGTCCACGCGACTCACCCTCTTCCTGGGAGGTTTGCTTCGGGGCTTCCTTCGAGTCTGCCCGACCGCGCGGGGGTTAACGGGGCGAACTCGATCTTCGGCGTGGCGTTTCGGGGCATCGCCACCGCGGCGCGCCAGGCCTCACGCCCCGACAACCCCCATTACACACGGTAATTATCCGAAATGCAGTCTTCGTCAGCCTATGTGAATCTGGTCCCGGCCCTGGCCCCTAGATCCCCCACAGGAGGCATCACCATGGCCAAGAACAAGAAGCAGGACCGGAAGCAGCCGCAGTCCGAGCGTGGTCAGCAGCAGGCCCAGCAGTCCTCGATGGAGACGCAGGCCGAGCAGCGCATCACCCAGGCGACTCCGGGCGACATGGCCCGCAAGGGCCGGCAGAAGCGCTTCGGCCACAACTGACATCTGCATAACGGGTTGTTGAGACCCAGGCACATGAAGAGGGGCGCACCTCGCACGGGGTGCGCCCCTCAGCCGATCAGCCCGCCAGGCAGGACGGGCCGAGCAGCACCTTCAGGTCACCGAACAGCGCCGGGTCGGGCTTCACCCGGTGCCGGTCCAGCCGGAGCACCGTCGTCTTTGTCGGGCCCTGGAGCTTGATGCGGACCTCGCTGTCGCCCTTGTGGTGGCTGAGGATCTCGCCGAGGCGGTTGACCATCGGCGGGGTGACCCTGGTGGCCGGGATGGTGAGGATCACGGGGGCGTTGGTGCCCGCGTTGGACAGGTCGGGGACCTGGAGCTCCATCGCGACCAGCCGGGGCACGTCCTCGCGCTTGTCGAGGCGGCCCTTGACGAACACGACGGCGTCCTCGACGAGTTGGGTCGAGACGAGCTGGTACGTCGCCGGGAAGAACATGCACTCGATGGAACCGGCGAGATCCTCGACCGTGGCGATCGCCCAGGCGTTGCCCTGCTTGGTCATCTTGCGCTGGAGGCCGGAGATGATGCCGCCGATGGTCACCACCGCGCCGTCGGCGTGCTCGCCGCCCGTCAGCTGGGCGATGCCGGCGTCCGCCTTGTCGGACAGGACGTGTTCCAGGCCGAAGAGCGGGTGGTCGGAGACGTACAGACCGAGCATCTCCCGCTCCTGGGCGAGCAGATAGGTCTTGTCCCACTCCTCGTCGGTGAACTGCACGTCGAGTCCGAAGCCGGGCTCGTCGGTCTCCTCCTCGCCCATGCCGCCGAAGAGGTCGAACTGGCCCTCGGCCTCCTTGCGCTTGACCGCGACCACGTTGTCGATCATCGGCTCGAAGTGCGCGGTGAGGCCCTTGCGGGTGTGCCCCAGGGTGTCGAAAGCGCCCGCCTTGATCAGCGACTCCGTGGTGCGCTTGTTGCAGGCGACCGCCTCGACCTTGTCGAGATAGTCGGGGAAGGAGGCGTACTTGCCCTTGGCCTTGCGGCTCCTGATGATCGACTCGACCACGTTCGTGCCGACGTTGCGCACGGCCTCGAGGCCGAAGAGGATCACGTCGTCGCCCTGGGCGGCGAAGTTGTGCACCGACTCGTTGACATTCGGCGGGAGCACCTTGATGCCCATACGGCGGCACTCGTTGAGGTAGACCGCCGACTTGTCCTTGTCGTCCTTGACGGAGGTCAGCAGCGCCGCCATGTACTCGGCGGGGTGGTTCGCCTTGAGGTAGGCGGTCCAGTACGAGACCAGGCCGTACGCGGCGGAGTGCGCCTTGTTGAACGCGTAGCCGGCGAACGGGACCAGCACGTCCCACAGGGCCTGGATGGCCTCGTCGCTGTACCCCTTCTTGCGGGCGCCGTCCTGGAAGAGGACGAAGTTCTTCGCCAGTTCCTCGGGCTTCTTCTTGCCCATCACACGGCGGAGGATGTCGGCTTCGCCGAGCGAGTAGCCGGCGATGATCTGGGCGGCCTTCTGCACCTGCTCCTGGTAGACGATCAGGCCGTAGGTGACGTCCAGGACCTCCCTGAGGGGCTCTTCGAGCTCCTTGTGGATGGGGGTGATCTCCTGGAGCTTGTTCTTGCGCAGCGCGTAGTTGGTGTGCGAGTCCATGCCCATCGGGCCGGGACGGTAGAGCGCGGAGACAGCGGAGATGTCTTCGAAGTTGTCGGGCTTCATCAGGCGCAGCAGCGAGCGCATGGGGCCGCCGTCGAACTGGAAGACGCCGAGGGTGTCGCCGCGCTGGAGCAGGTCGAAGGTCGTTGGATCGTCGAGCGGGAGGCTCAGCAGATCGATGTCGATGCCCTTGTTGGACTTCACCATCTTGACGGCGTCGTCCATGATCGTCAGGTTGCGCAGACCGAGGAAGTCCATCTTCAGCAGGCCGAGCGACTCGCAGCTCGGGTAGTCCCACTGCGTGATGGTCACGCCGTCGGTGTGCCTGACCCAGACGGGCACGTGCTCGGTGATGGTCTCACTGGACATGATCACGCCGGCCGCGTGCACACCCATCTGCCGCACCAGGCCCTCGACGCCCTTCGCGGTGTCGATGACCTTCTTCACGTCCGGCTCGTTCTCGTACATCGCCCGGATCTCGCCCGCCTCGCTGTAGCGGGGGTGCGAGGGGTCGGTGATGCCGTTGAGGTCGATGCCCTTGCCGAGGACGTCGGCGGGCATCGCCTTGGTGAGGCGGTCGCCCATGGCGTACGGGTAGCCCAGTACGCGCGCGGAGTCCTTGATCGCGTTCTTCGCCTTGATCTTGCCGTAGGTGCCGATCATGGCGACCTTGTCGGCGCCGTACTTCTCGGTCACGTACCGGATCACCTCGACGCGCCGGCGCTCGTCGAAGTCGATGTCGACATCGGGCATCGAGATGCGCTCGGGGTTGAGGAACCGCTCGAAGATCAGGCCGTGCGGGATCGGGTCGAGGTCGGTGATGCCCATGGCGTACGCGACGATCGAACCGGCCGCGGATCCTCGGCCGGGGCCGACCGCGATGCCGTTGTTCTTGGCCCACATGATGAAGTCGGCGACGACGAGGAAGTAGCCGGGGAAGCCCATCGAGATGATGACGTCCATCTCGTACTCGGCCTGCTTCTGTCGGTCCTCGGGGATGCCGCCGGGGAAGCGGCGCTCCATGCCGCGGCGGACCTCCTCCTTGAACCAGGTGACCTCGGTGTAGCCCTCGGGGATGTCGAACGTCGGCATGAGGTTCTTGGCCTCGAACATGCCGGTGGTGTCGACCATCTCGGCGACGAGGAGCGTGTTGGCGCAGCCCTGCTGCCAGGCGTCCGAGGAGTCGATGGCGTACATCTCGTCCGTGGACTTCAGGTAGTAGCCGGTGCCGTCGAACTTGAAGCGGTCCGGGTCGGAGAGGTTCTTGCCGGTCTGGATGCACAGCAGCGCGTCGTGGGCGGTCGCCTCGTGCGCGTACGTGTAGTGCGAGTCGTTGGTGACCAGCGGGGGGATGCCGAGCTTCCTGCCGATCTCCAGCAGGCCGTCACGGACCCGGTGCTCGATGTCGATGCCGTGGTCCATCAGCTCCAGGAAGTACTTGTCCTTGCCGAAGATGTCCTGGTAGTCGGCGGCCGCCTTGAGGGCCTCCTCCTCCTGGCCCAGCCGCAGCCGGGTCTGGACCTCGCCGGAGGGGCAGCCGGTGGAGGCGACGATCCCCTCGGACCACTGGGAGATGGTCTCCTTGTCCATCCGGGGCCACTTCTGCAGCCAGCCCTTGGCGTACGCGTCCGAGGACAGCCGGAAGATGTTGTGCAGGCCCGTCTTGTTCACGGCCCACATGGTCTTGTGGGTGTAACCACCGGAACCGGAGACGTCGTCCCGCTTCTGGTGCGGCTGGCCCCACTGGATCTTGCGCTTGTTGCGCCGCGACTCGGGCGCGACATATGCCTCGATGCCGATGATCGGGGTGACTCCGGCCTTCTTCGCGGAGTGGAAGAAGTCGTACGCCCCATGGAGGTTGCCGTGGTCGGACATGGCGATGTGCGTCATGCCCATCTCGTTGCAGGCGTTGAACATGTCCTTGAGCCGCGCGGCACCGTCCAGCAGCGAGTACTGGGTGTGGACGTGCAGGTGCGTGAACGGCGGCTTTGACACGGTGTGGCCTCCAAAGGAAACGCTCGGCAACGGGCTGGCGGACAGTCCTGGGGTCAGCGTCGAAGTCTATGCCTCGGGACTGACACTCGACGGGCTCCCCCGCGTACCTTCACAGCGAGGGTCGCGGGCACTTCCGGGCACCCTCGACCGTTGAAGACGACAGAAACGCTGTCGTACACGTTCATGCACCAGGAGGCACCCAGCGATGTCGGTCCCCCAGCTCAACGACGAGCAGCGCGGCGACGAGATCCTCGCCGTCTTCGACACCGCCTTCGGCGAGCTCCTGGCCGCCGACCCGGCCGCGTTCCGCGTGAAGTTCCGGAAGATGGCGGCGTCGGCGTTCGCGTTCTATCGCGGCACGGCGTGCCTCTTCTACCACGACCTGGACGCGGAGAAGCGCGGCGGCCCCTACCTCGACGAGCGGACGTCCCGGGTCTGGATCCACGGCGACCTGCACGCGGAGAACTTCGGCACGTACATGGACGCCAACGGTCGGCTGATCTTCAACGTCAACGACTTCGACGAGGCGTACGTCGGCCCCTTCACCTGGGACCTCAAGCGCTTCGCCGCCTCGGTCGCCCTCATCGGGTACGCCAAGGCGCTCAGCGACGAGCAGATCACCGAGCTGGTGCAGATCTACGCGGGCGCGTACCGCGAGCGTGTGCACGCCCTGGCCACCGGCGCCAAGAGCGACGAGGTCCCGCCGTTCACGCTGGACACCGCCCAGGGACCGCTCCTGGACGCGCTGCGGGACGCCCGCGCGCTGACCCGCTTCGGGCTGCTGGACTCGATGACCGAGATCCGGGACTTCGAGCGCCGCTTCGCTTCCGGCGGCGGCTCCATCGAGCTGGACGCGGCCACGCGCTACAAGGTGCTCGCGGCCTTCGACGGCTACCTGGAGACGCTGCCGGACTCCTCGCTGACCCGCCCTGACTCGTACCGGGTGAAGGACGTGGTCGGCCGCCGCGGCATCGGCATCGGATCGGCCGGGCTGCCGTCGTACAACATCCTTCTGGAGGGCCACAGCGACGCCCTGGAGAACGATGTCGTGATCTACATCAAGCAGGCCCAGACCCCGGCCGTCTCCCGCCACATCACCGACCCGGCGATCCGCGAGTACTTCCAGCACGAGGGTCACCGCACGGTGATCTCCCAGCGCGCCCTGCAGGCGCACGCCGACCCGTGGCTGGGCTGGACCGAGCTGGACGGCGCGGGCCAGCTGGTCGCCGAGGTCTCGCCGTACGCCGTGGACCTGGACTGGGGCGACATCGACGACCCGGAGGAGATCGCGGCGGTCGTCGCCGACCTCGGCCGGGCCACGGCCACGATGCACGCGGCTGCGGACGACACCTCCGGCGAGTCGCTGGTGCCGTTCTCCACCGAGCGGGCCATCGACGCGGCCATCGCGGCCGACGAGGACGGCTTCGCGGAGCTCCTGGTCGACTTCGCGCACGGCTACGGCGCACGCGCGCGTGCCGACCACCAGACCTTCGTGGACCTGTTCCGCAACGGCCGGATTCCGGGTCTGTGACGGAAAGGCCGCGCACCGGCGCTCACCGGCCACTCACAGGCACCCTTTAGGGGTCTCTTACAGGCCTACGTGACACACTCTCCTCCGCTATGGACATATCCGGGACCCAGCTACGAGCCGTACGCGCGGCGCTGTTCACGTCACTCGTCGTGACGCTCAGCACCGCGTCGCACGTGCTGCTGTCCCGGGCGCCCTTGCCGCTGAACACGGTGGCCCTGCTCGCGGCCGCCATGTTCGTCCTCGCGTACGCCCTGGCCGGCCGCGAGCGCAGCTTCGGGCGGATCGCCGCCCTGCTGATCCCGCTGGAGCTGGCCGCCGACACGATCCTCACCACCGGCCAGCACGTCTGTTACGGCAAGGCGGGCGGTCCGGTCGCCGGCCCGCTGGCCTCGGTCGGCTGGGACGTGCTGTGCGGCGACGGCGCCCAGGTCGGTGCCCCCCTGGCCCAGGTCACCGGTTCCGACCCCGACAGGCTCGGCGGTCTCCTCGCCCACTCCGACCCGGCCACCGCCTGGCTGCTGCTCGGCGCGCACGTCTCGGTCGGCCTCCTCGCCGCCGCCTGGCTGCGCCGCGGCGAGCGGGCCCTGGCGCAACTGCTGAGCGCGGTGACGGCGACCACGTTCCGCCCGCTGCTGCTGGCGGTCGCCGCGGTGACGGTGCGCCGGATCGCACCGGCCCGCCGCCTGCCGCGCCCCGCCGGCCGTACGGGCACCGCCCGCAGCCTCCTCCTCGTGCACTCCCTGGGACGGCGTGGACCGCCGTGCTCGCCCGCCTTCACCTGCGCGTGAACGGCATCTGAGCACCACAGCCCACCCATACGTATCCCGCACACACACGTGTGCGTGTCCCCATGGAGATCACCAACATGAGCAAGCGGAACAGCCAGGCAGCGAAGACGGCGGCCCGGGAGCGGCTGCGCGCCGAGCGCGAGCGCGAGGCCAAGCGGTCGAAGGTCAGGCGGCAGATCATCGTCGCCTGCTCGGTCGTCGGCGTCCTGGCGGCGGCGGGCGGCATAGGTTACGCCGTCGTCCAGGCCAGCAAGCCCAGCCACTGGGAGGCGGTGAAGGACGAGAAGGTCGTCGCCCCGGCCCACACCACGGGCACGAACGGCACGACCGTCATCATCGGCAAGGACAGCGCCAAGAAGACCCTCAAGATCTACGAGGACCCGCGCTGTCCCGTCTGCGCCTCGTTCGAGCAGGCCGCCGGTTCGGTCGTCGACAAGGACATCGAGGCCGGCAAGTACAAGATCCAGTTCATCGGCGGCACGTTCCTCGACGGCGACCAGCTGAACGACGGCAAGATCGGCGCCAACGCCGAGGGCTCCAAGAACGCGATGAGCGCCATGGGCGCCGCGCTGAACGTGAGCACGGATGCGTTCCTCGACTACAAGACCGCGCTCTACTCGGCGAAGTACCACCCCGAGGAGTCGGACGACAAGTTCAAGGACGACGACTACCTCATCGAGGTCGCGAACACCGTCCCCGCCCTCAAGAACAACACCAAGTTCCAGAACGCCGTGAAGAACGGCACGTACGACGCCTGGGCGCTGGCCATGTCGAAGAGCTTCGACACCAACAAGGACGGCGTGACGGGGACCCCGAGCTTCGTCATGGACGGCACGCAGCTCAAGACCTCCAACCCCAACCAGCCGTGGACGGCGGCTGAGTTCACCAAGGCGGTGGACGCGGCCCTCAAGGGCTGACGCCAACCGGAAGTCGGCCTCTGCACGAAAAGCGGGCGAACTTTTACAGGTTCGCCCGCTCTTGTTCATACCGATCAGTAACCTGATCGGCTGTGACCAGTCGATACAGATCACCAGAGCAGCTCAACTCCCTTACCCCTCGCCGCCGTACGGTCGTCAAGGCCGCGGCGGCGACGGCTGTCCTGGCCGGCCCGCTCGCCGCCGCGCTGCCCGCCCGGGCCGCCGAGCAGGCCCCCGCCTTCCTGCACGGTGTCGCCTCCGGCGACCCGTTGCCCGACGGCGTCCTGCTGTGGACCCGGGTGACGCCGACCGCCGAGGCCGTACCCGGCTCCGGGCTCGGCCCGGACACCGAGGTCAGCTGGATCGTCGCCCGGGACAAGGCGTTGACGAACATCGTGGCCAAGGGCTCGACCACCGCGACCGCCGCCTCCGACCACACCGTCAAGGCCGACATACGGGGCCTGGAGCCGGCCACCGACTACTGGTTCCGCTTCTCGGCGGGCGGCACGGACTCCCCGGCGGCGCGTACCCGCACCGCGCCGACGGCGAACGCGTCCGTCGAGGGCCTGCGCTTCGGCGTGGTCTCCTGCGCCAACTGGGAGGGCGGTTACTTCTCGTCGTACCGCCATCTCGCGGCCCGCGGCGACCTGGACGCCTGGCTCCACCTGGGCGACTACATCTACGAGTACGGCACCGGCGAGTACGGCACGCGCGGCACCGTCGTACGCCAGACCGCGCCCACCCACGAGATCCTCACGCTCGCCGACTACCGCATCCGGCACGGCAAGTACAAAACGGACCCGGATCTGCAGGCCCTGCACACGAAGGCGCCGGTCATCGCGATCTGGGACGACCACGAGATCGCCAACGACGCCTGGTCGGGCGGCGCCGAGAACCACACCGAGGGCGCCGAGGGCACCTGGGCCGCGCGTCAGGCCGCCGCCAAGCAGGCCTACTTCGAGTGGATGCCGGTGCGCCCGGCGATCGCCGGCACCACCTACCGCCGCCTGCGCTTCGGCAAGCTCGCCGACCTCTCCCTGCTCGACCTGCGCTCCTTCCGCTCGCAGCAGGTGAAGGTCGGCAACGGTGAGGTCGACGACCCGGACCGCACGCTCACCGGGCGAGCCCAACTGGACTGGCTGAAGGCGGGGCTGAAGTCCTCCGACACCACCTGGCGGCTGGTCGGCAACTCGGTGATGATCTCGCCGTTCGCGATCGGCTCCCTCACCGCGGACCTGCTCAAGCCGCTGGCCAAGCTGATGGGCCTGCCGCAGGAGGGCCTCGCCCTCAACCCCGACCAGTGGGACGGCTACACGGACGACCGCCGGGAGCTGCTCGCCCACCTGCGCTCGAACGCGATCCGCAACACCGTGTTCCTGACCGGCGACATCCACATGGCGTGGGCCAACGACGTGCCGGTGGACGCCGGTACGTATCCGCTGTCCGCCTCCGCCGCCACGGAGTTCGTCGTCACCTCGGTCACCTCGGACAACCTCGACGACATCGTCAAGGTCCCCGAGGGCACGCTCTCCGCGATCGCAGCGCCGATCATCAAGGCCGCCAACCGGCACGTCCACTGGGTCGACACCGACCGCCACGGCTACGGCGTCCTGGACATCACGGCCGAGCGGGCGCAGATGGACTACTACGTCCTGTCCGACAAGACCAAGAAGGACGCGACCGCCTCCTGGGCGCGCTCGTACCGCACCCGCAGCGGGACGCAGAAGGTCGAGCGGACGTACGACCCCGTCTGAAAGCCCCTGACGGCCCCTGACAGCCCCTAGAGGGTTTCGAGGAAGCCGAGCGCCACCCGCCAGGTGGCCTCGGCGGCCTCCTCGTCGTAGTCCGGCAGGTCGGGGTCGGTGAAGAGGTGGCCCGCCCCGGCGTATCTGTACACCTCGACGTCGGCGCCCGCTCTGCCCATCTGCAGATACCAGGCGCTCAGCCAGTCGTCCGTCTCGAACGGGTCCGGCTCGGCGACATGCAGCTGCACCGGCAGCTCGTCCACCGAGGCGTTCGCCGCGATGTCCGAGGTGCCGTGCAGGAGCAGCACCCCGCGCGCCTTCTCGTCGCCGAGCGCGAGGGTCTGCGCGATGGAGGCGCCGAGCGAGAACCCGGCGTACACCAGGCCTCGCTCCGAGTAGGGCGCGGCGGCGAGCACGGCTCGCTTCAGCAGCTCGTCCTTGCCGATCCGGTCGTTGTACTCCATGCCTTCCTCGACGGTCTCGAACGCGCGCCCCTCGAAGAGGTCCGGCGTCCACACCTCGTGTCCGGCGGCCCGCAGCCGGTCCGCGGCCTGGCGCACCGCGGGCCTGAGGCCATAGGTCGAGTGAAAGAGCATGATGTTCATGAGGCCATGGTGCCAGCCGGGTACGACAGCGCCGTGACCACCGCCTCACCGGCGCACATGTTCATGACCCCCCTCGGGTGGTTACGTTCGGGGGATGGAGAACATACTCCGACCGCTGATCGTGATCGGCGGCTCGGTGCTGCTCACCCTGATCATCGGGTGGGCCACCGACCGTCTGATGCGCAAGGCCGACGAACGGCACAACGAGACGCCGCTGTGGGGTCTGCTGCGCCGTGCCCGCGTCCCCTACCAGGTCGTCCTGTGCGCGGCCCTGCTCAGAGGGGCGTACGACGAGGCGAAGCTGCTGGAGGAGAACAAGGTCGCCGTCGGCCGGTTGCTGACGCTGGTGCTGATCGGGGCGGCGGCCTGGCTGGCGATCCGTATCGCGGCGGCGGTCGTGGAGACCACGTACAGCCGCTACGCCCGCGTCCACCGCGATCCGGCCCGGGTCCGGCGGGTGCGCACCCAGGTGACGTTGATCACGCGCGTGGTGTCGGCGGTCGTCGGCGTGGTGGCCGTGGCGGCGATGCTGCTGACGTTCCCGGCGTTCCGCGCCGCCGGCGCCTCGCTGCTGGCCTCGGCCGGCATCCTCGGCATCGTCGCCGGTGTCGCGGCCCAGTCCACGCTGAGCAACATGTTCGCCGGGTTCCAGATCGCCTTCGGGGACATGGTGCGCCTCGGGGACACGGTCGTGGTGGACGGCGAGTGGGGCACGGTCGAGGAGATCACGCTGACGTTCCTGACGGTGCGCACATGGGACGAACGCCGGATCACGATGCCCGTGTCGTACTTCACCTCGAAGGCCTTCGAGAACTGGTCGCGCGGTGGTGCCCAGATGACCGGCACCGTCTTCCTCCACCTCGACCACTCGGCACCGTTGGAGAAGATGCGCGAGCGGCTCCGCGACATCCTGCGCGCGTGCCCGGCGTGGGACGGCCGCGACTACGGCCTGGTCGTCACGGACTCGACACCGAGCACCATGGAGGTGCGGGCCCTGGTCACGGCGAAGGACGCGGACGACCTGTGGACGGTACGGGTCACGGTGCGCGAGCAGCTCATCAGCTGGGTGGCCGAGCAGCACCCGTACGCGCTGCCGCGCGTCAACGCGACGGACGCGGCCCTGCCGCCCGGCTTCCCCGTCCCCGGCGCCGTGCCCGGCCGCGTCCCGGCCCGCCGCACCCACCAGCACGACCATCAGCCGACAGCGCGGCCCGACCGGCCCTGACCGGCTCAGTGGCCGCGCTCGGCCCCGCCGTTGACCTGGATGATCTGCGAGGTGATGTGCCCGGCGGCGTGCGACGCCAGCCAGTGCAGGGTCGCGGCGACGTCCCCCGGCGTGGCGGCCCGCCCGGTCGAGGTCTCCGCGACGAGCCGCTCGTGCCGCTCCTGGTCCATCGTGTCGCCGAAGAAGTCGGTGTCCTCGACATAGCCGGGCGCGACCACGTTCACGGTGATCCCGCGCGGCCCCAACTGCCGGGCCAGATCATGGGCGTACGGATGCAGCGCCGCCTTGGACGCCGCGTACGCCCCGCTGCCGGACCCCCGGAAGGCGGCGATGGAGCTGAGGAACAGCACCCGCCCGCCGGGGTCGGCGAGCCGGTCCTTCAGCGCCTCGGTGAGCAGGGCCGCGGTCAGGGTGTTGAGGCCGAAGTTGAGGGTCCAGTTGTGCAGGACGACGTCGAGGGGCTCGTCGCTGTCCACCGTGGGCTCCAGGTAGCCGGCGCCTCCGGCGCTGTGGATCAGTACGTCCACGGTGCCGAACTCCGACGCCACGAACCGCTCCACGCCCCGCACGCCGCGCGGCTTGCTCAGATCCGCCGCATAGGTGAGGGCCCCGGGCACACCGGCCTGCTCCAGCACCTCGGCGCGCCGCCCGAGCAGCAGCACCTGATCCCCGTCCGCCGCGAACAGCTGCGCCGCCGCGAGCCCGATTCCTGTACCGCCACCACTGATGACAACGTTGCGAGCCATGATCCGACCCTACAAAGGGACGCCGCACATGCCTCGTCCGTTCACACGACTGCCATAAAGGTCACCGCAGGCTACGCACGTCCAAATGCCGCAGCACCCGGTCCACCACCTCGGGATCGGCCCCCGGCTCACTGCGCGCCGCCAGCACCTCGTGCCTGGCCGCGCTCAGCAGCTCGCCCTGGATCCGCCGTACCCGCTTCAGCCGCCGCACCCGCTGCTGATGCGCCTCCCTGCGCTCCTCCTCGCCCATCTCCGGGCTGATCCGCACCCCGATCTCGAACGCCCGCCGCAGCATCTGCTCGGACAGCTCCTCGGGCAGTTCCTCGACGGCCTCGATCTCCCTCAGCCTCCGCTTCGCCGCCTTGGCCGCCCGCACCGCCAGCTGCTTCTCGAACTCCTTCTCCCGCTCGCTGTCGGCGCGCACCCCGAGCCGCTTCACCAGCCACGGCAGGGTCAGCCCCTGCAGCACCAGCGTCGCCATGATCACCCCGAACGCGATGAACACGATCTCGTCCCGGTCGGGAAAGGCGGCGCCCGAATCCGTCTGAAGCGGAATGGCCAGCGCCAGGGCGACCGAGGCGACGCCCCGCATCCCCGACCACCACATCACGATGGTCTCGCGCCAGCTGACCGGGATCTCCTCGTCGTAGTCCCGTTTCGCGTGCATCCGCTTGGTGAGCCAGGTCGCCGGCAGCAACCACAGCAGTCGCACCAGTACGACGACGCCGACCACCGCGGCCGCCCAGCCGAGCATCTCGTCCCACCGCCCGGACGCCGTCCGCACCGCGATGTGCAGTTCGAGCCCGATGAGCCCGAACGCGACGCCGGTGACCAGCGTGTCGACGATGTCCCAGAAGGTGTGCCCGGCGAGCCGTGTCATCACGTCGTCCGCGTCGGTGGCGTACTCGGCGAGGAACAGGGCGGTGACGAGCACGGCGAGCACACCGGAGCCGTGGAGCTCCTCGGCCAGCACGTACGAGGCGTACGGCACGAGCAGCGTGAGCCCGATCTGCAGGGTCGGGTCCCCCAGCAGATCCATCAGCTTGTTGGCGCCCCACCCGAGAGCGAGCCCGACGGCCAGCGCCACCACGGCGGAGAGCACCAGATCCAGTCCGGCCTCCCACGGCGAGAAGCTGCCGCTCACGGCGGCCGCGATCGCCACGTGGTACAGCACGATGGCCGTCACGTCGTTGAAGAGACCCTCGCCCTCCAGGATGGACACCAGGCGCCGCGGCAGCCCGAGTTGCCCGGCGACGGCGGTCGCCGCGACCGGGTCGGGCGGCGCGACGAGCGCGCCCAGCGCCACGGCGGCGGCGAGCGGCAGCCCCGGCACGATCGCGTGGGCGACCGCGGCCACGCACACCGTCGTGACGAACACCAGCGCCACGGCCAGCAGAAGGATGGGCCGCACATTCGCCGCGAACTGCCGCCACGAGGTCCGCCGTACGGCGGCGTACAGCAACGGCGGCAACAGCAGCGGCAGGATCAGATCGGGCGGAATGTCGACATTGGGCACGAAGTCGAGCAGCGCGAGAACGATCCCGAGCAGCGTCATCAGCACCGGCGCCGGCAACCCGACCCGGTCCCCCACCGGGACACTCACCACGGCCCCGAGCAACAGCACGAACAACAGGGCCAACTGATCCACGGTCAGCGCTCCGGTGACATCGACGTCCACAAGACAGACCTCAAGCCTGCCAGGCCGCCCTTCTCACCAGCGCGTACGGGTCCCTCGACTACAGAGCGCGCCGCATCGCCCGGTGCGGTATCCCCGCGTCGGGGAACTCCGGCCCGTACGCCGCGTACCCCAACCGCTCGTAAAAACCCAGCGCGTGCGTCTGCGCGTGCAGATCCACGGCGGCGAGCCCGCGCGCGCGTGCCGTCTCCTCGATGGCCCGCACCAGCGCGACGCCGACACCGAGCCCACGCGCCGCCTTCGTCACCGCGAGCCGCCCCAGCGACCCGACCGACGGATCACCGTCGACCTTCGCCGCGGCCGCCTCCCCGTGCAGCAGCCGCCCGGTGCCCAGCGGCACCCCGTCCTCCCGCACGGCCAGCACCTGCACGGCGACGGCGTCGTACGCGTCGTACTCCAGGTCCTCGGGGACTCCCTGCTCCCCGACGAAGACCTCCTTGCGCACCGCGAAGCACATCTCACGGTCGGCGGGGTCCTCGGCGACCCGCACCGCATACGACGTGGACGGCGACGACGGCGACGAACTCACGCGTACGTCTCCTCGCGGACCTGGTCCAGGGCCTTCTGCAGGTCGGCCGGGTAGTCGCACGCGAACTCCACCCACTGCCCGTCCCCGGGGTGCTCGAAGCCGAGGCGTACGGCGTGCAGCCACTGGCGGGTCAGGTGGAGCCGCTTGGCCAGCGTCGGGTCGGCGCCGTACGTCAGGTCGCCCACGCAGGGGTGCCGGTGGGCGGCCATGTGGACGCGGATCTGGTGGGTGCGGCCGGTCTCCAGCTTCACATCGAGCAGGGAGGCCGCGCGGAACGCCTCGATGAGGTCGTAGTGCGTGACGGACGGCTTGCCGTCGGCCGTGACCGCCCACTTGTAGTCGTGGTTGGGGTGGCGGCCGATGGGAGCGTCGATGGTGCCGCTGGTCGGGTCGGGGTGGCCCTGGACGAGCGTGTGGTACCGCTTGTCGACCGTGCGCTCCTTGAACTGGCGCTTGAGCGACGTGTACGCGTACTCGGACTTGGCGACGACCATCAGCCCGGACGTGCCCACGTCGAGCCGGTGCACGATGCCCTGGCGCTCGGCGGCGCCGGACGTCGAGATCCGGTACCCGGCGGCGGCGAGCCCACCGATGACCGTCGGACCGCTCCAGCCCGGCGACGGATGCGCGGCCACACCGACCGGCTTCACGATCACGACCACGTCATCGTCGTCGTGCACGATCTCCATGCCCTCGACCGGCTCGGCGACGACCTGCACCGGCGCGGGCGCCTGCGGCATCTCCACCTCGAGCCAGGCGCCGCCGTGCACCCGCTCGGACTTCCCGACCACCGAGCCGTCGACCGTGACCTTCCCCGCCGCGGCAAGCTCGGCGGCCTTCGTACGGGAGAAGCCGAACATGCGGGAGATGGCGGCGTCGACGCGCTCGCCCTCCAGGCCGTCGGGCACGGGCAGGGTACGGATCTCGGGAATCGTGCTCACCCGACGAGTATGCCGGACGGGGCCGACAGCCCCGTACGGAGCCTGTGGACAACGGAGCCTTTGGGACAACGGAGCCTGTGGACAACCCTCGCCGGCCGGCCCGTGCGGGCCTCAGTCCTTGTGGACGGTCCCGTCGGGGTCCAGCCCCTTGAACGACAGCAGCACGATCAGGATGCCGCCGCACACGATCGCCGAGTCGGCCAGGTTGAACACCGCGAAGTGCTTGGGTGCGATGAAGTCCACGACCGCGCCCTCGAAGACACCGGGCGAGCGGAAGATCCGGTCGGTGAGGTTGCCGAGCGCACCGCCGAGCAGCAGGCCGAGCGCGATCGCCCAGGGCAGGCTGTACAGCTTGCGGGCGAGCCGGGCGATCACCACGATCACGGCCGCCGCGATCACCGTGAAGATCACGGTGAAGGCCTCGCCGAAGCCGAAGGCCGCGCCCGCGTTGCGGATCGCCTCGAACTTCAGCCAGTCCCCGATGATCTCGATCGGCGGGTGGTGCTCCAGCTTGGCGACCACGATCATCTTGCTGACCAGGTCGAGGGCGTAGGCGAAGGCGGCGACCCCGAACAGCACGGCGATCCGGCGCCGGCCCCGGGGCCGCTCGGCCGCGGCTTCCTTCGCGTTCTCGTCGGACTGCTCCGGCTCGGCTCCCGCCGCCTCTGGGGTATCCGGCGTACCGATGATGCGCTCCGCCTCTGCCACGTGAGTCCTTCAACCTAGGTACCTGACTGAGGACGAGAGTACGACACGTCCGGCGGCACCCGGATACCGGTCAGTACCGCCGCTCTTGCTTCTGCTTGCACTCCACGCACAGGGTCGCGCGAGGGAAGGCCTGCATGCGTGCCTTGCCGATCGGGTTGCCGCAGTTCTCGCACAGGCCGTAGGTGCCCGCGTCGAGCCGCTCCAGGGCCCGCTCGGTCTGTGTGAGCATCTCGCGCGCGTTGGCGGCGAGCGCCAGCTCGTGCTCGCGCGTGATGTTCTTGGCGCCGGTGTCCGCCTGGTCGTCGCCGGCCCCGTCCCCGGAGTCCCGCATCAGGCCGACCAGGGACTGCTCGGACGACGCGAGCTCGTCGCGCAGCCGCATCACCTCGGCCATCAGCTCGGCTCGTGCCTCCTCGACCTCCTCCGGGGTCCAGGGGTCCTCGCCGGGGCGCACCGCGAGCTCGCCGGGCTCCACCGCCGCGGCGATGCGTGCCTTGGGAAGGGCGGTCTTCGCCGCCGTGGCCGTGCCAGGAGTCTTCTTCGCAACCACCGTCGTGGCTCCCGTCTGCTCCGCGCCCGCCTTCTTGGCCCTGCTCTCGGCGACCGCACTCTTCCCGGCCGCCCGCTCCGCGACCGCCTTCTTCCTGGCCGCGGCCCTCTTGGACGTGGTGCTCGTCCTGGACGTGCTCCTTTTGGAGCTACGCGCCTCGGAGGCGCCCTGCACCACAGCACCGCGCCCCTGCCCACCCCCACCGACGCCCTTCTCCCCGGCCGCCTTCTCGCCGGCCATTTCCTTCCCAGCTGCTTCCTTCCCGACGGCCACCTTCACGACCACCTTCTTGGCGGCACCTTCCTTGGCCACGGCCTTCTTGGCGGCGCTTCCCTTGGCCGCTTTCTTCGCCGCCTTCGTGGCCGCGCTTCCCTTCGGTGTCGCCTTCTTCCCGACCGCCGTCCTTGCGACCGCTCTCTCTACGGTCGCCTCTCCGGCCGCCGCCCCCTTGGCTCCCTTGCCCCCGGGCCCGACCTTCTTGGACACCGCCTTCTTGGACACCGCCTTCTTGGACACCGCCTTCTTGGACACGGCCTTCTTGGCGCCCGCTTTCGAGCCCGCCCTCTTCCCGGCCGTCTCCTCCGCCCCGCCCCCGACAGACCCCCGAACGGTCTTCACCGGCTTCCCGCCCCGCACACCCGCGGAAGCACCTCCCTGCGCCCCCGTGGAACTCCCCCGCGCACTCTTCTTCCCGCCCACATCCTTGGCCGCACCGCCGGAGGCACCGGCACCCGTACCGCCGGAGGCGCTCGCATGGGTGGACCTGCCCGACGCCGACTGCTGTACGGCGGTCTTCTTCGCCACCATGCCGCGGCCCCTTCACATATTGTGATCTCGCTCGCGAATCGTGCTGGGACGATAAATCGACTTGAGTCCCGCGGCAACGGGGCACACCGCCCGATTCGCCCGCCTCACGCATGCCGCTCGGCAGACCTGCATGCGTTGTGCCCAGCTCCCCGCCGGGTATGCAATCGAGCCGGACGTCCCAGAATCCGAACACGCGTACCGATCCATTCGGGTCACCCCGGCCGGTACGGCACCGCCTCCCCCGGGTGCCGTAAATCCGGTCGGCCGCTGTCCCCGCGGCGCCGTACACTGGGCGGAGCGAAAAAGCGTGGATGGGGACGAGTAGCGGCGTACGCGGCCCAGAGCGACCCGGGGACGGTGGAAGCCCGGGGGCGAGCGCGACGTGAAGATCACCCCGGAGCCGCCGGAAGAAAGCCTCCTCAAGGCGAGTAGACCCGGCATCGCGACCCCAATGAGGGGGTTCACCGACGCACACCCCGCGTCGGCGGGCCAAGGAGGGTGGTACCGCGGGAGCGCGCCGAAACCGGCGTACGGAAAGACACGGCTCTCGTCCCTCCGGACGGAAGGCAGCAAGTCCGCCGGAGGAAGCTCGCTGATGACAACGCCGACGTACCGCCAGGTACCCGCCCAGGTCGACCTGCCCGCGCTCGAGCACGCCGTGCTCGACTTCTGGCGCGAGCAGAAGATCTTCGCCAAGAGCCTGGAGCAGTCCGAGGGCCGCCCCGAGTGGGTGTTCTACGAGGGCCCGCCCACCGCCAACGGCATGCCCGGCGCCCATCACATCGAGGCCCGCGTCTTCAAGGACGTCTTCCCCCGCTTCCGCACCATGCGCGGCTACCACGTCGCCCGCAAGGCCGGCTGGGACTGCCACGGGCTGCCGGTGGAGCTGACGGTCGAGAAGGAGCTCGGCTTCAGCGGCAAGCAGGACATCGAGGCGTACGGCATCGCCGCCTTCAACTCCAAGTGCCGTGAGTCCGTGCTCCGCCACACCGACGCCTTCGAAGAGCTCACGAACCGCATGGGCTACTGGGTCGACCTGAACGACGCCTACGTCACGATGGAGCCCGAGTACATCGAGTCCGTCTGGTGGTCGCTCAAGGAGATCTTCGACAAGGGCCTGCTGGTCCAGGACCACCGCGTAGCGCCCTGGTGCCCCCGCTGCGGCACCGGCCTGTCCGACCACGAGCTGGCGCAGGGCTACGAGACGGTCGTCGACCCCTCGGTGTACGTCCGTTTCCCCCTCACCTCCGGTCCGCTCGCCGGCGAAGCCGCGCTCCTGGTGTGGACGACGACGCCCTGGACCCTCGTCTCCAACACGGCCGTGGCCGCGCACCCCGAGGTCACCTACGTCGTCGCGACGAACGGCGAGGAGAAGCTCGTCGTCGCCGAACCGCTCGTCGCCAAGGCCCTCGGTGAGGGCTGGGAGACGACCGGCCAGACCTTCACGGGCGCCGAGATGGAGCGCTGGACGTATCAACGTCCGTTCGAGCTGGTCGAGTTCCCGAGCGTCAGCGAGGGAACCAGTGGGCACAGCCCGGCGCAGGCGCATTTCGTCGTCAACGCCGAGTACGTCACGACCGAGGACGGTACGGGTCTGGTCCACCAGTCCCCCGCCTTCGGTGAGGACGACCTGAAGGTCTGCCGCGCGTACGACCTGCCGGTCGTGAACCCCGTCCGCCCGGACGGCACCTTCGCCGAGGACGTCCCCCTGGTCGGCGGCGTCTTCTTCAAGAAGGCGGACGAAAAGCTCACCGAGGACCTCCAGCAGCGCGGTCTGCTCTTCCGGCACATCCCGTACGAGCACAGCTACCCGCACTGCTGGCGCTGCCACACCGCGCTCCTCTACTACGCGCAGCCGTCCTGGTACATCCGCACCACCGCCATCAAGGACCGCCTCCTCCAGGAGAACGAGAAGACCAACTGGTTCCCGGAGACGGTGAAGCACGGCCGCTTCGGCGACTGGCTGCAGAACAACATCGACTGGGCACTGTCCCGCAACCGCTACTGGGGCACCCCGCTGCCGATCTGGCGCTGCGAGGACGACCACCTCACCTGCGTCGGCTCGCGCGCTCAGCTCACCGAGCTGACCGGCACCGACCAGTCGAGCCTTGACCCGCACCGCCCGTACATCGACGACGTCACCTTCGCGTGCCCCCAGTGCGAGAAGACGGCCACGCGCGTGCCGGAGGTCATCGACGCCTGGTACGACTCGGGCTCGATGCCGTTCGCGCAGTGGGGCTACCCGCACAAGAACAAGGAGCTCTTCGAGAGCCGCTACCCGGCGCAGTTCATCAGCGAGGCCATCGACCAGACCCGCGGCTGGTTCTACACGCTGATGGCGGTCGGCACCCTGGTCTTCGACAAGTCGTCGTACGAGAACGTCGTCTGCCTCGGCCACATCCTCGCCGAGGACGGCCGCAAGATGTCCAAGCACCTGGGCAACACCCTGGAGCCGATCCCGCTGATGGACCGGCACGGCGCGGACGCGGTGCGCTGGTTCATGGCAGCCGGCGGCTCCCCGTGGGCGGCACGCCGCGTGGGCCACGGCACGATCCAGGAGGTGGTGCGGAAGACCCTCCTCACCTACTGGAACACGGTCGCCTTCCAGGCCCTGTACGCCCGCACGTCGAACTGGGCGCCGTCCGCGGCCGACCCGGCCCCGGCCGACCGCCCGGTCCTGGACCGCTGGCTGCTGTCCGAGCTGCACGCGCTGACCGACCAGGTGACCCAGTCCCTGGAGGCGTACGACACCCAGCGCGCCGGCAAGCTGCTCTCGGCGTTCGTCGACGACCTGTCGAACTGGTACGTCCGCCGCTCCCGCCGCCGCTTCTGGCAGGGCGACAAGGCGGCGCTGCGCACCCTGCACGAGGTCGTCGAGACGGTCACCAAGCTGATGGCCCCGCTGACCCCGTTCATCACCGAGCGGGTCTGGCAGGACCTGGTGGTGCCGGTCACCCCGGACGCGCCGGAGTCGGTCCACCTGGCGTCCTGGCCGGAGGCGGACCTGTCGGCGATCGACCCGGAGCTGTCGAAGCAGATGGTCCTGGTCCGCCGGCTGGTCGAGCTGGGCCGCGCCACGCGCGCGGAGTCGGGCGTGAAGACCCGCCAGCCGCTGCGGCGCGCGCTGGTCGCCGCGACCGGCTTCGAGGCGCTCAACCCCGAGCTCCACACGCAGATCACGGAAGAGCTGAACGTCGAGTCGCTGGCGTCGCTGTCCGAGGTGGGCGGCAGCCTGGTGGACACCACCGCCAAGGCCAACTTCCGCGCCCTGGGCAAGCGTTTCGGCAAGCGCGTCCAGGACGTGGCGAAGGCCGTCGCAAACGCCGACGCGGCCGCGCTCTCCCTCGCCCTGCGCGAGGGCACGGCCTCGGTGGAGGTCGACGGCGAGACGATCACGCTCGCCCCCGACGAGGTGATCATCACGGAGACCCCGCGCGAGGGCTGGTCGGTGGCGTCCGACTCGGGCGCGACGGTCGCCCTGGACCTGGAGATCACGGAGGAGCTGCGCCGCGCGGGCCTGGCCCGTGACGCGATCCGCCTGATCCAGGAGGCCCGCAAGAACAGCGGCCTGGACGTGGCCGACCGGATCGCCCTGCGCTGGACGGCGACGGACGCGGCGACGATCGCGGCGCTGGGCGAGCACGCCGAGCTCATCGCCGACGAGGTCCTGGCGACGGACTTCGCGCAGGGCGACGCGGACGACACCTACGGCTCCCCGTTCACGGACGAGGGCCTGACCCTGACGTTCCGCCTGCGCAAGGCGTAGCCGAGGGCACAGCTGAACAACCGAAGGCCCGGGCCCGCCAAGAAGATCTTGGTCGGCCCGGGCCTTCGGCGTTGTGTACGTCGGACACCGCACCCCACCCCCGAACAAACGCCGCAAACTCTATGAACACGCGTAGCAAAAGGGCGGGGCCCCGGATCGAAATCCGGGGCCCCGCCCTGAACGCTACCGACGCCTACGGCGTACTACCAACCGTCAGTTGTCGTCCTCGTCGATGAGGAACCCGCGCATCGGAGACGGAGCCTGGCCCATCGGGGACGGGCCCTGCGGCCGGACCGGTGCCATGGGCTGGGTCATCGCCGGGGACATCTGCTGCTGACCGCCGTAGGACGGAGCAGCCGGAGACGGGGCGCCGCCCATCGTCTGGTTGCCGCCGTACGACGGGGCACTCGCGCCGGCCGGTGCCATGGAGGGCGCCGGGGACGGCGGGAGGGACGCCGTGGCCGGGGTGCGCGGCGGGGCGAGCGAGTCGTCCGACTGGGTCTCCAGCTGGCGCAGCTGGGACTCGAGGTAGGACTTCAGCCGCGTGCGGTACTCGCGCTCGAAGCCGCGCAGGTCCTCGACCTTGCGCTCCAGCGTGGCGCGGGCGGACTCCAGGGAGCCCATCGCGACGCGGTGCTTCTCCTGCGCGTCCCGCTCCAGGGCGTCCGCCTTGGCACGGGCGTCACGCTCAAGACCCTCGGCACGCGAACGCGCCTCGCCGACGATCTTGTTGGCCTCGGAACGAGCCTCGGCGATCGCCTGGTCGGCGGTCTGCTGGGCCAGCGAGAGGACACGGGCGGCGCTGTCGCCACCGGGACCACCCTGACCCGGGCCGCCCATGGGGCCGGGGCCACCCATCGGACCGCCCATGGGGCCACCCATCTGCTGCTGCATCGGGGGCTGGCCCATCGGCCCCGGACCCTGGCCCATCGGACCGGGACCCTGCGGGCCACCCTGACCGCCGGGACCGGCGGGCAGCTGCGGAGCACCGCTGGGCAGCTGGGGCGGGCCTCCCATGGGGCCGCCCATCTGCTGCTGCGGCGGGCCCGATATGCCGGCGGGCACGGGAGCACCGGGACCGCGCATACCCTGCTGAGGCATGCCGCCCTGCTGCTGGTCCTGCGGACCGCCGGGACCCTCCGGGGGCTTGCGCATGTTCTGCTGGTTCTGAGCAGCAGCACGCGTGGCCGCGGCCAGTTTGGCCCGCAGGTCCTCGTTCTCGCGGAGCAGTCGCGTCAGTTCGGCTTCGACCTCATCGAGGAAGGCATCGACCTCGTCCTCGTCATAGCCTTCTCGGAGGCGGACGGTCGTGAACTGCTTGTTCCGCACGTCCTCGGGGGTCAACGGCATCTCTTCACCTCAACGTTGTCGTCGGCAGTCGGCAAGACCGTATCTGTCACATCGCTCACATCGCGTTCCGCACGAGCGTGATCAGGATGTAGACGATGATCATCAGTACGAAGAAGGACAGGTCGAGCGCCACGCCCCCGAGACGCAGCGGCGGGATGACCCGCCGCAGAAGCTTGAGCGGTGGATCAGTGACAGTGTAGGTGGCCTCCAGAACGACCACCATCGCCTTGCCGGGTTGCCACGAGCGGGCGAACTGGAAGACGTAGTCCATGACCAACCGGAAGATGAGCACGATGAGGAAGACCATCAGCGCGATGTAGAGAACCTGCAAGACCACGCTCATGACTGGTGCTTCCCTCTCCCCTGTTCCCTGTTCCCTGATTCGTGCGGGTGTTTCCGGTGGTGCGTCTCAGCTCTGGTTGAAGAACCCGCCCTCTGCGATACGGGCCTTGTCCTCCGCCGTGACATCGACGTTAGCAGGCGACAACAGGAACACCTTCTGCGTCACCCGCTCGATGCTGCCGTGAAGACCAAACACCAAACCGGCCGCAAAGTCGACAAGTCGCTTGGCGTCTGTGTCATCCATCTCAGTCAGATTCATGATCACCGGGGTGCCTTCACGGAAGTGTTCCCCGATAGTACGGGCCTCGTTGTAGGTCCGCGGGTGAAGCGTGGTGATCCGGTAAGGCTCTCGTTCCGACACGACCTTGGGCATGATCACCGGTGCGTTCTTCTCCAGGCTTGCGCGTTCTTGTGTGATGGATGCCACGGGCGCGATGCGCGCCGGACGGCTGGATTCCGCGGATAGCGAAGTCGATCTGGCCACGGGTTCACGCGGCGCGGGCGGCTGCACGATTCGCACCTCTTCGTCCCTTTGGGACTGATGTGCGCTGTGCGACTGGTGGGACGGCTCGTGCCGTCGGTGGTCCCGCTCGGGCTCCGGGTCCAGTTCGGGCTCGAAGTCGTCGTCGGGGTCGAACCCCCGGCCGTCGTACCCATCGTCCTCCACGAGGCCGAGGTAGACCGCCATCTTGCGCATCGCGCCGGCCATGCTCTGAGTCCTCCGCTCTGTGGTGGATCGGCTGACGACTGCCAAGTGCCCGCGATCCACGCGGTCGTTACGCCACCTTTCGGCGACATTGACCATATTTTCTGCTGTGGTCCGACTTCCTGGCGACGTTACCCGAGCCTGGGGCGGACTCCGAGTACCGCAGTGCCGACGCGCACATGTGTCGCACCGGCCGCCACGGCCTCCTCGAGGTCCGCACTCATTCCCGCCGACACCATGTTCGCAGTCGGATGGGCTCGGCGCAGGGTGGTCGACAAATCCATCAACCGCTCGAACGCCGCCTGTTGGCGACCGGCGTACTCCCCGGTGAGCGGGGCGACGGTCATGAGCCCGTCGAGCCGCAACCCCGGAGCCTTCGCGACGAGGTCGGCCAACTCTTCGATCCCGCCCGGCGCCACACCACCCCTCTCCCCCCTTGCGCGCTCTCCCGCATCCAGCGCGACCTGGATGAGGCAGCCCACTTCGCGCTCCTGCCGTACGGCCTCCTTCGACAGGGCCGTCACCAGCTTGGAACGATCGACGGACTGCACGAGATCCGCGTAACCGACCACAGATCGCACCTTGTTGGTCTGCAACTGGCCGACAAAATGCCACGCAAGGGGCAGATCCGAGCATTCGGCGGCCTTCGGTGCCGCGTCCTGATCGCGGTTCTCGGCGACGTGGCGCACGCCGAGTTCCGACAGGATCCGCACATCGCCCGCCGGGTACGTCTTGGTGACCACGATCAGGGTCACCTCCTCGCGGCCGCGCCCGGCGGCCGCGCAGGCGGCGGCGATCCGGTCCTCCACTTTCGCCAGGTTCGCGGCGAGTTCGTCCTTACGGTCCGTCATGTCCATTCAGTCCAGCCACACATAACCCGCGAGCCGACCGGTGGTGCGGTCGCGGCGGTACGAGAAGTGGTCGCTCGACTCCCGCGTGCACACCGGCGAGTGCTCCCGGTCACCCACGCCGCGCCGTGCGAGCTGCGCGTGCACCCCGGCGGCCACATCGACCGCCGGCGTGCCCCAACTCGTCTCGGCGTGCGCCGCCGGCTCCACGGCGGCAACCTCCGCGCGCATCCCCTCCGGCACCTCGTAGCACCGGCCGCAGACGGCCGGGCCGGTGCGGGCGACGATCCGGGCGGGGTCGGCGCCCAGTTCCGTCATCGCGCGTAGCGCGGCCGGGACGACCCCGGCGACCATGCCGGGCCGTCCCGCATGAGCCGCGGCGACGATCCCGGCGACCGGGTCGGCCAACAGGACCGGCACACAGTCGGCCGTGAGGACGGCGAGGGCGAGACCCCGCCGCGCCGTGACGATCGCGTCGACGCGGGGCACCGGACGATCGGGCCATGGTCCGTCGACCACCGCGACGTCCGTCCCGTGCACCTGGTTCATCCAGACGACCTCGCCCGGGTCGAGCCCGAGCGGCTTGGCGGCGAGCTCGCGATTGGTCCGTACGGCGTCGCCGTCGTCGCCGACCGCGTCGCCGAGATTGAGCTCCTCATACGGAGCGGCGCTCACCCCGCCCCACCGGTCGGTGAAGGCGAAGTGCGCGCCGCTCACGATGTCGCGCTGTGCTATCACGTCAGAAGGATCACTTAAGGAAGTCCGGGACGTCCAGCTCTTCCGCCGCGCTGTCGGCGTAGGTCCGCGACGGCGGGACCGGCGGGGCGACCGGGATGTCGGCCACCGGGTCCGGCGCGGCGGGCTCGGGCTCCTCCTTCGGCGTGACGCTGCCGAGCGAGCCGAAGGACGAGCGGCTCTCGGGCTGCCGTACCGGAGTGGGCTCCTCGCGGCGGGGCGAGGATGCCGTCGAGGACGAGGACGAGGTCGAACCGAGGACGGTGTCCCGCCGGGCCGGCGGCTGGCCCCCGTCGAAGCCGGCCGCGATCACGGTGACCCGGACCTCGTCGCCGAGGGCGTCGTCGATGACCGCGCCGAAGATGATGTTGGCCTCGGGGTGGGCGGCCTCGCTGACCAGCTGGGCCGCTTCGTTGATCTCGAACAGGCCGAGGTCCGAGCCGCCGGAGATGGAGAGCAGCACGCCCCGGGCGCCGTCGATGGACGCCTCCAGGAGCGGCGAGGAGATCGCCATCTCGGCCGCGGCAACCGCGCGGTCGTCGCCGCGAGCCGAGCCGATGCCCATGAGGGCCGAACCGGCCTCGGACATCACGGACTTGACGTCGGCGAAGTCGAGGTTGATCAGACCCGGCGTGGTGATGAGGTCGGTGATGCCCTGGACACCGGAGAGCAGGACCTGGTCGGCCGACTTGAAGGCGTCGAGCACGGAGACCTGGCGGTCCGAGATGGACAGCAGCCGGTCGTTCGGGATGACGATGAGGGTGTCGACCTCTTCGCGGAGTTCGGCGATGCCGTCCTCGGCCTGGTTGGCACGGCGCCGTCCCTCGAAGGTGAACGGGCGCGTGACCACGCCGATGGTGAGGGCGCCCAGGGAGCGGGCGATGTTGGCCACGACGGGCGCGCCGCCGGTGCCGGTGCCGCCGCCTTCACCGGCCGTCACGAAGACCATGTCGGCCCCCTTGAGGACCTCTTCGATCTCCTCGCGGTGGTCCTCGGCGGCCTTGCGGCCGACGGCCGGGTTGGCTCCGGCGCCGAGTCCGCGGGTGAGTTCACGGCCGACGTCGAGCTTGACGTCGGCGTCGCTCATCAACAGAGCTTGCGCGTCGGTGTTGATGGCGATGAACTCGACGCCCTTGAGACCGACCTCGATCATCCGGTTGATGGCATTGACACCACCGCCGCCGACACCGATGACTTTGATGACTGCGAGGTAGTTCTGCGGTGCTGCCACGTCGAAGGCCTCTCGCCTCGAGTTACGGGTCGTCGGATCACGGGGAAGCGCTGTAGCTCCGCGAAACCCGGCGACTGATGCCGAATGGGACGGTCCGTAGCGCCGACCCGAACCCTAACCCTGAAGTTTAGGGTTACCAGTGTGTCTGTTCCTTGAAGTCTTCTGAACAGGACACTAAGTCGACAAGTGGCGCACGTTCAACGAACACGCCGAACCTCCCGTTTTTCTTTTCACCCTATGTGATCAGCCATGTCGCTGCCCAACCAGGGTGCTGGCCTGCGCAGATGTGCGTCAACTCCCGGATGACGCAGGGGCGGTGGGAACGCTGACGTCGAAGTACCGCGCATCCGGCGAGGCTTTCATGAGAGCAGTGAGTGTGCGAGCCTTCGCCGCACCCTTCTCGCCACTCCCCCATGCGACGATCCGGCCGTCGCCCAACTCCAGTGAGATGTCGTCATAGGAACGGACCTTGACGACCTGGGTGACACGCGCGACGGCGGCCGGAATGGCACCGGCGACCCGCACCGCCTCCCGCACCAGACGGTCCTTGCCGAAGCGGCGCAGGCTCGCGGCGGCGGAGCTCGACCGGGACACCGTCAATTCCAGCGCGGGAACGCCTTTCGGAGCCTCAGAAACCATGGCGAATCGGACACCTTCATCGTCCACTTCGACGAACTTTCCGCCCCTTTGGACAATCAGAACCGGAGTACGCTCCACCACTTTCAGGCCGATTCCGTGCGGCCAGGAGCGGACTACGTCAACCTCGTCAATTCGGGGCAATTTCCGGCGCAGTCGTGCCTCAATCGCATCGGTCTCGATGGAAATCAGCGGCGCCCCGAGGGGAACGTCGGCCGCCTCGCGGACCTGTGCGGGCGTCAGGACCCGGGTCCCGGCGACGGATACACGCTCGACGCGCAGCCACTTGGACCCGTACAGCAGCCAGACGGAGCCCGCGCCGAGGAGCGCGAGCAGCACGGCAAGAATGATGATCATACGAAGGCGCGACAGCCTCAACCGCCGCCGGGCGAGGGGCGGGTCGGACGACTCCTGCTGGCGTTCACCGCGCTCGGCGGTCGTCGGTCCGGCCACGCTCCCTGCCCTCCGTCATACGTTCCTAGCGGCGATGCGAGGCGATCGCCTCGTACACCATGCCGACGAGCAGGTCGTCGGCGTCCCGGCGGCCGAACTCGCTTGCGGCGCGGGACATCTCGTACAGCCGGTGCGGGTCGGCGAGCACGGGCAGGACGTTCTGCTGCACCCACTCGGGGGTGAGTTCCGCGTCGTCGACCAGCAGTCCGCCGCCGGCCTTGACCACCGGCTGGGCGTTCAGCCGCTGTTCGCCGTTGCCGATGGGCAGCGGGACGTAGGCGGCCGGGAGCCCGACGGCGGAGAGTTCGGCGACGGTCATCGCGCCCGCGCGGCAGAGCATCATGTCGGCCGCGGCGTACGCGAGGTCCATCCGGTCCAGGTAACTTACCGGGATGTAGGGCGGCATTCCCGGCATCTGGTGCACTTGCGGCAGTTCGTTCTTCGGGCCGACCGCGTGCAGGATCTGGATGCCTGCCTGCTGGAGCCAGGGCGCGACCTGCTGGACGACCTCGTTCAGGCGGCGGGCGCCCTGCGAGCCGCCGGAGACCAGCAGCGTGGGCAGGTTCGGGTCGAGCCCGAACGCGGCGCGGGCCTCGGGGCGCATCGCGGCCCGGTCGAGGGTGGCGATGGTCCGGCGCAGCGGGATGCCGATGTAGCGCGAGTTGCGGAGCTTGCTGTCCGGGGTGGACACGGCCACCTGGGCGGCGTACCGCGAACCGATCTTGTTGGCGAGGCCCGGGCGGGCGTTGGCCTCGTGGATGACGATCGGCACACCGAGGCGCTTGGCGGCGAGGTAGCCGGGCAGGGCGACATAGCCGCCGAAACCGACGACGCAGTCCGCTTTCGTGCGCTCCAGGATCTGCTCGGTCGCCTTGATCGTGCCGCGCAGCCGGCCCGGCACGGTGATCAGCTCGGGCGTCGGCTTGCGCGGCAGCGGGACGGCGGGGATCAGCGCGAGCTCATAGCCCCGCTGCGGAACGAGCGTGGTCTCCAGGCCGCGCTCCGTGCCCAGGGCCGTGATCCCCACGGTCGGGTCCTGCCTGCGCAGGGCGTCCGCGAGGGCGAGCGCGGGCTCGATGTGGCCGGCGGTCCCCCCACCGGCGAGTACGACATGCACCGAAATTCACCGCTCTCCGGACGAACGCGCCACCGAGGCACGCCGTCGCATCGTGTTCCATCTCCGAGGCTCCCGGCCGCGGCCGGCGCCTCCCGCACGCTTTCTACCAAAGCGGGGTTGCCGCGCAGAAAGCGCTGCCCGCGCAGCGGGCTCGTCGCGTGCGAAGGCGATCAGCAGCCCGATGGCGAACATGGTCGGCAGCAAGGCGGATCCCCCGTAGGAGAACAGCGGGAGGGGGACGCCGGCGATCGGCAGCAAGCCGAGCACCGCACCGATGTTGATCACGGCTTGCGCCGTGATCCAGGTGGTCACGCCTCCCGCGGCATACCTCACGAAGGGGTCCTCCGTGCGTCCGGCCACGCGGATACCCGCATAGCCTAGAGCCGCGAAGAGGGCGAGCACCGACACCGTCCCCGCCAAGCCCAGTTCCTCACCGGTGACGGCGAAGATGAAGTCCGTGTGGGCTTCGGGGAGTTGCCCCCATTTCTCCACGCTCGCACCCAGTCCGGAGCCGAAGATTCCGCCGGAGGCGAGCGCGTAGATGCCGTGCACCGCCTGCCAGCAGTCGACGAGGCCGCTGCGCGGCTCGGTGGCACCGAGACACTGCAGGCGCGCCATGCGGTTCTCGCTGCTCTTGATCAGGAGCACACCGATCGCGCCGGCGACCGACAGCACCCCCACGAACAGCCGGGTCGGCGCCCCCGCCAGCCACAGCAGGCCGAACAGGATCGCCGACAGGATGATCGCCGTACCCATGTCGCCGCCGAGCATGATCAGCCCGAGCAGCATGAAGGCGACCGGCACGAGGGGCACCAGCATGTGCTTCCACTGGGTCAGCAGCTTCTTGTCCTGCTTGCGCGCGATCAGGTCGGCGCCCCACAGCACCAGGGCGAGCTTGCCGAACTCGCTGGGCTGGATCTGGAAGGAGCCGCCGAGGGCGATCCAGTTCTGGTTGCCGTTGACCGCGACTCCTATCCCGGGGACCTGCACGAGTGCCATCAGGAAGACGGCACCGGCGAGGATCGGGTAGGCGAGCGCCCGGTGCAGCTTCACGGGCATCCGGGAGGCGGCGAGCAGCAGCCCTGCGCCGATCGCCGCGGCCAGCAGCTGCTTGCGGAAGAAGTACGACCCGGGCAGCGACATCTGCAGCGCGGTGATCTGGGAGGCCGAGTAGACCATCACCAGACCGAGGACGGTGATCAGCAGGCTGCCGCCGAGAATCAGGTAGTAGGCGGTCAGCGGCCGGTCCCATGCCCGGTGCAGGCGCGTGTAGAGCCGTCGTACGGGGTTGTCGCGCGGCGGGCCGGAAGCGACGGGGCGCCGCACGGCCCGCTGGACGGGGGGCGTCCCGTACGGCTACCGGGCATCGGCGCTCACCACCCCGCCGTGGGCGTGCGTACCGTCCAGCCACATCCGAGTCACGCGTCCCTCCAAGGGTCCCGTAGCACCCGCAGTGGCCGAGACCCGGCGTCAGGCGCCCGCGCCGAGTTCGCGAACCGCCTCCGCGAACACGTCACCGCGCTGGTTGTAGTTGGCGAACATGTCCATCGAGGCACAGGCCGGGGCAAGGAGCACCGTGTCGCCGGGCTGTGCGAGCCGCTTCGCCTCCTGGACTGCCGCGAGCATCGCCCCAGTGTCGGTCCGGTCGAGGTCGACGACGGGTACTTCCGGCGCGTGTCGCGCGAGGGCTTCACGGATGAGGGCGCGATCGGCGCCGATGAGCACGGCCGCGCGAAGTCGCTTTGCCGACTTGGCGACCAGCTCGTCGAAGACGGCACCCTTGGCGAGCCCGCCCGCGATCCACACGATGGACTCGTAGGCAGCCAACGAGGCCTCGGCCGCGTGGGTGTTGGTGGCCTTGGAGTCGTCGACATACGCGACCCCGTCCACGTCCGCCACATGCGCGATGCGGTGGGCGTCCGGGGTGAAGGCCCGCAGGCCGTCCCGTACGGCCTTGGGGGGCACCCCGTAGGCCCGGGCGAGGGCCGCTGCCGCGAGGGCGTTGGCGATGTTGTGCGGGGCCGGCGGGTTGACGTCGGCGACCTCGGCGAGCTCCTGGGCGTTCTTCTGCCGGTTCTCGACGAAGGCGCGGTCGACGAGGATGCCCTCCACCACGCCGAGTTGGGACGGGCCGGGGGTGCCCAGCGTGAAGCCGATGGCCCGGCAGCCCTCCTCGACGTCGGCCTCGCGCACCAGGTCCTCGGTGGCCTTGTCGGCGACGTTGTAGACGCAGGCGACGCGATTGCCCTCGTAGATACGGCCCTTGTCCTTGGCGTACGCCTCCATGGAGCCGTGCCAGTCGAGGTGGTCGGGGGCGAGGTTCAGCACGGCCGCCGAGTGGGCCCGCAGCGAGGGCGCCCAGTGGAGCTGGTAGCTGGACAACTCCACGGCCAGGACGTCGTACTGCTCCTCGCCGAGCACCGCGTCGAGGAGCGAGATGCCGATGTTGCCGACGGCGGCGGTGCGCAGGCCGGCCGCCTTGAGGATCGAGGCCAGCATCTGGACGGTCGTGGTCTTGCCGTTGGTGCCGGTGACGGCGAGCCAGGGCGCGGCGTCGGGGCCACGGAGCCGCCAGGCCAGCTCCACGTCGCCCCAGACCGGAACGCCTGCTTCATGAGCCGCCGAGAACAGCGGCTTGTCCGGCTTCCAGCCGGGCGCGGTGACGATGAGTTCGGTGCCTTCGGGCAGGGTCGCCCCGTCGCCGAGGCGGACGGTGATGCCCGCCCGTCGCCCGCCACCAGCCCTGACCGAGGCGCTACGCGCCGCCTCCGCCCAAGCCTCCAGCTCGGCGGCCTGGGCACGCGCGCGTGCGTCGTCGCCGTCGTTGACGACGGTGACCTTGGCGCCGAGGCCGTGCAGCACCTTGGCCGCCGGGATCCCGGAGACGCCGAGCCCGGCGACGGTGACGTTCTTCCCCTGCCAGTCGGTCACTTGTCCGCTGCCCATCCCGCGTAGAAGAGACCCAGTCCGACGATCACACAGATGCCCTGGATGATCCAGAAGCGGACCACCACAAGGACCTCGGACCAGCCCTTGAGTTCGAAGTGGTGCTGGAGTGGCGCCATGCGGAAGACGCGCTTGCCGGTGAGGCGGAAGGAGCCGACCTGGATGACCACCGACATGGTGATCAGCACGAACAGGCCGCCGAGGATGGCGAGCAGCAACTCGGTGCGGGAGCAGATCGCGAGACCGGCGAGCACACCGCCGAGCGCGAGCGAGCCGGTGTCACCCATGAAGATCTTGGCCGGCGACGTGTTCCACCACAGGAAGCCGAGGCAGGCGCCCATCAGGGCGGCGGAGACGACAGCGAGGTCGAGTGGATCTCGTACCTCGTAACAGGCACCGGGGTTGGTCAGGGTCTGCGCGTTGGCGCAGGACTCCTGGAACTGCCAGACGCCGATGAACGTGTAGGCGCCGAAGACGAGCACGGAGGCGCCGGTGGCCAGACCGTCCAGACCGTCGGTCAGGTTCACGCCGTTCGACATCGCGAGGATCATGAACAGCGCCCAGACGACGAACAGCACCGGGCCGATCGTCCAGCCGAAGTCGGTGATGAACGACAGCTTCGTGGACGCCGGGGTGTTGCCGCGGGCGTCCTCGAACTGCAGCGAGAGCACCGCGAAGGCGATACCGCCGAGCAGCTGGCCGGCCATCTTGGCCTTGGCCCGCAGGCCCAGCGAACGCCGCTTGACGATCTTGATGTAGTCGTCCAGGAAGCCGACCAGGCCCATGCCGACCATCAGACCCAGCACGAGCAGACCCGAGTAGGTCGGGGTGTAGCCGGTGATGAGCTTGGACAGGAAGTAGGCGGCAACCGTCGCGAAGATGAAGGCGATACCGCCCATCGTCGGCGTACCGCGCTTACTGGCGTGCTCGCGCGGGCCGTCGTCGCGGATGTACTGGCCGTAGCCCTTGCGCGCGAGGAGCTTGATCAGCAGGGGGGTGCCGATCAGGGTCAGGAAGAGACCAATGACTCCTGCGAACAGGATCTGCTTCATCATCGGGCGGCAACCTCACCCTCGGCACCGGTCCCGAGCAGCGCCTCGGCGACGCTCTCCAACCCCACCGAACGGGACGCCTTCACGAGCACGACGTCCCCCGGGCGCAACTCGCTGCGCAACAGGTCGACCGCCGCCTGTGCGTCGGACACGTGCACCGACTCCTCACCCCACGAACCCTCGTTATATGCGCCCAGTTGCAGCCAGGACGCTTCCCTGCCCCCGACCGCGACGAGCTTGCCGACATTGAGCCGGACGGCGAGCCGCCCGACCGCGTCGTGCTCGGCGAGCGCCTCGTCCCCGAGCTCGGCCATCTTGCCGAGCACCGCCCAGGTCCGCCGCCCCTTGCCCATGGCTGCCAGCGCCCGGAGGGCGGCCCGCATGGACTCGGGGTTCGCGTTGTAGGCGTCGTTGACGACCGTCACGCCGTCCGGGCGCTCGGTGACCTCCATCCGCCAGCGGGAGAGGGAGCCCGCCTCGGAGAGCGCGGTGGCGATCTCTTCCGCGGACATGCCCAGCTCATGGGCGACGGCGGCCGCGGCGAGCGCGTTCGACACGTGGTGCTCACCGTACAGGCGCATGGTCACATCGCTTGCACCGGAGGGTGTGTGAAGAGTGAAAGCAGGCTGTCCGCTGTCCGTGAGTCTCACGTTCTCGGCGCGTACGTCCGCTTCGCCTGACTCTCCGAAAAGGACCACCTTCGCCTTCGTACGCGACGCCATGGCCCGTACAAGGGGATCGTCGGCGTTGAGGATCGCGGCGCCGCCGTCTTCCGCCGACGGCAGGCCCTCGACGAGCTCGCCCTTGGCCTGCGCGATCTGCTCGCGACCGCCGAACTCGCCGATGTGGGCGGTGCCGACGTTGAGCACGAGGCCGATCTTCGGGGGCGTCAGATCGGTGAGGTAGCGGATGTGGCCGATGCCACGGGCGCCCATCTCCAGGACGAGGAACCTGGTCTCCTCGGTGGCGCTCAGGGCGGTCAGCGGCAGCCCGATCTCGTTGTTGAGCGAGCCCGGCGTCCACACGGTGGGCGCCTTGCGCTGGAGCACCTGGGCGATCAGGTCCTTTGTGCTGGTCTTGCCCGCCGAGCCGGTCAGGGCCACGAGGGTCGCGCCGAGCCGTCGTACGACATGGCGGGCGAGGGCGCCGAGGGCCTTCTGGACGTCCGCCACGACGATCGCGGGAACGCCGACGGGGCGCGACGCCAGTACGGCGACCGCGCCCGCTTCGACGACCCGCTCGGCGAAGTCGTGGCCGTCCACGCGCTCACCGACGAAGGCGGCGAAGAGGGTGCCGGGCTCCACTTCACGGGAGTCCCGGACGACCGGTCCGGTGACGTGGACGGACGGATCCGGTATGTCGTACGTCTGCCCGCCGACGACTTCAGCGATCTCGGCGAGAGAGAGGGCGATCACAAGTTCATCCCTGGGTCTTCTGGATAGCTTCGCGAAGCACTAGGCGGTCGTCGAAGGGACGGACCACTCCGGCGATGTCCTGGCCCTGCTCATGGCCCTTGCCGGCGACCAGCACGGTGTCGCCGGGCCGGGCGCGGGCGACGGCCGCGGCGATCGCGGCGGCCCGGTCCTCGAAGACCTGGACCTCGCCGCGCTCGTGTGCCGGCACGGACGCCGCGCCCTGGAGCATGGTCGCGAGGATCGCGAGGGGGTCCTCGGAGCGGGGGTTGTCGGAGGTCAGTACGGCGGTGTCGGCGAGCCGGGCCGCGGCGGCGCCCATCGGCCCGCGCTTGGTCACATCGCGGTCCCCGCCGCAGCCGAGCACGACGTGCAGCCGGCCCTCGGTGACCTTGCGGAGCGCCTTGAGCACCGATTCGACGGCGTCGGTCTTGTGGGCGTAGTCCACGACCGCGAGATACGGCTGTCCGGCGTCCACCCGCTCGAGGCGGCCCGGCACGCCCGGCACCGCGGCGATGCCGTCGGCGGCGGCCTGGGCGTCGAGACCGGCGGCGGCCAGGGCGGTGATGGCGGCGAGGGTGTTCGCCACGTTGAAGGGGCCCGCGATCGGCGACCTGGCGGCGATCCGCTCGCCCTTGGGGCCGATCACGGTGAACGTCGAGTCCATGGGGCCGACTTCGACGTCCTCGGCCCGCCAGTCGGCGTCCGGGTGGCCCTCGGCGGAGAAGGTGACGACCGGGACGGTGGCTTCCTTGGCCAGCCTGCGGCCGTACTCGTCGTCGAGGTTGACGACGCCGAGTTTGCTGCGTTTCGGGGTGAACAGCTGCGCCTTGGCCCGGAAGTAGTCCTCCATGTCGGAGTGGAACTCCATGTGTTCCGGGCTGAGGTTGGTGAAGACCGCGATGTCGAAGACGCAGCCGTCGACGCGGCCGAGGATCAGCGCGTGGCTGGAGACCTCCATGGCGACCGCCTCGACGCCGCGTTCGCGCATGACGGCGAACAGGGCCTGCAGGTCGGTGGCTTCGGGGGTGGTGCGCTCGGACTTGATGCGCTCGTCGCCGATGCGCATCTCGACCGTACCGATCAGGCCGGTGGCCCGGGCGGCCTTGAGGGCACCCTCGACGAGGTAGGCGGTGGTGGTCTTGCCGGAGGTGCCGGTGATGCCGATCTGCAGCAGGTCCCGGCCGGGGTGGCCGTAGATCGTGGCCGCCAGCTCGCCCATCAGCCCGCGTGGGTCCTTGACGACCAGGACCGGCAGGCCGGTCGCCGCGGCACGCTCGGCGCCGGTCGGGTCGGTCAGCACGGCGGCCGCGCCGAGGCCGGCGGCCTGCGTGACGAAGTCGGCGCCGTGCAGGCGGGCGCCCGGGAGGGCGGCGTACAGGTCGCCGGGGCGGACGGCGCGCGAGTCATGGGTGATGCCCGTGACCTCGACGGCGTCCGCGCGGTCCGGCGCGGTGGCACCCAGCTGATCGGCGAGTTCCGCGAGGGGTGTGGCGGAGACCTGCGCCGGCCTGGGCGGCCCCGGATACGTCACGGGATGCCCCTTCTGGGTCGTTTGGGACTGATCAGCGTGTGGCACGGCGGTGAGCGTACCGGGCGCACCGGCCTCGGAGCGAAGTGAGGGGCGGGGCGCGCTCTGGTTCCCGGAGTCGGGGGTGATCGTTGTCACGAGGTGGTTCCTGGCTGCTCGGTGCTGATCAGGGTGGTCAGGGCTTGTAGGAGACCGGGAGCTTCGCGGGCTTGGCCCCGGTCGGCGGGACCTGGAGGGTCTTCAGGGCGAACTCCATCACCTTCTTGTAGATGGGGCCGCAGATCTGGCCGCCGAAGTAGTTGCCCGCGGTGGCGTTCTGGATGGCGCAGTAGACCGTGATGCGGGGCTTGTCCGCGGGTGCGAAACCGGCGAACGACGACGTGTAGCCGCGGTACTTGCCGGTGGCCGGATCCACGCGGTTCGCCGTACCCGTCTTGCCCGCGACGCGGTAGCCGGGGATGCGCGCCTTGGTGCCGGTGCCCTCCCTGTCGTCCACGACCGACTCCAGCATCTGGGCGAGGGTCTTCGCCGTCTTGGCGCTGATGACCCTGGTCTTCTTGGGTGCCGGGACGTCGGTGAACTGCCCGTCGGGTCCCTTGGTGCCGCGTACGAGCGTGGGTTCGACGCGGACTCCGCCGTTGGCGATCGTCGAGTAGATCGAGGCCGCCTGCATCGCGTTGAGCGACAAGCCCTGGCCGAAAGGAATCGTGTACTGCTGCGAGGTCGACCACTTGTCCGGGGCCGCGAGGATGCCGCGGGTCTCGCCGGGGAAGCCGAGCCCGGTGTAACTGCCGAGGCCGAACTTGCGCAGGTAGCTGTAGAGCACCTTGTTGGCCTGCGCCTGGGTCCTGCCCAGCTGGCCGGTGGCCAGGATGGTGCCGATGTTGCTGGACTTGGCGAGGACGCCGTTGAGCGTCAGGAACCAGGTCGCGTGGTCGATGTCGTCCTTGAAGAGCCGGTCGCCGCGGTGCAGCCGGTTGGGTACGACGACGTGCGTACCGGGCGTGGCCACGCCCTCCTCCAGTACGGCGGCCATCGACATGACCTTCGCGGTGGAGCCGGGCTCGTAGGCGTCCTGGACGGCCGCGTTGCCCATGTTCTCGCCGCTGGCCGCGGAGAGGTCGTTCGGGTCGAAGCCGGGCGAGTTGGCCATGGCGAGGATCTCGCCGGTGCGGGTGTCCTGGACGATCACATAGCCGCGGTCCGCCCTGGACTCCTCCACCTGCTCGCTGATCGCGTTCTGCGCGGCCCACTGGATGTCGCGGTCGATGGTGAGCTCGACATCGCTGCCGGGCACGGCGGGCGTCTCGGTGGAGCCCGCGGTGGGCACCTGGCGGCCGCCCGACTGGGCGTAGCGGATCTCGCCGTCCTTGCCGGACAGCTGCTTGTTCAGCTGCTGCTCGATACCGCCGCCGCCCTTGCCGTCGGCGTTGACCCAGCCCAGTATCCCGGCGGCGAGATCGCCGTTCGGGTACACGCGCTTGCTGCTGGCGACCGAGAGGACGCCCGCGAGGACGTTGACCGTGCTCTTGTCGTTCCCGGCCTTGGTGGCCAGCGCGGACTTCAGGTCCTTGATCTGCTTCCAGACCTGCGGGGTCTGGCGGCTCGCCAGCAGGGTGTAGCGCAGGTTCTTGTTGGCGGGCCGGAGCTTCTTGATGATCTTTTCCGGCTCCTGGCCGAGAATCGGCGCGAGGAGCGCGGCCGCCTGCTCGGGGCCGTCGTCGATCTTCAGCTGTTCGCGGCTGAAGAGCGTGGGGTCGGCCGTGATGTCGTACGCGTCGACGCTGGTCGCCAGCGCCACTCCGTTGCGGTCGGTGATGCCGCCGCGCACGGCGGCCAGGGTGTAGCCGACGTACCGGTTCTTCTCGGCCTTGGCGGCGTAGGTGCTCGCGTCGACGGCCTGCACCTGGAGCAGCCGTACGACGAAGGCGATCAGGACGAGGGTCAGGGCCAGGCTGACCATGCGCAGCCGGGGGCGGGGGCTGCCGAGCCGGATCTTGGCGGGGGGCATGGGGCGCGACCGTGCCGGTCGGGCCGCGGGGCCCGGGCGCCGCTGGGCGCCGGAGCGGGCGGGCTTCGCGGGTCCGGGCACGCGGCGGCGCGGCGGTTCCCTGTCTGGCACTTCCGTCACCTGCCGGGGGTCGGATACGTGGAGGACTGGGCGGACTGGACGAACTGCTCGGGGGCTGCGTACCGGGGCACTGCCGTGGCTTCGGGGGCCGTGTACGGAGGCACGTCGGAGGTGTCCTCGGGGGCCGCAGTGGTGGGTGCCGGGCTGGGGGCCGGGGGCTCCGTCGGCTCGCTGACGAGGGCCTCGGGGGCGAGGACGAGGGGGACGTAGTCGGAGGTCCGGTCGGCGGGCGCGGGGCTGGGGAAGCCCTTGACCGTGCCGTCGGGGCCGAGGAAGGCGGGGTCGCCGCCGGGGACCATGCCGAGTTCCCGGGCGCGGCGCTGGAGGGCGTCGGGGGCGGAGTAGGCGTCGATGTCCCGCTGCAGGGACTGCTCCTCGTCGGTGAGGGACTTCGTGTCCCTCTTCAGGTCGTCGAGTTCGAACGCGCCTTCGCTGAGGGCGGAGTTCAGCACGAGGAGCCCGATGAGGCCGCCGCCGAGGAGGACGACGACGAGGAGGACGAAGGGGGCACGGGCGGCCTGCCCTCCCCCGGTGGGGAAGAGCCGCGCGAGCCGGGCCGCCCGCCCCCTCAGTTCGGGTTTCCTACTCACTCGTCCTCCCCCGAGTCCGGTTCTCCAACTCATGGGTTTGAATCCTGGACCCGGACACCCGCCCCTGCCTCACGCGCCTCATTCGATGGACTCCCTGATGCGCTCGGCCCCCCGCAGGCGAGCCGGTGCCGCGCGCCGGTTCTCGGCGACCTCTTCCTCGGTGGGAAGTTCGGCACCGCGGGTCAGCAGCTTGAGCCGGGGCTGGTACTGCTCGGGGACGACGGGCAGCCCGGGCGGGGCGGTGTTGGCGGCGCCGGCCGCGAAGACCTGCTTGACCAGCCGGTCCTCCAGCGACTGGTACGACAGGACGGCGATCCGTCCGCCGACGTCGAGGGCCTCCACGGCGGCCGGGATCGCCCGCTCCAGGACGGAGAGCTCGCCGTTGACCTCGATCCGCAGCGCCTGGAAGGTGCGCTTGGCCGGATTGCCGCCGGTGCGCTTGGCGGCCTGCGGCAGGGCGTCGCGGATCAGCTCCACGAGCCGCGCGCTGTTACTGAACGACTCCTTCTCGCGCTCGCGCACGATGGCGCCCACGATCCGCTTGGCCTGCTTCTCCTCGCCGTACGCGCGCAGGATGCGCACGAGTTCGCCGGCCGGGTAGGTGTTGAGGACCTCGGCGGCGCTGACGCCGGTCGTCTGGTCCATGCGCATGTCGAGGGGGGCATCCTGGGCGTAGGCGAAGCCGCGGTCTGCCTCGTCGAGCTGCATGGAGGAGACGCCGAGGTCGAACAGGACGCCCTGCACGCGCGCGATGCCGAGCCTGTCGAGGACCTCCGGGAGCTCGTCGTAGACCGCGTGGACGAGGGTGGCGCGCTCACCGAAGGGCGCGAGCCGCTCGCCGGACAGGCGCAGGGCCTCCTTGTCGCGGTCGAGGGCGACGAGCCGGGCCTCGGGGAACTGCTGAAGGAGAGCCTCGCTGTGGCCGCCGAGCCCCAGCGTGCAGTCGACGACCACCGCTCCCGGCCGCTGCAGGGCGGGGGCCAACAGGTCCAGGCACCGCTGGAGCATCACCGGGACATGTCGACTCTGACTCAAGGGGCCCTCTCAGATCCGGCGAGGCGGTACGCACCGCCGGGTCCCCGCCCGCTCGTGAAGGGGAGGCCTGCCGGCGCCGGAAGCGTCAGCCGGCCGGGAGCGGGAGGAGGCCGAGCCGTACGTACGCGCCGCGCACGTGGGGAGATCTCCGGCAGTCGCGGGGGTCTCCGGGGGAAAACAATCCAGCAGGGAGAGTTCTCCCCTCCCGCTTCGCGTCACTTTAGTCCACCCTGTCTCGCGGTCAATCAACCGGCCTGCGCGTCGCCGATTCGGGTTCGGGCGAAGCCGCGCAGTGCGGAAAATCGCTCGTATGGGCGCAATCACGCCACCCCTGCGGGTTAGCTCACAACACGGGTCGATGACGTTCTTTGTCCCCTCTCACAGCGGGACCGTTTCGGCCGTGACCAGTACCGTCATGGGTATGACGACTTCTGCATCGGTTCCCGCTGGCCCCAAGGTGCGATAGCCGACCGCGGCACGGTCACCGACCGTCTCGTCGAGGCGAACGAGCGATACGCCGCCGCCTTCACCGGCCCCGGCATGGACGCCCGCCCCGTGCTCCACGTCGCCATCGTCGCCTGCATGGACGCCCGTCTCGACCTGCACGCCGCGCTCGGTCTGGAGCTCGGCGACTGTCACACCATCCGCAACGCCGGCGGCGTCGTCACGGACGACGTGATCCGCTCGCTCACCATCAGTCAGCGCAAGCTCGGCACCCGCAGCATCGTCCTGATCCACCACACCGGCTGTGGCCTGGAGGCGATCACCGAGGACTTCCGCACCGACCTGGAGATGGAGGTCGGCCAGCGGCCCGCCTGGGCGGTGGAGGCCTTCCGGGACGTGGACCAGGACGTACGGCAGTCGATGCAGCGCGTGCGCACCTCGCCGTTCCTGCTGCACACCGACGACGTGCGGGGCTTCGTCTTCGACGTGAAGACGGGTCTGCTGCGCGAGATCGACCCCGCCTAGCCGTCACGCAGGGCCCGCGTAACCATCCGCCGCACCTGTCGTTTGGCTGTCAATTTCGGCTCCGGCGTGCCCAAAAGGCCGTAAGACCCGACATATCGCAGGCGGTTGTCCACAGGCGAGTGACACGAATCGGTAACGGCAGCAAGAATGCGGGTGTGGCAACACGCGGAACGTTCCATGCGTGGTGTCCGTGTTCCAGGGGAGGCCGGTCCGCGTCGTAGAGCGTCGGCCCGGAAAGAACGGGCCGAGGAGGGCCGGGTGACGACCTATGACGATCGAGCGAGCCTCACTGATCTGACCGCCACTGTGGAGCGTGTCCGCAGTTCGGTGGAAGGAGTGATCGAGGGCAAGCCCGAGGTCGTACGGCTTTCGCTGACCGTACTGCTCGCCGAGGGACATCTTCTGATCGAAGATGTTCCCGGCGTGGGCAAGACGATGCTCGCGAAGGCGCTGGCGCGGTCCATCGACTGTTCGGTACGGCGTATCCAGTTCACGCCCGACCTGCTGCCGTCGGACATCACGGGCGTGTCCATCTGGGACCAGCAGCGCAAGGACTTCGAGTTCAAGCCGGGCGCGATCTTCGCCCAGATCGTGATCGGCGACGAGATCAACCGCGCGTCGCCGAAGACGCAGTCCGCGCTCCTGGAGTCCATGGAGGAGCGCCAGGTCACGATCGACGGCCAGACCTACGAGCTGCCGAGCCCCTTCATGGTGGTGGCCACGCAGAACCCGGTCGAGATGGAGGGCACCTACCCGCTGCCCGAGGCCCAGCGCGACCGCTTCATGGCCCGCGTCTCCGTCGGCTACCCCAGCGTGGAGGCCGAGCTGCAGATGCTGGACGTGCACGGCGGGGTCTCCCCCTTGGAGGACCTCCAGCCGGTGGCGCATGCCCACGACATCGTGAAGCTGGTCGAGGCCGTCCGCGGCGTCCACGTCGCCGAGCCGGTCCGGCGGTACGTGGTGGACCTGGTCGCCGCCACGCGCACCCACCCGGACCTCAGACTCGGCGCCTCCCCGCGCGCGACACTGCATCTGCTGCGCGCCGCGAAGGCGTCGGCGGCTCTGAGCGGCCGGGAGTACGCGCTGCCGGACGACGTGCAGGCGCTCGCCGTGGCCGTCCTGGCCCACCGCCTGCTGCCCACCGCGCAGGCCCAGCTGAACCGCCGTACGTCCGAGCAGGTCGTCCAGGAGATCCTGCAGCGCACCCCGGTGCCCGCCGCGCCCCAGCAGCAGAGCGGCTTCGGGGGCCTCGGCCGCGGTACTCAGGCCTACGGCCAGCAGCCGCCGCGGAGGCTGTGATGACCTCCGGCAGTACGGGCCAGGCCGAGCCGGACCGCGGTGAGAACAGCGGGCTGCGCACGGCACTGGCCGGTCTGACCACGCGCGGCCGCTCCTTCCTGGCCGCCGGCGTCGCGGCCGCCGTCTGCGCCTACGTCCTCGGCCAGAGCGACCTGCTGCGCGTCGGGCTGCTGCTCGCCGTGCTGCCGCTGATCTGCGCGACCGTGCTGTACCGCACCCGCTACCGGGTCGCGGGCAGCCGCCGGCTCTCCCCCGCGCGCGTGCCCGCGGGCAGCGAGGCCCGCGTCCATCTGCGGATGGACAACGTCTCCCGGCTGCCCACCGGCCTGCTGATGCTCCAGGACCAGGTGCCGTACGTGCTCGGGCCGCGCCCCCGCTTCGTGCTGGACCGAATGGAGGCGGGTGGCCGCCGCGAGGTGTCCTACCGGGTGCGCTCCGACCTGCGCGGCCGCTACCCGCTGGGCCCGCTGCAGCTGCGCCTGACCGACCCGTTCGGCATGTGCGAGCTGACCCGCTCCTTCTCGACGTACGACACCCTGACCGTGATCCCGCGCGTGGAGCCGCTGCCGCCGGTGCGCTTCAACGGGGAGGCGAAGGGCTACGGCGACGGGCGGCAGCGCTCGCTGGCGCTGGCCGGCGAGGACGATGTGATCCCGCGCGGGTACCGCTACGGCGACGACCTGCGCCGCGTGCACTGGCGCTCCACCGCGCGCTACGGCGAGCTGATGGTGCGCCGCGAGGAGCAGCCGCAGCGCTCCCGCTGCACGGTGCTGCTGGACACCCGGGGCCTGGCCTTCCAGGGCGCGGGCCCGGACTCGGCCTTCGAGTGGGCCGTGTCGGGTACTGCGTCCGTGCTGGTCCACATGCTCGAGCGGGGCTTTTCGGTACGGCTGCTGACCGACACCGGCAGCTCGGTCCCCGGTGAGGGCGCCGACGGGTTCGCGGGCGCGAGCCAGGAGTCGGCGGACGCGGCCGGGCTGATGATGGACACCCTCGCGGTGATCGACCATTCCGACGGTACGGGTCTGTCGCGGGCGTACGACGTGCTGCGCGGCGGCAACGAAGGGCTGCTGGTCGCCTTCTTCGGCGACCTCGACGAGGAGCAGGCGGCGGTGGCCGCCAAGATGCGGCAGCGCAGCGGGGGCGCGGTGGCCTTCGTGCTGGGCAGCGGGGCCTGGGTGCGGGAACCGACCGATGTGCCCGGCGCGTTGGACAGGAGCGAGGAGCGGCTGCGGTTGCTGCGGGAGGCGGGCTGGACGGCCCTGAGCGTGCCGCGGGGCGCTTCGCTGAACGAGCTGTGGCGCCAGGCGGACCGAGCGCGTACGGACGCCGCCGCGACCACTGGCGCGCGGGGCGAGGGGGGACCGGTATGAGCGGGCGGACACGGATGGCGCTGTGCGCCGCGGCGGCCACACTGCTGGCGTCCTGCGCCCTGCTGCCGCTGGTCTCTCCGGTCACCTGGCTGATTCAGGCGATCTTCCTGCTGGCGATCCAGACCGGCGTCGGCATGGTGACCCGGAGGGTGCCGCTGGCACGGCCCCTGACGGTGGCCGCGCAGGCCCTCGTCGCGCTGATGCTGCTGACCCTGACCTTCGCCAACCAGCAGGCGATCATCGGAGTGATCCCCGGTCCGGAGGCCTTCCGTCACTTCGCCGACCTGTTGCAGGCCGGCGCGGACGACGTGAGCCGGTACTCGATCCCGGCACCGCTGTCCGACGGCATCCGGCTGATGCTCATCGGCGGAGTCCTGATCATCGGCCTGGCGGTGGACACCCTCGCGGTGACGTTCCGCAGCGCGGCCCCGGCCGGGCTGCCCCTGCTGGCGCTGTACTCCGTGGCCGCGGGACTGGCCGACGGCGGCGCGGACTGGCTGTGGTTCCTGGTCGCCGCCGCGGGTTATCTGATGCTGCTCCTGGCCGAGGGCCGCGACCGGCTCTCGCAGTGGGGCCGGGTCTTCGGCGGGGCGCCACGGACGCCGGGTGGGGAGCCCAGCGGCGTGGTGGCGCCGGTCCGCACCGGGCGACGCATCGGCATGGTCGCCCTGGGCATCGCCCTGGTCGTACCGCTGGCCCTGCCCGCGATGAACGGCGGCTTGCTGGACCCCGCGAGCACAGTCGGCTCAGGCAGCGGGAGAGGGGGCACGATCTCCGCGGTGAATCCAGTGGTGTCGCTGCGCAACAGTCTGAACGTGGACGAGGACCGCCAGGTCCTCTCCCTGAGGAGCAGCACCGAAGACACCTCGAGCCTGTACCTGCGGATCGTGTCCCTGGACGACTTCGACGGCAAGACCTGGGAGCCGGCCAAGCGCGGCATCCAGGCCGTGCCGGACGAGTTCCCCACGCCCATCGGCCTCGGCCCCGACATCCGGCGTGCCGAGGTCGAGACGACCATCTCGGCCGCCGACTGGTACGCCCAGAACTGGCTGCCGATGCCCTATCCGCCCAGCGGAGTGAGCATCGCGGGCAGGTGGCGGTACGAACCGCTGGGGATGACGGTCGTCGGTGATCGCCGCCAGACCACACGCGGGGTGACGTACACCGTGCGCAGCCTTGATGTGCAGCCGACGGCGAAGCAGCTCGCAAACGCGCCGGAGCCGCCGGCGGCACTGAGGCGCGAGTTCACCGAGCTGCCCGACTCGCTGCCCGCGGTGGTCGCCCGAACCGCGCGTGAGGTCACCGAGGGCGCGACCAGCCACTACGAGCAGGCGGTCAAGCTGCAGGAGTATTTCGCCGTCACAGGCGGGTTCCAGTACGACACCAACGTCAAGGCCGGCGAAGATCGACAGGCGATCGCCCGGTTCCTGCGCGACAAGCAGGGCTTCTGCGTCCACTTCTCCTTCGCGATGGCGGCCATGGCCCGCTCGCTCGACATACCCGCCCGGGTCGCCGTGGGCTTCGCGCCCGGCACCCCGCAGGGCGACAGCACGGTCTCGGTGGGGCTGAAGGACGCGCACGCCTGGCCCGAGCTGTACTTCGAGGGCGTGGGGTGGACCCGCTTCGAGCCGACCCCGACCCGTGGTTCGGTTCCGTCGTACACCCAGTCGGACTCGCCCGGCTCCACTCTCCCGGACGTGACGCGTCCCACGCAGTCGACAAGCACGGGGCCGTCCGCCTCGCCCTCGACGAGCGAGAGCTGCGCCGGGCGGAACCCGGAGCTGTGCGCGAGCGAGTCCCCCGAGGCCGCGCTCGCCCCGGGCGACGACGGCTTGAGGTGGTACGTCGTTCTGGCGTGGGCGCCCGTCGGGCTGGCAGCGCTGCTGATCCCGTTGGCGCCGATGCTGTGGCGATTTCGGACACGGGCGGCACGGCTGGGAGCACATGGCCGCACGGAGGCGGACGTATCGCGTCACACCTTGGCGGTCTGGCAGGAACTCACCGACCTCGCCTGGGACTTCGGCATCCCGCCGGACGACTCCCAGACGCCCCGCAAGACCGCGGCCCGCATCGTCCGCCTGGGTCACCTCGACCCACCGGCCGCAGCCTCGGTTCACCGGGTGGCCGACGCGGTGGAACAGGTCCTCTACGCCCCCGTCCCTCGCCCGACGGCCGGCCTCGCAGAGGATGTCCGTCGCGTCCGGTCCGACCTCGAGTCCAAGGCCCGCTGGACGACACACATGCGCGCCGTCCTGGCCCCACGCTCCAGCGTGCGGGTGGCCTGGGCCGTGTCGGACTGGTGGACCGACACCAAGCGCCACGCAGCCGCCGCCCGACCGACACTGCGCAAGCCGTCGACGCCTGCGCAGCGGGGGTAATCAGCCGCTGGGGGGGGCGTGGGGTGCGGGCGGGCCTGCGGTGGGGTGGGGGCTTCCGCTGGGGCAGGGTGCTGCGTGCTTCGGCTGGGGCGGTGGGGTGCTGCGTGCTTCGGCTGGGGCCGGGTGGGTGCTTGGGGCCGGGGCGGGGTGCGTGCCGGAGGGGTGGTTGGGGACGCCGGTGCGGGGGCGCGTGCTTCTGGCCGGGGCGGGGCTTGCTTCAGGCCGGGCCTCGCTCGTGCCCGGGCCATGCTCGTGCCCGGGCCTCACTCCGGCCGCGCCTTATTCGGGCCGAGGACCCTCTCCTGCCCACGCCCCACCGGGGCCAAGGGCCCTCTCCTGCCCACGCCCCACCGGGGCCGAGGACCCACTCCGGCCCAGCCCCACTCGCGCCCGGATCTCACCGTGACGGGTGCCGCGGGGACCGCCCCAGCAGAGTTGGGACAGCTCGCTCAGCGGAGCTGAGGGCATTGGCCCGGAGCGACCGCGGTGGGCGGCCTCGGGCGGGACGCGGAACGGGCGGAACCTGCGTCGGGCACAAGCCGTAGCGGGCAGATCTCCGGCCAGAGACCCGCACGAGCCGAGGACGAGGGGTCTGCTCCGATCTGGGCGGCCGCCTGAGGTCGGCTCGGCCGAGGTGGTCGGCTGAGGCCGACGGCGATACGTCGGGGGGCGCTTCGGGCCGACAGCAATACGCGGTGGGCCTTGCATCGGCCGGCGGCGATACACGTAGGGCCCTGCATCGAGCCGGCGGCGATACGCCGTAGGGCCCTGCCTCAGACCGGAGCGAGGCAGCAATACGTAGATGGACCTGTTTCAGACCGGCGCCAATACACCGTAGGCCCCTGCCTCAGACCGGAGGCAAGGACGTTGGCCTGAAGCTCCACACCCCGGAGTCGGTGGGACGGGACCTTGTCCGAGCTGAGGAATTGGCCGAGTCCGTTCGCTCGGGGCGGGCGTCACCCGGGCAATTCAGGACGTTGCTCGCCCCCGTCACCCTGCCCGCCCATCGGCCCCATCAGCCCTCGGCTCCCCAGCCTCTGGGATCCTGCCCCGCTCCCGTCACCCTCCAGCCCCCGTCTCCTCCCCGCCCCAAGCCGTACGGGGGCGTACATCAGGGGGTGGCCACCGAGTCGGTGGTCACCCCCTGCGTGTCCAGGAGCTGCTCGTCGAGCTAATGACCGCCCTGTTCGTCACGACGTCGCTGCCAGCGCTGCTCGATGCGGTCCATCATGGAACGCTTCTGACGCGGCTGACGACGGGCGTGCGGGCCACCGGCAGGCTGTTCGCCCGGCTTGGGGGCCTTGCGCCAGCCGGTCACGGCAAGTACCGCACAGCCCAGCATGACGAGGAAGCCCACCACGCTGAGCCAGACCTGCTTGGCGACCATTCCTGCCATGAGGAGCGCGATACCTACGAGGAAGCCGGCGACCGCCTGGTAGACCCGTCGCCGGGTGTACGTGCGCAGCCCGCTTCCCTCAAGCGCTGTCGCGAACTTGGGATCTTCGGCGTACAGCGCTCGCTCCATCTGCTCGAGCATTCGCTGCTCGTGCTCCGAGAGCGGCACGGAGTCCTCCTCATCGTGCAGTCGCCGGGGCGACCCGGGGGGTCCCTTCAGGATAGGCAGGGAATCGCCCCCGTGAAACCCGCCCCTCTACGCCAATTGGCCAACCGGGCTCCGCCATGGACATCCCGACTCGCTGAGATCTGCATTCCCCAGCGGCCGACCCGTCATGCCAGAACGGTCTCCCTCGATCATACGGCGCTGGACGCCCGATCGGGGGGCCTGTGGCGTACTCCATGTGCAGCCAACCCCCTGATCAACGGCGCACCCTCACGGGCCGCTCACAGGGGACGGCTCAGGCCGCAGCACTCTCCCGCGTCTCGCCGAGCACGTGGAGCTGCGTGGCCACCGAGTGGAAGGAGGGCAGCTCGGCCGCCGCCTCCTCCAGCCTCAGCAGCGCCTCCAGCGCCCCGGGCTCAGTGTCCACCAGCACCCCGGGGACCAGGTCGGCGAAGACCCGCACCCCGTGCACGGCACCGACCCGCAGGCCCGCGCCCTCGACCAGCCCGGTGAGCTGCTCGGCGGTGAAGCGGCGCGGCACCGGGTCACCCTGCCCCCAACGGCCGTCCGGGTCCTCCAGGGCCCGCTTGGCCTCCTTGAAGTGACCGGCGAGCGCCCGCGCCAGCACCGCGCCGCCCAGCCCGGCGGCGAGCAGGCTGAGGACGCCCTCGGCGCGCAGGGCGGCCACCGCGTTGCGGACGCCCTCGGCGGGGTCGTCGACGTACTCCAGGACGCCATGGCACAGCACGACGTCGTACCCGCCGCGCTCGACCACGTCGAAGAGGCCGTGGGCGTCACCCTGGACGCCCCGCACCCGGTCGGCCACGTCGGCCTCGGCGGCGCGCCGCTCCAGGGCGAAGAGCGCGTTCGGGCTGGGGTCGACGACGGTGACGCGGTGGCCGAGCCGGGCGAGGGGCACCGCGAAGTTGCCGCTGCCGCCTCCGGTGTCGAGGACGTCCAGCACCTGGCGCCCCGTGGCCTTCACGCGGCGGTCCAGGGCATCCCGGAGGACTTCCCACACCACGGCTGTACGGAGGGCAGCGCGGGGGCGCATCGGGTCCGACACGGCAGTTGACTCCTCGGCGCGGCACCGCCACTTGCACGGCGGAGCGATCGGGCTGCCTCCCCGGCCCGGGTCACGGGAGCGGGAAGGCTTCAGGCGCCCTCCACCCTATTGCCTACGGCGCCCCACACGACCATCGCGGTGCCGCGCGACGGGCCATCGCGGTGCCGTGCGAAGCCGCCCGACCCGTCCGGCAGACAGCAAGGGCGGGCAGCAGGGCGGTCAGCCAGCGTCCGGCATGTCCTCACGCGCGTGACGCGAGCTGTCGGCCTCGTCGGTGTCGGTGTCCGGTCGCGGCTGTGGCAGGACCGGTTGGAGCACCAGCATCCGCTCGACGAGGCGCAGGAACATCGCCACGTCGCGTATCAGGTCGTCGGCGTCCCGGCGGCTGGCCGCGCCCTGGATGCCCGCCTCCGCCCGGGCGCGGCGCCGGGCGCCGGAGGCGAACAGCGCGCTCCACTCGGTGAGTTCGGGCGCTATCTCGGGGAGCACTTCCCAGGCGCTCCTGATGCGGGCCCGGCGCTTGGACATGGGCTCGGGGCGCCCGCGCGCGGCGAGTACGGCGGCGGCGGTGCGCAGGGCGGCGAGGTGGGCCGTGGCATAGCGTTCGTTCGGCGTTTCCAGAACGGCGGCCTCGTCCAGTCCGGCACGCGCCTGGGCGAGCAGGTCGAGGGCGGCGGGCGGGGCCGTGGCCCGGCGGAGCACGGGGTGGACGTCGCTCGCCGGGCCGGTCAGTGAGGGGGCAGGGCCGGTGGCGCGGCGCCGGCGGGCGGCTGCTGCGGGGTAGTTGGCCATGACGAACCTCCTGTCGTCTGTGTGACGGCACGCCCGATACGGGATGCCGTATGTGCCCATCGTGGGGTATGGCACTGACAATCCGTTCTGACCTGGCCTTTTGCATCGATCGAGAGTTCGGGCTAGCTTTTGCACTGACCAGTCAGTTCAAAAGAGGAGGGGCGGGATGGGGGGAACCGTGGCCGGAGTCGGCGTCACGGCCCTGGGCCTCGGTCTCGAAGGGCCCCGCGGATGGGCGTTCCGCGGGGTCTCCTTCGAGGCGGAGCCCGGCTCACTGATCACGATCGAAGGGCCGTCCGGCACCGGACGTACCTGCCTGTTGCTGGCGCTCACGGGACGGATGAAGCTGACCGAGGGAACCGCCACCGTGGGCGCGGCCGGGCTGCCCAAGCGCATGGCGGCGGTGCGGCGTATCAGCGCCCTGGCCCATGTTCCGGGTGTGACCGACCTGGACCCGGCCCTGACCGTCGCCGAGCACCTCCACGAACGGGCGCTTCTGCAGCGGCGGTTCGGCGACTCCTGGCGCGGGCTGCTGCGGCCGCGTGCCGAGCGGAGGACCGATGCGCGGGCGCGGATCGACGCCGCGCTCACGGCAGCGGGGCTCGACCCGGACTCACTGCCCAAGGGCTCGCGTACCGCCGTACGCGATCTGGAGCGTCTGGAGGCGCTGCGGCTGTCCGTCGCGCTGGCCCTGATCGCGCGCCCGCGCGTGCTCGGTGTCGACGACACCGATCTGAAGCTCTCGGACGCCGAACGGGCCGAGGTCTGGGCGCTGTTGAAGTCCATCACCGAGGCCGGGACCACGGTCGTGGCGGTGTGCAGCGAGGCCCCCGACGACACGGTCAAGGTGTCCACGGCCCAGGAGGCCGACGCGGCCTCCGCCTCCCAGGAGTCCCCGGAAACCGACGGACCGGAAACCGACGGAAAGGAGGCCACCGATGCGCTCACCGAGGCTGGCCGCGCTTGAGCTGAGGCGCTTCGGCCGGGGGAAGCTGCCGCGTGCCGCCCTGGTCGCGCTGCTGGTGCTGCCCCTGCTCTACGGCGCCCTGTACCTGTGGTCGTTCTGGGACCCGTACGGCCGTCTCGACCGCATCCCCGTGGCGCTCGTGAACGACGACAAGGGGGCGACCGCCGACGGGAAGAAGCTCTCGGCCGGCGACGACATCACCAAGGGGCTGCGCGAGAGCGACGTCTTCGACTGGCACGAGGTGAGTGCCGCCGAAGCCGAGAAGGGGGTCGAGAACGGCACCTACTACCTGTCGCTGACCATGCCGACCGACTTCAGCGCACGGATCGCCTCCAGCGCGGGCGACTCGCCGGAGACGGGCGCCCTTCAGGTGCGTACGAACGACGCGAACAACTACATCGTCGGGCAGATCTCGCGGACGGTCTTCAGCGAGGTGCGCGAGGCCGCGTCCACCAAGGCGTCGCGGTCGTTCCTGGACCGGATCTTCGTCTCGTTCTCCGACATCCACGGCGCGACGGTCAAGGCCGCGAACGGCGCCGACAAGCTCGAAGGCGGCATCGGCAAGGCGGAGAAGGGCTCCAAGGACCTCGCCGACGGGCTGAAGACCGCCAAGAAGGGCAGCGGCAAGCTGTCCACGGGCCTGAAGAAGCTCAACGAGGGCGCGGGTGACCTGGAGAGCGGCTCCAAGCAGGTCGCCAAGGGTACGCAGACGCTCGCCGACCGGGTCAACGGAGTCGACAAGAAGATCGGCCCCTTCCTCCAGGACAACGAGAAGACCATCGGGGACACCGCCCGGCTCGTCGCCGACACTTCGGGGGCGATCCGCGACAACCTCGACGACCTGGTGGAGCGCGCTCCGGGCGCCGCCAAGGGCGCCCATGCGGCCTCTGACGTGCTGAACGCCGTCTACAAGGCGCGCTGCGAGGACGCCGTACTGCCCGACCCGGCCTGCTCCGACCTGAAGAAGGCGAAGGCGTCGGCCGCCGACGTGGCGACGATCGCCGACGACCTCAACACGCTGATCGCCGACCAAGATGGGGATCTGAAGAAGCTCGACAAGAACCTCGCCACCCTCCAGAAGCAGTCCCAGGCGCTCGCCGACCGCGCGCCCCGCCTCTCCGAGGACCTCGACGACGCCGTCACCAGGATCAACAAGCTGAACCAGGGAGCCGCGAAGGTCGCCGCGGGCGCCAAGAAGCTGCACTCCGGCCTCGGCACGGCCAGGACCGGCGCGGCGAGTCTGGACGCCGGCGTGGGTGAGCTGAAGACCGGCGCGTACGACCTCAACGGCGGCATCTACAAGCTCGTCGACGGCTCGGGGAAGCTCTCGGACGGCCTGCACGACGGCGCGGAGCAGATCCCCGACTACGACAAGAAGGCCCGCGACCAGCGCACCGAGGTCATGGCCGACCCGGTCCAGCTCGTCTCCCGGGACATGCACAAGGCGCCCAACTACGGCACCGGTTTCGCCCCGTACTTCATCCCGCTTTCGCTGTGGGTGGGCGCGATGGTGGCGTACATGCTGATCGCGCCGATGAACCGGCGCGCGCTCGCCGCGGGCGCCTCGGCGTGGCGGATCGCGCTGGCCGGATGGCTGCCCGTGGTCGCGATCGGGGTGCTGCAGACGGTGGCCCTGATGTCGGTGCTGCACTGGGCGGTCGGCCTTCAGATGGCGCGGGCGGCCGGGACGGTGGGCTTCCTGTTCCTGGTGACGGCGTGCTTCGCGGCGATCGTGCAGTGGCTGAACGCGCGCTTCGGGGCGGCGGGGCGGATCCTCGTCCTGGCCCTGCTGATGCTGCAGTTGACGTCCGCGGGCGGCACGTACCCCGTGCAGACCAGCCCGGGCTTCTTCAACGCGCTCCACCCCTTCCTGCCGATGAGCTACGTCGTGGAGGCGCTCAGGAGGCTCATCACGGGCGGCGGTCTGGAACCGGTGTGGCACGCGTGCGTGGTGCTCGCCGCCTTCACCGCGGCCGCCCTCGCGCTGACCGCGGTGTCGGCCCGTCGTCGGCAGGTGTGGACGCTCGACCGGCTGCACCCGGAGCTGACCCTGTGACCGCGCGCGGCACAATCAGGGCCATGGAAAGCAGCAACGCCGCGTCGGGCGGCAGCACGCGCCGTGAGGCCACCCGGCAGAAGCTCTACGAGGCGGCCGTCACGCTCATCGCCGAACAGGGCTTCTCCGCCACCACGGTGGACGAGATCGCCGAGCGGGCCGGGGTGGCGAAGGGCACGGTCTACTACAACTTCGCGAGCAAGTCGGTCCTCTTCGAGGAACTGCTGCGCCACGGAGTCGGGCTCCTCACCGCCTCCCTCCGGGAGGCGGCCGAGAAGACCGAACGCGAGGGCGGCAGCAAGGTGGACACCCTGGACGCGATGGTCCACGCGGGACTCGTCTTCATCGACCGCTACCCGTCCTTCACCCAGCTCTACGTCGCCGAGCTGTGGCGGACGAACCGGACCTGGCAGTCCACGCTGATGGTGGTCCGGCAGCAGGCCGTGGCGGTCGTCGAGGGTGTGCTGCGCGAGGGCGTGAAGAACGGCGAGTTCAGCGAGGAGATCGACGTCCCGCTGACCGCCTCCGCGCTGGTCGGCATGGTCCTGGTGGCCGCGCTGGACTGGAAGTCGTTCCAGCCGGAGCGCTCCCTGGACGACGTGCACGCGGCGCTGTCCCGGCTGTTGCAGGGCCGGGTGAGCGGTCGCCGCTGAAGCGGTGGCGTCGCGCACACCGCGGCGTCGGGCGCATACGAAAGCGCCGGTCCGGAAGTGGCCGCGTCCCCCGCGGGCCACTCTCGAACCGGCGCCTTCTCGTGCTCCCCCGTGTCCCCCGTTTTCCCTTCCCCCGTACTCCCCCGTGCCCCCCGTCGGACCCCCGTTCGGTCGTTCCCCCGGGTCCCCCGGTCTCGCTCCCGCCGACGCCGGGCCGGCGGAAGGAGCGGATCCGGGGTCGCTCCGTTCCGGCGCCCCGTGTCGCCGGTGCCGGAGCCGATCCCCTTCTCCGTGCCTCCACTCTCTCGTTCACGCAGGTCGGAGCCCATCCGCGCGCGTACTCATCTCACCGACTAGGTACGGGTACTCAGGGCTGCGCGCTCATCCTCAGGACCCTCCGTTGCCGACTGGTTACGATCGCCTCCGTGTCGATACTCCCTTTGGTGTTCACCAGCGGCTGGGCCAGCGGCGTCAACGCCTACGCCGTGGTGCTGTTGCTCGGCGTCTTCGGCGCCACCGGCCTGAGTGACGAGGTGCCCGAGGCACTGCAACGGCCCGATGTCCTGATAGCCGCCGGCGTGCTGTTCCTCTGCGAGGCCGTCGCCGACAAGATCCCGTACGTGGACTCGGCCTGGGACTCGGTGCACACCGTGATCCGGCCGGTCGCGGGTGCGGTCGTCGCGGCGCTGCTCGCCGGTCAGAGCGGGTCGCTGCCCGAACTGGCGGCGGGCGCGGTCGGCGGTTCCACGGCGCTGGTGAGCCACCTGGTCAAGGCCGGGACGCGGATGGCGGTCAACACCTCGCCCGAGCCGTTCAGCAACATCGTGGTCAGCGTCGCCGAGGATCTCGGGGTCGGGGCCCTGATCAGCCTCGCGATCTTCTACCCCGTCGCCGCGGCGGTCGTCGCGGGCGCCCTGCTGCTGGCCGGACTGCTGCTGCTCTTCTTCCTGGTATCGCGGATCCGCCGCTTCCGGCGCCGCAGGGCCGAGCGCCGGGAGGAGAAACGGCTCGCACAAGCGGTGGGGCAACGGCCCGGCTGAGCTCCGCCCGACGGCCAAGGCCCAGGTCCGCGAGCCGTTGTCAGTGGCGGCCGATAAAGTCCCACGCATGGCAAGGATTGCGGTGATCGGCGCCGGGATGGGTGCGATGGCGGCCGCTGCCCGGCTGGCCGTCGCGGGCCACCGGGTGGCGGTGTACGAGCGTACGGAGACGTACGGCGGAGCGGTGCGCCGCTTCGAGCGCGACGGCTTCGGCTTCGACACGGGACCCGGGCTGCTCCCGCTTCCCGCCGTGTACCGCGACCTGTTCATCAAGACCGGCAAGGAGCCGCTGGAGGCGTCCGTCGAGCTGGTCCAGGTCGACCCGTCCGCGCGGCACGTCTTCGCCGACGGCACCGAGGTCCGTCTGCCGAACGCCTCGCGCGCGGGCGTGGTGGCCACCCTGGACGAGGCGCTGGGCGCCGGGACCGGCGACCGCTGGGGCGACTTCCTGGTCCGGGCCCGCGAGGCCTGGGACCGCACGCGCAGGCCGCTGCTGGAGGAGCCACTGTGGCCGAACTGGCAGGTGCTGGCCGACCGCGAGCCCTATCCGGCGGTCCCCCACAAGCGACTCCTGCGCACCCGCCGGGCCGGCACACTCGCCGAGGTCGGCGCGTGGGAGCTGCGCGATCCCCGGCTCATCGCCCTGCTGGAGAGCCACGCGCTCGCGTACGGCCTGGATCCGCGCGCAACGCCGGCGAGCGCGGCGGTGCTGCCGTACCTGGAGCACGCCTTCGGGACCTGGTATGTGCGGGGCGGCATACGGGAGTTGGCGCGGGCGGTGTACGAGCGGTGCGTGGCCCGGAAGGTCGAGTTCAGCTTCGGTGCCGAGGTGGTCGGGGTCCTGGAGAAGGACGGCCGGGCGGCGGGGTTGGAGCTGGCCGACGGATCGGTGACGGAGGCCGACATGGTCGTCGGCACCGGGCCGTGGCGCCTGAGCGACCTGGTGCGCGGCCGTGAGCTGTACGAGGCGGAGGAGGTCGAGTCCAACCCCGAGGGCATGTCCCCGGGCCGGGTCGTGGTCTGTCTGGCGTTGCGCGGCGCGCGCGAGGCGGGCACCGCGCACCGTACGGTGGTGCACGCCCCGGACCGGCAGGCCGAGTTGGACGCCTTCGGGCTCGGTGAGCCGCCCGCGCACCCGACGGTCCGCATCGACCGCCCGGACGATGCGGCGCTGCGCCCCGACGACGGGCATGAGTCCGTGGTCCTCACGGCCACGGTGCCGTCACAGACGCTGTACGACTGGACCGCGGCCGGTGCCGCCGACGCCTTCGCGGACCGGATGGTGACGGCCGCCGAGCGGGCGATACCCGGACTGCGTGAGCGGACGCTGTGGCGCGAGGTCCGTACGCCGGTGGACACCCGGCGGGAGACGGGAGCCGAGGGCGGCGGGGTACCGGCGCCGGCGCTGGCAGCAGCGGAGGGGACCTTCCTGCGCCCGTCCAACAGCACCCGCGTACCCGGCCTGTTCACGGTCGGCGGCTGGTCTCATCCGGGCGGCGGTCTCCCCCACGCCGGTATGTCGGGCGCGCTGGTGGCCGGGCTGATCGTGGAGGGGCCGGAGTTCCGGGGCTCGCAGTGAGGCACGCGTAGGGCGCCTCGCGAGGGACGCCGCGCGGTCTGTCAGAAGCGGTACTGCTCGTCGTACCCGTTCCCCTGGCCCTGCTGCTGGCCGTCGCCCTGGTACGGGTACTGCTGCTCCGGCGGGAGCTCACCGCCGTAGGCCTCGTCGGTGCGCTGCTGAGGGACCCAGACGCCGCCGGGCGGGGTCGTCTCGCCGTAGGTGCCGGTGGCGTACTGGTCCTGGCCGTAGCCCTGCTGGCCGTACTGCTGCTGGCCGTAGGCGTCGTACGACGTGTCGCCGTAGTTCTGGGTGCCGATGTACGGGTCGGAGTAGGCGGCGTACTGCTGCTGGCCGGTCGTGTCGTAGCCGTACTGCTGCTGGTCGTAGCCGGAGTAGCCGTCGTAGGCGTAGTTCTGGTCGGCCGTGGCGTACTGGTCCTGGGGCTGGCCCGCGGATGCGTAGTTCTGGTCGGCGGCGGCATGGGCGGCGTCGCTGTATATGCCGTACGAGCCGGTGTCCTCGGGCAGGGGCTGCGGCTCGTAGACGGCGCTCGGGTCAGCGGCCGCGGGCCGATTCTGGCGCGAGGGAGTGAAGACGTCGTCGCGGTCGTAGTCGTCCTGGCCGTAACCGGCGTCGCCCTGGCCGTAACCGGCGTTGTCCTGGCCGTACTTGGCGTCGTCGTGACCGTACGTGCCGTCGTGGCCGGGGAAAGCGCCCTCGGCCGCCTCGAGGTCGGACACCTCCAGGGTCGGCTCCTGGCGGTCCGGCCGGCCACGGCGGCGCTTGACGGCAGCCAGGGGGCCCAGGGCCGGCGCGGAGACCGCCCAGCCGGCCGAGAAGCCGCTGCGGAACGACAGCGTGACGTAGGTCTGGCCGACCGCGAACGCGGCGGCACCCAGACCGATGACGACGACGGAGGGGATCAGCACCCCGACCACGACGCCGAGGAAGCCGACGAAGGCGAGCAGTCGCCAGCGCAGACGTGCCTTGTACTGCAGCAGCACCTCGCCCAGCAGCCACAGCGCGACGATGCCGAACGCGATGTAGAGGACCGTCCAGCCCATGTACGCCCCTCTCCCAGTGGCCGCCTACGCAGTGTGACGTACACCGGTACGGCCGGTCTAGGCCTGCGGTGGGTGGTGCAGGCCCAGGTTTTCGTAGATTTCCAGGGTCGCCGTGGAGTTGTTGAGCGTGATGAAGTGCAGTCCGGGCACTCCCTCGGCCAGTAGCCGCGCGCAGAACTCCGTGGCGAACTCGATTCCGATCGAGCGTACAGCGGTCGGATCGTCTTTTGCTGTGAGGATCCGCTCTTTCAGGGCATCCGGGAAGGCTGCGTTGGTGAGCGACGGGATCCGCTCCAGCGTCCGCACGCTGGCGATCGGCATGATCTCCGGGATGATCGGGGTGTCGCAGCCGGCGGCCGAGACCCGGTCGCGCAGTCGCAGGTAGTCCTCCGGTTCGAAGAACATCTGCGTGATGGCGTAGTCCGCGCCCGCACGGCACTTGTCGACGAAGTGCCGGACGTCGGTCTCCCAGTCCGCGGAGCGCGGGTGCATCGCGGGGAAGGCCGCGACGCCGACGCAGAAGTCGCCGGACGCCTTGATCAGTTCGACGAGTTCGGCGGCGTAGGTGAGGCCCTGGGGGTGCCGCACCCACTCGCCCAGCGGATCGCCGGGCGGGTCACCGCGCAGCGCCAGCATGTTGCGGATGCCCGCGTCGGCGTACTGCCCGATGATGTTGCGCAGGTCGGCCACCGAGTGGTCGACCGCGGTGAGGTGGGCGATCGGCGTGAGCGTGGTGTCCGAGGCGATCGCCTCCGTCGCCTTGACCGTGCCCGCGCGGGTGGAACCGCCCGCGCCGTAGGTCACGGAGACGAAGTCGGGCCCCACGGCTTCGACCCGGCGCAGCGCGTTCCACAGGTTCCGCTCGCCCTTCGGGGTCTTGGGGGCGTAGAACTCGAACGAATACGTCGTCTTGCCGGTCGCGAGCATCTCGCGCACGGTACGAGCGTGGTCCGACCTGATGGATGCGGTGCCGAGGGCCATACCCGCAGGTTAGCCAGGGGTTCCCGGTCTCCCAACCGAATGCCGGACATTTGCCCGATTTGTCTGTCTGTTGTCCACTCCTTGGACAACGTGGGCCACCAAAGGGCCCCGCAGCGGGCCAGGCAGAGCCCCGAGATCGGGGATCGCAGCCGACTCTGCCCACTGGCTGAGACGGGGCGGGCCTGGAACTGAGACGCCGTGCTCCGAAGGGCCGGCGATATCGGCGCCCCTCCCCGGCATCGCCCGCAGCCGCCACCTATACCTGCCGCCTATACCTGCCGCAGCCGCTTCGCGAACTCCGCCGCTGCCGCGCCCGGGTCGTCCGCCTCCGTGATCGCCCGTACGACGACGACGCGGCGGGCGCCGGCCTCCAGCACCTCGTCGAGGTTGCCGAGGTCGATGCCGCCGATGGCGAACCAGGGACGGTAGGTACCGAGGGCGGCGGTGTGACGGACCAGGTCGAGGCCGGGGGCGTGGCGGCCGGGCTTGGTGGGGGTGGGCCAGCAGGGGCCGGTGCAGAAGTAGTCCACGCCCTCCTGGACGGCGGCCGCCGTGGCCTCGGACTCGGAGTGCGTGGAGCGGCCGACGAGGACGTCGTCGCCGAGAATCGCGCGGGCGGCGGGCACCGGGAGGTCGCCCTGGCCGAGATGCAGGACGTCGGCGCCGGCGGCGTGGGCGACGTCGGCACGGTCGTTGACCGCGAGGAGCTTGCCGTGCCGGGCACAGGCCTCGGCGAAGACCTTCAGGTGCTCCAGTTCCTCGGCCGCCTCCATGCCCTTGTCGCGCAGCTGCACGATGTCGACACCGGCGGCCAGGACGGCGTCCAGGAACTCCGCGAGGTCGCCCCGCTGCTTGCGGGCGTCCGTGCAGAGGTAGAGCCGGGCGTCGGCGAGCTGGGCGCGGGCGGTGCCTGCGGTGGCGGTGTCGGACATACGGTGCCCCCTGTGTCGGGTTGCCGGGCGGGACGTCGGGCTGGTGCCGGACGGTGGCACGGTAGCCGGAGCCCGGCGCCGCGTCGCGAGCCGGTGCTGGTCGGTGACTCGTGGTCCGGGCGGGGCGGCGGCCCGTGGCGCGGGCCGGAGTGGTCCGGGGCCGGACGGCGTATGGCGCCGTGGCACTGCCCGGGCGTGATGTGCCCCACAACGCCCCGACGGCACCCGCCGCCGCGCGTGGCGACGCCATGCGCCCGCGCCCGACGTGGCATCCCTGCGACAGCGCGCCGTCACATGGATGACGTACGGGTCGATGGCATACGGCCCCGAGGCCGAGGACCCGGCACCCCCGTGGGGCAGGCGCTCGCTCGCGCATGCCACTCACCACACGCCCCAGGCCCCTGGCTCCCGCGGGCCGCGGTCAACTGCGACCGTGGCCCGCGGGAGCCCGGTCCATACGCCGGACGATGTTCGGATGAGGACGTTCGGTCAGAGCGTTCGGTTCAGACGGCGAGCGCCTGGGCGCGGCGCTTCACCTCCGTGCCGCGATTCTCGCTGAGGGCCTGCGCGGGGGTGCCGGGCAGGCTCTCGTCGGGGGTGAAGAGCCACTCCAGCATCTCTTCGTCCGTGAAGCCGTCGTCCCGCAGGAGCGTCAGGGTCCCGGACAGGCCCTTGACGACCTTCTGCTCGGCCCCGTCGATGAAGGCGGCGGGGACGTGCAGTGCGCGGTTCTCACCACGGCGTACGGCGATGAGCTGGCCGTCCTTGACCAGCTGCCGGACGCGGGTCACCTCGACATCGAGCATCTCTGCGATGTCGGGCAGGGTGAGCCAGGCGGGGACGAGAGCATCGATCTTTGCGTCAATCTCGGTCACGGAAACAAGCCTGCCATCTGCCACTGACAGTCGGAAGCCAGGCCCGTCCCGACCAGGGCCGACACCCCGCTCTCGGCCCTACGCCGTCGCCGCCTTCATCGGCCGCGCCGGGTCCCCCAGCAGCGCCGGATCCATCGGCGTTCCCGCCTCGATCAGCCGCCGCCCCTGTGCCAGGTCCCTCGGTCGGCCGACCGCCAGCAGGGCGACCAGGCGGTCGTCCTTCAGCCAGCAGACCGTCCAGGCCGGGCCCGACGGGTCGCCGCGCCACAGGGTCGTGTCGGCGGCGGCGTGGTGGCCGGCGTACTGGACGAAGCGGCCGAACTGCTCGGACCAGAAGTACGGCACGGGGTCGTAGACCGCGGGGGTCTCGCCGAGGATGTCGGCGGCGACCGTCCGCGGGCCCTGGAGGGCGTTGTCCCAGTGGTGGACCAGCAGGCGCTCGCCATACCGTGCCGAGGGGAAGGAGGCGCAGTCGCCGACCGCGTAGACGTCCGGTACGGAGGTGCGCAGGTGGTCGTCGGCCACGACCTCGCCGTGCACGCCCAGCTCGATGCCCGAGCCGGCCAGCCAGGCCGTGGCGGGCCGTGCCCCGATGCCGACCACGACGGCGCCCGCGGGCAGAAGCGTGCCGTCGTCGAGGATCACCGCACCGGGCTCGACGCGCTCCACGCGCGCGTGCGTGCGCAGCACCGCCCCGCTGTCCTCGTACCAGGCGGTCATCGGCGCCGCCACCTCCGCGGGCAGCGCACCCGCGAGCGGCCGGTCGGCGGCCTCCACGACCGTCACCGCGCAGCCCGCCTCGCGCGCGGCCGTGGCGAACTCCGCGCCGATCCAGCCCGCCCCGACGACCACGATGTCGTGCTGCCGGGCGAGCACCGGCCGCAGCCGCTCGGCGTCGTCCAGGGTGCGCAGCAGATGCACCCCGGGGACGCCCTCCGCGCCCGGCAGCCGGATCGGTTCGGCGCCGGTGGCGAGCACGAGGACGTCGTACGGGACGGGCCCGGCCTCGGTGTCCAACTCGTGGTCGGCGGTGCGCACGCCCAGCACCTCGCGCCCCAGCCGCAGTTCGATGCCGAGCGCCTCGAAGTCGACGTCGAAGGCGGAGCCCTCGGCCGTGCCGAGCAGTACGGCCTTGGACAGGGGCGGTCGGTCGTACGGCTGGTGGGGCTCGGCGCCGATCAGTGTGACGGTGCCGGTGAAGCCCTGTTCGCGCAGGGCGACCGCGGTCTGCACCCCTGCCATGCCCGCCCCGGCGACGACCACGCGCCGCGCCTTTGACGTGCCCCGTTGCTGCGTCTGCTCGCTCACCTGATCACCATAGACAACTGACTGTTCGTCAGTCAGGGGGCGTGCTCAGTGACCTGCTCCACAACGCTCGTCCCCTTGCCGGCCTGCGACTCCCACTGCCAGCTCTCCTCCAGGCGCACCCGCCCGTCGGCCAGCTCGACGACCGTCGACACACAGTGGCCCGACGACGTCGTCCCGTCCCGCTTGAGCTGCACGTACCGAAAGTCCAGCCGGTCGCCTTCCCGGCCGCCCACGAGATACCCGCGTACGACATCGCCGCCCGCGTATTCGGCCCAGATCTCGCCGTCCTTCTCGTGGTACGTGAACCGGGTACGCGTACCCACCTGACCTGGCGCTTGGTCCGCGACGGGGGCGAGGACGAGACCGTCGAGCGAGCGGGCCATGGGTACGGGCTCCCTTACTGAGACATGTGGCGGCGGGCTAGGGTGGCCAACGTAGAGCACTCGCGGGAGCCCGGACGCACCGGGCTGAGAGGGAGGCTGGCGGCCTCCGACCGTACGAACCTGATCCGGGTCATGCCGGCGAAGGGAGGGGCTGGACGCCCATGTCGCGTACGCGAACGTCAGACGTCCTTGTCATCGGGGGCGGCATCATCGGCCTGGTCACGGCGTGGCGGGCCGCAGGGCGCGGGTTCACCACGGCCGTCGTGGACCCCGAGCCGGGTGGCGGCGCCGCCCAGGTGGCGGCCGGCATGCTGGCCGCCGTCACGGAACTGCACTACGGCGAGCAGACCCTGCTCGGCCTGAACCTCGTCTCGGCCCGCCGCTACCCGGACTTCGCGGCCGAGCTCACCGACCTCACCGGCCACGACCTCGGCTACCGCCAGTGCGGCACGCTCGCGGTCGCGCTGGACTCCGACGACCGCGCCCACCTGCGCGAACTGCACACCCTGCAACGCCGGTCCGGGCTGGACTCGGAGTGGCTGTCGGGGCGGGAGTGCCGACGCCTGGAGCCGATGCTCGCGCCGGGCGTGCGCGGGGGCCTGCGCGTGGACGGCGACCACCAGATCGATCCGCGACGGCTGGCCGGGGCGCTGGTGGCCGCCTGCGAGCGGGCCGGTGTGGTCTTCCACCGGACGTGGGCCGAGCGCTTCGACCGCGTACGGGAGCGGGCAGCCGGTGTCACCACGCCGGACGGCACCGAGCTGCGCGCGGGCCAGGTCGTCCTCGCGGCCGGCAGCCTCAGCGGGCGGCTGCCCGGGGTCCCGGACGACGTCCTGCCGCCCGTGCGCCCGGTGAAGGGGCAGGTGCTGCGGCTGACCGTGCCGAAGCGGTACGCGCCGTTCCTGAGCCGGACCGTGCGGGCCGTGGTGCGCGGCAGCCAGGTGTACCTGGTGCCGCGCGAGAGCGGGGAGCTGGTCGTCGGGGCGACGAGCGAGGAGCTGGGCTGGGACACGACGGTGACCGCGGGCGGGGTGTACGAGCTGCTGCGCGACGCCCACGAGTTGGTGCCGGGCATCACGGAACTGCCGCTCACGGAGACGCGGGCGGGCCTGCGCCCCGGCTCCCCCGACAACGCGCCGCTGCTCGGCCCGACCGAGCTGGAGGGGCTGCTGCTGGCCACCGGGCACTACCGCAACGGGGTGCTGCTCACGCCGGTCACCGGCGACGCCATGGCGCACGCCCTGACCACCGGTGAACTCCCGGACGAAGCCCGGCCGTTCACGCCCAAACGCTTCAGCGCCGCCGCACTCTCGGAGCAGCCCGCATGAACCACCCGGTCACCATCTCGGTCAACGGCGAGCGGCGGCAGATCGAGCCGGGCACGGCTCTCGACACGCTCGTACGTTCCCTCACCGCGGCGCCCTCCGGAGTGGCCGCCGCCCTCAACGAAACCGTCGTACCGCGCGCGCAGTGGTCGTCGACATCCCTCTCCGAGGGAGACCGCGTCGAGGTCCTCACCGCCGTCCAAGGAGGCTGAACCATGGCCGACGATCCTTTTCTCATCGGGGACACGTCCTTCACGTCCCGCCTGATCATGGGCACGGGCGGGGCGCCCAGCCTGGGGGTGCTGGAGCGTGCGCTCGTGGCGTCCGGGACGGAGCTGACGACGGTCGCGATGCGGCGGGTCAACCCGTCGGTGCACGGCTCCGTGCTGTCGGTGCTGGAGAAGCTCGGCATCCGGGTGCTGCCGAACACGGCCGGATGCTTCACGGCCGGTGAGGCCGTGCTGACGGCCCGCCTCGCGCGCGAAGCGCTCGGTACGGATCTGATCAAGCTGGAGGTCATCGCCGACGAGCGGACCCTGCTGCCGGACCCGATCGAGCTGCTGGACGCCGCGGAGACGCTGGTGGACGACGGGTTCACCGTGCTGCCGTACACGAATGACGACCCCGTGCTGGCGCGGAAGCTGGAGGACGTCGGCTGTGCCGCGATCATGCCGCTCGGTTCCCCGATCGGCTCGGGGCTCGGCATCCGCAACCCGCACAACTTCCAGCTGATCGTGGAGCACGCACGCGTGCCGGTGATTCTGGACGCGGGAGCCGGTACGGCGTCGGACGCGGCGCTCGCGATGGAGCTGGGGTGCGCGGGTGTGATGCTCGCCTCGGCGGTCACGCGGGCGCAGGAGCCGGTACTCATGGCCGACGCGATGCGGCACGCGGTGGAGGCGGGGCGGTTGGCGTACCGGGCGGGGCGGATTCCTCGGCGGCACTTCGCGGAGGCGTCGTCTCCGGTGGAGGGCATCGCACGGCTGGACCCGGAACGCCCCGCATTCTGAACGCCTGTTCGATGAAGGCGTTTCAACCCATGAGGCGTCCGTCACAGCTCAGCTGCAGTCCCGCCCCGATCCCGGCCGAACCGGCAGGCGTGTCAGTGTCGGCTCGTACACTCACCTGCGTGGATACGACCCTTCAGGACCCTCTGGTCGGGCAGGTGCTCGACGGCCGGTACCGCGTGGACGCGCGGATCGCCGTCGGCGGGATGGCCACGGTCTACCGGGCCCTGGACACCCGCCTCGACCGCGTGCTCGCGCTCAAGGTGATGCATCCCGCGCTGGCGGTGGACGGGGTTTTCGTCGAGCGGTTCATCCGTGAGGCGAAGTCCGTCGCCCGGCTCGCGCACCCCAATGTCGTGCAGGTCTTCGACCAGGGCACCGACGGGTCGTACGTCTATCTCGCCATGGAGTACGTCGCGGGCTGCACCCTGCGCGACGTCCTGCGCGAGCGCGGGGCGCTCCAGCCCCGGGCCGCCCTGGACATCCTGGAGCCGGTGCTGGCCGCGCTCGGCGCCGCGCACCGCGCCGGGTTCGTGCACCGGGACATGAAGCCCGAGAACGTGCTGATAGGGGACGACGGGCGGGTCAAGGTCGCCGACTTCGGGCTCGTGCGGTCCGTGGACACCGTGACCAGCACCACCGGTGCCGTGCTCGGCACCGTCTCCTATCTCGCGCCCGAGCAGATCGAGCAGCCCGGCGCCGCCGACGCCCGCGTCGACGTCTACGCGTGCGGTGTCGTCCTCTACGAGATGCTCACCGGCGACAAGCCGCACGACGGCGACTCCCCGGCGGTGGTGCTCTACAAGCACCTGCACGAGGACGTCCCGCCACCCTCGGCGATCGTGCCCGGACTGGCGTACGAGCTCGACGAGCTGGTCGCGTCGGCCACCGCGCGCACCCCGGATCTGCGTCCGTACGACGCCGTGGCACTCCTCGCGCAGGCCCGGGAGGCGCGTGCCGCGCTGAGCGCGGACCAGCTGGACGCGGTGCCGCCGCAGGCGCTCACGGCGGAGCACAGCAACGCCGACGACCGTACGAGCGTGATCCCGCGCGCACTGACCATCCAGCGGCCGCTTCCCGTGAACGAGGACGAGCCCGAGGCCGTCTTCAACAGGACCAGCCGGTTCGAGGCTCCCCCGCCCCCGCCGCCCCGGCGCCGGTCGCGGACCCCGCGTGCGCCGCGCGGCCCGCTCGTCATCGTCGCCGCCGTCCTGCTGGCCCTCGGCCTCGGCGTCGGCATCTGGTACATCAACTCCGGCCAATTCACCAAGGTCCCGGCGCTACTGTCCAAGACCGAGGCGCAGGCCGCGGACCGGCTGGAGGAGGCCGGGCTGGAGCTCGGCAAGGTGGAGCGCGCCTACAGCGACACCGTCGAGCGCGGCACCGTCATCAGCACGGCCCCGGAGACGGGCGCCCGCATCCGGCACAACGACTCCGTGAACCTGGTCATCTCGGCGGGACCGAAGACCGTGAAGGTGCCCGATCTTCAGGGATACCCGCTGGCCAAGGCGAAGACCGAACTGAAGGAGAGCGGACTCGAACCGGGCATGGTGACCCGGGAGTTCAGCGACGACGTCACCCGAGGCTCCGTGATCTCCGCGGCCCCCGAGACCGGCACCAAGGTCCGCTCCGGTTCCGCGGTCGCGCTCACCGTCAGCAAGGGCAGCCCCGTGGACGTCCCGGACGTCACCGGCGAGAGCCTGGCCGACGCGAAGGCCGAGCTGGCGGAGGCCGGCCTGAAGGTGAAGGTCGCCTCCGCGCGCGTCAACTCCGACTTCGACGCGGGCCAGGTCGCCCGGCAGTCGCCCACCGACGGCAGGCAGGCCGCCGAGGGTGACACGGTGACGCTGACGCTGTCCAAGGGCCCCGAGATGATCGAGGTCCCGGACGTGGTCGGTGACAGCGTCGACGACGCCAGGGCCGAGCTGGAGGCCGCCGGCTTCGAGGTCGACGAGGACCGTGGCCTGCTCGGGCTGTTCGGCGACACGGTCAAGAAGCAGTCCGTGGACGGCGGGCAGACGGCGCCGAAGGGGTCGACGATCACGATCACCATCCGTTAGGAAGACCACTGGGGACGACCATCGAGGAAGGTCATCGAGAAAGGCCGGCACCGGCCGGTGATCGGGTGGTCCGGGCAGCATGACACCCTGAACGGGTGAGAAGTCAGCAGTCCGGCACCGCCCCCTCGGGCCCCTCCCGCAACCCCATCGGCGGCCACGTCCCCGTGGCCGGCGGTCTCCACTCCGTCGGGCTCACCTACGCCCACGACCTCAAGGCCGAGACGGTCCAGGTCTTCGTCGCCAACCCGCGCGGCTGGGCCACGCCCGCCGGGAATCCGCGGCAGGACGAGGAGTTCCGCGCGGTCTGCGAGGCCGAGTCGATCCCGGCGTATGTGCATGCGCCGTACCTGATCAACTTCGGCTCGCACACGGAGGCGACGGTCGAGAAGTCGGTGGAGTCGCTACGGCACTCGCTGCGGCGCGGGCGGGAGATCGGGGCGCTCGGCGTGGTCGTGCACACGGGCAGCGCGACCGGCGGCCGGGAGCGCTCGGTGGCCCTGAAGCAGGTACGGGAGCACCTGCTGCCGCTGCTCGACGAGCTGACCCACGACGACGACCCGTATCTGCTCCTGGAGTCCACCGCCGGGCAGGGCGCCTCGCTCTGCTCGCGGACCTGGGACTTCGGGCCGTACTTCGAGGCGCTGGACGCCCATCCGAAGCTGGGCGTATGCCTGGACACCTGCCACATCTTCGCCGCCGGCCACGACCTGACCGGACCCTCCGGCATGCACCAGACCCTCGACCTGCTGGTGGACACCGTGGGCGAAGGCCGGCTGAAGCTGATCCACGCCAATGACTCCAAGGACGTCGTCGGCGCGCACAAGGACCGGCACGAGAACATCGGCGCGGGTCACATCGGCGAGGACCCGTTCCGGGCGCTGATGACGCACCCGGCCACCGCGGGCGTACCGCTGATCATCGAGACACCGGGCGGGAAGGAAGGCCACGCGGCGGACGTGGAGCGGCTGAAGAAACTTCGGGACGCGTAACGCCGAACGTCACAGCTCGGGCCCGTCCCCGGGCTCCTCCTGGTACGAGTACCGCTGTTCCTTCCAGGGGTCGCCGATGTTGTGGTAGCCGCGCTCCTCCCAGAAGCCGCGGCGATCGGCGGTCATGTACTCGACGCCGCGGACCCACTTGGGCCCCTTCCAGGCGTACAGATGGGGGACGACCAGACGGAGGGGGAAACCGTGCTCCGCCGTGAGCAGTTCGCCGTCCTTGTGGGTGGCGAAGATCGCGCCCTCGGCGGCGAAGTCGGAGAGGCGGAGGTTGGAGCTGAAGCCGTACTCCGCCCACACCATCACATGGGTGACGGCAGCCGCGGGCGGGGCGATCTCCAGGATCGTACGGGCCGGGATGCCGCCCCACTCCGCGCCGAGCATGCTGAACTTCGTGACACAGTGCAGATCGGCGACGACGGTGGTGTACGGCAGGGCCGTGAACTCCTCATGGGTCCAGCAGTGCTTCTCGCCGTCGGCGGTGGCGCCGAACACCCTGAACTCCCAGCGTTCGGGGCGAAACTTGGGGACCGGACCGTAGTGCGTGACCGGCCAGCCGCGCTGTACCCGCTGTCCCGGCGGAAGCTCGGAGTGTGCTGCTGCCCCACCTTCGCGCTCCACCGGCTGACCCATGACTCCATCCTGACAGACCTGGGGCAGTGCACCTGACCACACCCCTCAATAATTCACCTCATAACGGACTAAGCATGCCCTTACTTACTAAGTGAAGACTTACTGGACGATCTTCGCTGCCGGTGCAATCATGCGGCGCAACCTGCCAGTTCCCCCGCGCGGAAGGAGCCTCTGCGATGCAGGGCGACCCCGAGGTCCTCGAATTCCTCAACGAGCAGCTGACCGGCGAGCTGACGGCGATCAACCAGTACTGGCTGCACTACCGGATCCAGGACAACAAAGGCTGGACGAAGCTCGCCAAGTACACGCGTGAAGAGTCCATCGATGAGATGAAGCACGCGGACAAGATCACCGAGCGCATCCTCATGCTGGACGGCCTGCCCAACTATCAGCGCCTGTTCCACGTCCGGGTCGGCCAGACGGTCACCGAGATGTTCCAGGCCGACCGGCAGGTCGAGGTCGAGGCGATCGACCGCCTCAAGCGCGGTATCGAGGTGATGCGCACCAAGGGCGACATCACGTCCGCGAACCTCTTCGAGTCGATCCTCGAGGACGAGGAGCACCACATCGACTACCTGGACACGCAGCTGGAACTCATCGACAAGCTGGGTGAGGCGCTCTACCTCGCGCAGCAGATCGAGCAGCCGAGCTAGGGGGCCAGGGGCCAGGGGCCAGGGAGCCAACGCGAGCTAGGCGGCGTCCGCCAGGTCGGTGAGCACCGGCTTGCCCTGATCGGCCAGCTCACGGCGCGGGCACGCGCCCCTGCCCAGGAGTGCCTGAATACGACGTACACACGACCCGCAGTCCGTGCCCGCCTTGCAGGCGGACGCTATCTGGCGGGGCGTGCAGGCACCGTTCTCCGCGTGCTGCTTGACCTGCTGCTCGGTGACACCGAAGCAACTGCAGATGTACACGCGGACCACCTCCCGCCGGGATCGAAATCGTGCCATCCCCTTGATCGGTGAGGCAAACCTAACCTTACCCGTCACACAGGAACCGTAAAAGTGGGGTGGGACGCGGATCGTATGTGATCCGCGCCCCACCCCACATGCGGGTAATAACCGAACCGGTTACTGGTCCCTGTACATCTCGGCGACGAGGAAGGCCAGGTCGAGCGACTGGCTGCGGTTGAGCCGCGGGTCGCAGGCCGTCTCGTAGCGCTGGTGCAGGTCGTCGACGAAGATCTCGTCGCCGCCGCCCACGCACTCGGTGACATCGTCACCGGTGAGCTCCACGTGAATGCCGCCCGGGTGGGTGCCCAGCGACTTGTGGACCTCGAAGAAGCCCTTGACCTCGTCGAGCACGTCGTCGAAGCGGCGGGTCTTGTGGCCCGAGGCCGCCTCGTAGGTGTTGCCGTGCATCGGGTCGGTGATCCAGGCCACGGTCGCGCCGGAGGCGGTGACCTTCTCGACCAGCTCGGGGAGCTTGTCGCGGACCTTGTCGGCGCCCATGCGGACGATGAAGGTCAGCCGGCCCGGCTCACGGTCCGGGTCGAGGCGCTCGATGTACTGCAGCGCCTCCTCGGCCGTCGTGGTCGGGCCGAGCTTGATGCCGATCGGGTTGCGGATCTGCGAGGCGAACTCGATGTGCGCGTGGTCCAGCTGCCGGGTGCGCTCACCGATCCACACCATGTGCGCCGAGACGTCGTACAGCTGACCCGTGCGGGAGTCGACCCTGGTCAGCGCCGACTCGTAGTCGAGGAGCAGCGCCTCGTGCGAGGAGTAGAACTCGACGGTCTTGAACTCCTCCGGGTCGGCCCCGCAGGCGTGCATGAAGTTGAGTGCCTGGTCGATCTCGCGGGCGAGCTGCTCGTAGCGCTGCCCCGACGGGGACGACTTCACGAAGTCCTGGTTCCAGGCGTGCACCTGGCGCAGGTCGGCGTAACCACCGGTGGTGAAGGCGCGCACCAGGTTCAGCGTCGAGGCGGACGCGTTGTACATCCGCTTCAGGCGCTCGGGGTCCGGGACGCGGGCGGCCTCGGTGAAGTCGAAGCCGTTGACGGAGTCGCCGCGGTAGGTCGGCAGGGTCACGCCGTCGCGGGTCTCGGTCGGCTTGGAGCGCGGCTTGGAGTACTGGCCGGCGATGCGGCCGACCTTCACGACCGGCACCGAGGCGGCGTACGTCAGCACGGCGCCCATCTGCAGCAGGGTCTTGAGCTTGTTGCGGATGTGGTCGGCGGACACCGCGTCGAAGGCCTCGGCGCAGTCGCCGCCCTGGAGAAGGAACGCCTCTCCCTTGGCGACAGCCGCCATCCGGGCGCGCAGCTGGTCGCACTCGCCCGCGAAGACGAGCGGCGGATACGACTCGAGGTCCGCGATCACTGCGCGCAGAGCCTCGGTGTCGGGGTACTCGGGCTGCTGCGCCGCGGGCAGGTCTCGCCAGGTGTTGCCAGCGCTCGCGCTGGTCTTAGCGTTCACGGTCACGCCCTCAACATTACGGGGTCGTGTCGGGCGTCCAGCCCCATGCCCAGCAAATGAGACGCGGGGTACACGACTCGGACATGGGGTAGGGTGCCTCGCATGTTCGCGCACTCGACCCAGAACTGGTGGTGGACCGCTCATCCGGCGGCCCACTGACTGCGCGTACGCAAGACTTCGCGAAGGCCGCCCGAGGGGCGGCCTTCGGTGTTTCCGGGGTCCGTTCCTCTCCGACTGAGTACCACTGAGTCTCACTGAGAAGGAGCACGGATCCATGAACCTGCTCGGCTTGCTGGACGATCCCCGCCCGTTCGCCCTGCTGCGCCGCCGCACCCCGGGCCGCGCCGTCGAAGAAGGCGCGACGGTCGAGGTCCTCATCGGCCCGGTCGCCACGTACGACCGGCTCGCCGACCTCCCCGACGAGGGCCTGGCGCTCGTCCCCTTCCGGCAGATCCGCGAGCGCGGCTTCGACGTCCGCGACGACGGCACACCGCTGGTGGTGCTGACACCGGAGGAGTCGTACGACCTCCCCCTGGCCGAAGCGCTCGCCCAGCTCCCGGCGCATGACGTGCGCGTCGAGGGCGGCGGCTTCGACGTGGCCGACGAGGAGTACGCGGAGATCGTCGGGCGCGTCCTGCGGGAGGAGATCGGGCGGGGCGAGGGCGCGAACTTCGTGATCCGGCGGACGTACGAGGGTGAGATCCCGGGGTTCGGACGGGCCGACGCGCTGGCACTGTTCCGGCGGCTGCTGGAGGGCGAGCGGGGCGCGTACTGGACGTTCGTCGTGCACACCGGGGAGCGCACGCTGGTCGGGGCGAGCCCCGAGGTGCACGTGCGGATGAGCGGCGGGACCGTCGTCATGAACCCGATCAGCGGCACGTACCGCTATCCCGCCGAGGGCCCCACCCCCGAGCATCTGCTCGACTTCCTCGCCGACGGCAAGGAGATCGAGGAGCTGTCGATGGTCGTCGACGAGGAGCTCAAGATGATGTGCACCGTCGGCGACATGGGCGGCGTGGTCGTCGGGCCCCGCTTGAAGGAGATGGCGCACCTCGCGCACACCGAGTACGAACTGCGCGGGAAGTCCTCGCTGGATGTGCGGGAGGTCCTGAAGGAGACCATGTTCGCGGCCACCGTCACCGGCTCGCCCGTGCAGAACGCCTGCCGGGTGATCGAGCGGCACGAGGTCGGCGGGCGCGGCTACTACGCGGGGGCGCTGGCACTCCTCGGCCGGGACTCCGGCGGGGCCCAGACCCTCGACTCCCCCATCCTCATCCGCACCGCCGACATCGACGCCGACGGACGGCTGCGCGTGCCGGTCGGCGCCACGCTCGTGCGGGGCTCGGACCCGGCGAGCGAGGTCGAGGAGACCCACGCGAAGGCGGCGGGGGTACTGGCGGCTCTCGGCGTACGACCGTCCCGCCCCCGTGCGGAGCACGCGCGCGTACGCCTCACCGACGACCCACGCGTGCGTGCCGCCCTCGACGGGCGCCGCGCCTCGCTCGCGCCGTTCTGGCTGCGGATGCAGGAGCGGTCCGAGGAGCTGAGCGGACACGCCCTGGTCGTCGACGGCGAGGACACCTTCACGGCGATGCTCGCGCACGTGCTCCGGTCGAACGGCCTGGAGGTGACCGTCCGGCGGTACGACGAGGAGGGGCTGCGGGAGGCGGTGCTCGCGCACGAGGGGCCGGTGGTGCTGGGTCCCGGGCCCGGTGATCCTTCCGACCTGACCGACCCCAAGATGCGCTTCCTGCGTGACCTCACCGCCCGGGTCATCCGCAACAACCGGCACGGCGTGCTCGGCGTCTGCCTCGGGCACGAGCTGATCGCGGCCGAGCTGGGGTTGGAGATCGTACGGAAGGAGGTGCCGTACCAGGGGGCCCAGACGACGATCGACCTGTTCGGGCGGCCGGAGACGGTCGGTTTCTACAACAGCTTCGTGGCGCGCTGCGACGACGAGGTGGCGGAGGAGTTGTCCGCGCACGGGGTGGAGGTGAGCCGGGCGGGCAACGGGGAGGTGCATGCCGTACGGGGGTCCGGATTCGCCGGCGTGCAGTTCCACCCGGAGTCGATCCTGACGCTCAACGGGGCAGCTGTCGTACGGGAGTTGGTGGGGCAGCTGCGCAACACGACCGTGTAGCCGTCTGGGGGCTCGCGCCCCCAGACTTCCGTTCTCTCGTCGGCCGACGGATCAGCCGAAGAAGACCCCGACCTCCTCGTACAGCTTCGGATCCACCGTCTTCAGCTTGGCCGTGGCGTCCGCGATCGGGACGCGGACGATGTCCGTGCCGCGCAGGGCGACCATCTTGCCGAAGTCGCCGTCGCGGACGGCCTCGATGGCGTGCAGCCCGAAGCGGGTGGCGAGCCAGCGGTCGAAGGCGCTGGGGGTGCCGCCGCGCTGGATGTGCCCGAGGACCGTCGTACGGGCTTCCTTGCCCGTGCGCTTCTCGATCTCCTTGGCCAGCCATTCGCCGACCCCGGACAGCCGGACGTGCCCGAAGGAGTCCAGCGACTCGTCCTTGAGGACCATGTCGCCGTCCCTCGGCATGGCGCCCTCGGCGACGACCACGATGGGGGCGTACGACGCCTTGAAGCGCGAGGTGATCCAGGCGCAGACCTTGTCGACGTCGAAGCGCTGCTCGGGGATGAGGATGACGTTGGCGCCGCCGGCCAGCCCGGAGTGGATGGCGATCCAGCCGGCGTGACGGCCCATCACCTCGCAGACCAGGACGCGCATATGGGACTCGGCGGTGGTGTGCAGCCGGTCGATCGCCTCGGTCGCGATGCCGACGGCGGTGTCGAAGCCGAAGGTGTAGTCGGTGGCGGACAGGTCGTTGTCGATGGTCTTGGGTACGCCGACGCAGGGCACGCCGTACTCGTCGGACAGCCGGGCGGCTACGCCGAGGGTGTCCTCGCCGCCGATGGCGATGAGCGCCTCGACCTCCTGCTTGGCGAGGTTCTCCTTGATACGGCGGATGCCGTCCTCCTGCTTCAGCGGGTTGGTGCGCGAGGAGCCGAGGATGGTGCCGCCGCGGGGCAGGATGCCGCGTACGGCGGGGATGTCGAGACGGACGGTGTCGTTCTCGAGCGGACCTCGCCAGCCGTCCCGGAAGCCGACGAAGTCGTAGCCGTACTCCTGCACGCCCTTGCGGACGACGGCCCGGATGACGGCGTTGAGACCGGGGCAGTCGCCGCCTCCGGTCAGTACTCCGACCCGCATGGAAATGTCCCTTCGCCGCGGTTGCCTGGTGAGGCCACGCTAATGGTGATCCAGGTCACAGCGGGATGGGTCGGAGCGGCAATTCCGGTGAACTGCCGGGTGTTTGGTTTACGCGCCGTCAAGCGGGCGGCCGATGGATCACTCGTCGTCGAGGCCGCGCTCTATGGCGTACCGCACCAGCTCCACCCGGTTGTGCAGTTGGAGCTTGCCGAGGGTGTTCTGTACGTGGTTCTGGACCGTGCGGTGGGAGATGACCAGGCGTTCGGCGATCTGCTTGTAGCTCAGGCCCTTGGCGACGAGGCGCAGCACCTCGGTCTCGCGCTCGGTGAGCTGCGGGGCCCCCGGCTGGTCGGCGTCCTGTGCGGCGGGCGCCGGTTCGGAGGCGAGGCGGCGGTACTCGCCGAGGACGAGTCCGGCCAGGCCCGGCGTGAACACCGGGTCGCCGACGGCCGTACGGCGCACCGCGTCGAGGAGTTCCTCCGTCGAGGCCGACTTCAGCAGATAGCCGGTGGCGCCCGACTTCACGGCCTCCAGGACGTCGGCGTGCTCGCCGCTCGCGGACAGGACGAGGACGCGCAGCGCGGGGTTGTGGGCCACCAGTTCCTTGCAGACCTGGACGCCGGGCTTGGCGGGCAGGTTGAGGTCCAGCACGAGGACGTCGGGGGCGGCGGCCTTGGCGCGGCGTACGGCCTGGTCGCCGTCGCCCGCCGTGGCGACCACGTCGAGGCCGGACTCGGCCAGGTCGCGGGCGACCGCGTCGCGCCACATGGGGTGGTCGTCGACGACCATGACCTTGATCGTGCCCTGCTGCCCGTCCTGTCCTTCCTGTCCGCTCGCGGTGTCCGTCATCGCTGCTCCGCCTTCCCCCGTGAAGCGCTGCTGTCCTTCGGTACTTTCAGTTCCACTTCCGTGCCCTGCCCCGGCACCGAGATCAGCTCGGCGCTGCCGCCGAGGTCCCGCAGCCGCCCCCGGATCGACAGGGCGACGCCGAGCCGCCCCTCGCCCTCGGCCTGCGCGAGCCGTCCCGCGGGGATGCCGGGGCCGTCGTCCCGTACGGTGACGATCACCGCATCGGGCTCGTCCTCGACCAGGATCCACGCACGCGCGTGCTCCCCCGCATGCTTACGGACGTTGTCCAGGGCGGCCCCCACGGCCGCGGCCAGCTCCCGCGCGGCGGCCGGGGCCAGCGGCACGGGCGCGCCGGGCTCGGCCAGACTCACCTTGGCGCCGGCGTACGCGGCGAGCAGCACACGCAGATCGACGGGACCGCCGGCGTCGTCCGGCTCGTCCACGGCCCGTACGAGGGCCCCCTCGGCGGCGTCCTCCGACACCCGCGACACGGGTACGAGGCCGCCGGAGACCAGGGTGCGCAGGGCCACCTCCTGCTCGCCGGCCATCCGGCCCAGCTCGGCCGCCTCACCGCCGATGACGGCGCCCCGCCGCTGCACCATCGCCAGCACCTGGAGCACGCTGTCGTGGATGTCCCGGGCGAGCCGCTCCCGCTCACAGGTCGCCGCCTCGATCTCCAGGGCCCGGGCGAGGGTGCGCTCGGAGGCGCGGGCGACCTCGACGACGTAGCCGATGGCGATGGAGGCGATCCACACGAGCAGCACCATGTGGATGGTGTCGCGGGTCGGCACTCCGGAGCGCTCGATCAGGTTGGCGGCGGCGACCAGCGTGGAGGCGAAGGCGGCCCAGCGCCAGCCGCCCTTGATGGCGAACGCCAGCACGGCGCCCCCGGTCCATATCGACGGCAGGGTCGGGGCTCCGGCGTCGATCCGCTCGGGCGTCTCGGCGAGCCGGGTGAGCAGGATGCCGACCAGGGCGACGGTGAGGTCCACGACGAGGAAGCGCTTGGTGCAGCTCGCGGCGTTCGCGACCTTGGGCAGGCTGGCCAGGGTCCAGACGGCCAGTACGGCGAGGTAGGCGATGGCCACCCCGGGGCGCGCGATCTCGTCGTGGGCGCTGATGAAGAGCCCGATCGCGTAGACCATGGTCAGCACCCGGTACCCGGCGAGCGCGCGCCACAGCGGCTGCTCGACGGACATCCTCATGACCCGCTCGCGCTTGGCCATTCCCCCACCCCTGTTTTCGAATCGCTCGCCCAGACTGCCCTGCCTACGCCCCCGAACGCTCCTCGTCCGCCTTCTTCGTCTTCTTCGCCTGTTCCTTCTTCGCCTGTTCCTTCTCGGCCTTCGCCGCCTCCGCGATCTGCCGCTTGGCGGCGGTCGCGTACATGTCGACGTACTCCTGGCCGGAGAGCTTCATGATCTCGTACATGACTTCGTCGGTCAGCGCGCGCAGCACGAAACGGTCGTGCTCCATGCCCTGGTACCGGCGGAAGTCCAGGGGCTTGCCGATCCGGATGCCCGGCCGCATGAGCTTGGGCATGACCTGGCCCGGCGGCTGGATCTTCTCCGTGTCGATCATGGCGACCGGGATGACCGGAGCTCCGGTGGCGAGCGCCACGCGCGCGAGGCCGCCGGGCTTGCCCCGGTAGAGCCGGCCGTCGGGCGAGCGCGTGCCCTCCGGATAGATGCCGAACAGCTCACCGCGTTCGAGGACCTCTATGCCGCTCTTGATGGCCGCCTCGCCCGCGCCGCGCCCCCCGGAGCGGTCCACGGGCAGCTGGCCGACACCCTTGAAGAACGCGGCCGTCATCCGGCCTTTGACGCCGGGGGTCGTGAAGTACTCGGCCTTCGCGATGAAGGTCACCTTGCGGTCGAGGACCGCCGGCAGGAAGAACGAGTCCGAGAAGGAGAGGTGGTTGCTCGCCAGGATCGCGGGGCCCTCGGCGGGAATGTTCTCCAGCCCCTCCACCCAGGGCCTGAAAGCGACCTTCAACGGTCCCCCGATGGCCACCTTCATCGCGCCGTACAACAACCGAGTGCCTCCTGTGTCTGTCGATCAGACCTTAACCCGGGCCACTGTCAAAGAGTCCGACGGCCCTGGTCGGTGTCAGTACGGTCGCGTACGGTGAAGCACACCTGGCTGTATCGATATGCGGCTCCGCCGCGTGGGTTCATGTCGTTCCTCTCGTTCATATCCGTCATGTCCGTCCTTCTCACGAACAGGAGACCGTAAGGTGCCGGTCCTTCCTGGAGCCGAGCCGTACCGCCATGAGGGCGGGGAGATCGGGGTTCTGCTCTGCCATGGCTTCACCGGTTCCCCCCAGTCGCTGCGCCCCTGGGCGGAGTATCTCGGCGAGCGCGGGCTCACCGTCTCGCTGCCGCTGCTGCCGGGCCACGGCACCCGCTGGGAGGACATGCGGCTCACCGGCTGGCAGGACTGGTACGCCGAGGTGGACCGCGAGCTGCGCAACCTCCGTGACCGCTGCGAGCGGATCTTCGTCGCCGGCCTGTCCATGGGCGGGGCCCTGGCACTGCGGCTCGCCGCGAAGCACGGGGAGCACGTCGCCGGCGTCATGGTCGTCAACCCGGCGAACAAAGTGCACGGCCTGTACGCGTACACCCTCCCGGTGTCCCGCCACTTCGTCCGCACGGTGCCGGGAATCGCGGGCGACATCGCGAAGGAGGGCGGCATCGAGATCGGCTACGACCGGGTGCCGCTGCACGCGGCCCACTCCCTGCGGAACTTCTTCCGCCTGGTCGACGGCGAGCTGCCGCAGGTCACCCAGCCGCTGCTGCTCCTGCGCAGCGCACAGGACCACACCGTGCCGCCGGTGGACTCGGCCCGGGTACTGAGCCGGGTGTCGTCCACGGACGTAACGGAGGTCGTGCTGGAACAGAGCTATCACGTGGCGACGTTGGACCATGACGCGGACCGGATCTTCGAGGAGAGCATCGGCTTCATCGACCGGCTCGCAACCGGCGTCGGCAGAGAAGGGACGACCGCACGTGGCTGAGCACGACTCCGACCGCGAAAGGCGCGAGGACCGCGACGATCGCGAGCCGGAAGAGCAGCACGTCCCGTTCGACGAGGACGCCGCCTGGGCCGCCATCGTCGCCGGGTACGGCGACGAGCCGCCGGACCCGCCGGGTTCGAAGCCGTTCAAGTCGGTCGAGGACCTGGCGCTGCTGGAGACCGACACGAACGACGAGGCGAGCGGCGGGACGGACGGCGAGCCCAAGAGCGACAAGGACCACGACAAGGGCACGAAGACCAAGCAGGCGGACGAGCCCCAGGGGGACCGGGAGGACAAGCCCTCCAAGCCGCTGGGCAGCTCCGTCTCCTTCGCCCCCGGCGTCGGCCCGCGCGACTACAGCGTGCCCGAGCCGGCCGAGGACGACTTCGACGCCGACGACGAGGGCCATTTCGTCCCGCCGGAGCCGCCACCGCTGCCCGCCGCCGACCCGACCGCGAAGTTCGCCTGGCTCGCGTTGATCGGCGGGCCGATCCTGCTGCTGCTCGCCGTGCTGCTCAGCTGGGACATGACGTGGTGGCTGGCGACGCTCGGCATCGGCGGGTTCCTGGGTGGGTTCGCCACGCTGGTGATGCGGATGAAGACGGATGACGACGAGGACGACGACCCGGGCCGGGGAGCCGTCGTCTAAGTCGTCCGAAGCGCTGGAATTCTGAGGGCGGCCAGGACCGGAAGGTGGTCCGTGGCCGCCCTCAGGTCTGTCTCCGTCACGCCGGGGAGGCCCACGGGGACTCCGCAGCCGAGTACCTCGATGCCCTTGGTGGCGAAGATCGCGTCGATGCGCTGGTGGGGGTCGACCGGGGTCGAGGTGTACTCGGTGCCCCAGGGGGCGGTGACCCAGCAGTCCTGGAGGCCGTCGGCCAACCGGAGGAAGGTGCGGCCTGCGGGGCGTTCGTTCAGGTCGCCGCCCGCGACGGCGTGCTCCACGCCCATCGCGGCGAGCCGGTCGAGCAGCATGCCGCCCTGTTCGTAGCGCTCGTCCTTCTGCAGGCTGAGGTGGCAGCTGAGGACGCCGAGGCGGGCGTCGCCGAACCGGACCACTGCCGTGGCGAAGCCGCGCCTGTGGAGGCCGGGGGTGAGGGGGAGAAGGACGTCTTCCGTGCGTTCGACCGTTGCCCGCAGGTTGCACAGGATGGCTGGTCCCGCTGCTGTGGCGCCGCCGGTGAGGATGACGAGGTTCGCTGCGCGGGCCAGGCGGGAGAGCTTCTTGCGCCAGCGGAAGAAGCGGGGGGCTTCCTGGACGAGGACCAGGTCGGGGTCGCAGGCGCTGATGACGCGGGCGAGGGCGGAGGTGTCGTCGCGCATCGAGCGGATGTTGTAGCTGAGGACGCGGATGACGGCTGAACCGTCGGGCTCAGTACGGGAGGTGGGGAGCGGCGAGGGGGACGTCTCCATGCGGGTCAATCTAGCCGGGCCCGGGCTTTGGGGCGCCTGATAGCCAGGGGCGCGAGGTTTCTGGGCGACTTCCGGTTGTGTGTGGCTTGTCGCGCAGTTCCCCGCGCCCCTGAGGGCGTCGCAGTCGCCGTATGCCGAAAAGCGGCCCTTACATGATCGGATCCGGCTCCCGGGCCAGGTCGGCCGCGCCCACCAGGCCCGCCTTGTTGCCCAACTGGGCGGCGATGACATCCGCCACCGGGCGCCAGTTGCCGCCCACCAGCCAGCGCTTGTAGGACTTGCGGATCGGGTCGAGGACCAGTTCCCCCTCGTCGGAGAGGCCGCCGCCGACGATGAAGGCGGACGGGTCGAAGAGGGAGGCCAGGTCGGCGAGGCCCGCGCCGGCCCAGCGGGCGAGTTCGCGGTAGGAGTCGACGGCGACCGGGTCGCCCTGGCGGGCGGCCATCGAGATGTGCTTGCCCTCGATGCCGTCGGGGGTGCCGTCGCCCATGCCGAGGAGGATCTCGGCGTTCTCGGGGGTGGCGTTGGCGCGCTGCTTGGCGTATCTGACGAGGGCGCGCCCGGAGGCGTACTGCTCCCAGCAGCCCTGCGAGCCGCAGCCGCACATCAGGCCGTCCGGCACCATGCGGATGTGGCCGAACTCGGCGGCCACGCCGTAGTGCCCGCGCCGCAGTTTGTTGCCGATGATGATGCCGCCGCCGAGGCCGGTGCCGAGCGTGATGCAGATGACGTTGCGGTGGCCCTTGCCCGCGCCGAACTTGTACTCGCCCCACGCGGCCGCGTTGGCGTCGTTCTCGACGACGACCGGGAGGCCCACGCGGGCCTCGACCTTCGCCTTCAGCGGCTCGTTGCGCCAGTCGATGTTGGGGGCGAAGTAGACCTCGGAACGCTGACGGTTGACGTATCCGGCGGCACCGATGCCCACGCCGACGATCTCGTGTCCGGCGCGCGCGCCCTCCACCGCGGAGGCGATGGCGTCCACGATGCCCTCGGGCGTGCCCGGGGTCGGCACCTTGTGGGTCGAGAGGATGTTGCCTTCCTCATCGACCACGCCGGCCGCGATCTTCGTGCCGCCGATGTCGACGCCGATGGTGAGTCCCATGAATCCCTCAGTTTCGGTCGAGCCCCGCTACGGCCAACGGTACCCGAGGCCCTGCCGTCAGGGCCCCGTCGTCCGCCCGCTGGGCAGCCCGGCTGAGGGGTGGTCGCGGGCCTTCAGTCCAGGTCGATGCGTTCGCCGGGACCGGCGTCGTCGCCCCGGTCGCGGCGCTCGTCGAGATCCTGGTCCCCGGTGGTCCAGCGCCGTTCCTGGGCCTGGACGGCGGAGCGGTAGGCGGCGAGGAGTTCGGTGCCCGCCGCGGCCAGGTGGTCGAAGACGTCCGGGTTGCGCTCGATGACCGGCTCGACGGCGGCCTTGGCCTGTTCCACGACCTGCTTGACCACCTGCTGGGCGGCGGGTCCGGCGACCGCGCCGAGCAGCGGGGACTGGAGGGTGGACAGCTTGTCCGCGACGGTGTCGACGAGCTTGCGCAGTTCCTCGGCGGCCGAGCCCGGCGGCGGGCCGTGCTGGGCGCGGCGGCGGGCCTTCTCCGCCGCGAGGTCCTCGGCGCACGCGGTCGCCCAGGCGTCGGCGTCGCTCGCCCGCACCTCGTCGGCCCGTACCTCGTCGATCGCCTCGTGCTCTCCGGCGTCGGACGGGGGAGCTCTTCGCTCATGACGGACTCCTGACTACGGTTCGTCTCTACGACGTTACCCGAACGGGCGTACCTGCTTCACCGGGTCCGCGGCCAGAGTTCCGGATCCGGCGCGAACCGGATCCGCAGCTCGCCGTCGCGCAGCGCGGCCCCGTCCACACCGCACCGGCGCAGGGCGGACGGCAGGGGCACGATACGCCGGAACTGTCCCGCGGTGACGACGACTTCGTCGCCGCGCCGGACGAGGTCGAGCTCGTCGCGTACGGCGCCGGGCAGCGGGACGGCCCAGACGAGGACGCCGTCCTCGGCGAGGCGGTCGGTGACGGGCCACTCGACCGTGGACGAGGTGTCGTTGACGGCGGGCACGGCGAGCGCGGCGAGGTCGTCGACGCCACGCGGGTCGCGCCCGAGATGCGCGATGTGGTGGACGTCGTGGTCCTCCTCCCCCCACTCCTCCAGAACCTTGCGCTGCTGGGCGACGGGGCCGGCGAGCCAGCTGTCCGCCGGCGCCTCCGCCTCCGGCAGGACCCGGTTGGCGACCAGCAGGTCGGGGCGCAGGCCCCGCAGGGCGAGGGCGAGGGTGGCAGCCCGCACCGCGTCGGCACCGCCCGGACCGGGCTCGGCGACCAGCCGTACGACGGTGTCGCGGTCGGCGACCACGGCCTCGACGGCGGCGAGCTCGACGTCCCAGCGGGCCGCGGTCTCGTACAGCCACTCCGCCGGCATCGGAACACCGGCCAGCCGCCCCAGCACGGGCCGCAGGGCCCTGGCCGCCTGCCGCTCGGACGGGAGCAGCCGACGCAGGTAGCGGCGCAGTTCCTCGGGAAGCGAGAGCAGGGCGAGGGCGTGCGGGGTGGCCGGGAGGTCGACCACCAGGAGGTCGTGGGCCTCGGCGAGGGCGGCGTCCCGCAGGGCACGGAGCAGCGCGAGCTCCTCGGCACCGGGGAGGGGGGTGACTTCGTCCGGGTCGAGCCGGGAGGCGCCTAGGAGGTCGAGGGCCGCGGCGGCACGTTCCTGGAAGGCGGCGAGGTCGTCCCGGAAGCCGGTGGCGGCGTCGGGGCGCCATGCGGTGAGGGTGTCGGTGACCCGGGCGGGGGTCGCGCCGGTGGTCACGCCGAGTGCGGCACCGAGGGTGTCGGTGCGGTCGGCGCTCAGGACGAGGGTGCGGGTGCCGTGGTTCGCCGCCGCCAGCGCGGTGGCGGCGGCGACGGTGGTACGGCCGCTGCCGCCAGGGCCCGTGATCAGGATCGTGCGCATGGGGGTGAACGGTAACGGACGCCAGCGTTCAGCCCGATCGGCAGGTGCGCGGCGTGGAGGCTGGGCCGGGGGTGGGTCGCGCATCCCGGCGCTGACGGGGTGCCGCCCGCGCCCACCCGTGCCGCCCTGGGCGGCACGATTGCCCGCGGCTGGGTGGTATGGCTGGGCGCCACGGCCACGTGCGGCTGCCGCTGTGGCTGGGCGGCTCGGCTGAGTGCCACGGCCGGGTGCGGCTACCGCGGCTTGACGACATGACTGGACGCCGGTCTGATCACCAAGGACGAGCGCACGCAGGAGCTCATCGCGATCTGGACCAAGGCGACCAACGAGGTTGCCGAGGCGATGAACGACAACTTCCCGAAGACCAACCCGAAACGGCGGCGGGCGCCTACCGCGGCTGGGCGACATGGCTGGACCTCACGGCGGCGGGCGGCTACCGCGGCTGGGCGGCTCGGCCGGGCACCACGGCCAGGCGCATGCTGCCGCGGCCTGACGCCACCGCCGAGCACCACAGCCAAGTACATACTGCCGCGGCCTGACGCCACCGCCGAGCAGCCAGGCGCACGCTGCCGCGGCCTGACGCCACCGCCGAGCACCACAGCCAAGTGCGGCTATCGCGGCTGGGCGGCTCGGCCGGGCACCACAGCCAGGTGCGGCTACTACCGCCGGGAGCGGCCGGGCAGCACTGCCCAGTGCAGCTCCCGCAGCCGGGCGACATGGCTGAGCGGCCGGGTGCGTGGGCCGGGTGATCGACGGCCACCGACAAGTACCGTCCGCCCCACCCAGCCCGTCCTGCGTTTGAGGACGAGGCCCGTTCAGGGCCGAAGCGAGGGTCTGGGGGCCGCAGGCCCCCAGGAGGGCGGGGTCGAAGGGGCAGCGCCCCTGGGGATGGGACGGGTAGGGGCGGCGGGGGCGACGACCTACTTGCCCGACTCCACCCGCTTCTTCAGCCCCGCCAACGCCCGGTCGATGATGACCTTCTCGGCCTTGCGCTTGATCATCCCCAGCATCGGGATCTTGACATCCACCGTCAGCCGGTACGTGACCTCGGTCGCCCCGGCCCCCGCCGACTTCAAGATGTACGACCCGTCGAGCGACCGCAGCATCTGGGACTTCACCAGCGTCCAGGACACCTCGTGCTCACCGCTCCAGGTGTACGCCAGCACCTGGTCGTCCTTGATCGCGCCGGCGTCCATGACGAGGCGAACCTGCTCGGCACGGCCCTGGCCGTCGGTCTTGAGGACCTCCGCCTCCTTCACCTCGCCGGTCCAGTCCGGGTAGCGGGAGAAGTCGGCGATCACCCCCATGACGTCGGCCGGTGCCGCCTCGATCGTGATGCTCGAGCTGGTGTGTTCCGCCATCGCCGTGGCTCCTCCAGATGCGGGCCGGTATGAAGTCGTGGTGCGCACGTGTGCAGCGTGAAGGCTACCGCGCCCCCGACCAGCCGACTTCACCCCCACCTGCGCCCATCGCCGACTCCACGCCCACGGGACCGGAATTCACTCACCATTCCAGCGCCCACGGCTCCCCCACCCCAGCGAAGTGCCCCACGTTGACGCACTCCGTCGCCCCGATCCGCATCCGCCGCACCAGAGGCTGATGGACATGCCCGAACAACGAATAACGCGGACGCGTACGGCGAATCGCCTCCAGCAACGCCCTGCTCCCCCGCTCGAAGCGCCGCGCCACCGTGTCGTACACCAACTCCGGGACCTCCGGCGGAATGTGCGTACACAGCACGTCCACCTCCCCCACGGCCTCGATCTTCGCCGCGTACTCCTCGTCGCTGATCTCGTACGGCGTGCGCATCGGCGTCCGCAGGCCCCCGCCCACGAACCCGAAGACCCACCCCCCGATCTCCACCCGCTCCCCATCCAGCACGGTCGTGCCCGGCCCGGCGTACTCCGGCCACAGGGGCGGCATGTCGACATTGCCGTACGTCGCGTACGTCGGCGTAGGGAACGCCGCGAACATCTCGGCGTACTGCTTGCGCACCGCCTTCTCGATCACCGCGCGCCGGTCCGAGCCGATCCCGGCCCACAGCCGCGCCCCGAACTCCCGCGCCTCCTCGAAGCGCCGGGCGGTGCGCAGTTCCACGATGCGGTCGGCGGCCTCCACCCCGAACAGGTCGGGGAAGATGCCGCGCGAGTGGTCGGCGTAGTCCAGGAACAGCACCAGGTCACCGAGGCAGATCAGGGCGTCGGCTCCCTCGCCGGCTCTGGCCAGGTCACGGGCGTTGCCGTGCACATCACTGACCACATGTACGCGCGTCCTGCGGTTTCCCGTCGGTGTCGGTGCCATGGCGATCAAGGGTAAGCGTGTGCGGCATACGTGAACAGTGGCGGCCGGACCGATGGTTACTGGCCAGTCGTCAGACCGCTCGACTACTGTGCGCGCAGGAATGCAAGCAGAAACACCAATCCGTGTGACGCAGCAAACATCTCGCCGGGACCCCCTGTCGAAGAAGCCATACCGGCGGGTAACGTCCGGTCGGTCCAGTCGTGCTCTGGATTTCAACATGTGAATCCCAGAGCACTTGCCCGAGCCTTGGACCGCACCGTCGCATCACACAACGTCGTGGCGCCGGCGCCCTATGAGGAGCAGCAGTCTTGCGCGAGTTCAGCCTTCCGGCTTTGTACGAGGTCCCTGCGGACGGCAATCTGACCGACATCGTCCGCAGAAACGCCGCGCAGCATCCGGACGTCGCCGTCATCGCCCGCAAGGTGGGCGGTGCCTGGCAGGACGTGACGGCCACCGCCTTCCTCGCCGAGGTGCGCGCGGCCGCGAAGGGGCTCATCGCCGCCGGGGTCCGGCCGGGCGACCGGGTCGGCCTGATGTCCCGCACCCGCTACGAGTGGACCCTGCTCGACTTCGCGATCTGGTCGGCGGGCGCGGTCACCGTGCCGGTGTACGAGACCAGCTCGCCGGAGCAGGTGCAGTGGATCCTCGGTGACTCGGGCGCGACCGCCATGATCACGGAGCTGGCCGGCCACACCGCCGCCGTCGAGTCGGTGCGCGACCGGCTGCCCGCCCTCAAGCACGTCTGGCAGATCGAGGCCGGCGGGGTCGAGGAGCTGGGCCGGCTCGGGCAGGACATCAGCGACGCGACGGTCGAGGAGCGCAGCTCGCTGGCGAAGGCCGACGACCCGGCGACCATCGTGTACACGTCCGGGACGACCGGCCGCCCCAAGGGCTGTGTCCTCACCCACCGCAGCTTCTTCGCCGAGTGCGGGAACATCGTGGAGCGCCTGCGGCCGCTGTTCCGCACCGGCGAGTGCTCCGTGCTGCTCTTCCTCCCGCTCGCGCACGTCTTCGGCCGCCTCGTGCAGGTGGCGCCCATGATGGCGCCGATCAAGCTGGGCAACGTCCCGGACATCAAGAACCTCACGGACGAGCTGGCCTCGTTCCGCCCGACGCTGATCCTGGGCGTCCCGCGCGTCTTCGAGAAGGTCTACAACTCGGCGCGCGCCAAGGCCCAGGCGGACGGCAAGGGCAAGATCTTCGACAAGGCCGCGGACACGGCGATCGCCTACAGCAAGGCGCTGGACACCCCGTCCGGCCCGCCCGTCGGCCTGAAGATCAAACACAAGGTCTTCGACAAACTGGTCTACAGCAAGCTGCGCGCCGTCCTCGGCGGCAAGGGCGAGTACGCCATCTCCGGCGGTGCCCCGCTGGGCGAGCGCCTCGGGCACTTCTTCCGCGGCATCGGCTTCACGGTCCTGGAGGGCTACGGCCTGACCGAGTCCTGCGCCGCGACCGCCTTCAACCCCTGGGACCGGCAGAAGATCGGCACGGTCGGCCAGCCCCTGCCGGGCTCGGTCGTGCGCATCGCGGACGACGGTGAGGTGCTGCTGCACGGCGAGCACCTGTTCAAGGAGTACTGGAACAACCCGGGCGCGACCGAGGAGGCGCTGGCCGACGGCTGGTTCCACACCGGTGACATCGGCACCCTCGACGAGGACGGCTACCTCCGGATCACCGGCCGCAAGAAGGAGATCATCGTCACCGCCGGCGGCAAGAACGTCGCGCCGGCCGTGATCGAGGACCGTATCCGGGCGCACGCGCTGGTCGCGGAGTGCATGGTGGTGGGCGACGGGCGGCCGTTCGTGGGCGCGCTGGTCACCGTCGACGAGGAGTTCCTGGGCCGCTGGTGCGCCGAGCACGGCAAACCGGCGGGCTCCACCGCGGCGTCGCTGCACGAGGACCCCGACCTGCTGGCCGCGATCCAGTCGGCGGTCGACGACGGCAACGCCGCGGTGTCGAAGGCGGAATCGGTGCGGAAGTTCCGCATTCTTCCCTCCCAGTTCACGGAGGACTCGGGCCATCTGACGCCGTCGCTGAAGCTCAAGCGCAACGTCGTGGCGAAGGACTTCGCGGACGAGATCGAGGCGATCTACCAGAAGTAGGGCCCCTTCCGGAAAAGCGTCATGGCGCGGTGTCCTCCACGAGGACCCGCGCCATCGTGCGTTCGGCGAGCGCGGTGATCGTCACGAACGGGTTCACCCCGATCGACCCCGGCACGAGCGAGCCGTCGGTGACGTAGAGCTTCGAATACCCCTTGACCCTTCCGTAGTTGTCGGTCGCCTTCCCCAGCACACAGCCGCCCAGCGGGTGGTACGTGAAGTCGTCGGCGAAGACCTTGTTGGACGAGCCGAACAGGTCGTACCGGTAGATCGTGGAGTTCGCCCTGTTGATCCGGTCGAACAGCTTCTTGGCCATGCTCACCGACACCGCGCTCTGGGCGGCACTCCAGCCGAGTCTCACGGCCCCCGTACCGCTGTCGTACGAGAACGAGGCCCGCGACGGATTCTTGGTGATCGCCAGATAGAGGCTGACCCAGTGCTCCAGTCCCGTGGGTAAGGGAGCGATCTCGGCGAAGACGGGGTTGGCGGCGTTGGCCCGGTCGTCGATGCCCATGACCGGCATGGTCGACTGGTTCTCCCCGACCGTGTCCCACAGGTGGTTGGCCCGCCCGAGCATCACGTTGCCGTTGGTTCCCCACCCGGTGCCGACGCTCGCGTCCAGGGCGGGCAGTGTGCCGGACTCCCTTGCGCGGACGAGGAGTTCGGTGGTCCCGATGCTGCCGCCGCCGAGGAAGAGGTACGTACAGCCGTACTCCTTGGTCTCGACGACGGTCCCGGTGTCGTCGATCCGGTCGACGGCGAGGAGGTACGTCCCGTCGGCGGCCCTGCTGATCGACTTCACCCGCTCCAGGGTGTGGATGGTGACGTTCCCGGTGCCGAGCGCCGAGGCCAGATACGTCTTGTCGAGGGTGCGCTTGCCGTGGTTGTTGCCGTAGATGACCTCGCCGGCCAGCGCCGACCTGGTCGCCGTACCGGCCGCCTCGCGCCGCATGCGGGCGAAGTCGTAGACGTTGGGCACGAAGGTGGTCTTCAGGCCCGTGTTGGTCGCGTGGGTGCGGGAGATCCGGGTGAAGCGGTACCACTCGGTCGACTCGAACCACGCGGGGTCGATGGTGTTGACGCCGAGCATGGAGCGGGCGCGCGGGAAGTAGGTGCCGTACATCTCCGCGGTGTCCACGGTCGGGAACTGCTCGGCGAAGTAGGACTGGAGCGGGGTGACCGCCATGCCGCCGTTGACGAGGGAGCCGCCGCCGACGCCTCGGCCGACGTACACGGACATGTGGTCGTAGTGCACGCGGTCCAGGACTCCCGGGTAGGGGCTGATGTCCTTGTTGACCACGTCCAGCCACAGGAAGGTGGCGAGCGGGGCCTCCGTGCGGGTGCGGAACCACATGGAGCGCTGGTCGGGGGCGCTGGTGGAGCAGAAGACCTTGCCGTCGGGGCCGGGGGTGTTCCAGAGGCGGCCCATTTCGAGGACGAGGGTGCGGATGCCGGCCTGGCCGAGGCGGAGGGCGGCTACGGCGCCGCCGTAGCCTGAGCCGATGACTATCGCCGGGGCGGATTCGACTGCGTCGGGCTGGGCAGCTTGGGCGGACTGGAGGCCGATGCGGGTGAAGCCGAGGGTGGCTGCGGTTTGGAGCGCCGCCATGCCAAGGATTTGACGTCTTGTCAGCTGACGCTGCATCAGGTTTGATGTCATGTGCGCAGCATGGGCGGATTATTGCGTTCCGCCTAGTGGGGTGCCGCGTATTCATCGTTGGCGACTACGGGTGGTTCGTGGCTGGTTGCGCAGTTCCCCGCGCCCCTAGGTGGGCTGCACTACAGCAAGTGCTTCAAGTGCTCCGCCAAAAGGTCCCAGCGCCACTTCTCCTCGACCCACTCCCGGCCCCGCTCCCCCATCCTCCGGCGCAACTCGGCGTCTCCCAGGAGTGTGACGATGCGGTCGGCGGCCTCCTCCGGGGAGCCGCCCCGGACCACCCAGCCGGTCTCGCCATCCAGTACGGCATCCGGCGCGCCCCCCGAGTCCCCGGCGACCACCGGCAGCCCTGTCACCGACGCCTCCAGGTACACGATGCCGAGCCCCTCCACGTCGAGCCCGCCCCTCCTCGTCCGGCACGGCATCGCGAAGACGTCCCCGGCGCCGTAGTGCGCGGGCAGCTCGGACCAGGGCACCGGCCCCGTGAACCGGACGGAGTCGGCGACCCCTGTGTCACGCGCCATCCGCCGCAGGTCCTTCTCGTACGGCCCACCCCCGACGATCAGCAGCACCGCGTCCGGCTCGGCGGCCAGGATGCGGGGCATGGCCTGGATCAGGGTGTCCTGCCCCTTGCGCCGGACCAGACGGGAGACGCAGACGACCACCGGCCGGTCCGTCAGGCCAAGGCGTGCCCGGATCTCGTCGCCGCCCGACTCGGGGTGGAAGGTCTTCTCGTCGACCCCCGGCGGCAGCTGCACCATCCGCGAGGCCGCCTGAGGCGTCAGGGCGGTCGCGATCCGCGAGCGCGTGTACTCGCCGAGGTAGGTGATCGTGTCCGTCGACTCCCCGATCCGGCGCAGCAGTTGCCGGGCCGCGGGCAGCTGGGCCCAGCCTGCCTCGTGGCCGTGGGTCGTGGCCACCAGCCGTTCGGCGCCGGCCTTGCGCAGCGCCGGGGCCATCAGGCCGAGCGGTGCCGCCGCCCCGAACCACACCGACGTGCACCCGTGCTCGCGCAGCAGCCCGACCGCCCGCCGGGTCGCCGCGGGCGTCGGCAGCAGCATCGTCGTACGGTCCCGTACGACCGTGAAGGGCTGCTCGGCGTCGAAGGCGGCGGTGGCCTCGGCGCCCTCGCGGCCGCGCTTCCAGGTGGAGGCGTAGACGACCAGCCGCTCCGGGTCGAGCCGTAGCGCCATATTGTGCAGGAACGCCTGGATGCCGCCGGGGCGGGGCGGGAAGTCGTTCGTCACGATCAGGGTCTTGTGCATCGCCGCAGACCTTACCGAAGCCGCTGTTCACAGCCGGGGCACGGCCAGGTGTGTGGCCCGCACACAGCTGGAGGGGACATCATGTTCTCGCACGGCGGGAGCGAACGGCAGGGGATCTGGTGGAGACGACGGGCACGCGGCGGTCCCTGGCGTGGCTTCTGGGGGTCTGGGGCCTGACCAGGCTGGTTCTGCTCCTCTTCGTGTTCAAGGTGTACGTCTTTCCGGGCCCGGACGTCACCAGTGACGTGTCGGTGATCTACCAGGGCTGGTACGAGGTGCTGCGCACCGGAACGTTCCCCCTGGACGACGTCACCTGGCAGTACCCGCCCGCCGCCGCGCTCGCGATCCTCTCCCCCGCGATGGTGTTCTGGCTGGACTACCCGTCGGCGTTCTTCGTCCTCGCCTTCTGCGCCGACCTGGCCGTGCTGCTGCTCCTGCGGTACGCGGGCCTGCGCCCGGGCCGGACGCTGCGCGGGGCCTGGGTGTGGGTGGTGGGCGTACCGCTGCTCGGACCGACCGTGTACGCGCGCTACGACGTGATGGTCACCGCCGTCGCCGTGGCCGCCCTGCTCGCGGGCGCCCGGCATCCGAGGGTGATGGGCGCGCTGACGGCCTTCGGGGCGATGCTGAAGGTGTGGCCGGTGCTGCTGCTGGTCGCCGCCCGCAGGCGCAGCGCCTGGACGTCGGCCATGCTGACCGTCGGCGCCCTGGCCGCGCTGTTCGCCCTCGCCATGCCCGGCGCCTTCGCCTTCCTGACCTTCCAGCGGGACCGCGGCACCGAGGTGGAGTCGCTGGGCGCCCTGGTCTTCCATGTGGCCCGGCACTTCGGCTGGGACGGCCAGGTGCTGCTCAACTACGGCTCGGTGGAGTTCCTCGGTCCGCACGTCGACGTCGTCAGCACGGCCGCCCTCGCGCTGAGCGGGCTCGCCTTCGGCTGGCTGCTGCTGTGGCGGCTGAGGGCGAGGCGGTTCCTGTCGCACACGCTCGCCGACGCGGCCTTCGTGGCGGTGCTGATGTTCGTGACGACGAGCCGGGTGATCAGCCCGCAGTACCTGGTGTGGCTGGTCGGCCTCGCGGCCGTGTGCCTGTGCTTCCGCGGCAGCCGTATGGCGCTCCCCGCCGGCCTGGTCATCGCCGCGTCCTTCGTGACGGTCCTGGAATTCCCGGTCTGGTTCTCGCACGTCGTCGCCAGCGACGCCCTCGGCATCACCCTGCTGTTCCTCCGCAACGGCCTGCTGGTCCTCGCCACGATCCTCGCCGCCCGCGCACTGTGGCGCTCGACGGTGACCCGCACCGCCCCGCTCCCCGTACCGGCTCAGGCGACCCGCACCAAGGAAACGTCACTGCCCTCCTGACGCCGGGCCCTGCGGAACAGCACCAGCACCCCCGCGCACTGCACCCCCATGGCGACCGCCAGGGCCAGGCACACACCCGGCAGACCGAGGCCCGACAGCCCGTACGCGAGCGGCAGCTGTACGGCCGTACCGAGCACGGTCACCCGCAGCAGCACCGGCGCCGCCCCGCCGCCCTCGAAGACCCCGCCGAGCGCGATGAAGCAGGCCATCAGGAGCAGGTAGGGCCCGACGCAGCGCAGGAAGAGCACTCCGGCGTGGGCGACCTCGGGACCGGCGCCGAAGGCGGCCATGAGCCAGGGCGCGGTCACGCCCAGCAGGGCGGCCGCCGCGAGCGCGAAGGCCCCCGCGACCAGCACCGCCTGCCGCCCGATCGCGCCCCGCGCGTCCTGACCCGCGCCGAGCAGGTGCGCGGTGTGGATGGCGGCGGCCTGGCGCACCGCGTAGAAGCCCATGGTGGCGACGTACATGACCTTGTACGCGATCGAGTACGCGGCCACCGCCGTCACCCCGAGCCGCGCCACGATCGCCACCAGCACCAGCGCACCCGCCTGCCGCACGGTGAAGTCGGCCGACATCGGCAGCCCGGTCCGCAGCGTCCGCCGCGCCGCACCGGCGAGCGACTGCGCGGGCCGCGCCTCGGCGGCAGCCCGCAGCAGCCGGTTCCGCCGCAGCGCGACCAGCCCCACCCCGAGGGCAAGGCTCCTGCACAGCACGGTCGAGGCGGCGGCGCCCTGGACGCCGTAGGCCTGGATGAGGAACGGGTCGCAGACCAGGATCAGGCCGTTGGCAAGCAGCGCGAGCCGCATCGGGGTCCTGGTGTCGCCGGCGCCTTTGAGGATGCCGTCCACCAGCTGCTGCGCGAAGAACACCGCCGTCCCCGGCAGCGCGATCGCGAAGTAGTCCACCGCGAGCGGCTGAGCCGCACCCCCGTCGAGCACCAGCCGCGCCAACGGCTCCCGCAGCAGGAACCCGCCCACGACGACCACTGGCGTGACGATCGCCCACACCGCCCATCCCCCGCGGACCGCGGCCCGCACGGCACCGGCGTCCTCCGCACCCCTGGCGTGCGCGACCAGCACGGTCGTACCGGAGCCGAAGACGAGGGCCACGCCGAGCAGGACGTTCTCGGTGTTGGTGGCGACCGCCACGGCGGCCACGGCCGGACCGCCGAGCCGGGACACCCAGACGGTGTTGATGATCCCGGCGGCCACGGAGGCGAGGAGCGAGAAGTAGACGGGCTGGGCGAGCGAGACGACCTGCTTGCGGTGCGCGTTCACGATCCGGCCCCCTCGACACCCAGAGAGTACCTCGATTAGAGGTAGCTCGATAAGAGGCACCATGGGCGCATCACGTCCGCAAGGAGGACCATGCTGGAGCTGTCGATCCTCGGCTTCCTGGCCGAAGAGCCCCTGCACGGCTACGAGTTGAAGGCGCGCATCAAGGCGCTGAGCGGCCATGTCCGCCCCGTCAGCGACGGCGCCCTCTACCCGGCGATCACGCGCCTGATCAAGGCGGGCAAGCTCGACGAGCACGCGGAACCGGGCGCGAGCGCCGCCCCGCGCCGGATCCTCTCCCTCACCGACAAGGGCCGCGAGGACCTGCTGGAACGCCTGCGCCGTCCGAAGCCGGCCGAGATCACGGACCAGGTCCGCTTCAACACGGTCCTGTCCTTCCTACGGCACCTCCCGGACCGCCGAGAACAGGCCGAGGTGCTGCGCCGCCGACTGGAGTTCCTCACCGCGCCCACGAGTTTCTTCTACGAGGACGGCAGGCCGGTCCGGGCGGAGGAGGCGGACGACCTGTTCCGGCAGGGCATGCTGCGGGTGGCCCGGGCGACGGGCGAGGCGGAACGCGCGTGGCTGACGGAGGCCATCGCGCGGCTCGATCAGCCGAGCTGAGCCCGCAGATACTCCCGCCACCGCGCGGTGAAGTCCTTCAGCGAGGTCCCCAGCACGTCCTTCAACGCCCCCTCGACCGCCCCCTCCCGCCGCTCGTGCGCACCCACGGCCCGGTAGAACTCGCCGAGCCTGACCTCGCCCCAGCGGTCCGCGATCATCCGGCAGGCCATCCACCCGCTCTCGTAGGCCCGCGCCAGCTTGTTCGCGTCGCCGGTGAAGCCGAAGTCCGCGTCGGCCGGGAGCTCCTGCGGCCCCCGCCCCTCGGACACGGCACGCCACAGCTCGGGCGCGGCCTGGGACGGGGAGCGGCCGCTGCCGAGGTAGCCGACCCAGTCGGCGTAGCCCTCGGAGAGCCACAGCGGGGTGGCCGCGGTGGTGTCGGCGCGGGTGGCGACATGCGTGGTCTCGTGGGTGAGGACGACCTGCTTGCCCACCTTCCCCAGGACGCCGTACGCGTCGGGGTTGACGATGATCCGGTCGGCGGGCGCCTTCGCCGGAGCGCCGGTCTCGCCGGTGGTGACGGCGGCGATCCCGCGATAGGAGGACGCGGGCGAGCCGAGCAGCCCGGCCATGTCGTCCAGGGACTTCGGTACGAGGACCACGACGCGCCGGGCCCAGTCCGTGCCCCACGCCTGCGACACGGCCGGTACCGCGTCGTCCGCCAGCTCCGCGTACGACCGCAGCACCGCCTCGGACTGTCCGACGCCGAGGACGAGGCCGGCGTCGCCCCGAACGACGCTCACCTTCCCCTGGTCCCACAGCTGCTCGGCCGATTTACCGGCGGGCCGCTCGGCCTCGACGTACCACTCGCCCCGCGCGTCCAGGCTCAGGCTCAGTGTGCGGCCGGCGCTGACCGGCGCCCGGTCGTAGCCCTCGACGCGATAGTGGAGCTCAGCCTCGGCGGTGGCGGTGTCGCCGGTGCGGTGCAGGCCGGTCAGGCGGTACGACCAGTCGGCGAGGGGCACCGCGCGCAGATTGTCGAACCCGGCCGACGCGCCCGTCCGGCGATACGCCGCCTCGTCGCGGTCGAGCACCGCCGCTGCCCGCCGGTCCAGGACGCGCTGCACCTCGGCCTTCGCGCTGTCGGTGCCGGGCCGCCCGCCGCAGCCCACCAGACAGACCAGCAGCAGACAGAGCGCGAGGACCACCCGCGCTCCCGACGCCCGCCTTCGACCAGCCATTTCCCGATCGTACGGCGACGAGGGCGCGGCGGTCAGACCCGTGCCATCCCCACGTCAGACCCGGGTGACCGTCGCTCCCGGCATCATGCCCATCGGGTCGTAGCGCACGGGTGCGCCGGGGTAGGGCGCGTGGATCACCTGACCGTTGCCCACGTACATCCCGACATGGCTGGCGTCGCCCCGGTAGGTGACCACGTCGCCGGGCTGGGCCTCGGAGAGCGGGACCTGCCGGCCGGCGTACCGCTGTCCCTGCGAGGTGCGCGGCAGGGAGACACCGGCCTGGGCGTACGACCACTGGATCAGGCCGGAACAGTCGAAGCCGGAGGGGCCGTTGGCGCCCCAGATGTACGGCTTGCCCAGCGCGGAGTGGGCGGCGGCGAGGGCGGCTGCCGCGCGGCCCGACGGGGCGGCCATGCTCCCGAAGTCGGGCATGACGTCGCGGCCGGAGCGGGAGGCACGGTCGTAGGCGGCGCGGTCGGCCTGGGTGAGGGAGTTGAGGAGCCTGCGCGCCTGGGCGAGTTTGCGCTCGACGATCCGCTTGTGGGAGGCGACGACCTTACGGCTCTTCTCCAGTTCGACGAGCTTCCCGGCCGCCTCGGCGCGCTCCTGGGCGAGGAGGCGCATCGCGTCCTGGAGGTCCTCGAGCTCACCGGCCTGGTGGGCGCTGATCCGGGCGATCCGGGCGGCCTTGTCGAGGTAGTCGGCCGGGTCGTCGGAGAGCAGCAGGGCGAGGGAGGGGTCGATGCCGCCGGACCGGTACTGGGCGCCGGCCAGCGAACCGAGGGCGTCCCGCATGGAGTTGATGCTCTCCTGCTTCCGGGCGATCCGGTCCTGGGCGTCACCCACCTGCTTGCGGAGCTTGTCGGCACGCTCGTCGGCCTTGTTGTAGGCCTCGGTTGCCTTCTCGGCCTCTTCGTAGAGGCGGTCCACCTTGGCGCGGGTGTCGTCGTGCGGCGTGGCCGTGGCCGGTACGACCCCGAGGGCCGTGGCGGCGGCTGACATGACGCAGAGCGCTGCACCGGCGCCCCGGTCGAACCCGGACGGTGCAAGGCGGCGATGGGACCCCACGGGAAGCCGCTCTCCTTCCGCTGGCGGACAAGGACTTCTCCCCCGCAGCGGGGGAAACGCGGCAGACAGTAGCTCCGCGCGGGGGTGACGACCAACGACCGCGACGGGCACACAAAGTGACGCCCCGCCTATGACGCAGGTCATGGGCGGGGCGTGGGGTCAGCGCGGGTTGTCGTGATTCGCCCGTTCGGGCGGCACGCCGTGTTGATCTTGCAGGCGTGGAGCCGGGATCAGATCCGGACGCCGAACTGGAACGGCATGTTGTTGATCGACTCGTAGCGGACGACCGTGCCGGTGCGCGGGGCGTGCAGGACCTGGCCGTTGCCGGCGTAGAAACCGACGTGGTGCAGGTCGCCGTAGAAGATGACCAGGTCGCCGACCTTGAGTTCGCTCATCGACAGGCGCGTACCGGCGTTGGCCTGGGCCTGCGAGGTGCGCGGGATGGAGACGCCGGCCTGGGCGTAGGCCCAGGAGGTCAGGCCCGAGCAGTCGTAGGAGGCGGTGCCGGTGGCGCCGTAGACGTACGGCTTGCCGATCTGGCTCTGGGCGGCCTGGAAGGCGGCCATGGCCCGGCCGGAGGCGGCGCCGGTGTTGCCGAGGTCCACGCGGTCGGCGGCGGAGCGGCTGGCGCGGGCGTCCGCGGCGGCGAGGGCGGCCTTCTCCGCGGCGGTCAGGGTGTTGAGCAGCCGCTGCGCCTCGGCGAGCTTGGACTGGACCTGCTTCTTCTTCTTGCCCAGTTCGGTGCGGGTGGAGGCGAGGTCCTTGAGCTTCTCGGCGGCCTCGGCGCGCTCCTGGGCGAGTTCGCGCTGCTTCTCCTGGATCTTCTTCAGCGACTCGACCTGCTGGGCGCTGAGCTGATCGGCGGTGGACGCCTTGTCCAGGTAGTCGTCCGGGTTCGACGACAGGAACAGCTGGAGGGAGGAGTCGATGCTGCCCGTGCGGTACTGGGCGGCGGCCGCCAGGCCCATCGCGTCGCGCAGCTGGTTCAGGTCTTCCTGACCGCGCGCCACGTTGTCCTGGATGGTGGAGATCTCCTTCTGGAGCTTCTCCTGCTTCTCCTTGGCCCCGTTGAACTTCTCGGTGGCCTGCTCGGCCTCCTCGTAGAGCTTGTCGACCTTGGCCTTGACCTCGTCCTTGCTCGGCTTCTCGCTGGGTGCCGCGTTGGCGGCCTGCGAACTGATGGCCACGGCAGCAGCGGCGGCGGTGGTCAGCACGGTCACACGTGCTCGGCTGGGCTGCTTGGGTCGACGGTGGGACGCCACGGAGGTGAACTCCTTCTTCTGAGTGATCACCCGCTCGGAGGTTCGACGCCAGACCCTAGTGACCCAGTTGTGATCAGATCAAATCCTCACACGAAAATTCTCGTCACACCTGTCATTCTTTACACACAACTCACATGGAGTGAGGCGAGCTTGACACTGCGTTGCGCATCTGCTCCACCAATTCGGGCATTGCGCCCGTACGTTGGCGTTTTCAGGACAGGCGCTTGAGAAGTACCGCAGAAGCCACCGGCCGCGCCCCGGCGCGGGCGACCCCGTCCGCCACCTCGCGGTCGGTGGAGACGACGATGACCGGACGGCCCGGCGGCTCGGCGCGCACCAGCTGGCGGATCAGCTCGTCGGCGGTCACGCCCGGCTTGGAGAACAGCACCCGCACACCGCGCGGCGGCGCGAGCAGCACCGGCGCGGCCAGCTCGGCCCCGTCGAAAACACAGGTCACCTCGGCGCCGGTCTGTGCGGCGAGCTGCGAGAGCTGGCCGAGCAGCCGCAATCGCTGCTTCTCCAGCGGCATCTGGGGATAGCCGGTCTTGGTGACGTTGTAGCCGTCGACCACCAGATGGGCCTGCGGCAGCGCGAGGAGTTGGTCGAGGATCGCGGGGTCGTTCTCGGACAGCGCCCGCGCGGCGATGTCCTTCGGGGTCATCCGTCCCGGTTCGACCGCGTCCACGGTCTCGGCGGGCCGCACGGAGACCGGCGGCAACGCCAGCTCCCGGCGCAGCCCTTGGGTGGCGTCCAGCAGGGTGTCGAGGAGCAGCCGTACGCGCATGTCCTCGACACTGCGCCCCTCGCGCGCCGCTCTGCGCGTGGCCTCCAGGGCGGCCTCGGCCTCCGCGAGCCGCGCCTTGAGGCGCCTGGCCTCGCTCTCGGCCGCGGAGACCTGGGCGTGGCCCTCGGTGCGTACGGCCTCGATCTCGTGCTGGACCTTGCGCAGGGCGGCCTCGCCGCGCTTGACGTCACTGAGGGCCGACCGAAGCTTGCGGTGAAGCGATTCGGCTTCCTTCTTCGCCGCGTCCAGCTCGGTGCGCAGCCGCTCGGTCTCGGCCCGGGTGTGTTCACGGGCGTGGGCGAGTTCCTCGCGCAGCCGCTCCAACTCGGCGCGGCTCTCCTCGTCGGCGCGCTCGGCGTCGGCCCGCTGGGCCTCCTCGCCGGCCGCGGTGACCAGCTTGACCCAGCCGGTGGGCCGCAGAACATAGGCCGCGGCCGCCACGTCGAGCGGGTCCGCGGCCGGAGGCGCCGAGCCTGATTCGAGAGCGCCGGACAATTCCGGCTGGGCCTCTCTGAACTTCTCCCCGATGCGCTGGCGGAACAGCGGATCGGTCTCCAGCGCCGCCGCCATGGCATTGCCGGCGAACTTGGCCCGGCGGTTCGGGGCGAACCGGGCGTACTGCCGCAGCTGTGCGGGCAGTTCGCCGACGGTCAGCCCGCCGAACCCGTCGGACACGATCTGCACGACCTTGCGCCGCACACCGTCGGGCAGCGGACGGTCGAGCACCTCAGCGGCGCCGTCGCCCGGCCCCCCGCCTTGTGTCTCCACCATCCGTCACACCCCAATGCCTGTGCGGGCTCCGCTCCCCTCAGGAGTCGGCGCCCGGCCTGTCCACGAGTTCCACCTTGTCCACGGCGTTGCACCAGCGGCAGCGCACCGACTCGATGGTCTCACTGAGCACCTCGCGCTCCTCGACCTTCGGCTCGCCGGCCAGATCCAGGTGGACGTACTCCACGACCCTGGACGAGCGCGTCACGTCGAAACGCGTGAGGTTGCCGCAGAGGGTGCAGCGCCACCGCGTCGTGGCGGTCGGCAGGGGAACCGTCATCGTGACCGTGCTCTTTCCTTCTAGGCTTTCCATTGTCCGTGATACGCCCCGGAGCTCCCCAGTGCGTGTGGCTCGTAACCCTACGGCCTGGCGGGTACTCGCCGCTCGGCCGTCGACGGCGGCGAGGCGGTCTGTGCGTGTGCGTCCCCTTACGTCATGCTCTGTGTCCATGATCAGCGACTGGAGCGTGGTGCGATTCGGGGGTCGGTTCGGCAGAGTGGGCCGATCGGTCTTCCGGTCGTCGGCGCCGGTGACGTACGGGCTGATCGCCCTGTGCTGTCTGCTCTTCCTGACGGGCCCGGCGGCGGGGCTGAATCCGGCGTACGGCACCGGCGACGAGCTGCTCGCCGCGCAGCGGGCCTACTTCCACCGCTGGGGCGTGGTGCCGGCCGAACTGTTCGAGGGCTCGCCCCGCGCCGCCCTCACCCCGGCCACGGCCCTCTTCGTGCACGGCAGCTGGGTGCATCTGCTCGGCAACATGCTCTTCCTCTACGTCTTCGGGGTGATGACCGAGGAACGGATGGGCCGCGTCCAGTTCACGCTGTTCTACCTCGGCTGCGGCTACCTCGCCCTGCTGGGCTACGCGGCCGCCAACGACGACTCCACCCAGTCCCTGGTCGGCGCGTCCGGGGCGATCTCGGCCGTCCTCGGCGCGTTCCTGTTCGTCTTCCCCGGCGCGCGGGTGACAAGCCTGCTGCCGTTCCTGCTCTTCCTGCCGCTGCGCTTCCCGGCGTGGGTCGTGCTGCCCTTCTGGGTGGCCCTGCAGTGGGTGGCGGCGGGGCGGGCGGACCAGGGGCCGGGGGTGGCGTATCTGGCGCACCTGGTGGGCTTCGGGCTGGGCTTCGGCTACGCGTGGGCCCGGTTCAGGCCTACGACTAGAGTGAAGGCCGCCCCAGCTCCGGCCTCCGAGGGAGAGAACCAGCCGTGATCACCGCGATCGTCCTCATCAAGACCAGCGTGGACCGGATTCCCGAGATCGCGGAGCGGATCGCTTCGCTGGAGAGCGTCACCGAGGTCTTCTCGGTCACCGGTACGTACGACCTGATCGCCATGGTCCGGGTGAAGCAGCACGAGGATCTCGCCGACGTCATCCCGGGCCGGATCAGCAAGATCCCTGGCGTGGAGGCGACGGACACGCACGTGGCGTTCCGGACGTACTCGCAGCACGACATCGAGGCCGCGTTCGCCATCGGCCTGGACAGCTAGCGCACCCACGGGCGGGGCGCCTACGGCCCGATGATGAAGAGTTCTTCATCCTGGGCTCATCCTCGCCGCCGGGTGCCGGGGGCAGGATCGGCCGCATGGTCTTCTCGCACCGGATCGCGGCCCTGGCCGCCGTAGTGGCGATTCCGCTCGGTATCGCCGCGACCAGCTTCGCCCTCACCGACGACCCGGAGTCCCCCAAGGTCCCGGCCAAGGTGGAGCTGGACAGCGGCTCGCCCACACCGACGCCCACCCGGCCCACACCGACGCCGAGGGACGAGGTCGTCTCCCGGCCGCCGGTGACCGACAGCCCCGCGAGTGACGACGATGACGACGCCCCCGACCGGGAGACCGCGGACGACGACCGCGGCGAGCCCGGGGACGACGGCTAGGGGGCGTCCCCGCGACGCCGGCATGATCCAGAAGACACCCCCAGCCCCGTGCGCCGGCGGATCTCCGCGCGGGTCCGCATCCTGCTCTGGCTGCTGTTCGTCATGGCCGTCGGGCTCGTGTCGGTGGCGACGACCACGCGCTCGATCCTGCTGCGGGACGTCGACCACCGGGTGAACGGGCTGCTCGCGCAGGAGGCCGGCGAGTTCGCCAACTTCGAGGAGCGGGGCGTCGATCCCGAGACCGGCCGCCCGTTCACCGACCCGTCCCGGCTGCTGGTCGAGTTCCTGGTACGGCAGTACGCCGACCCGGACGAGGAGCTGATCGGCCTGGTGGGCCGCCCGGGCACGGCCCCGGCGCAGTTCCGCCAGCCACGCGACATCCCCGTCCCCATTCCCCTGCACGAGGACGCCGACGCCCGCCGCCGCATCTTCGACTCGCCCGACGCCACGGGCACGCTGCACCGGGCCTCCGGCGAGATCCGCTGGGCCAAGGTCACCGTCGCCCGGGCCGGCGGCGAGGCGGAGGCCGCGTTCGTCGTCGCCTTCCACCCGGGGCGCGAACAGGCCGCGGTGAACGAGGAGTTCCGCATCCTGCTCGCCATCTCCGGGGTCGCCCTGCTGATGACGACCGGCATCGGCTGGGCGGTCGCCGGGCGGATCCTCAAGCCCGTGCGGCTGGTGCACACCGCGGCGGCCCAGCTCACCGAGCAGGACCTCACCCGCCGTATCCCGGTGCACGGGCGGGACGACATCGCCGCGCTCGCGGAGACGTTCAACGCCATGCTCGACCGGCTGGAGCGCGCCTTCGCCGCCCAGCGGGAGTTCGTCGACGACGCGGGCCACGAGCTGCGCACGCCGATCACCATCGTGCGCGGGCATCTGGAGCTGATGGGCGACGACCCGGTGGAGCGCGAGGAGACGATACGGCTGGTCACCGACGAACTGGACCGGATGAGCCGCATCGTCGAGGACCTGCTGCTGCTCGCCAAGGCCGAGCGCCCCGACTTCGTCACCCCGGAGCCGGTCCAGCTCGCCGAACTCACCGCCGACGTCTACGTCAAGGCCCGCACCCTCGGCGAGCGGGACTGGCAGCTCGCCGAAGTGGCCGATGTGGAGGCCGAGTTGGACCCGCAGCGCATCACGCAGGCGATGGTCCAGCTCGCCCAGAACGCCGTGCAGCACACCGCACCCCGGCAGACCGTACGGATCGGCTCCCGCGTCGACGGCCAGGGCGTCGAGCTGTACGTCGCCGACTCCGGGCCCGGCGTCCAGCCGCAGGACGCCGAGGTGATCTTCGAACGCTTCCGGCGCGGCACCGCCCGACGCGGCGCCCAGGGCTCGGGCGCCGGGCTCGGCCTGTCGATCGTCCGGGCGATCGCGGAGGCCCACGGCGGCCGGATCCGCCTGCACGCCACCGAGGGCGGCGGCGCCACCTTCGTACTGACCCTGGAAGGGGCCCGCCCGTGAACCGCATTCCGAGCGAGGTACGCCTGTGAACCGCATTCTCATCGTCGAGGACGAGGAACGGATCGCCTCCTTCGTCGAGAAGGGCCTGCGCTCCAACGGCTTCACCACGACCGTCGTCGGCGACGGCGAGGCAGCCTACGAGTACGCGTTGACCGGCGGTTTCGACCTCGTGGTCCTGGACATCGGGCTGCCCGGCCGGGACGGCTTCACGGTGCTGCGCGAACTGCGCGAGGCCCGGGTGACGGTCCCGGTGATCGTGCTGACCGCCCGGGACTCCGTACGGGACACGGTGGCCGGTCTGGAGGGCGGTGCCGACGACTGGATGACCAAGCCGTTCCGCTTCGAGGAACTGCTCGCCCGGGTACGACTGCGCCTGCGTACGGCGGCCCGGGCGCCCGAGGTGACGGTGCTGCGGTCCGGCTCGCTGACCCTGGACCTGCGCACGCGGCGGGCGCGGGCCGGGGACCGGACGGTGGACCTGACGGCCCGTGAGTTCGTGCTGCTGGAGCTGTTCCTGAGGCATCCGGGACAGGTACTGTCCCGCGAGCAGATCCTGTCGCACGTATGGGGCTACGACTTCGATCCCGGGTCGAACATCGTGGACGTGTACCTGCGGGCGCTGCGCAAGAAACTGGGGGCCGAGCGGTTCGAGACGGTGCGTGGGGTGGGGTACCGCCTGTCCGCGTGAAGTCTCCTTCATGTACGGCTCATGGAAGGCTCACCGCCCGGGTGAACCCTCGATGACGTGACCCTGAACCTCCGTCTGAGCGCGGCCCTCTGCGTGGCGCTCTCCCTGTGCGCGCTGCTCGCGGTGCCCGGCAACTTCCCCGGACTCGGCGCCGACGCCCGCCTCACCCTCGCCGTGTTCGCCCTGGCGACCTGCGCCTGGATCGCCACGCCGGTCGACGACACGTACATCGCGCTGGGCGCGGGCCTCGCGCTGACGGTGACCGGGGTGATCAGCAGCGACACGCTCTTCGGCACCCTCGGCGACTCCACGGTGTGGCTGCTGATCTGCGCCTTCGTGCTGGCGGCCGCGGTGACCCGGACGGGGCTCGCGGGCCGGGCGGCGGCGTTCCTGGTCGGCGGGGCGCGCACCGTACGGCAGCTCGTGCACCTCACCACGGCCGCCCTGGTCGTCACGGCGTTCGCGGTGCCGGCCACCTCCGGGCGGGCCGCGCTCGCCCTGCCGGTGTTCCTGGCGCTCGCCAAGGTGCTGGCCGACCGGAAACGACTGGTGGTGATGCTGGCCCTGCTGTTCCCGACCGTGATCCTGCTGTCCGCGGTGGCGACCCTGATCGGGGCGGGCGCGCATCTGATCACCGTATCGGTGCTGTGGCAGGCGACGGGTGACCGGATCGGCTTCACGGAATGGCTGCTGCTGGGCCTGCCGCTGGCCGTGGCCTCGTCCCACCTCGCCGCCGAGGCCGTACTCCTGACGACGACTCGGCGCGCGGACCGCAAAGGCCCCGTGCACATCACCCCGGAGCAGATCCAGGAGCACAGCGACGCCCCGGTCACCGGCCCCTGGTCGCAGGCCGAGAAGCGGTGCGCGCTGCTGCTCGGCACGGTCGTACTGCTGTGGTGCAGCGAGCCGCTGCACCGGGTGCCGCCCGCGGTCGTCGCGCTGATCGGCGCGGTGGTGGCGGCCTCGCCGGCCCTGGGCACCGTGCACCTGAAGGACGCGCTGAAGACGGTCCCCTGGTCGCTGCTGCTGTTCATGGCGGCGACGATGGCGATGGGCGTGGCGCTCGCCGACTCGGGAGCGGCGAAATGGCTGGTCGACGGGCTCCCCACGGGCATCAGCCCGCTGCTGTTCCTGGCCGTCGTGATCGTGGTCAGCACCGCGGCCCACCTGGTCCTGCAGTCCCGCTCGGCCCGCTCCTCCGTGCTGGTCCCGCTGGTCGTCGCGGCGGCCGTCGGCGTCGGCGTCAACCCGGTCGCCGCCGCGCTGGCGTCCACCGCCGCGGCCGGTTTCTGCCACACGCTCCCGGCGTCCGCGAAGCCGGTCACGCTCTTCTCCGACATCCCCGGGACGCCCACCTACACCCCCCGCGACCTGCTGCGCCTGTCCGCCGTCCTGGCCCCGCTGACGGCCGCCCTCGTCCTGCTCTTCGCCGTCGCGGTGTGGCCGCTGCTCGGCGTACCCGTGCTGCGCTAGGAGATCTGATGCTGACCCGAGTCGTCGTAGCCCCCAGTGGCTTCAAGGAGTCCCTGTCCGCCCAGGCCGCCGCCGACGCCATCGCCGACGGTGTCCGCCGGGTCCTGCCGGACGCCGAACTGGACCTGATCCCCCTGGTGGACGGCGGCGAGGGCACGGCCGCCGCGCTGGCCACCGCGACCGGCGGACGGCTCGTCGCCCTGCCCGCCACGGGTCCGGTCGGCGAGCCGATCGGCACGCACTTCGCGCTGCTCGGCTCCCGCGACCGTGACACGGCGGTCGTGGAGATGGCCGCGGTCGCGGGCCTCTCCCTGGTCCCGCGCGCCCTGCGCGACCCGGGCGCCACGACGACGTACGGCGTCGGCGAACTCCTTCGCGCCGCGCTCGACACGGGCGTACGGCGCATCCTGATCGGCTGCGGCGACTCGGGTACGTCCGACGGGGGCGCCGGCGCGCTCCAGGCGCTCGGGGCCCGCCTCCTGGACGCCGACGGCTTCGAACTCCCTCGCGGGGGACGCGAGTTGACGCGGCTCGCCCGGATCGACCCGTCCGGCCTGGACCCGCGCCTGCGGGACGTCGAGCTGCTCGTCGCCTGCAACCCGTACAACGTGCTGTGCGGCGAGCGCGGCGTGGCCCGTGTCTTCGGCCCGCAGAAGGGGGCGACGCCCGCGCAGGTGGAGGAGTTGTCGGCGGGCCTGGAGAACTGGGCGCGCGTCCTCACCCGAGACCTGGGTGTCGTGGACACGGACCTGTACGGCGGCCCCGGCACCGGCGCGTCCGGCGGCCTGGGCGCCGGCCTCGCCGCGCTGGGCGCCCGGCTGCTCCCCCGCTTCGAGGTGCTGCTGGCCCACCTCGACCTGGACGCCCGCCTGGCCCGCGCCGACCTGGTCGTCACCGCCGAGGGCGCCATGGACCACCAGACGCCCCGCGGGAAGGTCCCGGCCGAGGTGGCCCGCCGGGCCAAGCTGTCGGGTCGCCCGGTGCTCGCGCTGGCGGGCACGCTCGGCGAGGGCGCCTACGACGTGCCCGGCGTGGACGCCTTCAGCGGGATCCTGCCGGCGCCGATGGCCCTGGCGGAGGCCCTCGTGCGGGCCTCCGAACTCCTCACGGACGCCACCGAACGCGCCCTGCGGATGATTCTGCTGGGCGCCCGGCTACCGGCGCCGGGGCTTCATGCGGAGGTAGCGGAGGTGTCGGGCACGCAACGGCCGTCCTCCGTGCGGTAGTTCCACCGGGCACCGTCCGTCACGAGCTCCTTCACGGCGTTCACGAACCGTTCGACGTGCTCGTCCGGCGTACCGGCCCCGAAGCTCACCCGGATGGCGTTGAGGGACTTCTCGCCGGGTGCCGCCTCCGGGGCGCCGCACTCGCCCTGCGTCTGCGGGTCGCTGCCCAGCAGCGTCCGGACCAGCGGGTGCGCGCAGAACAGCCCGTCCCGCACCCCGATGCCGTACTCGGCGGAGAGGGCGGCGGCGAAGTGGGAGCTGTTCCAGCCGTCGACGACGAAGGAGATCACGCCGACGCGCGGGGCGTCGTCACCGAAGAGGGAGAGGACCCGCACCTCGGGGACCTCGGCGAGACCCGCGCGCACCTTCTCGATCAGGTACTGCTCCCGCGCGACCAGGTCGTCGAACCCGGCCTCGGTGAGGGCCTTGCAGGCGGAGGCGATGGAGTAGGCGCCGATGACGTTCGGGGAGCCGGCCTCGTGCCGGGCGGCGCTCTCGTGCCACTCGACGTCCACTCCCCCGTCCTCGCGCCGGGAGACCTTACGGCTGGCGCCGCCGCCCGCGAGGTACGGCTCGGCCTCGCGCAGCCAGTCGGCGCGGCCGGCCAGGACGCCCGAGCCGAAGGGGGCGTACAGCTTGTGCCCGGAGAAGGCGACCCAGTCGACGTCGAGGTCCTGGACGCTCACCGGGTGGTGCGGGGCGAGCTGCGCGGCGTCGAGCACGATGCGGGCGCCGTGCGCGTGGGCGGCGGCGGCCAGTTCGCGGACCGGCCACAGCTCACCGGTGACGTTCGAGGCGCCGGTGACGCAGACCAGGGCCGGGCCGTAGCCCCCTTCGATCGACACAGTGCGGTCGGCGAGGGCCCGCTCCAGGGTCTCGACGGCCTGGCGCGGGGTGCGGGGCGCGTTGAGGTAGGTGACGCGGGCGTCGCGCCAGGGCAGCAGGGAGGCGTGATGCTCGGTCTCGAAGACGAAGACCTGGCAGTCGGCCGGGAGGGCGGCGGCGAGCAGGTTCAGCGAGTCGGTGGTGGACCGGGTGAACACGACCTGGTCGCTGTCCCGGCAGTCCAGGAACTCGGCGACCGTCCTGCGGGCGTTCTCGAACAGGTCGGTGGACAGCTGGGAGAGGTACCCGGCACCGCGGTGGACGCTGCCGTAGTACGGCGCGTAGGCGGCCACGTCGTCCCAGACGCGCTGAAGGGTGGGGGCGCTGGCGGCGTAGTCGAGCGCGGCGTAGGTGACCTCGCCACCGGTCACGAGCGGGACGGTGACATCCCGGCCCAGAACGGGCAGGGGGGTGCAAACGGACTGGTCGGCGGCAGCGGTGGAGACAGACATGGCGAACTCCCGTGAGAGGCATGCGAGTGGAGAGGCATGCAGGAAAGAGAAAAGGGTGTGCGGAAGCGGGGCTCAGCGGCCCTATCGCATTCGCTTGCTCACGGAAGACTCCCTCGAACGACCAGGACCCCTGGTTTCGAGAGGGGCCCGCGCTTGCCGTAGACCTCGCTGCCTACGGCCTGGTCTTCACCCGGGGCACCCCGCCACGGACGGAGGGTTGCCGGACAGTCGGCCGGGGCCTCATGACTGTCACTCATGACCTGGTCCAACATCCTGCCATACGATCTTCGATGCGCAAGGGCGCAGTCCGGATCCTGGACTGCGCCCTGCGTCACATGTGCCGGGTCAGGCGTTGCTGGCAGCCACCCACCGCTCCAGCGTCCGCTTGGCCGCGCCCGAGTCGATCGACTCCGCCGCCTTCGCCATGCCGACCCGGATCTGCTCCGTGAGCGGAGCGTCCGTCTGCTCGAACGCCACCAGCGCCGCCGCCGAGTTGAGCAGTACGGCCTCCCGCACCGGCCCCGTCTCGCCGTCCAGCAGGCGCCGGGCGACCTCCGCGTTGTACGACGCGTCCGCGCCGCGCAGCGCCTCCACGGGCACCAGGTCGAGGCCGACGTCGCGCGGGTCGAAGGCCTCCTCGGTCACCTTGCCGTCGCGGACCACCCACACCCGCGAGGTGGCCGTCGTCGTCAGCTCGTCGAGGCCGTCGTCGCCGCGGAACACCAGCGCCGACGAGCCGCGCTCGGCCAGTACGCCGGCGATGAGCCCCGCCATCCGGGTGTCGAAGCAGCCGACGGCCGAGGCGGTGACGCGGGCGGGGTTGGTCAGCGGGCCGAGGAGGTTGAACGAGGTCGGGATGCCCAGGTCCCGCCGTACGCCACCGACGAACCGCATCGAGGGGTGGAACTTGGCCGCGAAGCAGAAGGTGATCCCGGCCTCGTCCACCACCCGCGCCACGCCCTGCGGCGACAGGTCCAGGTTGATGCCGAGCTTCTCCAGCACGTCGGAGGAGCCGCTCGCCGAGGACGACGCCCGGTTGCCGTGCTTGACGACCTTCGCGCCGGCGCCCGCGATCACGATGGCGGACATCGTCGAGATGTTGACCGTCTTGGCGCGGTCGCCACCCGTGCCGACGATGTCGACGGCCGGGCCGGGAATGTCCAGCGGCTGGGCGTGGGTGTACATCGCCTCGACGAGACCGTTGATCTCCTCGACCGTCTCGCCCTTGGCCCGCAGGGCCACCATGAAGCCCGCGATCTGGGCGTCCGAGGCCTCACCGCTCATGAAGCGGTCCATCGCCCATGCCGTGTCGCCGGCGCTCAGGTCCTGTCCGCCGAGCAGCGCGCTCAGCACCTCGGGCCAGGAACGGCCCGCCGCGATGTCGCCTCCAGCGGGGGTCACAGCGCTCATAAGCCGCTCCTGGGTCAGTTGTGATGTCCCGCACTACGGGACGCGAGTCTCAACGGGGTCCACCCTATCCAGCCGCAGGGCACGGCGAAGGGCCCCGTCCGTTGTACGGACGGGGCCCTTCAACCGTGGCATGGCTAGGCAGGTCCGGCGGGGCGGCGGTTCGACCGCGCCCCTGAAGGGGCGCGGGGAACTGCGCGACCAGCCACGACGGCGCCGCAGACGACAGCCCACACAACGCGGCACCACAAGCGGAGCGTCAGTGGTGGCCGTGGCCGCTCGTGATCTCCTTGTACTCCTCGACGGTCGGCTTCGGGATCTGGCCGTCCTCGTCGAAGTACGACTTGCTGAGCTTGGCGCGCAGCTTCTCGGAGCCCTTCACCTTGCGCTCGACGCCGTTCTCGTCGACCGTCGGGCCGATCTCGAGCGGCTTGTACTGCTCGTGCGCGGTGAGGGTGTACAGCGCGTCCTGGCTGAGCGGCTCGTGCACCTCGATGAACTCACCGTGCGGCAGGCGCTTGATGATGCCCGACTCGCGGCCGTGCAGCACCTTGTCCTTGTCCCGGCGCTGCAGGCCGAGGCAGATCCGCTTGGTGATGATGAAGGCGAGCACCGGTCCGGCGAAGAAGCCGATCCGGACGAACCAGGTGACCGCGTTGATCGACAGGTGGAAGTGGGTGGCCCACAGGTCGTTGCCACCACCGACCAGGCCGATCATGTACACGGTGATCCAGGCGACGCCGAACGCGGTACGCGTCGGGGCGTTGCGCGGACGGTCCAGGATGTGGTGCTCGCGCTTGTCGCCGGTGACCCAGGACTCGATGAACGGGTAGACCGCGATCGCCATCAGGACCACACCGAAGAGCACCAGCGGGATGAACACGCCGAGCACCAGCGTGTGACCCCAGAGGTTGATCTCCCAGCCCGGCATGTAGCGGACCAGCCCCTCGGCGAAGCCCATGTACCAGTCGGGCTGGGCGCCCGTGGACACCTGGTCCGGACGGTAGGGGCCCATCGCCCAGATCGGGTTGATCTGCGCGATCGCCGCGATGGCCGCGATGACACCGAAGACCAGGAAGAAGAAGCCTCCGGCCTTGGCCATGTAGACCGGCAGCAGCGGCATGCCGACGACGTTCTTGTTGGTCTTTCCGGGGCCCGCGAACTGCGTGTGCTTGTGGTAGAAGACCAGGATCAGGTGGCCGACCACCAGGCCGAGCATGATGCCCGGCAGCAGCAGGATGTGGACCGAGTAGAAACGGGCCACGAAGTCGACGCCCGGGAACTCGCCGCCGAAGAGGAAGAACGAGATGTACGTGCCGACGATCGGCATGGACAGGATCGCGCCCTGGGTGAAGCGGACACCGGTGCCGGAGAGCAGGTCGTCCGGGAGCGAGTAGCCGGTGAAACCGGTGAACATGCCCAGGACGAACAGCAGGAAGCCGAACAGCCAGTTGATCTCACGCGGCTTGCGGAACGCGCCCGTGAAGAACACGCGCATCATGTGCACGAACATGCCCGCGAGGAAGATCAGCGCCGCCCAGTGGTGGATCTGCCGGATGAGCAGACCACCGCGCACGTCGAAGGAGATGTGCAGCGTCGAGCTGAACGCCTCCGACATGAGCTGTCCCTGCAGCGGGACGTAACTGCCGTGGTACTCCACCTCGTTCATCGACGGGTGGAAGAACAGCGTCAGGTACACACCCGTGAGGATGATGATGATGAAGCTGTAGAGGCAGACCTCGCCCAACATGAACGACCAGTGGTCGGGGAAGATCTTGCGCATGTTGGCCTTGGCCAGGGAGTAGATCCCCAGCCGGCCGTCGGCCCAGTCGGCGACGCGCTCGCCGGCCGGAGCCTTCTCGCGAGAGCGGTCGGTGGTCTCTGTAGTGCTCATCCGCGCTCCCAGAATGCAGGACCGACGGGCTCATCGAAGTCGCCGAGCGCCTCGAGGTAGCCCTCGTCGTTCACGCCGATGCGCAGCTGCGGCAGGGCGTGGCCGGCCGGGCCGAAGATCACTCGGGCACCGTCGGAGAGGTCGAAGGTGGACTGGTGGCAGGGGCAGAGCACGTGGTGCGTCTGCTGCTCGTACAGGGAGATCGGGCAACCGACGTGGGTGCAGATCTTCGAGTACGCGACGATGCCCTCGTGCGACCACTCGAGCTCGCGCTTGTCCTTGATGTCGTCGGGCTGGAGCCGGACGATCATCAGGGCGGCCTTGGCGATCTCGTTCTGGAAGTCGTGGTCGTGCTCCTCCAGGCCCTCCGGCTTGGCGAAGGTGAGGGAGCCGACCGCGACGTCCGAGGGACGCAGCGGCTCGTCGGTGTTCATGTTGACGAGCAGCTTGCCCTTGGACCACATGGTGTGGCGCAGCTTGGTGCCGGGCAGCGGGCCGAGGTCACGCAGCAGGACGACACCGGAGAGCGGCACCAGGGTGAGCGCGCCGAGCATCGTGTTGCGGATCAGCTTGCGGCGGCCGAGCGCGGACTCCTTGGCACCCTGCCGGAAGTCGGCCATGACCTTGGCCTTGACCTCGGGCTCCGCCGCGATCGCGTGCCGGTCGTCGGCGACCTCCACGTCGGACATCAGGGTGCGGGCCCAGTGGACCGCGCCCGCGCCGATGCAGAACAGCGCCGTACCGAGGGTCAGACCCAGCGCGAAGTTCAGCGCGTTGAGGTGCCCGATCGGGAAGACGAAGACCGACTTGTCGTGCGGGATCGTGACGAACGAGGCGATGAAGCCGACGGTGGCCAGCATCGACACCGTGAACATCAGGGCGACCGCGCGCTCGGACCGCTTGGCGGCCCGCTCGTCGATGTCCTGGATCCGGTGCTCGTGGGGCGGCAGGCCGGGGTCGGCGAACGGGTGCTTCTCGTCCGCTACCGCGACACGGGCGTCCTGCTCAGCGGGCAGGTTCTCTTCTGGAATCTCTTGGCTACTCATGACTTCTTGGCCTTTGCGGTCCGAGCGGCGACCCAGACGGCGACCGCGATCAACCCACCGAGACCGAAGATCCAGGCGAAGAGGCCCTCACTGACCGGGCCGAGGCCGCCCAGCTCCAGACCACCCGGGTTGACCGTCTCGTCGCTGTTGACCGCGTGCAGGTACGCGATGATGTCCTTCTTGTTCTGCTCCGACAGCGTGGTGTCGGGGAACGACGGCATGTTCTGCGGGCCGGTCTGCATGGCCTCGTAGATGTGCTTCGGGTCGACATCCTCGAGCGTCGGGGCGAACTTGCCCTTCGTCAGCGCGCCGCCCTTGCCCGTGAAGTTGTGGCACTGGGCGCAGTTGTTGCGGAAGAGCTCGCCGCCCTTGGCGATGTCCGCACCCTCGGAGCCGTACTGCTCCTCGGTCGGGACGGAGGGGCCGGCGCCCAGCGAGGCGATGAACGCCGCGAGCTGGTCGATCTCAGCCTGCGAGTAGATGTTCTTCTTCTTCGGGACCTGGGCGCCCTGGGAGGTGGCGGCCGGCATACGCCCCGTCGCGACCTGGAAGTCGACGGCTGCGGCGCCGACGCCCACCAGGCTCGGACCGTCCGAGGTGCCCTGACCGCCGGTTCCGTGGCAGCTGGCGCAGCCGACGGTGTAGAGCTTTTTGCCCTCCTCGATGGTGAGGGACTGGGCGGATTCCTCGGCCTGCGCCTTGCTCGTGGGCGCGAACAAGTCGTACACCGTGCCCGTGCACGCCAGCGCGAGGAGTAGGACGACGACCGCCGCCAGCGGATGGCGTCGTCGTGCGGAGAGCTTTTTCACGGATTACCCCGGTGTCAGGATCTTCTGCGTCGATGCTTGCGGTATGTGCGTTTGTGGAACGCGCGCGGGATCGGGCCCGGCTACTTGATCATGTAGATCGTGGCGAAGAGGCCGATCCAGACGACATCGACGAAGTGCCAGTAGTAGGACACGACGATCGCGGCGGTCGCCTGCTCGTGCGTGAACCTCTTCGCCGCGTAGGTGCGGCCGAGGACCAGCAGGAAGGCGATGAGACCGCCCGTCACGTGCAGGCCGTGGAAGCCGGTGGTCAGGTAGAAGACCGAGCCGTACGGGTCGGACGAGAGCGAGAGGCCCTCGTGCTTGACCAGCTCGGTGTACTCGTACACCTGACCGCCGATGAAGATCGCACCCATGACGAAGGTGACGATGAACCAGCCCCGGAGCTTCTTGACGTCACCGCGCTCGGCGGCGAAGACGCCGAGCTGGCAGGTGAGGGAGGAGAGCACCAGGATCGTGGTGTTCGTCGCCGAGAACGGGAAGTTCAGGGCCTCCGCCTTCTCGTGCCAGAAGTCCGGACCGGTCACCGATCGCAGGGTGAAGTACATCGCGAAGAGGGCCGCGAAGAACATCAGCTCGGAACTCAACCAGATGATGGTTCCGACGCTGGTGAGGTTCGGTCGATTGACCGACGGGTGCGCGTGACCCTTGTCTACTGTCGTTGCTGTCGCCACGACCGACATTATGTCGGTCGCTTATCCCGCCCTCACTCCGGGGGGTGCCGTTCGGAGTGTCTTCCCCGTTCATACCGGTGTTGACGTGGTGTTCAAGGGAGTAGCATCCGGCCCAACGGGCCTGTCCTTACGACGCTGACGTCACGGAGGAACAATGCAGCCGACCGCCACAGTGCTGGTCTACAGCGACGACTCCAACACCCGCGAGCAGGTGAGGTTGGCTACGGGGCGCCGTCCCGCTCCGGACGTGCCTGTCGTGCAGTTCGTGGAGTGTGCGACGCCTGCCGCGGTGGTGCGCGAGCTGGACAAGGGGGGCATCGACGTCTGTGTGCTGGACGGGGAGGCCGTGCCCATGGGAGGCATGGGGGTCTGCCGGCAGATCAAGGACGAGGTGTTCAACTGCCCGCCTGTGCTGCTGCTGATCGGGCGGCCGCAGGATGCGTGGCTGGCCACGTGGAGTCGGGCCGAGGCGGCGGTGACGTTGCCTGTGGAGCCGGTGGAGTTCGCGGCGGCGTTGGCTTCGCTGTTGCGGACGAAGAACCTTCAGAGCGCCTGAGAGCTCGGGGGTTCGCGTTTCGTGGGCGACTGCGGGTCCGTTGTGGCTGGTCGCGCAGTTCCCCGCGCCCCTAGGGGCGTCACACTACTGTCGGCCTGAGACGTGCTGCCTCTTCAGGCCTTGGGCCGTCGGGGGTGCCGCCCACCAGCGCGCTGCCGCCCCGCCACTTCTTCCAGTCCAGGTTCCAGTCGCCGAAACCGTTGCCGAACGGTTCCATCGTGTTGCCGTACGAGTTGATGACCTTGACGATGTCGCCCTCGCGGACGTTGTCGAAGAACCACTCGGCGTTGGCGGTGCTCATGCCGGTGCAGCCGTGGCTGACGTTGGCGTAGCCCTGGGAGCCGACCGACCAGGGGGCGGCGTGGACGTACTCGCCGCTCCAGGTCACGCGGGTGGCGTAGTAGACCGGTAGGTCGTACGAGTCGGCGGAGCCCTCCGCTATGCCGATGCTGGTGCCGCGCATACGTACGAAGTACTCCTTGCCCAGGACGACCTTGACGCCGTTGCGGGTCTCGAAGCCGGGCTTGCCGGTCGTGACCGGTATCGACCTGACCTCCTCGCCGTTGCGGTAGAGCGTCAGCTGGTGGGACGCGGCGTCCGTGACGGCGATGACCTGGTCGCCGATGGTGATCGTCAGGGGCTTGACCTTGCCGCCCCGGAGACGGTCGCTGATCTTGATGCCTTCGAGGTTGCTGCGGGCCCGGATCGTGGCCTGGGTGGGCCAGTACTCCTTGGGGCGGTAGTGGAGTTCCTTGTCGTCCACCCAGTGCCAGGCGCCCTCCACGGCGGGCGTGGAGTCGACCTTGAGGGCCCGCTCGACCGTCTGCCGCTGCGTCCTGTCCTTCACGGGCTGGTTCAGTTTGGCCGTGACGGGCTGGCCCACGCCGTATGTGCCCGCCTTCGGGCCGAACTCCACCGTCAGGTGCTTCTGGGTCGTCGGCCTGCTGGTGTCGAAGGTGAGGACCTTGCGGCCGGGGGCGCCGTCCTCGTCCTCGGTGCTCACGCGGACCGTGTAGCGGGCGTTGGCGGCGAGCGGGGAGGTGCTGTGCCAGCGGGTGCCGTCGGCGGAGAGTTCGCCCGCGACGTGGCGTCCTGCGGCGTCCCTGGCGGTGACGTCCGTGATGCGGCCGTCGGAGTCCTCCGCGGTGATCTCCAGGGGCTTGTCGGGGTCGGCCTTCTTGCCGTCGCCCGTGGGGCCGTTGAAGGCGATCTGGTCGGCCGCGTCGTACGGCTCGGCGGACAGCGGGTTGCCGTCGCTGCCGCAGCCGGTGGCGGTCGCCCCGAGCGCGACCAGCAGGAGCGTGCAGCCTATGGCGGGGCTCGTGCGCGGTGTTTTGCTCATGGCCTCACGCTAGGAAGCCACGTCAACCATGGCGCGCCGGATAGCGCGTCCGGGTGATGCCGATTGCGGCATACGCAGGAGCCCGGACGCTCCTGACGGAGTGTCCGGGCTCCTGGTGAGCTCAGCTCGCGTTACTGGGTGCGGTTCTCACCGCGGTAGTACTCGAAGACCCAGCCCCAGACGCCGATCAGGATCAGCGGCGCCGAGAAGTACATCAGCCACCAGCCGATCGCGATCGACAGGAAGGCGAAGGCGCCGCCGATCGCGAGGGAGAGCGGCTGCCAGCTGTGCGGGCTGAAGAACCCGACCTCGCCGGCGTCGTCCGCGACGTCCGCCTCCTTGTTGTCCTGGGCGCCCGTGTCGACCCGCCGGGCCGTGAAGCCCAGGTAGAAGCCGATCATGATGGACAGACCGAAGGCCAGGAAGAGGGCCGTCGTGCCGGCCGGCTCCTTCGACCACACGCCATAGACGACCGCCATGGCGAGGATGAAGACGCTCAGCCAGATGAACATCTTGCCCTGAACCTTCACTTGCCGGCCTCCTTGCCACCAGCCAGAGCCTTCTCACCGTGAGGAGCGTTCTCGAGCTGGTCGAGGGCGGCGATCTCAGGGTGGTGCAGGTCGAACGCCGGGGATTCGGAACGGATCCGCGGCAGAGTGAGGAAGTTGTGCCGCGGCGGCGGGCAGGACGTCGCCCACTCCAGCGAGCGGCCGTAGCCCCACGGGTCGTCGACGCCGACCGGCTTGCCGTACTTGGCCGTCTTCCACACGTTGTAGAAGAAGGGCAGCAGCGACGCGCCGAGCACGAACGAGCTGATCGTCGAGATGGTGTTCAGGGCGGTGAAGCCGTCGGCCGCGAGGTAGTCGGCGTAACGACGCGGCATGCCCTCGGCGCCCAGCCAGTGCTGGACCAGGAAGGTGCCGTGGAAGCCGATGAACAGCGTCCAGAAGGTCATCTTGCCGAGGCGCTCGTCGAGCATCTTGCCGGTCATCTTCGGCCACCAGAAGTGGAAGCCGGAGAACATCGCGAAGACGACGGTGCCGAAGACGACGTAGTGGAAGTGGGCCACCACGAAGTACGAGTCGGAGACGTGGAAGTCCATCGGCGGCGAGGCCAGGATGACGCCGGTCAGACCACCGAAGGTGAAGGTGATCAGGAAGCCGGTCGCCCAGAGCATCGGTGTCTCGAAGGACAACGAGCCCTTCCACATCGTTCCGATCCAGTTGAAGAACTTCACGCCGGTCGGTACGGCGATGAGGAACGTCATGAAGGAGAAGAACGGGAGGAGTACGCCGCCGGTGACGTACATGTGGTGCGCCCACACCGTCACGGACAGACCCGCGATCGCGATGGTCGCCGCGATCAGACCCATGTAGCCGAACATCGGCTTGCGGGAGAAGACCGGGATGACCTCGGAGATGATGCCGAAGAACGGCAGCGCGATGATGTACACCTCTGGATGGCCGAAGAACCAGAAGAGGTGTTGCCACAGCAACGCCCCGCCGTTGGCGGAGTCGAAGACGTGGGCGCCGAACTTGCGGTCCGCCTCCAGCGCGAACAGCGCGGCCGCCAGGACCGGGAAGGCCAGCAGGACCAGCACCGCGGTCAGCAGCACGTTCCACACGAAGATCGGCATGCGGAACATGGTCATGCCCGGTGCGCGCATGCAGATGATCGTGGTGATGAAGTTGACCGAGCCGAGGATCGTGCCGAAGCCGGAGAAGGCCAGACCCATGATCCACAAGTCGGCGCCGATACCCGGGCTGCGGACCGCGTCCGACAGCGGGGAGTAGGCGAACCAGCCGAAGTCGGCCGCACCCTGCGGGGTGAGGAAGCCGCCGACCGCGATGAGCGAGCCGAACAGGTACAGCCAGTAGGCGAACATGTTCAGCCGGGGGAAGGCCACGTCCGGCGCGCCGATCTGCAGCGGCATGATCCAGTTCGCGAAGCCGGCGAACAGCGGCGTCGCGAACATCAGCAGCATGATCGTGCCGTGCATCGTGAACGCCTGGTTGAACTGCGTGTTCGACATGATCTGCAGGCCCGGACGGGCCAGCTCGGCGCGCATGAGCAGCGCCATCACGCCGCCGATCACGAAGAACGCGAACGACGTGACGAGGTACAGCGTTCCGATCGTCTTGTGGTCGGTGGTGGTGAGCCACTTGACCACGACGTTGCCGGGCTGCTTGCGCCTGACCGGCAGCTCGTTCTCGTACGAGTCCTCAGCTGCCGCGGCACCCTGGGGTTCGTTGAGGATGCTCACAGGTTTGTCGTCTCCCGGTTCTTCTCGTGGCTCGTCTGCGCGATGCCGGCGGGAACGTAACCGGTCTGCCCCTTCTTGGCGAGGTCCTTGAGGTGCTGCTCGTAGCGCTCGGGGGAGACGACCTTCACGTTGAACAGCATCCGGGAGTGGTCGACGCCGCAGAGTTCGGCGCACTTGCCCAGGAAGGTGCCCTCCTTGTTGGGGGTCACCTCGAAGGCGTTGGTGTGGCCCGGGATGACGTCCTGCTTCATCAGGAACGGCACCACCCAGAAGGAGTGGATGACGTCACGCGAGGTGAGGACGAAGCGGACCGTCTTGCCCTTGGGGAGCCACAGGGTCGGGCCCGGGTTGCCTGTCTGCGGGTTCCGGGTGCCGGGAGTGCCGCAGTCGTAGACACCGCCGGCGTTCGCCGGGAAGTCTTCCTTGAACCGGTCCGGGATCGCGGCCAGTTCCTTGGCCGTCTTGGCGTCGCCGGTGGAACCGTCGACGCTCTCGATCATGTTGAAGCACCAGCTCCACTGGAAGCCGACGACGTTGACGGTGACGTCGGGCTTGTCCTTGAGCGTGAGGAGCTTCGACTCGTCGCGGGCCGTGAAGTAGAACAGGACCGAGACGATGATGAGCGGGACCACCGTGTACAGCGCCTCGATCGGCATGTTGTACCGGGTCTGCGGAGGGACCTCGACCTTGGTGCGGCTGCGCCGGTGGAAGATGGCGCTCCACAGGATGAGGCCCCACACCAGCACACCGACGGCGAGCGCCGCCGCCCAGGAACCCTGCCACAGGGAGAGGATCCGCGGAGCCTCTTCCGTGGTCGGGGTGGGCATACCAAGGCGAGGGAAGTCTTCCCAGTTGTACGAGCAACCGGTGGCTGTCGCCAGGACCAGGCCCGCAGTCATTGCCTGCAGCAGCTTCCGCCGCATCGGGCGCCGCGGCGAGCGGTCGGAGCCGTTGGGACTCACGTAGCGCCTTCCCGAGAGTCTCGCCCGCGCGGTATGGCTGCGGCCTGCCTTCTCGCTGGTCGGTCGCCGCCCTGCGACGGGCAGGGGTTTGGATGTTTATGCGGACCAAACCCTAGCCGACGCCCTCCGGGGGTTCGCGGGGAGGGGGGCCTACTGGAGTGGGGGGTTCGCTTGATTGGCGGCTGCGGGTTGTTTGTGGCTGGTCGCGCCCCGCGGCGGAGCCGCAGATGTCACCGCCCCGCGCCCCTGAAAGGACGTTGCGGTGACCGGACGTTTAGCGTTGCTGTGTGGCTTACTTCGACGCTGCTTCCAGTGCTCCTCTCCATCCCGTTGCCCGGCAGGCGCTACAGGCCTCGCTCGATGAAGGGTGGGCTGATCCCGCACGTCTGTACAGGGAAGGCCGCAGGGCCCGGATGCTGCTGGACGCGGCCCGGGAGGCCGCTGCCGAGGCTGTGGGGTGCCGGGCCGACGAGTTGGTGTTCACCTCTTCGGGGACGAAAGCCGTGCACTCGGGTGTCGCCGGGGTGTTGGCGGGGCGGCGGCGGGTCGGGCGTCACCTGATTGTGTCTGCCGTCGAACACTCCTCTGTGCTCCATGCGGCTGACGCGCACGAGGCCGAGGGCGGGGCGGTCACGCAGGTCGAGGTGGACCGGGCGGGGGCCGTGAGCGTGCAGGGGTACGCGCAGGCCCTTCGGGCGGATACCGCCCTCGCCTGCCTCCAGTCGGCCAACCACGAGGTGGGGGCCGAGCAGCCGGTGGCGGAGGTGGCCGGGGTGTGCCGGGAGGCCGGGGTGCCGTTGTTGGTGGACGCGGCGCAGTCGCTCGGGTGGGGGCGCGTCGAGGGTGACTGGTCGGTGTTGACCGGGAGTGCCCATAAATGGGGTGGGCCGTCGGGGGTCGGGCTGCTCGTCGTACGCAAAGGGGTGCGGTTCGCCGCGCAAGGGCCTCTGGATGAGCGGGAGTCGGGGCGGGCGGCCGGGTTCGAGAACATCCCGGCGATCGTCGCCGCGGCGGCCTCGCTGCGGGCCGTACAGGCGGAGGCGGCCCAAGAGGCGGTACGGCTGCGGGAGCTGACGGAGCGGATCCGGGCGCGGGTGCCGCGGCTGGTGCCGGATGTGGAGGTGGTCGGCGATCCGGTGCGGCGACTGCCCGGTGTCGTCACCTTCTCCTGTCTCTATGTCGACGGGGAGACCTTGCTGCACGAGCTGGATCGTGCCGGGTTCTCGGTCTCCTCCGGTTCGTCCTGTACGAGCAGCACGTTGACGCCCAGCCATGTGCTGAGGGCGATGGGGGTGCTGAGCGAGGGAAACGTGAGGGTTTCGTTGCCGTTCGGGACAGCGGCACAGGACGTCGAGCGGTTCCTGGAGGTGCTGCCGGGGGCCGTGGCGTCCGTGCGGGAGAAGCTCGGGGCGCCGGTGCCCAGCACGGTCGTACGGGAGGACGTCCTGGTCGTGGACGCGATCGGCAAGCTCTGTCCGCTTCCGGTCATCGAGCTGGCCAAGGTGATCGGCGAGGTGCCCGTGGGCGGCACGGTCCGCGTACTCGCCGACGACGAGGCGGCCCGGCTGGACATCCCGGCGTGGTGCGCGATGCGGGGGCAGGAGTACGTCGGTGAGGAACCGGCGGACCAAGGGACGGCGTACTTGGTCCGCCGGGTGAGCTGAACGCCCCGAGGGGCGAGGAGTCAGCCCAGGTGCGCCTGGACGTCGGCGGCGGCGTCATGCCCGTAGGCCTTGGTGAAGCGGTCCATGAAGTGGGCCCGTCGCAGCTGGTACTCCTGCGTGCCGACGGTCTCGATGACGAGCGTCGCCAGCATGCAGCCGACCTGCGCGGCCCGCTCCAGCGAGACGCCCCAGGCGAGGCCGGAGAGGAACCCGGCACGGAAGGCGTCGCCGACGCCCGTGGGGTCGGCCTTGCGGTCCTCCTCCGGGCAGCCGACCTCGATCGGGTCCTCGCCCTTGCGCTCGATGCGTACGCCGCGCGAGCCGAGGGTCGTGACGCGGTGGCCGACCTTGGACAGGATCTCCTCGTCGGTCCAGCCGGTCTTGGACTCGATGAGGCCCTTCTCGTACTCGTTCGAGAAGAGGTACGTCGCTCCGTCCAGCAGTATCCGGATCTCGTCGCCGTTCATGCGGGCGATCTGCTGGGAGAAGTCCGCGGCGAAGGGGATCTCGCGGGAGCGGCACTCCTCGGTGTGGCGGAGCATCGCCTCGGGGTCGTCGGCGCCGATGAGGACCAGGTCGAGGCCGCCGACGCGGTCCGCGACGGTCTTCAGCTCGATCAGGCGGGCCTCGCTCATCGCACCCGTGTAGAAGGAGCCGATCTGGTTGTGGTCGGCGTCGGTGGTGCAGACGAAGCGGGCGGTGTGCAGGGTCTCGGAGATGCGGACCGAGCCGGTGTCGACGCCGTGCCGGTCCAGCCAGGCCCGGTACTCGTCGAAGTCGGAGCCCGCGGCGCCGACCAGGATCGGCTTCGTGCCCAGCTGGCCCATGCCGAAGGCGATGTTCGCGCCTACGCCGCCCCGGCGTACGTCCAGGTTGTCGACCAGGAAGGAGAGCGAGACCGTGTGCAGCTGGTCCGCGACGAACTGGTCGGCGAAGCGGCCGGGGAAGGTCATGAGGTGGTCGGTGGCGATGGAGCCGGTGACTGCGATGCGCACGGCGTGGAGTCTCCTGCGGGGAGGTGGGATTGACAGTCCACGCTACCGTTCGTGACCGGGACTCTGAAGCAGTCGAAACTACCCGATAGTAGATCTTTCTTCGCGGGCTCCTGCGTGCCTACGGTTCCGATATGACGAAAATCGAGGTCCACGCCCCGGCTCCGATCGACCTGGAGGGCGACCTGGCGTCGCTGCGCGGTGACTGCGCGCGGATGGCTCCCCATTGGACCGCTCCCGACCGTGTCCTTTCCCGTCCGGTCTCCCCCTCACTCATCCATGGAGTGACCGTGCCGCCGAAATCGGCGCGGCTGCTGGACGCGATGTCGGACTACGGCGACTGATCGGCTACGGCGACTGATCGAACTCCGGCGGCCGAATCGGCGCCTTTCAGGGAACCGCGCGCTCCCCCGCTGCGTCCCATCGCTGTCCCCCGTAAAGGGGATGCGGGATACGACCCCGTGGGCCGACCTTTTTGGCAGGGTCCGGTCAGGGTCATGGGACATGTGCGCAGCCGAAGGAGCGATGCGGTGAACACCGAGCGACCCGAGAACGACGACACGGGCGCCGACGGCTCCGCCGAGGAGCAGGGCGTCCGGGAGGAAAACGGCGCCGCCGGTGCCGTGGAGGACGGCACCACCGTTCCCGACGCCGAGGCCGCGGGGGCCAAGGACGAGCGCGCTCATGAAGAGACCGATCATGAAGGTGCCGCTCACCAAGAGGCCGGAGTCGGCGATTTCGCCCGGCGCCGCTCCCCCGCGATCATCGCCTCCGTCGCCGCAGCCGTGCTGCTCGTCGGGGGCGGCGGGGCCTACCTCGCCGCGAGTGCGTCCGGAGGGTGGGACGGCGGTACGGCGTCGGGGGCGTCCGGCGACGGCACTCCCCCGCCGCTCCACCTCGACGGCTACACCGAGGGCGGTTCCGGCGGTACCGGCGGCATCGCACCCGGGGAGCCCAACCCGTACGGCGTCACCTACAAGGCCGACGGGGAGCTGGCGGACGGGCCCGGCTCGGCGCCGGTGTACCGGGCCCGGGGTGAGGTCGGCGCGGACAAGGTGGCCCGGCTGGCCGAGGCGCTCGGGGTGGACGGGAAGCCGGTGGCGCAGGGGCAGACCTGGAAGGTCGGGGCGAAGGACGGGTCCGGGCCCAGTCTGCAGGTGAACAAGCAGGCGCCGGGGACCTGGACCTTCTACCGGTACGCCGCCGGCACCGACAACTGCGAGAGCACCACCGTCTGCGACAAGGGCGCCGCGGACCCGGCCGGGGACCCGGTGAGTGAGGCCGCCGCGAAGAAGGCCGCCGCGCCGGTTCTCAAGGCGGTGGGTCAGGACGACGCGAAGCTCGACGCGAGCCAGCTCATGGGCGCCCAGCGGGTCGTGAACGCCAGCCCCCTCGTCGGCGGACTGCCCACGTACGGCTGGACGACCGGGGTCACGGTGAGCGCCCAGGGTGAAGTGGTCGGCGGGAGCGGCCAGTTGAAGGCGCCGGTGAAGGGGGACACGTACCCCGTGCTGGGTGCCGAGAAGACGCTCGGGCTGATGAACGCGGCACCGGGGACCGACCACCGCATGGGCATAGGCGGCTGCGCCAGCCCCGTACCGCTGAAGGACCGCCTTGAGGCGCCTTGCGGGTCGGAGGCCTCGACGGGTGCGCCGGCGAAGGACACCGTCACGGTCGAGAAGGCGGTGTTCGGGCTGGCCTCGCACTATGTGGACACGCGGCAGGCGCTGGTGCCGTCCTGGCTGTTCGAGGTGCGGGCGCCGGGCGCGCAGGACAGCTTCACGGTGACGTATCCGGCGGTCGACCCGGAGTACCTGGTCTCGGCCACACCGTCCGAGGAGCCGAGCGGACAGCCGAGCGGGCAGCCGACCCCGCGGCCGACCGAGCCGAAGGACGAGCCGACCTCGGCGCCGGTCACGCGGAACGTGGCGGTGGACGGCTACACCGTCGACGGCCGGGAACTGACCGTGGCCTTCACGGGCGGCGTGTGCGCCGAGTACAAGGTGACGGCGAGCGAGAGCGAGGACCAGGTGACGGTCCAGGTGACCGCGACCTCTCAGCCGGACAAGGTCTGCATCATGATCGCCAAGGTGTTCCACAAGACCGTGCAGCTGGATGAGCCGCTCGGTGACCGCGAGGTCGTGGGTTCGGACGGGCAGGCGATCCCGCTGGAGAAGCCCGGGACGCGGCTTCCGGACGCACCGGAGACGTCCGGGGCCCGGTAAGGGCCTGCGGACGCGGGAAGGCGGCGGCCCCGTCGGAGGGGGTCGCCGCCTTCCCGTGTGCCGGCGGGCTCGGCCGGGCTGCTCAGTTGAAGGAGTCGCCGCAGGCGCAGGAGCCCGTCGCGTTCGGGTTGTCGATCGTGAAGCCCTGCTTCTCGATGGTGTCCACGAAGTCGACGGTGGCGCCGCCCAGGTAGGGGGCACTCATGCGGTCGGTGACGACCTTCACACCGCCGAAGTCCTTGACCACGTCGCCGTCGAGGGAACGCTCGTCGAAGAAGAGCTGGTAGCGCAGGCCGGAGCAGCCGCCGGGCTGGACGGCGACGCGCAGGGCGAGGTCGTCACGGCCTTCCTGGTCGAGCAGGGCCTTGACCTTGGACGCGGCGGCGTCGGTCAGGACGATGCCGTCGGTGACGGTGCTGGTCTCGTCCGATACGGACATCTACATCTCTCCCGGGTTGTACGGAGACTGCTTGCCGACGGTTGCAACCGGCGGGGCCGCGGATTCATTCCGGGCCGGGCGCTTGTCTTATCGGTCCTTCTTCATGCTCGCACACGGTGCGCGAAGCGGAAAACGCCTCATGGGGGAATACGCGCGCCCGTCATCGGGATTCACGTCACATCGACGCGATGGCCATCGTCAAACTGACGTGAACCGGTTATGATAGATAGCGTCAATTCGACGAAAAGTCGATGAAGGTGTCCCGCATGACCCGCCGGGTCCGGATCTTCCGGTCCCGGCGAGCCGCAGAACAGAAAGGGTGCGTGTCGTGACCACCGCCCAGACCACGGAGCTCGACGTACAGCCGACGCCCCTCGCCCTGCTGCTCCTCGGCCGTGAGGCCGACCCCAGGAGCGAGCGCGGCGTCGAGTGTCCCGGCGACCTTCCCTCGCCGTCCGACCCGGACCTGGTCGAGCGCGCCCGCGCGGCCAAGGAGAAGCTCGGGAACAAGGTCTTCGTGCTCGGCCACCACTACCAGCGCGACGAGGTCATCCAGTTCGCGGACGTGACCGGTGACTCCTTCAAGCTGGCCCGCGACGCGGCCGCGCGCCCGGAGGCCGAGTACATCGTGTTCTGCGGTGTGCACTTCATGGCGGAGTCGGCGGACATCCTGACCTCCGACGACCAGAAGGTCGTCCTGCCCGACCTCGCCGCCGGCTGCTCGATGGCCGACATGGCGACGGCCGAGCAGGTGGCGGAGTGCTGGGACGTGCTGACCGAGGCCGGCATAGCCGAGCAGGTCGTCCCCGTGTCGTACATGAACTCCTCCGCGGACATCAAGGCGTTCACGGGCAAGCACGGCGGCACGATCTGCACCTCGTCGAACGCGAAACGGGCCCTGGACTGGGCCTTCGAGCAGGGCGAGAAGGTGCTGTTCCTGCCCGACCAGCACCTGGGCCGCAACACCGCCGTCCGGGACATGGGCATGTCCCTGGAGGACTGCGTCGTCTACAACCCGCACAAGCCGAACGGCGGGCTGACGGCCGACGAGCTGCGGGCCGCGAAGATGATCCTGTGGCGCGGTCACTGCTCGGTGCACGGCCGCTTCAGCCTGGAGTCCGTGGAGGACGTGCGCGCCCGGATCCCCGGCGTCAATGTGCTGGTCCACCCCGAGTGCAAGCACGAGGTCGTGGCCGCGGCGGACTACGTCGGTTCGACCGAGTACATCATCAAGGCCCTGGAGGCCGCCCCGGCCGGCTCCAAGTGGGCCATCGGGACCGAGCTGAACCTCGTACGCCGCCTGGCGAACCGTTTCGCGCCGGAGGGCAAGGAGATCGTCTTCCTCGACAAGACGGTCTGCTTCTGCTCGACGATGAACCGCATCGACCTGCCCCACCTGGTCTGGACCCTGGAGTCCCTCGCCGAGGGCAACCTGGTCAACCGCATCGAGGTCGACAAGGAGACCGAGGCGTTCGCGAAGCTGGCGCTGGAGCGGATGCTGGCGCTGCCGTAGACCCGCACGGCCCCGCTGTCACCCCGAGACGGGCTGCCGCTCGGGGTGCGCGGGGTCGAGGGTGAAGAGGGTGCCGTTCGGGATGGACACGACCAGCGCGCCGTCGTGGAACATCACCTTGGGGGCGTACGTGCCGGGCGTCACCGAGGTGCTGTGCGGGAGCGTCTCCCACAGCACCGTTCCCTTGTGCCCGTCGAGGGCCGCCACCCGGCCGCTGGCGCTGGCCAGGTACACAACGTCGGCCCGCGCGTCGTACCGGGCCTCTCCCGGTTGTTCCAGGCTGGTGTGGGCCCGCCACAGCACCTTGCCGGTGCGCGCCGCCACGGCGACCACCTGGCCGTTGGACGAGGTGAACCACAACGTGCCGTCCGCCAGCGTGACCGTGTCACCGTACTCGTCGGCCAGCTTCCTCGTGGTACGGGCTCCGGTCTTCGGGTCCACCAGCGCGATCCTGTCGTAGATCAGGCCCTCGCCCAGCTGCGCGTCCTCCTCGTTCGTCTCCAGCAGCACCAGCCGTCCGTCGAGGCCCCCGACGACACCGCTGGTCACGGGGACCTTCAGGCGGTGCCGCACCGAGCCGTCGGTCCGGTCCACCTCCAGGAGCTGGGAGGTGTTGGCCTGCCCGTCGTTCGGGGTGAACTGGGCGTACAGCCCGGCACCGACCGTCATGAACGAGCAGTAGTGATCGGTGGGCACCTTCAGCGTCCAGCGCTCGGCGCCGGTGCGCAGGGAACGGGCCGTCACCGTCCGGCCGTTGTCGGAGGTCAGCACCACGTCGCCGGACAGGGCCAGGTCGAGGTTCTCGTTCTCCACCTTGTGCCGCCACAGTTGATCGCCGGTCCGGGCGTCGAGGGCGAGGACGTGGACCGGGTCGTCCACGGCGGATTCGGTGGTGATGCTCTGCCACAGGAGCACTGTGCCGCGCTGGGCACCGAGCAGGGAGGCGGAGTACCTCCCGCTCACGGTGTCGGCGGGTGCGACCTCGGCACGCCAGACGATCTTGCCGGTCTCGGCGTCCACGCGGACCGGGAGGACGCTCTCGCCGGCGCAGTAGACGGCGTCCTCGTGCATGACACACTCGGGCTCCCCCGCCAGCAGGCCCTCCTCCCCTCCCAGCGCCTGCTTCAGGCCCAGCGGTGATGTCTCGAACACCGTCGTCTGCCAGGGCTTCCAGTCGCTGGGCAGCGCCGCCCACCGCGAGGCCGACGACGGCGTGGCCTCGCTGCCCGCCCAGCCCGGCCCGAGCAGCAGATACGCCGTCAGCCCGAGCGTCAGCGCGCCCACCGTGCCGGTCACGGCCGGCAGGGGGCGGATACGGCGTCGGCGGCCGGCCCCGCCGGTCGACGCCGGGTCGGCGAGGGTGCCGGGGCGGGTCTGCGGCACCACCGGTGCGTCCCCGCGCAGCGTCACCGTCGGCAGGTCGCCGGGGGCGGCCTCCGGCAGGGCGGCCGCGAACTCCCGGGCCAGCTCGTCGAGTCCGGGCCGCCCCTCGGCATCCTTGGTCAGGCAGCGCTCCAGGATGCCCCGGAACGGCTGCCCGATGCCGTCGAGCACCGGCTCGTTGTGCACCACCCGATACGCCGTCAGATAGGGGCTGTCGGCGTCGAAAGGGCCCCGTCCGGTCGTGGCGTACACCAGGAGCGCGCCGAGTGAGAAGACGTCCGACGCGGGGCCGACCTTGCGGGCGTCGGTGAGTTGTTCGGGGGACATGAACGGCGGGGTGCCGATCATCTGGCCGGTCTCGGTGAGGGTCTGGTGGTTCTCCGCCGCGCGGGATATGCCGAAGTCGATGACGCGGGGGCCGTCCTCGGCCATCAGGACGTTGGCCGGCTTCAGGTCCCGGTGCACGACCCCGGCACGGTGGATGTCCCGCAGCGCCTCCACCAACCCCAGGGCCAGCTGCCGCAGTTCGGCGGCGCGCAGCGGGCCCCGCTCGCGGAGGCGGTCGGCGAGCGAGCGGCCGGGCACGTACTGGGTCGCCATCCAGGGCCGTACCGCCTCCGGGTCGGCGTCCACGACCGGGGCGGTGAAGGCGCCGCTCACCTTGCGGACCGCCTCGATCTCCTGCCGGAAGCGGGTGCGGAAGACGGGGTCCTCGGCGTACTGGGCGTGCACCACCTTCACGGCGACCTCGCGGCCCGAGCGCGCCCTGCCCCGGTAGACGATTCCCATGCCTCCGGCCCCGAGCCGGTCGACCAGCTTGTAGCCGCCGACCGATTTCGGGTCGTCCCTGTGCAGCGGCACGCGCGAATCCCCTTCCGCCGCAGATCAGTTCGAGGCCACAGAATACGTAACCCCGGGTACGGCAGCGGCCGGGTCCGCGATCTCCGTGGATCAGGGACCCGGCCGCCGTACGACAAGGGCCGTCACACTCCCGCGGGTTCGGGCTCCCCCGATTCCGCCGGCTGAGGAGGTGTCCCGGCCTTCTCGGCCTTCTTCGCCGCCCGCTTCTTCGCCCGGCGCTCCTTGCGGAGTTCCAGCATCGTGTAGAGCGTCGGAACGAGCAGCAGCGTCAGCATGGTCGAGGTGATCAGGCCGCCGATGACGACCACCGCCAGCGGCTGGGCGATGAAGCCGCCCTCGCCGGTGACACCCGCGGCCATCGGGAGCAGGGCGAAGATCGTCGCCAGGGCCGTCATGAGGATCGGGCGCAGCCGGTGCCGGCCGCCCTCGATCACGGCCTCCACGACGCCGTAACCCTGCTTCCTGTACTGGTTGATGAGGTCGATCAGGACGATCGCGTTCGTCACCACGATGCCGATCAGCATCAGCATGCCGATCATCGCGGGGACGCCCATCGGGGTGCCGGTCGCCACCAGGAGGCCGATCGCGCCGGTCGCCGCGAACGGGATCGACACGAGCAGGATCAGCGGCTGGGCCAGCGAGCGGAAGGTCGCCACCAGCAGCATGAAGACGATCGCGATCGCCGCGAGCATCGCCAGGCCCAGGTTGGCGAACGCCTCGTCCTGGTCCTGCGAGACGCCGCCGATCTCGGCCGTCGCGCCCGCCGGGAGCGTCAGCCCGTTGATCTTGGACTGGAGGTCCGCGCTCACCGCGCCGGTGTTGTCGCCGGTCGGCTTGGCGGTGATCGTGGCGGCGCGCCGGCCGTCGATCCGGGTCATCGAGACCGGGCCGTCCACCAGCTTCACGTCCGCGATGTCACCGAGCTTCACCCGGCCCAGAGACAGGTCCTGAAGCTGCTTCAGCGTCTTCGCGGGCTTCGCCGACTCGATGACGACGTCCCGCTCGGTGTCGTCGAGGGTGGCCTGCGCCGCCGTGTTCCCGCGGACCGCCTGGGCGACGGCCATCCCGAGGGTCTGGTCGTTGAAACCGGCCGCGGCCGCCTTGTCGTTGGCCTTCACCGAGATGCGCGGCACGCTCTGCGACAGGTCGCTGGTCACGTCCGTGACGTCGTCCAGGCCGGCCACCGCCTCCCGGACCTGCTCGGCCGCCGTGCGCAGGACGCCCGCGTCGGCCGCCTTCACGACGACGCTCAGGTCCTGGGCGCCGAAGCCGTCACCGGCCGCGATGGTGGTCGTACCGATGCCGTCGAGCTTCTTCAGGCCCGCCTCGATACGGTCCTGCACCTCGTCGTAAGACGCCGAGTCCGCCAGCATCACCTGGTACGACGCCTGGTTGGTGTCGGTGCCGCCGCCGAAGGCGGCCATGAAGCCGGACGAGCCGACCGTGACCTGGTAGTCCTTGACGCCCTCGGTGCCGGCGAGCAGCTGCTCGACCTTCTTCGCCTGCTCGTCGGTGGCCGCCAGGCTGGTGCCCGGCTTCAACTCCTGCTTGACGGTGAGGACTTCCTGCTCGCCCTGGTCGAAGAAGTTCGTCTTCAGCAGCGGCGCCATGCCGAACGTGCCGGCGAGGATGACGATCGCGAGCAGCACGCTGGTGAGGCGGCGACGGGTCGCGAACCGCAGGACGGGGACGTAGAAGCGCTGGAGCCTGCTCTTCGCCTCCTTCTCCTCGGCCTTGCGGCGGGCCTCGTCGGCGTCCGCCGGGGTGCCCTTCGGGGCGCGCAGGAACCAGTACGACAGCACCGGGACGACCGTCAGCGAGACCAGCAGCGACGCCAGCAGCGCGGCCGTCACCGTCAGGCTGAACGAGCCGAACAGCTCGCCCACCATGCCGCCGGTCAGGCCGATCGGCAGGAAGACGGCCACCGTGGTGAGGGTGGAGGAGGTGACCGCGCCGGCGACCTCGCGGACCGCCTTGAGGATGGCCTCCTCGCGCTCCTCGCCGTAGCCGAGGTGCCGCTTGATGTTCTCCAGGACCACGATCGAGTCGTCGACAACACGGCCGATGGCGATGGTCAGCGCGCCGAGCGTCAGCATGTTCAGGGAGAGGTCCCTGGTCCACAGCACGATCAGCGCCAGGACCACGGACAGCGGGATGGACACCGCGGTCACCAGCGTCGAGCGGATCGACGCGAGGAAGACCAGGATGATGAGGACCGCGAAGAGCAGACCGAGCGCGCCCTCGGTGGTCAGGCCGTCGATGGACTTCTTCACGGCCGGGCCCTGGTCGCTGACCACGGTGAGCGTGGCGTCCGAGCCGAGGTCCTTGCGGAGCTCCGGGAGCTTGTCGCGCACCGCGTCCGAGATGGCGACCGCGCTGCCGTCGCGGTCCATGGTGACCGCGACCGCGAGGGACGGCTTGCCGTCGGTGCGGGTGATGGAGTCGGCCGGGGCCTGCTCCTGCTTGACGGTGGCCACGTCACCGAGGCGGACCGGCTTCTTCCCGGAGGTGCCCTCGCCGGTGACCATCAGGTCCTTGATCTGCTCCAGCGAGGTGAAGCCGCCGCCCACCTGGACCGTGCGGTTGTCGCCGCCCTCGTCGAAGGAGCCGGCCGGGACGGTGGCGCCGCCCGCCTGCAGGGCCTGGGAGAGGGCCGCCGAGGTCAGGCCCGCCTTCGCCAGCTTCGCGTCGTCCGGCTCCACGGTGACCTGGAGGTCCCGTACGCCGTCGACGGTGACCTGGCCGACGCCGTCGATGTCCTTCAGCTCCGTCACGACCGTACGGTCGAGCTGGTCGGCCAGGGCCTGCTGGTCCTGGTCGGAGGTGACGGCCAGGACGACGGTCGGGATGTCGTCCGTGGAACCGGCGATGACCTGCGGGTCCACCTCGTCCGGCAGCTGGACGCGGGCCCGGTTGACGGCCTGCTGGACGTCGGCGACGAGTTGCTGGGTGTCGGGGCCGTAGTCGAAGGACGCCATGATCACGGCGTTGCCCTCGCTCGCCGTGGAGGTGACGCCGGTGATGCCGTCGACGGCTTCGAGGCTGTCCTCGATCGGCTCGACGACCTGCTTCTCGACCACGTCCGGTGAGGCGCCCTGGTACGGCGCCAGCACGGACACCATCGGCAGTTCGATGGAGGGCAGCAGCTGCTGCTTGAGCTGGGGTATCGCGATGGCGCCGAAGGCGATGGCGATGATCGACATCAGGCCTATGAGGGCACGTTGGGCGAGGCTGAATCTCGACAGCCAGGACATGGGTCAGGGTCTCTCTTCTGTGAGCGGCAGAAGTGGGCAGCGGACGTGGCAGGGGCGTCTGTGGCGCACATGTGAGCGCCCGCCCCTACACCCTGAGCCATCAAGGAGCCCGGTTTCGTAGGCCCCAGGTCCATTTCCTTATACGGCGCATACTCCGGGCGCAGTACGCCCGTCAGAGGTCACTCCACCCTTGGACGTACCAGCCCCGACTCGTACGCGATCACCACCAGTTGCGCCCGGTCGCGGGCGCCGAGCTTGGACATGGCCCGGTTGACGTGCGTCTTCACGGTCAGCGGGCTGACCTCCAACCGCTCGGCGATCTCGTCGTTGGAGTGCCCGCCGGCGACCTGGACCAGGACCTCGCGCTCCCGGACGGTGAGCGCGTCGAGCCGCTCGGCGCGGGCGGGATCAAGGTCGTCCGCGCCGTCGCCCTGGGCGAGGAAGCGGGCGATCAGCCCCTTGGTGGCGGCCGGGGACAGCAGGGCCTCGCCACCGGCCGCGACGCGGATGGCGCTGAGCAGTTCGTCGGGTTCGGAGCCCTTGCCGAGGAAACCGGAGGCGCCGGCGCGCAGCGACTGCACGACGTAGTCGTCGACCTCGAAGGTGGTGAGGATGACGACGCGGACATGGGCGAGGGCCGGGTCGGCGCTGATGATGCGGGTGGCGGCGAGGCCGTCGGTGCCGGGCATCCGGATGTCCATCAGGACGACGTCCGCCCGCTCCTCCTTGGCCAGCCGCACTGCCTCCGCCCCGTCGGACGCCTCGCCCACGACCTCCATGTCGGGCTCGGAGTCGACCAGCACCCGGAAGGCGCTGCGGAGGAGGGCCTGGTCGTCGGCGAGCAGGACGCGGATGGTCATGCGGGGTCCTCTGCGGGGCACGAGGTGGATGGCTGGGCGCTACGAGAACTCCCGCGGGGTGCCCGGGAGTTCCGCGACCGGGTCATGCCGGGTCCTCCGTGGGGCGCGTACGGCTCTTGACCGGCAGGATCGCATGGACGCGGAAACCGCCTCCGTAGCGGGGGCCGGTGGCGAGGGTGCCGCGCAGGGCGGTGACGCGCTCGCGCATGCCGAGCAGGCCGTGGCCGCCGCCCTCCGGTGGGTCGTCGTCGCCCGCGCCGTCGTCGAGGACGGTGATCTCGATGTTCGGCCCCACGCGGACGACGCTGACCTTGGCCTTCGCCTCCGGGCCCGCGTGCTTCTGCACGTTGGTGAGGGCCTCCTGGATGACGCGGTAGGCGGCCAGGTCGACGGCGGCGGGGAGGGTGGTGCCCTCGTCGGCGCGGGCGACCTCCACCTGGAGGCCCGCGCTGCGGAAGGTGCCCGCGAGTTCGTCGAGGCGGGCGAGGCCGGGGGCGGGTTCGGTGGGGGCCTCGGGGTCGCCGGACTGGCGGAGCAGGCCGACCGTCGCGCGGAGTTCGTTGAGCGCGGAGCGGCTTGCTTCGCGTACGTGGGCGAGGGCTTCCTTGGCCTGGTCGGGCCGCTTGTCCATGACGTGGGCGGCGACACCGGCCTGGACGTTGACGAGGGCGATGTGGTGGGCGACGACGTCGTGCAGGTCCCGGGCGATGCGCAGGCGCTCCTCGGCGACGCGGCGGCGGGCCTCCTCCTCACGGGTGCGCTCCGCCCGTTCGGCGCGCTCGCGGATGGCGGCGACGACGGCACGGCGACTGCGGACGGCGTCGCCCGCGGTGGCGCCGATGCCGGTCCAGGCGAAGATGCCGAGGTTCTCCTGGGCGTACCAGGGCAGAGGGCCGGCGAGCATGGCGGCCCCGGTCAGGGCGGTGATGGTGAGCAGGCCCACGCGCCAGGTGGTGGTGCGGTCGGTGGTCGAGGCGACGGTGTAGAGGGCGATGACCGCGGACATCGCGACCGGGGCGCGGGGGTCGGCGCTGACGCATTCGACGAGGGAGACGGAGCCGGTGAGGGCGAGGACCAGCAGGGGGGCGCGGCGGCGGAAGACCAGGGCTGCGGCCCCGAGGGTGATGAGCAGGAGGCTGAGCGCGTCCGGGGTGCGCATGCCCCAGGTGACCCCGTTCTTTCCGTGCGGGTCCACGAACGAGCCGGCCACCATGCAGGCCAGTACGCCCACCGCCAACGCGGCGTCCAGTGCCATGGGGTGCGCCTTGAGGTGCCGCCGAGCGCGTTTCCCTGCGGGGCTTGGGACGGGGGCCAACTGGAGGTTCCTTGTGTTGTGTGCCCGGCGTTGCAGTGCGCGTCGCCTGGGGGCTGCCGCCCCCAGACCCCCGCTTCGGCCCTGAGCGGGCCTCGTCCTCAAACGCCGGACGGGCTGAGTGATGCGGGCCGGCGTCCAGAGGCGCCCCGGCTCAACCCGGGATCAAGCCATCGTCGCTCAGCAGTTCCCGGACCTCCTCCAAGGTCGCGTCCGGAGACGGGAGGATCAGTTCCGACGGTTCCAAGGAGTCGTCGGGCAGGGGCTCGCCGAGTTCGCGGACCTTGGAGAGGAGGGCGTCGAGGGTGCGGCGGAAGCCGGGGCCGTCGCCGTTCTCCATTTCCACGAGGAGCTCGTCGTCGAGCTTGTTCAGCTCGGGCAGGTGGCTGTCGGACAGCTTCACCTGCCCTTCACCCATGATCCGGACGATCATGTCGCCCATCTCGGCCTCCTCGGCGTGGGCCCCGCCGTCGGCTACTGCTTGTCGAAGCGCGGGGTGTCCTGCGGCTGCTGCTGGGACTGCGACTGGCCGTTGCCGCCCTCGATGGCCTGCTGGCCGCCCGACGACCCGCCCGCCAGCTCCGCCTTCATGCGCTGCAGTTCCAGCTCTACATCCGTACCACCGGAGAGCCGGTCCAGCTCGGCCTGGATGTCGTCCTTGTGCATGCCGGACTGGTCGTCGAGGGCGCCGGAGGCGAGGAGTTCGTCGATCGCGCCGGCGCGGGCCTGGAGCTGTGCCGTCTTGTCCTCGGCACGCTGGATCGCCAGGCCGACGTCGCCCATCTCCTCCGAGATGCCGGAGAACGCCTCGCCGATACGGGTCTGGGCCTGGGCCGCCGTGTACGTCGCCTTGATCGTCTCCTTCTTGGTGCGGAAGGCGTCGACCTTCGCCTGCAGGCGCTGGGCCGCGAGGGTGAGCTTCTCCTCCTCGCCCTGCAGCGTCGAGTGCTGCGTCTCCAGGTCCGTCACCTGCTGCTGGAGGGCGGCGCGGCGGGACAGCGCCTCGCGGGCCAGGTCCTCGCGGCCCAGTGCGAGCGCCTTGCGGCCCTGGTCCTCCAGCTTCGACGACTGCTGCTGGAGTTGGTTGAGCTGGAGTTCCAGGCGCTTGCGCGAGGTGGCCACGTCGGCGACGCCGCGGCGGACCTTCTGGAGCAGCTCCAGCTGCTTCTGGTACGAGTAATCGAGGGTCTCGCGCGGGTCCTCGGCCCGGTCAAGGGCCTTGTTCGCCTTCGCGCGGAAGATCATCCCCATACGCTTCATGACACCGCTCATGGGCTTCGCGCGCCCCCTTCTGACGTCCAGCTCCAGCTCTGCGACAGAACCCACAGTACGGGCCCTGCATCCATTGACGCACTGTTCGGGGACGGATGCGCTCATCCCCAAGGACGACTGCGTACGGTCCCGCTCCGGCGTAAGGAGTAGGTGACTCCCCCGTCTGCAACGTCCCCTCTGTCCCCCTACGACGACTGGTGTTGCCGGATCGTTCCCCACGGGGCTGGGGTCCAACCCCTGGCACCCCGTACCCTTGGGTTTTGTGTTCCGTAGCCGTGCCAAGGAAGAGAAGGCCCAGACCGCCGACAAGGCGCTGGTGACCGACTCCAATCAGACCCGTCACCCCGAGGCCCCGAAGGGCCGCCCCACGCCCAAGCGCAGTGAGGCCCAGTCCCAGCGTCGCAGCGTGGCCAACACGTCGATGACGCGCAAGGATGCCGCCAAGCGCCAGCGCGAGGAGCGCCGGGCCGCCCTGGAGAAGCAGCGCCAGGCGCTGGCCGGGGGCGACGAGCGGTATCTGCCGGCCCGTGACAAGGGTCCGGTCCGCAGGTTCGCGCGTGACTTCATCGACTCGCGCTTCAACATCGCGGAGTTCTTCCTGCCGATGGCCGTGGTCATCCTCGTGCTGAGCATGGTGCAGGTGCCGGCGCTGCAGAACATCGCGCTGCTGCTGTGGCTGATCGTGATCGTGCTCATCGTGCTGGACTCGGTGCTCACGAGCGTTCGCCTGAAGAAGCGGCTCGCCGAGCGCTTCCCCGACGAGCCCAAGCGCGGCGCCGTCGCCTACGCGCTGATGCGCTCGCTGCAGATGCGCCGGCTCCGGCTGCCGAAGCCGCAGGTCAAGCGCGGAGAGCGGCCCTGAGCACAGCTGCTTTCACCGGGGGTGCGGCCGACGCGTGGCTCAGCGAGCTGGGCGGGCTGCGCGATGTCGTACGACAGGAGCTGGTGGCCCGGCAGCTCGACGAGCAGATAGCCGGGCGGTTCCCGGTCGGGCAGCGGCTGCGGGTGCTCGACGTGGGGATGGGCCAGGGCACCCAGGCGCTGCGCCTGGCCAGGGCCGGGCACCAGGTGACCGGCGTCGAGCAGGACCCGAAGATGATCGCGGCGGCCCGTGAGGAGCTCGCCGGCGAGCCCGAGGGGATCCGGGAGCGGGTCCGCATCGTCCAGGGGGACGGGCGGGACACCGGCGTCCACTTCCTGCCGGGCAGCTTCGACGTCGTGCTCTGTCATGGCGTGCTGATGTACATCAAGGAGCCCGATCCGCTGCTGGCCGGGCTGGCCCGGATGCTCGCCCCGGGCGGGCTGCTGTCGCTGCTCGTGCGCAACGGCGACGCGCTGGCCATGCGGCCGGGACTGGCCGGGGACTGGGCCGCGGCGCTGGACGCCTTCGACACCACCGCGTACCGGAATCGGCTGGGGCTCGACGTACGGGCCGACCGGCTCGCCGAGCTGACGGCGACGCTCGCCGGGATCGGGGCGCCGCTGCACACCTGGTACGGCGTACGGGTGTTCACGGACACGGCTGCCGACGGGGCGGAGATCCCGGCGGACGTGGAGGCGTTGCTGGCGGTCGAGGAGCGGGCCGGGAAGACGGATCCCTATCGGAGCGTCGCGGCGTTGCTGCATCTGTGCGGAGTGCGCGGCTAGGCGCTCCGCTTGAAGTGCCGCGATGTGTCGTCGGTCGTCTGCGGCGCCGTCGTGGCTGGTCGCGCCCGCGCGGCGGAAGCCGCATATCCAACGCAGCCCCGCGCCCCTTTGGGGCGCTGCCGAACCGCAGCGGACTTCGCCCGACCTGCTTAGGCCTTGTCGATTGGTCAAGGCTCGTTCGGGCGAGCACCACGGGCCGGATCCGGGTTCCGCGGTGAGACTCGGGGCATGGATGCTCGCTGTTTCCCTGCCCTGCGGCCGGTCGTCGCGGCCGTCGCCGTGCTGTGCTGCCTCGGGCTCCTCTCCGCGTGCTCCGGCTCCCCGTCCTCGCGCTCGCGCGAGGAGGAGGGCTCGACCACGCAGGCCGCGCAGGCCGCCGCCCCGCGGGCGGTCGACGATCTGCAGAACGGCTACCTGAAGGTGATCAAGGACGTGCTGCCGTCGGTCGTGCAGATCCAGGCCAGGAACGATCTGGGCTCGGGGGTGGTCTACGACGGCCAGGGGCACATCGTCACCAACGCGCATGTCGTGGGGAACGAGGACAGCTTCCGGGTGACGACCGCCAACAGCGAGGACACCTTCACCGCACGGCTCGTCTTCTCCTACCCGCAGCAGGACCTCGCGGTCATCAAGCTCGACAAGGCGCCGAAGGGGCTGAAGGCGGCGGCGTTCGGGGACTCGGCGAAGGTCGAGGTCGGGCAGATCGTGCTGGCCATGGGCTCACCTCTGGGACTGTCGTCCAGCGTGACGCAGGGCATCGTCTCGGCGACCGGACGGACCGTCACCGAGGGCCGCAGCGAGGGTGGTACGGGCGCGACGATCGCCAACATGGTGCAGACGTCGGCCGCCATCAACCCCGGCAACAGCGGTGGTGCCCTGGTGAACCTCGACGGCCGGGTCATCGGCATCCCGACCCTCGCAGCCACCGAACCCGGCAGGGGCGAGGGCGCGGCGCCCGGCATCGGGTTCGCGATCCCGGCGTCGACAGTGCGGACCATCGCCGACCAGATCGTGAGGGACGGCAAGGTCACCGAATCGGGCCGGGCGGCGCTCGGCATCACGGGCCGAACGGTCGTGGACGACGACTACCAGGTCGCGGGCGTCGCCGTGGTCGAGGTGATGGCGGGCGGGGCGGCCGACAAGGCCGGAATCGAGCCCGGGGACATCATCACCCGGCTCGGTGACACGGACATCACCACCATCACCTCACTCGCCGAGGAGCTTGCCTCCGACCGGCCGGGCGAGCGGACGACGGTGACGTACACGCGCAACGGCAGTGAGAAGACGGTGGATGTGACGCTGGGTGAGCAGTGACGGGAGGGCGGGGTGAGGGCCGGACGACCGTGCGGCCCTCACCCCCTCCCCGCTTACGACTGCTCGGCGTGCAGGCTCATCGGCCCGTAGATCTCGGTGGAGTCCTCGAACAGCCGTACCTGGTCCGCGCCGCCTTCCAGCAGCGCCTTCCAGTTCTCCCCGACCCAGGACTCGGCGTCCCCCTGGGTCGTGAACTCCTCGGGCTGCACCGCGGGCTGGACCTCAGCCCCGTCGGCCTTCTCGAACCGCCACGTCCATGCCGCCATGTACGCCTCCAAGGTGTCAGCACGTGCAGAGCAGGAGCCGGATCTTGGTCCGGCTCCTGCCCTGAGCCTAGCCGTGGGGGTCCCCCCGCTCGAGCGAAGTCGAGAGTGGGGGCGCGCGAGACCTGCGCGGACACGCGAAAATCGGTTCCGTGGAACTGACTCTCCTCGGCACCGGTGCCCCCGCGGGACTTCCCCGCCCCGACTGTCCGTGTGCGGCCTGTGCGGGCGCGCTCGGCGATGACGCGCGGGCGGCCACCGCGTTGCTCGTGGACGGGGGGCTGCTGCTCGATCTGACGCCCGGGGCGGCGTTCGCGGCGGCTCGAGCGGGGCGTTCGCTGGCGGGCGTACGGCAGGTGCTGCTGTCGCATCCGCACGACGGGCCCGCCGTCGAGGTGCCGGCGGGGGTGCCGCAGCCCGGGCGGGTGCCGGACGGGCGGGAGTTGGCGCTGCTGACGGGGCATCGGGTGCGGGCGGTGGCGATGGACTCGCCGGGCACGGGGTACGCGGTGACCGGGCCCGACGGGCAGCGGCTGCTGTATCTGCCGCCGGGGGGTGCGCCGGCCGGGCTGGAGGAGGGGTCCGTCGGGATGTACGACATGGTGGTCGCCGATGTCGTGGGGCGGCCGGACGCCCTGGCCAAGCTGCGGGCGGTGGGGGCGATCGGGCCGACGACGGATGTCGTCGCCGTCCATCTGGACCATGACGTGCCGCCGGGCGCCGAGCTGCGGCGGCGGCTGGCCGCGGCGGGGGCGCGGGCGGTGCGGGACGGGGCGACGCTGGTGGTGGGGGCGTACGAGGACGTACCGGACGTGCCGCGGCGGACCCTGGTGCTGGGCGGGGCCCGGTCCGGGAAGTCGGTGGAGGCGGAGCGGCGGTTGGAGGCCTTCCCGGACGTGCTGTACGTGGCGACCGGCGGCACCCGGAGCGGCGACGGGGAGTGGGCGGCGCGGGTCGCCGCGCACCGGGAGCGGCGGCCGGGGTCGTGGCGTACGGCCGAGACGTGCGACCTGGTGCCGCTGCTGGCGGAGCCCGGGGCGCCGTTGCTCGTCGACTGTCTGTCCCTGTGGCTGACGGAAGCCATGGACTCCGTCGGGGCGTGGGACGACGCGGTGTGGGCGGACGGCGGGGAGCGGGCACTGCGGGATCGCATGCGCGAGCTGACGGCGGCGGTGAGGGCGACTCGGCGGACCGTCGTCGCCGTATCCAATGAGGTGGGGTCGGGGATTGTGCCGGCCACGGCTTCGGGGCGGCGGTATCGGGACGAGCTGGGGCGGCTGAACGCGGCGTTCGCCTCGGAGTGCGAGCAGGTCGTGTTGGTGGTGGCGGGGCAAGCGGTGGTGTTGCGCGGATGAGAGTGCCGCGATCTTCAGTCGAGCGTCTGCGGCTTCGTCGTGGCTTGTCGCGCCCACGCGGCGGAGCCGCATATCCCTACAGCCCCGCGCCCCTTCAGGGACGCTGCGGTGACCTGAGTGCCAGGCAGGCCGGGTCCAGCGACAGGACCTCACACCGGTGCGGTCGGCTCCTTGCGGGCGATGACGCGGTACGTGTTCGAGAAGCGGGTGTGGCGTAGTACGGGGGCCAGGATGTGGTCGAGGGCCCAGGCCACGGCCACCAGGGGCGCGCAGGCTCGGGACAGCGGCGAGGGCAGGAAGAACGCCAGCGTCCGCGAGGTCGTGGCCGCGAGGTCGTACGGGATGTGCGGGGTGCGGCGGTCCGTGGAGAGGACCGTGCAGCCCTGGGACTCCAGTTCCTGGCGGAGCGTGTCCAGGGGCATCAGGTGCAGGTGGCCGGGGCGGCTGTGCGGGGTCCACCATCTGCCGAGCAGCAGGGCGAACACGCAGCGCGGGTCGGGGAGTTCGAGGATGAGGTGGCCGCCGGGCCGCAGGACCGTGAGGGCGGCGCGGAGCTCCTCGCGGGGGTCCGGGGTGTGCTCCAGGTGGCGGAACATACTGACGATGTCGTAGCGGGCGCGCAGCCGGGCCCTGATGCGGGCGTCCGTCAGATTGCCGACGTGGGCCTCCTCCACCCGCTCGGCCACGCGTGCGTGCAGGACACGGTAGGTCGGGTCCAGGCCGTCGAACGCCGTGTACGGGAAGAGTTCCTTCGCCACCTCCGGGAAGCGGGCGTAACCCGTGCCCACGTCCAGCCAGCTCTCCGGTTCGGGGAAGGCGAGCGCCGCGCGGGCCGCTGCCCTCAGCCGGCGGGACGGCAGCCGAGTGAGGCCCAGGTGTCGGGGGACGTAGGGCTGGTCCCGGCATGCGCCGAGGGTGGACGCGCAGTCGGCGCGGGCTCTTTCGGGGGGTGCGGTCGCGGTCATGGGGCGGCTCCCGGGCGCGAGGGCGTAGGGCGGGGGCGTACGGGGGGCATACGGCAGGACGGTGCGAGCATGCCCCGACAATCCACTGCAAAACGGAACGTATGGGATGCCGATCTTGGGTGCAACGACGTCGCGCCGATGCAGAGGGGACGTGGCGGAGTCCCTGGTGGCCATGTGGCGCCGTTCTGTTCGACCGGTGCCGGTACTGTTCGGCGAATGAGCTCGCTTAATCTCGACGACTTCAGTGATCTGATCGAGCGCCCCGACGGTGGGGTGCGCCGTGACGCCGAGGCGCGCCGTGAGCGTCAGATCGTGCCGCCCGGGGCGCTGGGCCGCCTCGACGACCTGGGTGAGTGGCTGGCGGCGGCACAGTCCGCCGTACCGGTGCGGCCGATCGAACAGCCGCGGGTCGTGCTCTTCGCCGGTGACCACGGCGTCGCCGAGCTGGGTGTCTCGGCGCGACGCGCGGGCGGCGCCGTGGAGTTGGTGCGGGAGATCCTCGAGGGCGGCCGGCCGGTGTCCGTGCTCGCGCGGCGGCTCGGGGTTCCGGTGCGGGTCGTCGACATGGCGCTGGACTGCGACCCGGAGGCGCTGCCGGAGGCCGTCGTACGGCATCGGGTGCGGCGCGGCAGCGGTCGTATCGACGTCGAGGACGCGTTGACGCTCGAGGAGGCCGAGGCCGCCTTCCGGGCCGGGGTCGCGGTGGCCGACGAGGAGGCCGACTCCGGTACGGATCTGGTGGTGCTCGGCGATGTGAGCGTCGGCGGGACCACGGCGGCCGGGGTGCTGGTCGCCGCGCTGTGCGGGACCGATGCCTCCGTGGTCACCGGGCGGGGTGGCCTGGCCATCGACGACCTGGTGTGGATGCGCAAGTGCGCGGCGATCCGGGACGCCCTGCGCCGGGCGCGTCCCGTGCTCGGGGATCAGCTGCAGCTGCTCGCGACGGTGGGCGGGGCCGACCTCGCCGCGATCACCGGGTTCCTGCTGCAGAGTGCGGTGCGGAAGATGCCGGTCGTGCTGGACGGGGTCGTGGTCGCCGCCTGTGCGCTGGTCGGGCAGCGGATCGCGTTCCGGGCGCCGGACTGGTGGCTGGCCGCGCACAACAGCGGGGAACCGGGGCAGGCGAAGGCGCTGGACCGGATGGCCCTGGAGCCGCTGCTCGACCAGGGCGTGAAGGTCGGGGAAGGGGCCGGAGGACTGCTGGCCCTCCCTATGGTGCGGGCCGCCGCCGCACTGGCCGCGGAGCTGCCGGAGAAGCCGAAGGACGAGAACCCGGAGGATCCGGAGACGCCGGAGGACTCGGAGACGCCGAAGGACTCGGAGACGCCGGAGGCCGAGGAGTCGGTGGCGGAGAAGGAACAGCCGGAGACCGCGTGACGGTGGTGCGCGCGCGGTTCGGCACGGCCGGGCTGCACGGTCGCGACGGAGCGTACAGATCCTGCTCGTGTTCGGGATCGCCGAGCTCTGTCCGGGCCGGTGGCGGACGCTCGTCATCGCCTACGTCGCGACCCTCGCCGGCACCCTAGTACGCGCGCGTGGGCATCGCACTCGGCCCGGCCCACCCGATCGGGCTGCCCGCCTCGGACGGTGCTGTGCGCCTGGTCGGCGATGCGTCAGCGGCGCTCCAGGGCCCGGTCCGGGGCGGCGTCCGGGGCCCCGCCGATCCACTCGTGAAGTCTGCGGCTGGGGCCCGCCCAGCGCTTGTCGTGGTGGTAGGCGCGAATCTGGGCCTTGGCCCGGGCACGCGGGCGGCGGCGATAGAAGCGTTTCGCCCAGGGGGAGGCGGGCCGGGCCAGGCGGACGGCACCGAACAGGGCGATGAAGGGGACGACCACCCCGAAGATCGCGATCCGGGCCTTGCCCTTGGCCAGGGCGATCAGGGCCAGGAGGAAGTTCCCGAGGATCGTGCTGAGCACCGACCCGCGGTTCTGCAGCTCGTCGTCGTTGAGGTCGTTGACCCCGAAGGGTGCGTATCCGAGCAGGAACAGGCCGACCACGGCGGCGGTGAGCACGACCACCTCGACGCTCTTGCGGCCGGCCTCGGTCCAGTAGACGTCGTCCAGATGCAGGATCAGCGCGAACTCGTCCATGACCAGGCCCGCGCCCATCCCGAAGACCACCGCGGCGGCGGCCGAGCCGAAGCCGCGCTGGCCGCCGGCGACCGCGCAGAAGCCGCCGATGACCGTGAGGACGACTCCGGGGACGACATGGTGGATGTGGACGGCGCCGGTCTCGATGTTGCGGAAGGGTCCTTTGCCCGCGCGGATGAGGCGGGTGATGACGCGGGTGACGAGGAAGGTGACCACGAAGGCGGTCAGAGCCAGGAGCAGGGGGAGCTTGCCCGGTTCGATGATGTTGCGCTGCCACCAGTCACCCATGGTTTCAGTGTGTCCGGGACAGGGGTGGGCCGCCTGGCGGGTACGGCGTCCGGGCTAGTCTGCGGGCGTGTCCATGCCCCCGCCGCCCCCGCACGCTCCCCGTTCGCACGGTCTGCGTTCGCACGGTCTCCGTTTCGCCTTCGGCACCCTGAGCGTGCTCCCCGTCAAGGTGAGCCGGTGGGACCGGGAGGCGGCGCGCGGCGGAATGCTGTGCGCCCCGCTCGTCGGCGTGGTCCTCGGCTGCGGTGCCGCGTGTGTCGCGCTGGTGCTGCTGTTCCTCGGCGCCGGGCCTCTCCTCGCCGCCGTCGTCGCCGCCGCCGTCCCGGCCGTACTCACCCGAGGGCTGCACCTCGACGGGCTCGCCGACACCGCCGACGGGCTCGGCAGCGGCAAGCCCGCCGAGGACGCGCTGCGGATCATGAAGCAGTCGGACATCGGGCCCTTCGGCGTCATCACGCTCGTGTTCGTGCTGTTCGCGCAGGTGGCCGCCCTCTCCCAGCTGTACGGCGCCTCATGGGCCCGGGGTGCCCTCGCCACCGTCGTGTCGGCCGTCGCCGCCCGGCTCGCGCTCACCCTGGCCGCCCGCGCCGGAGTGCCCGCCGCGCGGCCCGAGGGGCTGGGGGCCGCGGTGGCCGGCGTCGTCCCCGTACGGGGCGCGGTGGCCGTCACCCTGGCCGTGACCGGCGTCGCCGCGGCGGCGGGAGCGCTGCTCGGGGCGTACGGCATGACATACGACGTGGCGTACGACGTCGTCCGCACCGCCCTCGCCGTCCTCGCCGCACTCGCCGCCGCCGAGCTGCTCCTGCGGCACTGCACGCGCCGCTTCGGCGGCGTCACCGGTGACGTGTTCGGCGGGCTCGCGGAGACGGCGGCGACGACCGCGCTCGTCGTGCTGTCACTGGGCAACTGAGCCTCAACACGCCCGTCTCCACACCCCCAGCTCGTACTTCTTCAGCATCGAACTCAGCTTCAGGCGACGCGACTCGGCGCAGAAGGCGCGCGTGGGGACCTCGTACTCGACGTGGAACACCGCCTTGCCGGCCTTCACGAAGGGGCTCAGGGCCGCGCACTCCCCGTACTGCGCGCACTGCTCGTTGACCGCGAAGTCGAAGTCGTCCACGAGCTCCGGGATCTGGTCCAGGTCGTTCTTCAGGCCGACCGCCATGCCCCGCTCGTGGGCCAGCCCGGCGATCAGGCGGTTGTAGCGGAGCTGGTCGCGGGCCTTCAGCGGGAAGCCCGTGCGGTTCTTGTAGCCGTCCATGTTGTCGGGCTCCACCGCGTCGAAGCCCTTGTCGCGGCACATGTCGATACGGGCCGCCATCAGGGGTTCCAGGACGTCCAGGCGCCGGATGTCGAGCCAGCGCTCGCCCTCCCAGCCGTTGCCCTTGCCGATCACCGACTTGGGGAACTTCCCGGCGTCGGGGCGCCAGTCCTCCCAGGCGCCGGTGGAGAGATAGCAGATGACCTTGCGGCCCTCGCGGTGCAGCGCCGCGACGGTCTTCTGGGACTGGTCGAAGCCGTCGATGTCGTAGACCGGCACGTCGAGGGAGGTGTCGATACGGCCGCGCAGCTGCCACTGCCAGGCCGTGCCGGGCCGCGGCTGCCAGCGCGCGCCGCTCGGACCGCCCTCGGCGTCGTCGGCGCCGTCAGGGGACGCCGTACAGCCCGCGAGGAGGAGAAGAGGCAGAACGACCAGCGGAATGAGGCGTCTCACCGAGCGGGCTCCAGGGTGTGCGGCAACGTACCCCATGGATGATCGCCCATCCCCGGTACCGCGCAGTGCACGGTGGCCCCGCGGTCGCGGGCGAGGCCCGCGAGATCGACGCCGGACGGGACGCCGTACACCAGATGGCACAGGCGCACTCCGCCGTCGCCCCGCCACTGCTGCGGACCGAGCCGGGTGTACGACTCCCAGGTGCCCTCGAAGGTCACCAGGACGTCCGCGATCCTGGCGTACGACGGGTGCGGTTCCGTGCCGTGGTTCAGGGCGAGCGTGCCGCAGCCGGCGCCCCAGGCCGCCGTCGCGAGCCGCTGGTAGTACGCGAACTCCTCGCGGCCCGCGGCGACTTGGTCGAGGAAGACGCCGTCCGCGGCGTACCAGTCGCGGTGCCGGGCGATGTCGCGTACGACGTCGGCGTGCGGTCGGCGGCCGTAGTCGGTGTCGGCGTAGCCGAGCACCCGCACTCCCCCAGAGGGGGGACCCCCAGCCCCGCGCAGCCGGGTCGCGACCTCGGCGAACGCCGGGTCGGGCGTCTCGCCGGGGCCGCTGGCCGGGTTGAGGACGACCCCGTAGAGGCGAGGCGCGGCCGTGATGATCGCGTCCCATTCGGCGGGGCGGACGGACGGGTGTTCGTAGTACGGGACCAGTAGATCGTTCGTCGGCGTCATCGGTGGGCGGTCGCTCTCCCCAACAGCGCGCAGACGAGGGCGGCTTGGATCATCGCCGCCGTCCCGTACACGATCAGTCCGACCTCGTGCGGGCTGCCCGTGTGGGTGACCAGGCCGACCGTCTGGGCGAGGGCCGCCACGCAGCACACCGTCGCCGTGCTGAGCACCGCGCCGAAGGACTGCAGGAGCAGGCCGGTCCACAGCAGTACGCCGAGGAGGAGCAGGCCGGCGAGGCGGATGCCCGCGATGCCGGGGGCGTGCGGCCAGAGCGCGGAGGTGGCGAGGCTCAGGGCGAGCAGGGAGAGCAGGTAGGCCGACAGGCACTCGACGACGGTGACCGTCGTGGTCCGCCAGAAGGCCTTCGGTGTGCTGCTGGAGCGCAGCCCGGCGAGGCTGCCGCTGCGGAAGCGGTACAGCAGCCATTCGGCGGGGCCCATGCTGAGGGTGAGGGCGACGGCCGCGGGCGCCGCTATCGCGGTGTGCTCCTCGCCTGCCAGGACGTCGCCGAGGGCCGCGTAGAGGACCAGGACGCCGGTGGCCAGGCCGAAGCAGGCGTATGGAAGGGAGCCTAGGAGAGAGGGGCCACTTGTCGTTCGGCGGCTGCGGGTTTGATGTGGTTGATCGCGCAGTTCCCCACGCCCCTTCGGGGGCGCGACCTCACGTAGGCCGAGAAGCACCACCACCGTTAGCGAGCCCAGCAAAAGCATCAGTCTCGCGGCGTCCGGCACTGGATGGACCAGGGCCAGGACCGCGCCAGCCGCCATCGGCAGCAGAGCCACCAGCAGGGCCCGTTCGCGGCCCATCACCAGTAGCGCGGTTGCCGCGCCCAGGTAGATCGACTGGCCGGCCGCGAAAGCGACGCCAACGGAGGCGGCGCCTGCGACGGCCAGGGCCACCAAGGCACCGAGCAGTGCGCCCGCCGGGGCGCCGAGAAGCAGAGAGCGGCGGGCGGCATCGCGGTCCCCCAGCCCCAGCCAGGAGTACGCCCGGTGGGCGAGCCCCTGGTTCCAGGTCCAGCCGACCAAGGCGCCGGCCAGCAGCGGGACCGTGCCGGCGGGGAGGCCGAAGTCGTCCCGCGAGCCGGCGAGCAGGGGCGCGCCGAGGACGTAGCCGAGGCCGGGGAGGGCGAAGACGACACCCCGCAGCAGGCAGCCGAGCAGGCCCACCTGCCAGGGGTCGTGGACCGGCCCTTCCGGCTCCGGGTAGCGGCGCTCGACGCGTTCGTACAGCTCCTCCGCCAGCGCGAAGGAGTTCTTGACGCCGTAGCGCTCGCGTATCTGGTCGTCCGACAGGCCGTCGGACTCCAGCAGTGCGGCGATCTCGTCCGGGTGGACGGCGGCGGCGATGAAGTCGTCGAGGCGCTCGGCGAGTTCGTCGATGGGGTCGGGTTGCGCCCAGCTGGGTGCGGTGCGCTGGCGCGGGATGGCGGGCAGGGTGTCGGGGCGGGAGCCGGGCGGCATCCAGATGCTGCCGCTCACCAGCCGGTTCCGTCCGTCGCGACCTTCTCGTACCAGGGGTCGCGCAGTTCGAGGGTCCAGTCGGCGACCGTCTCCAGCGTGGGTTCGTACACCTCGGCGCCGCCCGCGAGCTCCTGGTAAATCGTCCGGAAATTGTCCACGGAGCGGCGGAGCGTGAAGCGGTCGATCACCCTCTGACGGGACAATTCACCCAGTTCCAGGCGCCGTTCGTCGTCGCGCAGAAGGGTCAGCGCGGCGGCCGCCAGCTTCTCCGGCTCGCGCGGCGGGACCACCAGACCGGTGTCGCCGACGGCCTCGCGCACTCCCCCGACGTCGGTCGAGACCGTCGTACGGCCGCAGGACATGGCCTCGATGATGGAGAACGGGAAGCCCTCGGAGATGGACGACAGCATGACGACGTGACCGGCGGCGTAGGCGCGCCAGACCTCGCTGATGCGGCCCTCGAAGGTGAGGCCGTCCGTGACGCCGAGTTCGGCGGCGAGCTTCTCCAGCTTGGTGCGGTAGGCCTCGCCGCCGGGTGGTACGGGGCCGAACAGGCGCAGGCGGGCTTCCGGGAGTTCGGCGCGGACCATGGCGTAGGCCCGCAGCAGGGTCTCCAGGTCCTTGATGGGGTCGACGCGGCCGCACCAGGTGAGGGTGGGGACGTCGGGCTCGGGGCCGGCGTGCGGGAAGGCGTGCGGGTCGACGCCGTTGTAGACCGTGCGGATCTTGTCGGCGTCGGCGCCGCCGCGCTCCTCCCAGCGGCGGTTGTACTGGTTGCAGGGGGTGATCAGGTCCGCCGCCCGGTACCCGAGTGAGTTCAGCTCACGGTAGAAGCCGAGCATGAACGCCTTCACGGGCCAGCGCTGGGCGTCGCTGCGGTAGCCGAGATAGCGCTCGCGCAGATAGATGCCGTGCTCGGTGAGGAGGAAGGGCACGCCGTCCAGCTTGTGCGCGGCGAGGGCGGGGAGGGTGGCGAGGCCGCTGCTCACGGCGTGGGCGACGGAGTCCTCGGGGATGCGGATGCCGAGGGGGCGCAGGGCGTGTTCCAGCAGGTCGGTGGCGGTCAGGGCGTCGTGGACGGTGGGGCGGGCGGCCGCGGTCGGCAGATGCGGCATCGTCCAGATCCACATCAGCGACCGCAGCGCCGACTCGGTGCGCAACGCCGCCGACAGGCGCCCCTCGCGGGCGAGTTCGGCCAGCTCGTACAGGGCCGCACCGAAGTCGGTGTGGGACTCGGGGCCCGCGGGGTCGAGGAAGGAGAGCAGGAAACGCTCGTAGGAGTCGGTGAAACGACGCCGGGCCCTGCCGTACGGCGCCCTTTTGCGTCCCGGACGCGGGCCCCAGGTCGGAACGGAGGTGTGCCGGTAGACGTTGGGCGGCAGCTCCCAGGCGACGGGTTCGCGGCCGGTTCCGGTGAGCGACACGATGTGGAAGTCGACCTCCGGCATGCCCTTGACGAGCTGGTCGCACCAGGTGCTGACCCCGCCGTGGACGTGCGGATAGGTGCCTTCGGTGAGCATGGTGACATGACGGCCGGTGCGCATCGCTACGCGGTTCCCCCCTGTGATGCGGATGATGTTCGGGGAACTGCTGCCCGGACCCCGGCTGCGGGTCCTTCGTGGCTGGTCGCGCAGTTCCCCGCGCCCCTTTGGGGCGCTCCTCTACGGCACCTTCAGCGTGAGCGCGGACTGCAGCGGCTCTGGCGCGGTCCACGCCGAGCGCTGCCCCGCGTACGGCGTCCCGAACGCGGTCGTGCCCAGGAGTTGTTGCTTGGTGGTTCCTTCCGGTGCGGTCACCGGGATCCGGGTCCCGGACGGGGCGGTGACGGTGACGGTGTCGCCGATGCGGTACGCCGTGACGGAACCGTTGGCGAGAGCGGTCTGCCAGGCGGCGCGGCGCTGCAGCTCGGTGCCGATGGCACTCTGCGCGAGGTTCTCCACCGGGGTGTTGTCGGCGAAGAGTGCCTGGTAGTCGGCGAGCACCTGATCCAGGACCGGGAACAGCGTCCGGTCCTCGGCCAGGTTGGACTGGTGGGCGTAGTGCGGGCGCGGGTCGTTGCCGATCGCGTGTCCGAGGGCGGTGCGGGCCTCCAGCGGGACGATGTACTCGTCGTACCCGGTGGCCGGGTCCAGCGGGTCGGCCAGGCAGGTGGAGGCGGGGTTGGTCTCGCAGACGCCGCTGCCGCCGTCGGCCTTGGAGGTGTAGATCCAGTTGTACTCGTCGACCATCTCCTCCTCGGTACCCACGTTGTAGTACACGTTCATCGGGTGCCGGGGCACGGTCAGCGCGGCACCGACCGCACGCTGGTCGGGCTCGCGGGAGTTGTCCGAGGCGGTCCACTTGACGCCGTTGTCGGCGAGGGCGCCGGCCAGGTTGGGGTTGTCGTCGGGCTGCTGGGGCAGGGTCTTCAGGCCCGAGTGCTCGCCGGTCACCAGCTCCGTGCGGTCGAGCGGGAGTCCCTTGGTGACGCCCCAGTTGTAGTTGTCGCGGAGCTCCGCCGAGATGTCCGCGCGGCTCATGTACCGGGTCGAGCCGTCGGCGTTCTTGGCGCAGCTCCAGGGCACGGTCGAGGTGTCCTGGACGCAGCCGAGGAACGGGTGCGTGTAGGTGTGGTTGATCCAGCGGTACTGCGCCTTGTCGGCGAGCAGTTGGTCGGTGAGCGCGTCGGTGCCGCCGTTCTCGGTCTTCCACGCCTCGCCGGAGCCGGCGTTGTAGACCATGTCCAGGGTGAAGCCGTGCTCCCGCTGCCACTGCGCGGCGTGGACCGCGTCCTCGGCCGTCATGCGGATCGGCGTGGTCCCCTCGCCGTCACCGCCGACGCAGTCGAAGTCACCCGGGGTGCAGTTGTGCTCGGTGTCCCAACGGTTGTCGGGCGCGAAGACGTCGTCGACATGCACCGCGAAATAGTTGCGCGCCCGGCCCAGGTGCACGCCCTGAGTCAGCCATTCGACGATGCCGCGGGCAAGGACCCGGAACTGCTGCTGATGCGCGTTGTACGCGAAGGTCACCACCAGCTCGCGGCGCCCGTCGTGGTTGTACTCACCGATCAGGCTGCCGCGCCCGGAGCCGGCGGGCACGGGAAGGTCGACATAGCTGGTGAAGCCCGTACGGGGCCGGGCGACGAAGCCGTAACTCTCCTGTGCGGAGGCGTCGTTGTCCTCGAACGTGAAGGCGCCGTCCAGATAGCCGAAGTACCCCGCCTTGCCCTCGGCCGTGACGGCCGCCGCCCGCCCGTCGAGGGTGCCGGCCCAGCCGCCCTCGCTCGTGTAGTCGAGGCCGACGCCCGGGTGGGCCCAGGTGTAGGCGTCGACCTGCGGGATGCCGTAGGTCCGCTCGTAGCTCTCCAGCGCGGTCTGCTCGGCGGAGCCCGCGCCGAAGGGGGCCTCGTTGGGCAGGACGACGCCCTGGTACTTGGCCCGGGGTGTGCCGTTCACCGTGTCGCTGAGGAACGCGTCCGTGATGGTCGGGCGGTTCGCGTCGGTCAGGTCGACGGTGGTGTACGGGATGCCGGTGCTCTTCAGCTGGGCGGTGATGGCCCGGACCGGGCTGTCACCGTTGTCCACGACCAGCACCCTGAGATCGATGCGCGGCTCCCCGGCGGCCGCGGCGCCCGGGGCCGCCAGGCCCAGGGACAGCAGACCCGCGGCCGTCAGGACGGCGACGACGTTTCTGCGGTTTCTCCATCGGTGCGCACTGCGCGCCATTGATTTGCCCCTTCCCCCCAGAAGATCCCCTCATGGCCGCTTGTGACGAATCGGCAGGGGATCCGTGGAAATCATGCAAAGCGGCAAGCCGATCGCTCACCGGAACCAGACGAGTGTGACTCAGCTCACCGATCGCGAGGATCAAGAAATGACCACGACGCCACCGACAGGTGAACGCCCGCAGGAATGAGCGAACGCTCACACGAGCGTAGGCTCATCCCGAGTGTTCGCCGTACCGGGGAAGGCCCCGCTGCCACCGCACCCGTAGGTCGGAACTAGGGTCGGTCGGCAGCCGGGCCCGGTCGACCCACACCATTCGGCCATCGCAAACTTCACATCGGAAGCGAGATTTCACCACCGTGACTGCTCTCACTCTCAGCACCGCCGCGGCGCCCGGCCTGCGGGCCGACGCGATCGTGATCGGTGTCGCCAAGGGCGCCGCGTCCACGTCCGGGGGACTGGTTGTCGCACCGGGCGCCGAGGCTGTGGACAAGGCGTACGACGGCAGGCTCGCCGGCGTCCTGGAGACCCTCGGTGCCTCGGGCGCCGAGGGCGAGGTGACGAAGCTCCCCGCGCCCGCCGGCTTCAAGGCCCCGCTCGTGCTGGCGGTGGGCCTGGGCGCCGAGCCCGAGGACGCCAAGGACGGGGCCTACGACGGCGAGGCGCTGCGCAAGGCCGCCGGTGTCGCCGCCCGCGCCCTCGCCGGCTCCAAGAAGGCCGCGTTCGCGCTGCCGCTGGGCGATGCCGGTGACGTCGGCGCCGTCGCCGAGGGCGTGCTGCTCGGGGCGTACGCCTTCGACGTCTACAAGGGCAACGGCCGGGACGCCCAGGACAAGAAGAACGGCAAGGCGCCCCTCGCCGAGGCCGCGCTGCTCGGCGCCAAGCCCCGCGACAAGGCGCACAAGGCGGCGATCGAGCGCGCCACCGCCGTCTCCGAGGAGCTCAACCGCGCCCGCGACCTGATCAACACCCCGCCGAACGACCTCACCCCCGAGTCCTTCGCCGCGATCGCCTCGGCGGCGGCCAAGGAGCACGGCATCAAGGTGCAGGTGCTCGACGAGAAGGCGCTGACCAAGGGCGGCTACGGCGGCATCCTGGGCGTCGGCTCCGGGTCGGCGGCCGGCCCGCGGCTGGTGAAGCTGACGTACACGAGCTCCAAGGCGGCCAAGCACCTCGCCTTCGTCGGCAAGGGCATCACCTACGACTCGGGCGGCATCTCGCTGAAGCCGGCCGGGCACAACGAGACGATGAAGTGCGACATGAGCGGGGCGGCCGCCGTGTTCGCCGCCGTCGTCGCCGCCGCGCGCCTCGGTCTCGAGGTGAACGTCACCGGGTGGCTGGCGCTCGCCGAGAACATGCCGTCGGGGTCCGCCGTGCGTCCGGGTGACGTGCTGCGCATGTACAGCGGCAAGACCGTGGAGGTGCTCAACACGGACGCCGAGGGCCGGCTGGTGCTCGCGGACGCGCTGTGGGCGGCGTCGCAGGAGAAGCCGGACGCGATCGTCGACGTGGCGACGCTGACCGGGGCGATGGTGCTGGCGCTGGGGAACCGGACGTTCGGTGTCATGGCCAACGACGACGCGTTCCGCTCCGCGATCGTGGAGGCGGCCGAGGAGGTCGGCGAGCCGTCCTGGCCGATGCCGCTGCCGGAGCACCTGCGCAAGGGGATGGACTCGCCGACCGCCGACATCGCCAACATGGGTGAGCGGATGGGCGGTGGGCTGGTCGCCGGTCTGTTCCTGCGCGAGTTCGTGGGCGAGGGCGTCACCTGGGCGCACCTCGACATCGCCGGTCCCGCGTTCAACGAGGGTGGTCCCTTCGGGTACACGCCGAAGGGCGGTACGGGGTCCGCGGTGCGGACGCTGGTTCGGCTGGCCGAGCTGACGGCTGTCGGCGACCTGGGCTGACGTTGTTCTGCGTGAGGGGCTCCGCGCGCGGGTAGGGCGGAGCCCCCTCTTCCGTGCCCGCTCAACTGAACGTGGGGCGTCTCACACACCGGCCCGGCGTCTCGTTCGGTGTGGACAAGTGCGAAGATGGGGCTCGGCAGGACAGGGCCCCACCACAGGGCCGAAGAATGAGCGGCCGGACACCAGCCGCCGACCGGTCACCGACGACCGGCGTACGGCGCACATGCATGGAGGACGTGACGTGGCGAACGACGCCAGCACCGTTTTCGACCTAGTGATCCTCGGCGGTGGTAGTGGCGGTTACGCCGCGGCCCTGCGCGGGGCGCAGCTGGGCCTGGACGTCGCCCTGATCGAGAAGGACAAGGTCGGCGGCACCTGCCTGCACCGGGGTTGCATCCCCACCAAGGCCCTGCTGCACGCGGGCGAGATCGCCGACCAGGCTCGTGAGAGCGAGCAGTTCGGTGTGAAGGCCACCTTCGAGGGCATCGACATCGCCGGGGTCCACAAGTACAAGGACGGCGTGGTCTCCGGCCTGTACAAGGGCCTGCAGGGGCTCGTCGCCTCCCGGAAGGTGACGTACATCGAGGGTGAGGGCCGCCTGTCCTCCCCGACCTCCGTCGACGTGGGCGGCCAGCGCGTCCAGGGCCGTCACGTCCTGCTCGCGACCGGCTCCGTGCCGAAGTCGCTGCCGGGTCTGGAGATCGACGGCAACCGCATCATCTCCTCGGACCACGCCCTCGTCCTGGACCGCGTGCCGAAGTCCGCGATCATCCTGGGCGGCGGCGTCATCGGCGTCGAGTTCGCCTCGGCGTGGAAGTCCTTCGGCGCCGACGTCACGGTCATCGAGGGCCTGAAGCACCTCGTCCCGGTCGAGGACGAGAACTCCTCGAAGCTTCTTGAGCGCGCCTTCCGCAAGCGCGGCATCAAGTTCAACCTGGGCACCTTCTTCTCCAAGGCCGAGTACACGGCCGACGGTGTCAAGGTCACCCTCGCCGACGGCAAGGAGTTCGAGGCCGAGGTCCTCCTCGTCGCCGTCGGCCGTGGCCCCGTCTCCGCCGGTCTCGGTTACGAGGAGCAGGGCGTCGCCATGGACCGCGGCTACGTCCTCGTCGACGAGTACATGCGCACCAACGTGCCGACCATCTCCGCCGTCGGTGACCTCGTCCCAACCCTTCAGCTCGCGCACGTCGGCTTCGCCGAGGGCATCCTGGTGGCGGAGCGTCTGGCCGGTCTGAAGACCGTCCCGATCGACTACGACGGTGTCCCGCGGGTGACGTACTGCCACCCGGAGGTCGCCTCCGTCGGTATCACCGAGGCCAAGGCCAAGGAGATCTACGGCGCGGACAAGGTCGTCGCTCTGAAGTACAACCTGGCGGGCAACGGCAAGAGCAAGATCCTCAACACCGCGGGCGAGATCAAGCTCGTCCAGGTCAAGGACGGTGCCGTGGTCGGCGTCCACATGGTCGGCGACCGCATGGGCGAGCAGGTCGGCGAGGCCCAGCTGATCTACAACTGGGAGGCGCTGCCGGCCGAGGTCGCCCAGCTCATCCACGCCCACCCGACGCAGAACGAGGCGCTCGGCGAGGCCCACCTGGCCCTGGCCGGCAAGCCGCTGCACGCGCACGACTGATCCCTCGGTCGACGAAGCGACGACTCAGACTTCCGCAATTCGTAAGGAGCAACCGAAACCATGGCGGTTTCCGTAACCCTTCCGGCGCTCGGCGAGAGCGTCACCGAGGGCACTGTCACCCGCTGGCTGAAGGCCGAGGGTGAGCGCGTCGAGGCCGACGAGCCGCTGCTCGAGGTCTCCACCGACAAGGTCGACACCGAGATCCCCTCCCCCGCCGCCGGCGTCCTGGCCTCCATCAAGGTCGCCGAGGACGAGACGGTCGAGGTCGGCGCCGAGCTGGCCGTGATCGACGACGGCACGGGCGCGCCCGCTGCCGCCCCGGCACCCGCCGCCGAGGAGGTCGCCCCGCCGGCTCCCGAGCCGGCCCCGGCCGCCCAGCCGTCCACCGAGCAGGCCGCCCCGGCTCCGGCGCCCACCCCCGAGGCCGCTGCCGGTGCCGGCTCCGCCGAGGGCACGGACGTGGTCCTGCCCGCACTTGGCGAGTCCGTCACCGAGGGCACCGTCACCCGCTGGCTGAAGTCGGTCGGTGACAGCGTCGAGGCCGACGAGCCGCTGCTGGAGGTGTCGACGGACAAGGTCGACACCGAGATCCCCGCCCCCGCCTCCGGCACGCTGCTGGAGATCGTGGTCGGCGAGGACGAGACCGCCGAGGTCGGCGCCAAGCTGGCCGTCATCGGCGTCGCGGGTGCCGCTCCGGCGGCCGCCCCGGCCCCGGCTGCCCCGGCTCCCGCCGCCGCTGCCCCGGCCGCCCCTGCGGCTCCGGCTGCCCCCGCGGCTCCGGCCGCTCCGGCGCCCGCTCCGGCCGCGCCCGCCCCTGCCGCTCCGGCCGCGCCCGCCCCTGCCGCTCCGGCCGCGCCCGCCGCTGCCGCCCCGGCTCCGGCCCAGCCCGCGGCCCCGGCCCCCGCGCCGGCCGCGCCGGCTCCGGTCACCCCGGCTCCGGTCACCCCGGCTCCGGCCGCGCCGGCCGCCGCCCAGGCGACCGACGAGGGCGCCTACGTCACCCCGCTGGTGCGCAAGCTCGCCGCCGAGAACGGCGTCGACCTGGCCACCGTCAAGGGCACCGGCGTCGGCGGCCGTATCCGCAAGCAGGACGTCGTCGCCGCCGCCGAGGCCGCGAAGGCCGCCGCCGCTGCTCCGGCTCCGGCCGCTGCCGCTGCCCCGGCCGCCAAGAAGGCGCCCTCCCTGGAGGCCTCCCCCCTCCGTGGCCAGACCGTCAAGATGCCGCGCATCCGCAAGGTCATCGGCGACAACATGGTCAAGGCGCTGCACGAGCAGGCCCAGCTGTCGTCGGTCGTCGAGGTCGACGTCACCCGCCTGATGAAGCTGCGCGGCCGTGCCAAGGACGCGTTCGCGGCCCGTGAGGGCGTCAAGCTCTCCCCGATGCCGTTCTTCGTCAAGGCCGCGGCCCAGGCGCTGAAGGCCCACGCGCCCATCAACGCCAAGATCAACGAGGCCGAGGGCACGATCACCTACTTCGACACCGAGAACATCGGTATCGCGGTGGACTCCGAGAAGGGCCTGATGACCCCGGTCATCAAGCACGCGGGCGACCTCAACATCGCCGGTATCGCCAAGGCCACCGCCGAGCTCGCGGGCAAGGTCCGGGCCAACAAGATCACCCCGGACGAGCTGTCCGGCGCGACCTTCACCATCTCCAACACCGGTTCGCGCGGTGCGCTCTTCGACACGATCATCGTGCCGCCGGGCCAGGTCGCGATCCTCGGCATCGGCGCCACGGTCAAGCGCCCGGCCGTCATCGAGACGGAGGAGGGCACGGTCATCGGCGTCCGCGACATGACGTACCTGACCCTGTCCTACGACCACCGCCTGGTGGACGGCGCCGACGCGGCCCGTTACCTGACGGCGGTCAAGGCGATCCTGGAGGCGGGCGAGTTCGAGGTCGAGCTCGGCCTGTAAGCCACCAGGGCTTTCAGCCTGTACGGCGCCCCGTCCGGAGCTTCTCCGGGCGGGGCGCCGCTTTTTGGCAGGGGCCGGCTGCAACGCCGCCAAAGGGGCGCGGGACTGTATCGATGTGCGGCTCCGCCGCGTGGGCGCGACCAGCCACGAACAACCCGCAGCCGCCCGACGACAGATCACACCGAGCTCTTGGGCGCCCCACCCCCCACGCCATGTAAGTCTCATCTCACCTGCACCAAAGCACCCCCGTCGGCCCTCCCGGCGGAGCGCACCGGCCGTATTGTCTAAACGTCAACGCGCCCTAAGGAGCCCTCATGACCGCCCCCGTCATCCACTCGCTGCGCGAACAGATCCGCGAGCACATCCTGGAGGGGATCATCAGCGGGCGCTGGCAGCCGGGCGAGCGGATCGTGGAGCGACGTATCGCCACCGAGCTGGAGGTCAGCCAGACGCCGGTACGCGAGGCCCTGCGCGAGCTGGAGTCGCTGCGGCTGATCGAGTCCGCGCCCAACAAGGGCGTACGCGTACGGAGTCTGACCGCGGCCGATCTGGAAGAGAGCTACCCGGTCCGGGCCGGCCTGGAGGCCATCGCCGCGGAACTGGCCGCCGACCGCCTCGCAGAGGACTGCTCCGCTCTGGAGCCGCACGTCAGCGCCCTGTACGAGGCCGACCGCAAGGCCGACGGCACGGCCCAGGTGCGGCACACGGTCGCCTTCCACCGCGAGATGGTGCGGGCGGCGGGCAACTCCGTGCTGCTGCACACCTGGGAGGGCCTCGGCATCGAGGTGTTCACGGCCCTGTCCATCCGGTGGCTGGGGACGGTGCAGCAGTCGTACGCGGAGGAGCACGAGGAGCTGGTGGCCGCGTTCCAGCGCCGGGATCCCCGGATCGCCGAGCTCGTCAAGGCCCATGTGCTCGGGTGCGCGCCTCGGCACGAGGGCGAGTAGCCCGCGCCGGGTACGGCAATCGGGGCGAATTGCCCCTTCAGGACGGGTTTATCCGTGCTCATCGATGGAAGGCGGCTGGGAGGACCCACTACCCACGCTCTCCAGCAGGGGAGGACGGCTATGACTTCCCCACAGCCACAGCCAGAGCCACAGCTCCAGCCACAGCAAGCACAGCCACAGCAACCGGCCCCGACCGGCGCCGCACCCCAGACCGAGCCGGAGCACCACGAGGAGAAGCGGACCGGCGGCAAGGTGGTCCATCTGCACACCGCCCACCCCCGGGTTCCCATCCCCTACGTGACACCGGGCGACCTGTTCACCAACGCCCGCAAGGCCACGTCCGCGGCCACCGCCACGGCCGCCTCCACCGCCACGTCCCTGCTCCCCACGCCCCGCAGGCTGGCCTTCTACGGGATCCTCGGCGGGATGGCCGCCGCCGGAGCCATGGCATGGCCGGTCGCGGTCGCCGTCGGCGCCGCCACCGAGGTGATCACCCGCGAGCAGGCCGCACGGCATCAGCAGGATCACGCACGCATGGAGCGGGCACGCGCCGAGGCCGAGCAGGACCGGCAGTCCGCCGCCGGCCCGACGGAGACCGGGACGCCCCCGCAGGCGGCGATGGGCTGACACAACCCGCCCAAGCTAGCCGCTCGGAACTCAGGTGAGCAGGGGAAACACGGCACCGCGTGCCTGTTTCCCCGGCACCGGATGCCAATTTCTCGATGTCGAGACTTTTTAGCCCTCCACCCTTTGATCGATCATCGATCAGGGGGTTACAGTCGGCGACGGGCCACGCGGCAGAGCCGCAAGGTGCCACCGCACCGAGGCCTCAGCCCTGTCCTGCCAAAGACCAAGGGCACCCCCGAACCCTTACCGATTGAGGGAACCCCTTCGACTGAGGAAGGCGGCGACATGACCGACCCCAACGCCATCCAGCCGAGCGCGCTCGACCAGCTCCCGGACCGTGACCCGGAGGAGACCGCCGAATGGCAGGCCTCGCTGGACGCGGTCGCCAAGGCGGCCGGGCCGCACCGTGCGGCGTACCTGATGCGCCGCACGCTGGAGCGTGCCGAGGGCACCGGCATCGCGCTGCCCAAACTTCTCGAGACCGACTACGTCAACACCATCCCGACCGCCGCCGAGCCGTCCGTGCCCGGTGACGAGGCGATGGAGTCCCGTATCACCGCGTGGAACCGCTGGAACGCGGCCGCGATGGTGACCCGGGGCAGCAAACACGGCGTCGGCGGCCACATCGCCACCTTCGCCTCCGCGGCCTGGCTCTACGAGACCGGCTTCAACCACTTCTTCAAGGGCAAGGACACCGGCGAGGCAGTCGGCTCCGGCGACCAGCTCTACATCCAGGGCCACGCCTCCCCCGGCATCTACGCCCGCGCCTTCCTCGACGGCCGCCTGAACGAGACCCACCTCGACAACTTCCGCCAGGAAGCCGGCGGCAACGGACTCCCGTCGTACCCGCACCCCCGCCGCCTGCCCTGGCTGTGGGAGTTCCCGACGGTGTCCATGGGCCTCGGCCCGCTGTCGGCCATCTACCAGGCCCGCTTCAACCGCTACCTCACCAACCGCGGCATCAAGGACGTCTCGGCGTCCCACGTGTGGGCGTTCCTCGGTGACGGCGAGATGGACGAGCCGGAGTCCACGGCGGCCCTCGCCCTGGCCTCCCGCGAGGGCCTGGACAACCTGACCTTCGTCATCAACTGCAACCTGCAGCGCCTCGACGGCCCGGTCCGCGCCAACTTCAAGATCGTGCAGGAGCTGGAGGCCCAGTTCCGCGGCGCCGGCTGGAACGTCATCAAGACGCTGTGGGGCACGGCCTGGGACGAGCTGTTCCAGCTCGACACCACCGGCGCGCTCGTACGACGGCTCCGCGAGGTACCGGACGCGCAGGTCCAGACGTACCAGACCCGCGACGCCGCATACATCCGCCAGGACTTCTTCGGCAAGGACCCGGCGCTCGTCGAGATGGCGAAGCTGCTGAGCGACGACAAGATCCTGGAGTGCTTCCACCTCTCCCGCGGTGGCCACGAGGCGCGCAAGGTCTACGCCGCCTACAAGGCCGCCGTCGAGTTCAAGGGCGCGCCGACGGTCATCCTGGCCCAGACGGTCAAGGGCTTCACCCTCGGCGAGGGCTTCGCGTCGAAGAACGCCAACCACCAGATGAAGAAGCTGACGGTGGACGAGTTCAAGGCGATGCGCGACCTGCTCGACCTGCCGATCAAGGACAGCGACTTCGTCGACGGGGTCGTCCCCTACGGCCACCCCGGCGCCGACTCCCCCGAGGTCCGCTACCTCCAGGAGCGCCGCGCGGCCCTCGGCGGCCCGGCCCCGGCCCGCCGCGTCCACCCGGTGGCGCCGCTTCCCGCCCCCGCCGAGAAGGCGTTCGCCTCCTTCGACAAGGGCTCCGGCTCCCAGAACGTGGCCACGACCATGGCCTTCGTCCGCCTGATCAAGGACCTGGTCCGCGACAAGGAGACGGGCAAGCGCTGGGTGCCGATCGTCCCCGACGAGGCGCGCACCTTCGGTATGGAGAGCCTCTTCCCGTCCCTCGGGATCTACTCCCCCAAGGGCCAGACGTACGAGCCGGTCGACCGCGACCAGCTGATGTACTACAAGGAGGCCAAGAACGGCCAGATCCTCAACGAGGGGATCACCGAGGCCGGTTCGATGGCCGACTTCATCGCCGCGTCCACCGCGTACTCCACGCACGGCGAAGCGATGATCCCGTTCTACATCTTCTACTCGATGTTCGGCTGGCAGCGCACGGCCGACCAGATGTGGCAGCTCGGCGACCAGCTGGGCCGCGGCTTCCTGGTCGGTGCGACGGCGGGCCGTACGACGCTGACGGGCGAGGGCCTGCAGCACGCCGACGGCCACTCGCCGGTGATCGCGGCGACGAACCCCGCGGCGCTGACGTACGACCCGGCGTTCGCGTACGAGGTCGCGGCGATCGTCAAGGACGGTCTGCGCCGGATGTACGGCGAGGCGGCGCCGGGTGAGGACCCGAACGTCTTCTACTACCTCACCGTCTACAACGAGCCGCTGCCGCAGCCCGCGAAGCCGCAGGGCCTCGGCATCGACGAGGGCATCGTCAAGGGCCTGTACCGCTTCAACACGGCGGAGTCGGCCGAGCTGTCGCCGGTGGCCAACGCCCCGCGCATCCAGCTCCTCGGCTCCGGCACCGCGATCCACTGGGTGCTTCAGGCGCAGAAGCTGCTCGCCGAGGAGTGGGGCGTGGCGGCCGACGTGTGGTCCGCGACCTCCTGGACGGAACTCCGCCGTGACGCGCTGGAGGCCGACGCGGCCCTGCTGCGCGGCGAGGAGCGGGTGCCGTACGTCCGTCAGGCGCTCCAGGGTGCCGAGGGCCCGGTGCTGGCGGTCTCCGACTACATGCGCCAGGTCCCGGACCAGATCGCGCAGTGGGTCGAGCAGGACTACTCCTCGCTGGGCGCGGACGGCTTCGGCCTCTCCGACACCCGCGAGGCGGCCCGCCGCCACTTCGGCGTCGACGCCCAGTCGATCGTCGTCGCGGCCCTGGCGCAGCTCGCGAAGCGGGGCGAGGTCAAGGCGACGGCGGTGAAGGAAGCCCGGGAGAAGTACGGGCTGTAACAGCTGACGGTCAGTGAAGGGGTACGGCGGCTGCCGTACCCCTTCGTCGTCGTTGACGGCGTTGTCAGTGGCCCCCGGCATCATGGCCGTATGCGTGCTGCCCGGCTGATCAAGATGGTGCTGTTGCTCCAGTCCCGGCCCTCCATGACCGCTGCCGAGCTGGCGCGGGAGCTGGAGGTGTCCGAGCGGACGGTCACGCGGGATGCGCAGGCGTTGTCGGAGGCGGGGGTTCCGGTGTACGCCGATCGGGGGCGGGCCGGGGGGTACCGGCTGATCGGCGGCTATCGGACGCGGCTGACGGGGCTCGCGCGGAGCGAGGCCGAGGCGTTGTTCCTGTCCGGGGTGCCGGGGGCGCTGCGTGAGATGGGGCTGGAGGACGCCGCCTCCGCCGCCCGGCTGAAGGTGTCGGCCGCCCTCATGCCCTCCCTGCGCGACGCCTCCCGGACCGCCGCCCAGCGGTTCCATCTCGACGCCCCGAACTGGTTCAGGGAGCCGAAGACGCCCGAGCTGCTGCCGGCCGTCGCGGACGCGGTGTGGGACGACCGGCGGATCGTCGCCCGGTACCGGCGCGGGGAGGCCGAGGTCGAGCGGGAGTTGGAGCCGTACGGCCTCGTGCTGAAGGCGGGGGTCTGGTACCTGTGCGCCCGCGTGGCGGCGGGGCGCGGGTCGTACCGGGTGTACCGCATCGACCGGTTCACCGCCGTGGACGCCGGTGCCGAGCGGTTCGAGCGGGACGAGGAGTTCGATCTGCCGGGTTTCTGGGACGAGCGGGCGGAGCAGTTCGCGCGGTCCATTCTGCGGGCCGAGGTCGTGGTGCGGGTGTCCCCGAGCGGGGTGCGCGGACTTCCGTACGCCTTCGATCCGCAGTCCGCGCGGGAGGCGCTGGAGGCGGCGGGCGCCCCGGACGGGGACGGATGGGTGACGCTGACCCTCCCGGTGGAATCCGAGGAGGTCGCCCACTCCCAGCTCGCGTCGCTCGGCCCGGAGGTCGAGGTGCTCGCGCCGGAGGCACTGCGGGAGCGGTTCGCGGGCGATGCGATACGGCTGGCCACGCTGTACCGTTCATGACCGCTCATGAGAGGTAGGTCCGCGGGACGATAACAATCCGTCGCACTCCACGTGCGCCCCACCCGCACAGGGCCGATGCTTGACCCGTGATGGACGAGACGGAGTTCTGGGAGCTGATCGACGCAGCCCGCGAGGCCGCCGAGGGCGACCCCGAGGAGCAGGCCGACCTGCTCGTGGACAAGCTGCTCCAACTGGACCCCGACATGGTCCTGGACTTCGCCCGTCACTTCGAGGCCCGCTACAACCGCGCGTACACCTGGGATCTGTGGGGCGCCGCCTGGGTCCTGCTGGACGGGGCCAGCGACGACGCGTTCGACTTCTTCCGGTGCTGGCTGATCGGCCAGGGCCGCGAGGTGTACGAGGGCGGTGTGCACGAGCCCGACTCGCTCGCCGACCTGCTGGGCGACTTCGACGAGGAGTTCGACGGCGACGGCGAGGAACTCGGCTACGCCGCGGACGAGGCCTACGAGCAGCTCACCGGCACCGTCGCCCCCGACCTCGGCATCGCCCCCGCGCCCTCGGAACCGGAGGGCGCGCCGGTCGACTTCGAGAACGAACGGGCGCTGGCGGAGCGGTATCCCAGGTTGTGGGAGCGGTTCAAGGACTGAGAGAGAACGTCAGGTGCTTCGGTCGCTTCGGTCGCTTCGGTCGCTTCAGGCGCTTCAGGCGACGGCGGCCCGCCTGCGGCTCAGGTCCGACGGGATGTAGGCCTGCGTCTGCTCGGCCTTGACCGCGTGGTACATCGGGGCCTTGTTGGCCTGGTCCAGCGCGGACGCCGTGACGGCGGCCGGTCCCAGGACGACGGTCGCGACGGCACAGACCACCGTCCAGACCCGCGCGCGGCTGTTGTTGCTGTTGCTGTTGCTGTTGCTGTTGCTGTTCATGATCCCCACCTCCGGTCAGTGCGTGTGCATGACGATAGGGAGGCAGTCTCGGGGTGATCAGTGAGTCGGCTACGAGAAACCTGTCAGGCGTTCCGGCCTGGTGACCGACGTCACCGGGCGGGTCGGGAAGGTTCACGCCACGTCTCTTGACCGGTTCCGTGATCTCCGGCTTAGGGTGGCCGCCCCGACCTGGAGCACCCAGCCCATGACCAGCCTGTTCGTGCGGGAGATACCGCGCACGGAGCACCTCGCCCATCTGCGGCGGTATCCCGACGCGAGCCACCTGCAGATCCCCGAGTGGGGCGATGTGAAGCCCGACTGGCTGCCGGAGAGCGTCGGCTGGTTCGAGGACGGGGACATGGTCGCGGCGGCGCTGGTCCTGTACCGGCCGCTGCCCGGGACCCGGCGCTACCTCGCCTACCTCCCCGACGGTCCCGCGATCGACTGGCGCACTCCGCGCCTGGAGCGGTGGCTGCACCCGCTCGTCGCCCATGTGAAGCGGATCGGGGCGTTCTCGGTCCGGATCGGGCCGCCCCTCGTCGTACGTCACTGGGACGCCGCCACCGTGTCGGCCGGGATCGCCGACCCCGACGTACGTCATCTGCACGATCTGCCGACGGCCGGCATCGACGGATACGCGCTCGACGCCGCGGAGCGGCTGCGCCGGCTCGGGTGGCGGCGGTGCGACGAGGACGACGGGAGCGGTTTCGGCGTCGGCCAGCCGCGCTACGGCTGTGAGATCCCGTTGGCGGGGCGCTCGATGGACGATTTGCGCGGCGCCCTCGCACCGCACTGGGAGCAGGCTTTGCGTACGGCCGAGTCGGCGGGCGTCCGGGTCTCCTGGGGCTCGGCGGCCGACCTGCCCGAATTCCACCGCCTGTACTCCGCGACCGCCGCCCACGACGGCTTCAAGGCCCGCCCGTTGGACTACTTCCGGCGCATGTGGAAGGCCCTGAACGCCGAGGACGACGACCGGCTGCGCCTCTACCTCGCCGAGTACGACGACGAGGTGCTCTCCGCGGCCCTGATGATCAACGTGGGCTCCCGGGCCTGGCACTCGTACGCCGCGTCCGGCCGCCGCGGGCGCCAACTGCGGCCCAGCAGCGCGCTGTTGTGGCGCATGCTGGGTGACGCGCGGGCGGCGGGCGCCGAGACCTACGACCTGCGCTCCATCACCCCCGCCCTCACCGAGGACCGCCTGCTCGGCCGCCTCCACTTCAAGACGGGCACGGGCGGCCGGGCCGTGGAGTACCTCGGGGAGTGGGAGTTGCCGGTGGGGAGCCAGGGGAGGGTGCTGCAGCGGGCGTTGGGGGTTTATCTCGGGCGGCGGTGACGGTTGGGGGACGGCATGAGGGGGGTGGCATGGCGGGCGGGCTGTCGGTTGGCCGTGCGGTGGGCGGGGGCGGTATGCCGGTGGGCTGATGTGTGGCTGGTGGGTCTGTGGGCGGTGCTGCGGCGGGCGGTGGGGGAAGCGCGCGGATCAGCGTCTGCCCTGCAAGCGGGCCGCCGTCTCCCTGATCTCCGGGAGGAGGGCGCTGAGCGCCGCGCCTGGGCAACTGGTCATGTAACCGTCCTTGTGGCCGGCCAGGGCGGGGAGCGTGGTGCTGGTGCCGGCGGCGTAGCGGCTGTGGCTGTTGCTGGAGGTCAGGCGGACCCTCGCGCGCGGGTCGGTGTCGGACAGCCCCAGTTTCCAGGCCGCCAGCGCGGCGATCGCGTCGGTCATCTCCTTCGGCACGGGGACGCCCGCCGTGAAGGTGCCCAGGGCGGCGATGCCGGCGGTGCGGTGGTTGAAGCCCTGGGTGTGGGCGCCGGTGACGGGGCGGTCGACGCCGCCCGCGCGGCCCTCGTAGATGGTGCCGCAGCGGTCGACGAGGAAGTTGTAGCCGATGTCGTCCCAGTCTCGGGAGCCGGTCTGGCCCGCGTACAGGTAGCGGATGATGCGGGGGGTGTCGGCGCAGTCGTAGCCGTTGGGTGAGTCGGTGTGGTGGACGAACACGGCGACGACTCTGTCGTCGTAGCGCGGGGGCGGCTGGGCGTGCCGGGTGTCGTCGTCCAGCCAGACCGTCCTCGGCACGATGTGCGGCCGGGCCGCCTTGTGCGGGGTGGCGTGACGCGCCACGGCCTGCCGCCCGGACGCCGCGACACTCCGCTCGACCCCGCTCGCGCACAGCGCCAGCGCGAGTACGGCGGCGAGACCGGGAAGACAGCCGAGGAGCACGAGCACGACGGGCGGTATCCGCCGCCCCGCAAGGGACTGCGGCGTACCTCGGGACGGCCGCCCGGCAGGGAGCCACAGCCGGGCTCGGCACCGCTGCGCGACCGAGGGCCACAGCCGGGTTCGCGGTGGCCGCCGGGCAGAGGGCCACAGCCGGATCCAGGGTTGCCGCCCGGCAGAGGGCCACAGCCGGATCCGGGGTTGCCTCCCGGCAGGAGCCCGCAGCCGGTCTCGGGACTGCAGCCGGTCCCCCGACTGCCGCCCGGCTCGGAGCTGCCGCCAGCCTCGGGGATGACGCCGGGCTCGGGAGTCGCGCTGGGCTCGGGAGTGTTGTCCGGCCCCGGACCGCCGCCCGGCCCCGGCCTGCCACAAGGTTCGAGGGCGCCGCCCGCGTGGGGCCTGCCGCGCGGCACCGGACACCGGCCCGTCACGCCGCGCCGCCCCGACCGGCTCTTCTCCCACGGCTGGCCGCTCCCGTACGCCAGGCTCACCTTGCACAACCCGCTGCTCCCGCCCAACCGACTGTTCACCTGCGACGGGCTCTTCTCTCAGGGCTCGTTGCCGCCCGGCCGCCCCTTCCCGCGCAGCCGACCGCTCCCGCCCAGCCAACCGCTCCTGCCCACTGGGATGCTCCGACTCGGCCAGCCGTTCCTGCCCGCACGACCCCTCCCGCACGGCTGGCCGCTCCCGTACGCCAGGCTCACCTCGCACAACCCGCTGCTCCCGCCCAACCGACTGCTCACCTGCGACGGGCTCTTCTCTCAGGGCTCGTTGCCGCCCGGCCGCCCCTTCCCGCGCAGCCGACCGCTCCCGCCCAGCCAACCGCTCCTGCCCACTGGGATGCTCCGACTCGGCCAGCCGTTCCTGCCCGCACGACCCCTCCCGCACGGCTGACTGCTCCCGTACGACGGGCTCATCACGCACGACCGGCTGCTCCCGCCCGTCCGACTGGGCCCGCCCACCCAGTTGCTCGCCCTCGACCAGCTGTTCCTGCCCGGACGACCCCTCTCGCCCGGCCTGCCCTGCCCTCGTCCCCAGCTCATCCCGCACCCCCAGCTCATCCCGCACCCCCGGCTCATCCCGCACCCCCGGCTCGTCTCGCCCACCCGGCGACCTTTGCGAGGCACCGCGCGAAGCGCCCGAATCCGGCGTCGCCCCCCGGACATCCGCCGCTGCCCCACCCACCGACGTCCGCCCGGCATCCGTGGCCCGCCCGCCGTCCGCAGCTCGTCCGGCCCGCGCCCGGCGCCAGGTACCCGGCGCTCCCGTGCCCCTCCCCGCCCGCGCTCCTGAGGCTTTCCGCGCCCCCGGCTCACGCTCCGAACCAGCCTCACCCGCAGCGCCTCCAACCCGCCGCCCCACGCCGGGCTCGACCGCCGCGCCCTCCACACAGCCCTCTCCGGGCTCGACCACCGCGCCGTCCACACACCCCTCTCCGGGCTCGACCACCGCGCCCTCCACACACCCCTCTCCGGGCTCAAGTACCGCCCCGCCCAGACGCCCTACTACTCCCGGCCCGAACACCGCGCCCCGCACACGGCCTGGTCCCGGCCCGCGCGCATCGTCGTCCTCCCCCACACCCGGCCCGCAGGCATCCCCCTCCCCCCGACCCACCCCCGGCCCGCGCGCAGCCACTTCCCCCCGCCCCGCACCGGACCCACCCCTGGCCCGCTCCCACCGCGCACCCGACCCACCCCCGGCCCGCTCCTCCCACCCCTCACCGGACCCACGCGCAGCCCCATCCCCCGCCCCCGCCACCCCCCGTATCCGCGCAGCCCAAGGTATGCGTACGGCACGAGGTCTTCGTCGCCCCCGCGTTCGTCGGAAGACCCGTCGGGTGACCCGTCGGAAGACACGCATGGTCCTACTGTCCGACGGATCCGGTCCGCCCGCGATGTGTGGTGTGCCACCCGGTGGAACCATCGTCCTGGTCCGGGGCGTTTCTCCAGGTGCACGCAGGGTGGCCGGTTCCGATCAGTACGCGTGCGTGTGCTGATCAACAGGCGCCTCGCGCGCGTACTAAGGGGTCCGAGAGAAAGGCGGCTCCGTGGACCTGCTCGACATCCTGCTGTTGCTGGTGATCCTGGCCTACGCGGCATCGGGCTACCGGCGTGGACTGGTGGCCGGCTGCGTTTCGCTGGCCGGTTTCATCGGCGGCGCGGTGATCGGCGTATGGATCCTGCCGTGGATGATGGACCTGGTCACGCCGGGTACGACCCAGGCGACCGTGACCGCGGTGCTCACGGTGCTGGTCCCGGCGGTGGTGGTGCACGAGTTGGCGGGCCGGCTGGCGCTGCGGCTGCGCCGGGAGCTGGAGCGCGGACCGCTGAGAGTGGCCGACGGAGTCGGCGGGGCCGTGGCCAACTCGGTGGCCGTGCTGATCGTGGCATGGGTCGCGGCAAGCGTTCTTGCCGCGTCCTCCTCCCCGCTGCTCTCGTCCGCGATCCGGGACTCCCGGCTGCTCGGCACTGTTCAGGACGCGATGCCGGAGACCACACCCGCCTGGTTCTCACGGGCCACCTCCGCGCTCACCCAGGCCGGCTTCCCGCAGGTCTTCAACCCGTTCGAGAACGAGTCGACCGCCGAGGTCGCCAAGCCCACCGGCGACAGCGTCACCGCCGCCGCCACGAACGCCGCCAAGCTCAGCACCGTCAAGATCGAGGGCGTCTCGGGCACCCAGGGCCGCGAGGGCAGCGGCTTCGTCTACGCCCCGCGGCACGTGATGACCAACGCCCACGTCGTGGCCGGCATCGACGAACCGAGCGTCCGGGTTGGCGGCGTCGGGCGGTCGTACGAGTCACGCGTGGTGCTCTTCGACCCGGAGCGGGACGTGGCCGTGCTGTACGTCCCCGATCTGCGCGCCCCGGTCCTGCGGTTCGACGACGACGCCACCCGCGGAGACTCTGCGGTGGTGGCGGGCTATCCGGAGGACGGCGACCTGAACCTCCAGGCGGCCACGGTCGCGAACCGGGTGCGGGCGACCGGCCAGAACATCTACAACGACGAGACCGTCACCCGCGAGATCTATTCCATCCGCTCCACCGTCCGCCCGGGCAACTCCGGCGGCCCGCTGCTGACCACCGACGGCAAGGTGTTCGGCGTCGTCTTCGCCCGTTCCACCTCGGACAACGAGACCGGCTACGTTCTGACGGCGGCCGAGGTCGCCTCCGACGCGAAGCGCGCCGCGAACGCGACGGCCCCGGTGGCCACGGGTGACCTCGTCACGTCGTGAGCGCCGCCCGCCGTGCGGACTCGCGAGACGAACGACCAGCGGGCGCCCTCAGAGACCCCGCCCCATCAGCACGTCGTCCACGTACTCCCCGCCCAGGAAGAACTCCCCGGGCAGCACCCCCTCCACCACGAACCCCTCGGACTCGTACAGCCCCCGGGCGGGTGTGTTGTGGCCGAGGACGCGCAGCGTGATACGGCGCGCTCCCCTACGGCGGGCCTCCTCGACGGCCCCGCGGACCAGGGCCCGGCCGACCCCGCGGCCGCGGGCTTCGTCGGCGACGGCGAGGCCCTGGATCTGCCGTACGTGCGCGTTGGCGGCGAGCGGGGTCGGGAAGCCCAGGCGGATGTAGCCCACGATGCGGCGGCCGAGCTCGGCGACCAGGCAGTCGTCGGCGGCGTGGCGCTCGTCGAAGAACGGCCGGTACGGCGGCTGCTGCTTCGGCACGACCTCGTGCAGAAGTGACCACGTGGCACGGTCGAGAAGGGACAGCTCCTCCTCGTCGTCGGGCAGGGCGGCGCGTATGAACGGCGACTGGTGCGGCTCGGGCATGAGCGCCACCCTATGACCGGGGCACGGGAATCCGACCGGGCTGGGGGGCCGGGGGTCACCCCCGGGAAAATGCAGCATGTGGTCAGAGGCAGGATGAAGTCATGCAACTTTCAAGAATCGCGGTGGCCGGCTCCTCAGGCCTCATCGGCGGCGCCCTGGTGCGGTCCCTGGTCGCGGACGGCCACGAGGTGGTGCGGCTGGTGCGCCACGCGCCCAGGTCCGAGGACGAGGTGCGCTGGGATCCGGAGGCGAAGTACGTGGACGTGGCCGGGCTCGCCGGGTGCGACGCGGTGGTCAACCTGGCCGGGGCGAACGTGGGCTCGCGCCGCTGGACGGAGGCGTACAAGGCGAAGCTCCGGAGCGGCCGGGTGCTGGGCACGGCGGCGCTGGCCGAGGCGATGGCATCGCTGGACGAGCCGCCGCGGGTCTTTGTGAACGGCAGCGCGATCGGTTACTACGGCGAGACCGGCGAGCGGGAGGTCGACGAGAGCGCCCCGCCCGGTGAGGGCTTCCTGCCTGCGCTGGTCCTGGAGTGGGAGGGCGCCGCGGCACCCGCGCGGGAGGCCGGCGTGCGGACGGTGTTCCCGCGCACGGGGCTGGTGGTGGCCCGCAAGGGCGGGGCCTGGGGACGGCTGTTCCCGCTGTTCAAGGCCGGGCTCGGCGGGCGTATGGGGGACGGTCGGCAGTACTGGTCGTTCGTCTCGCTGCACGACGAGGTGGCCGCGATCCGGCATCTGATCGACCGGGAGGACCTGTCCGGGCCGTTCAATGTGACCGCGCCGCGGCCGCTGACGAACCGTGAGATCACCGAGGTCATGGGGCGGGTGCTGCATCGGCCGACGCTCTTCGCGGTCCCGGCGCCCGTACTGCGGGCCGTGCTCGGTGAGCTGGCCGGGGATGTGCTGGGCAGCCAACGGGTGCTGCCGACGCGGTTGCTGGAGTCGGGCTTCACCTTCGCGTTTCCGGAGATCGAGGGGGCGATCCGGGCTGCCGCCGAGTAAAGGGCAACCCGGAGCGGAGTGAAAGACGAGAAAGACGACCAGGAGCGGGCGTCCGTATGCGACCACCGTGCGACCGTGCTCTGCCCATGCGCGACTGTTTCTGACCGATCGGAGCCCTAACCTCGTCCCGAACTCGGGTATCCCCGGAGCCTGTTGGGGGCATGACGTCTCCACCGGCCGCGCAACCTCGAGGAGGGGCACGTGCTTGAGCCCGCGTACCAGGCGGACGTCGTCATCGTGGGAGCCGGGGTCGCCGGACTCTCCGCGGCGCATCGACTGACCAGCGCAGGAGTAACGACCGCGGTCCTGGAGGCCGCCCCTTACCCGGGCGGCCGCATGTCGACCGAGAAGATCGACGGGTTCCGGCTCGACCGGATCGGCCAGCTCCTGTCGACGTCGTATCCCGAACTACGCCTGACCCCATCGCTCGACACGCTCACGCTACGCCCCTTCGCGCCGGGCGTACTGCTGCACAGCGACGGCCGCCGGCACCGCGCGGGCGCATGGGCGAGGCCGATGAGCGCCAGGCGCGCGAGGGGCGCACTGCATGCGGTGCGCGCCCTGGCGAACGCCCCTCGGGCGGCGTCCGTGCGGGGTGTCGCGGGCCAGACGTCCCTGCCGAGGGTGCGCGCGGGTGCTCCGCTGGGCACCGCCGTCGACCAGGCCCGACTGGGTGCCGCGCTGGCCCGCCTCGCCGCGTCACCCGTCGAACGACTGCTGGCCCGCCCCGAGTTGCCGGCCGCGCAGGCCCTCGCGGCACGGGGCGTCCCCGCGCGGACCATCGACGGCTTTCTGCGCCCCCTGCTCGCCGCGCTGCTGTGCGACCCGGAGCTGACGACGTCCAGCCGGTGTGCGGACCTCGCGCTGCGTGCCTTCGCGAGCGGCCGCCTGTGCGTGCCCGAGGGCGGCGCCGAGGCGCTGCCGGAGCTGCTGGCGCGGACGCTGCCGCCGGGCACCGTCCACACCGGCGTGCGCGTCACCTCGGTCGCCACGACGTCGGTGACCACCGCGGAGCACGGCGAGATACGGTGCCGTGCCGTCCTGCTGGCGACGGACGCGCGAACCGCCGCCGAGCTGTTGCCGGGCCTGCGCGTACCGGATTTCCACCCCATGACGGTCGTCCACCACACCACCGACGAACCGCCGACGACCGGCGCCTCGCTCCTGCTGGACGCCGACCGCGGCGGCCCGGTCGCCCACACGGCGGTGACCAGCCAGGTCGACCCGAGCCGCGCGCCCGCGGGCCGGGCACTCGTCTCGTCGACGGTCCTGGGCACACCACCGCCCGACATCGACACGGCCGTACGGATGCACCTGGCCCGCCTCTACGGCACCTCCACGGCACGCTGGGAGACCCTCGCCGTGCACCACACCCCCGAGGCCGTCCCGGCGATGCGCCCACCCCACGACCTGCGCCGCCCCGTGCGCCTCCTGGCGGGCCTGTACGTCTGCGGCGACCACCGCGACACCAGCACGGTCCAGGGCGCCCTCCACTCGGCCCACCGCGCGGCGGCGGCGATCCTCACGGACCTGGGAGCGGCAGGGTCCCTGCACAGGGCGGAGCCGTTAAGGGCAGCCGCCTGAGGCCGACGGCACACCCGCGCCCCGAAAGGGGCGCGGGGCTGTATCGATATGCGGCTCCGCCGCGTGGGCGCGACAAGCCACAGCGAAGCCGCGGTGGCATGCAGCCGGTCGGAGTTACGGCGATACCTCCTACAGCAACGCCGCCACCTTGTCCCGATATCCCCGCACCGGCGCCGCATCCCGATACGGCTCCAACCTCCGCTCGAAGTCCTTGACGTACTCGATCGCCCGCACGGACCGCATCTCCGCGGCAGCGCCCGCGGCCTCCGCGCCGAGCGCACAGGCCTGGTCGAGCTCCCCGAGGCCCAGACGCGCGGAGGCGAGGACGACCCGGCAGAACAGCCGGCTACGGGCGTACGCGGGCGCACGCAGCTGCAGCGACCGCTCCGCATGCTGCGCCGCCGCCCGGAACTGCTGCAGATCCCGGTGGCAGTGCCCGAACTCGTCGGCGAGCTGCGCCTCGTCGAAGAACCGCGCCCAGTGCGGGACGTCATCGCCGGGGCGAGCCGCTTCGAGGGCGCGCTCGGCCCGCACCAGGGAGGCCGTACAGGCGCGCACCTCGCCCAGTACGCCGTGCCCGCGCGCCTCGCACGCGTGCAGCAGGGCTTGGACGACCGGGGGCGCGCTGGTCCCCACGCCCTGCTGGGCGACGCGCGCGAGCTGGACGGCCTCGCGGCCGTGCCCGAGGTAGACGGCCTGGCGGCTCATGGTGACCAGGACGTAGGAGCCGTACGCCCGGTCCCCGGCCGCCTGCGCGAGGCGCAGCGACTGCACGAAGTAGCGCTGCGCGAGCCCGTGCGCCGCGATGTCGTACGACGTCCAGCCCGCGAGCCTGGTGAGGTCCGCGGCGGCGGCGAACAGCTTGCGGCCGGTCTGCTCGCCGTAGGTGCCGCGCAGCATCGGCTCGCACTCGTGCTCCAGGTAGCGCACGAGCGCCTGCCGGGCGTGGCCGCCGCCGTACATGTCGTCGAGCGAGCGGAACAGCTCGCCCACCGACCGCAGCGCGGCGATGTCGCCGCCGGTGACCTTCTGGCCGGGGCCGCGCTCCGCCTGGCCGCGCTGGCGGGGTACGGCCCCTGGACGGCTCTGGGCCGGGATGCGGGCGATCGGCTCGCCGCGGCCCACCTTCTCGTCGGCGCGGCCGATCAGCCAGTCCCGGCTGGGCACGACGAGGCCGGCCGGGGTGAAGGCGATCTTGCGGAGCTCGGCATGGCTGCCGGAGTCCTTGCGCCACAGGCCGCTGACGATGTCGACGGCCTCCTCGGGGGTCGCGGCGAACTCCAGCCCCGCGTACACGGGCGCGCAGGCGTCGAGGCCGAGGTCCTGGGCGGAGAGCCGGCGGCCGAGGCGGCGGGTGAAGACCTCGGCGATGAGGGCGGGGGTGGTGCCGCGCGGCTGCTGTCCGCGCAGCCAGCGTGTGACCGATGTCTTGTCGTATCTGAGATCAAGCCCGTGTTCGAGGCCGAAGCTGGTCCACCCGGCGGGCGAGACCCGCGTTGGAGAATCCCGCTTCTGCGATGAGCGCGGCGAGCTGGCGGTTGGGAGTGCGCTGCGCGGGTCGTTCCGTCATCTGCGGTGCGGTCTCCTGCCTTTCGGGCCTCGCGGGCGAGTTCGGCCGCCGAGTGCCCGGATTGCCGGTGAGCTGCCCTTTTGGCCTCTCGAACGGCGCGAATGTAGCGGAGAGTAAACAGCCGATCGCACATTTCCCCACCCATTCATCCGATCGTGTGAGGATTGCCGTACCGGGCTGACGCGGGGCCGGGAGGCATCACCCGAACGCGCCGGTCGTACAGTGGCGTGGGCACGCTTTGTGCCTTACGACCTTCCAGGGCTTCCAAGGAGGCTGGCCGTGAGTGAACTGCGGTTCGTCCGCATGGGATTCGGCGCGGACGCCGTCGAGTACCAGGAGGCGTGGGACGAGCAGCGCCGGGTGCACGCGGCGCGGTTCGAGGACGAGGTCCCCGACACGGTCCTGCTGCTCGAACACCCCCCGGTCTACACGGCTGGGCGGCGCACGGCGGACAACGAGCGGCCCCTGGACGGCACGCCGGTCATCGACGTGGACCGCGGCGGCAAGATCACCTGGCACGGCCCCGGCCAGCTGGTCGGCTACCCGATCCAGAAGCTGCCGCGCCCGGTGGACGTCGTGGCGCACGTACGACGGCTGGAGGAGGCCCTGATCCGCACGTGCGCGGAGTTCGGCCTGGAGACCACGCGCGTGGAGGGCCGTAGCGGGGTGTGGGTCCTGGGTGACCCGGTCGAGCGGCGTCCCGCGCTCGGCGGCCTGTCCCTGGACTTCGACCCGCGTCTCACCGACGAGGAGTTCGACCCCCGCCTGAACGGCCCCGAGTACGCGCCCTCCAACGCCGGCCAGCGGCGCGAGGACCGCAAGATCGCGGCGATCGGGATCCGGGTCGCGAAGGGCGTGACCATGCATGGCTTCGCCCTGAACGTGAACCCTGACAACGAGTGGTTCGACAAGATCATCCCGTGCGGGATCCGGGACGCGGGTGTCGCCTCACTGGCGAACGAGCTCGGCCGGGACGTCACGATCGACGAGGTGCTGCCGGTCGTCGAGCGGCACCTGATGGACGTACTGGAGAACGCGGAACTGAAGCCACGGGAGATCGAAAAGACACCGGCTGCGTAAATCCAGCCACTCCGGCGTTTGAGGAGCGGGGGTCCAGGGGCAGAGCCCCTGGCCGGGGCCGAAGGGGCGGAGCCCCTTGAGGATGGGACGGGTAGGGGCGGCGGGGGCGAGACTCGAGGCCCGCGCAGGAATGCACCGGCGTTCCGCAAGGTTGCCCAGCCCGGAGGCGCAAAACGCACGGGCGTACCCTGGTGTACGCCGAAGAATCGAAGCTACAGGGAGCCGACGTGTCCGCAGTCTCACCCGACGGACGCAAGATGCTGCGCCTGGAGGTCCGCAACAGCCAGACCCCCATCGAGCGCAAGCCCGAATGGATCAAGACGCGGGCGAAAATGGGTCCCGAGTACACGAAGATGCAGAACCTCGTGAAGAGCGAGGGCCTGCACACCGTCTGCCAGGAAGCCGGCTGCCCCAACATCTACGAGTGCTGGGAAGACCGTGAGGCGACCTTCCTCATCGGCGGCGACCAGTGCACCCGGCGCTGCGACTTCTGCCAGATCGACACCGGCAAGCCCGAGGCGCTCGACCGCGACGAGCCGCGCCGCGTCGGCGAGTCCGTGGTCACCATGGACCTGAACTACGCCACCATCACCGGCGTCGCCCGCGACGACCTCCCGGACGGCGGCGCCTGGCTGTACGCCGAGACGGTCCGCCAGATCCACCAGCAGACGGCTCAGCGCGAGGCCGGCCGCACCAAGGTCGAGCTCCTCGCCCCGGACTTCAACGCCGTACCGGAGCTGCTCCAGGAGGTCTTCGCCTCCCGCCCCGAGGTCTTCGCGCACAACGTCGAGACGGTGCCCCGGATCTTCAAGCGCATCCGCCCGGGCTTCCGCTACGAGCGCTCGCTGAAGGTCATCACCGACGCCCGCGACTACGGCCTGGTCACCAAGTCGAACCTGATCCTCGGCATGGGCGAGACCCGCGAGGAGATCAGCGAGGCGCTCCAGCAGCTGCACGACGCGGGCTGCGAGCTCGTCACCATCACGCAGTACCTGCGCCCGAGCGTCCGCCACCACCCCGTGGAGCGCTGGGTCAAGCCGCAGGAGTTCGTGGAGCTGAAGGAGGAGGCCGAGCAGATCGGCTTCTCCGGCGTCATGTCCGGCCCCCTCGTCCGGTCCTCCTACCGGGCCGGCCGGCTCTACCAGATGGCCGTCGAGAAGCGTGGTTCCTACGTCGCGTCGCAGGCCGTCTGATGGCACGGAGTGCCACTCGGCTCGTGTGAATCTGGGCACAAGCAACTACCCCTCGGTAGCCGCCGATTGACGCGGTCCTGGGCGTCCCCGCAGATAGGGGGCCCATCAGGGCCGCGTCAAGTGTTTCGGGCTACGTATTAAGGCTTCATTGGTGTTTGACCGGTCGGTCACGCCCTGGTAACACCAATCAGTGACGCTGGTTGTACACCCCGTGCACCACTCACCAAAGCCGCCATTCCCGAGGGGGGACCTCCACCATGCAGGCCGCGCCCGTTCGCGCCACCGCCATCCCGTCGTTCACCACTGCACTGCGTGCCGTCGAGTCGCTGCTCATGAGCAGCGGTCAGCGCACCGCCCGCCGCAACGCCTGGACGTCCGTGCTGGAGGACCGCCGTCGCGCCAAGGACCGGGTCGAGGCGCAGCGCGTCCTGGACCAGGTCACCATCGTCCGCCCCTGACCCGTCGCCCACGCGGCGGAGCGGCATGACGAAACAGCCCACGGCGCACACTGCCGTCGTCGGCGCTTCCCGGGCCACGTAGACTTCGTGGCATGGCGAGGAAGGACACGGCAGCGGACGCTGCGAACCCCGGGCGACTCAAGCAGATCGCTCTGACCTACAAGATGACCCGCAGGGCCGACAAGAAGATCGGTCTTGTACTCGCGGCTGTCGGAATCGTCACCTTCGGTGTCTTCCTCGCGATCGGTTTCTTGATCGGTCACCCCATCTATCTCGGCATCCTGGGCCTGCTGCTCGCCTTCCTCGCGACGGCGATCGTGTTCGGGCGCCGGGCCGAGCGGGCGGCCTTCGGGCAGATGGAGGGCCAGCCGGGCGCCGCCGCGGCCGTGCTGGACAACATCGGCCGGGGCTGGACGACGACACCCGCGGTGGCGATGAACCGCAGCCAGGACGTGGTGCACCGGGCCGTCGGGAAGGCCGGCATCGTGCTGGTCGCCGAGGGCAACCCGAACCGGGTGAAGAGCCTGCTGGCCGCGGAGAAGAAGAAGATGAACCGCATCGTCGCGGACGTGCCGGTGCACGATCTGATCGTCGGCGCCGGTGAGGGCCAGGTCGGGCTGAAGAAGCTGCGGACCACCATGCTGAAGCTGCCCCGTGTGCTGACCGGTCCCCAGGTGACCGCCACCAACGACCGGCTGAAGGCCATGGGCGACCTGATGAGCAACATGCCGTTGCCGAAGGGCCCGATGCCCAAGGGCATGAAGCTGCCGAAGGGCGGGCCGAAGGCTCGCTGATCTCCCTCGTACGAGAAAGGGGGCGCCCGGTTCCTGCCGGGCGCCCCCTTCGTCGTACGCGAAGAGTCGGTCGTCGTACGCGAAGAGTCGGCGTCAGATCCGGACCTCGACCGTGCGGGCCAGCCGGTCGTGCAGGCCGCGGCCGTCGCGGTCCCAGATCAGGGCCGGGATCGCGACGCACAGCAGGGCGGAGCGCAGCAGGGCGCGCAGCGGGTTGACCGTGCCGGTCTCCAGGGTGACCACGCGGAGGCCGAAGAGGCGCTTACCCGGAGTGAAGCCGACGGTGCCGACGGTCAGGACGCTCATCAGGAAGAAGAGCAGCAGGGCCCAGTTGCTGGTGGCCTGGCCGTAGCCGTCGGTGATGAGACCGTATGCGATCAAGACGCACAGACCCCAGTCGACCGCGAGCGCTCCGAGCCGCCGTCCGGGGCGGGCGATGGAGCCCGGCCCCTCCTCCGGCAGACCGAGCTGCCGGCCCCGGTATCCGAAGTCGACACCTGCGTCCTCGGCCGCCGCGCGGGGGCCCGAGAGCCAGGATCCGATTGCTTGCCTCTTGTCCACGCATCCACGGTACTGGGCGCGTTTTGCGATACGGACAGGTGGGGTGCGGTACGGGATGTCCGGTTAACGTGGGCGAAACAAATGGGTCACGCCCGAGAAATCACCCGTCCCTAGGGTCGAAGACAGCGTGTGCCACCGCACTGGCCGCACGAACGAACTACCACCCCGGCGCGAGGGCGGTCGGGAGTAGGAGGAGCTGGATGTTCCAGAACGCCGACGAGGCCAAGAAGTTCATCGCGGACGAGGACGTCAAGTTCGTCGACGTCCGATTCTGCGACCTGCCGGGCGTCATGCAGCACTTCACGGTGCCCGTCGAGGCGTTCGACCCGGACGAGGAGCTCGCCTTCGACGGATCGTCGATCCGTGGTTTCCAGGCCATCCACGAGTCCGACATGGCGCTGCGCGCGGACCTGTCGACCGCCCGGGTCGACCCGTTCCGCCGGGACAAGACCCTCAACATCAACTTCTTCATCCACGACCCGATCACCGGCGAGCAGTACAGCCGTGACCCGCGGAACGTGGCGAAGAAGGCCGAGGCCTACCTCGCCTCCACCGGGATCGCCGACACGGCGTACTTCGGTCCCGAGGCCGAGTTCTACGTCTTCGACAGCGTGCGTTTCGCCACCACGTCGAACGAGTCCTTCTACCACATCGACTCCGAGGCGGGTGCCTGGAACACCGGTGCCCTCGAGGACAACCGTGGTTACAAGGTCCGCTACAAGGGCGGCTACTTCCCGGTCCCGCCGGTCGACCACTTCGCCGACCTGCGCGCCGAGATCTCCCTGGAGCTGGACCGGGCCGGCCTGAAGGTCGAGCGCCAGCACCACGAGGTGGGCACCGCCGGCCAGGCCGAGATCAACTACAAGTTCAACACGCTGCTCGCCGCCGCCGACGACCTTCAGCTCTTCAAGTACATCGTGAAGAACGTGGCCTGGCGCAACGGCAAGACCGCGACCTTCATGCCCAAGCCGATCTTCGGTGACAACGGCTCGGGCATGCACGTCCACCAGTCCCTGTGGACCGGCGGCCAGCCGCTCTTCTACGACGAGGCCGGCTACGCGGGCCTGTCGGACACCGCCCGCTACTACATCGGCGGCATCCTCAAGCACGCCCCGTCGCTGCTGGCCTTCACCAACCCGACGGTGAACTCGTACCACCGCCTGGTCCCGGGCTTCGAGGCCCCGATCAACCTGGTGTACTCGCAGCGCAACCGCTCCGCGGCCATGCGTATCCCGATCACGGGCTCCAACCCGAAGGCCAAGCGCGTCGAGTTCCGCGCGCCCGACTCCTCCGGCAACCCGTACCTGGCCTTCTCGGCCCTGCTGCTCGCGGGCCTGGACGGCATCAAGAACAAGATCGAGCCGGCCGAGCCGATCGACAAGGACCTCTACGAGCTGGCTCCCGAGGAGCACGCGGGCGTCGCGCAGGTCCCGACCTCGCTCCCGGCCGTCCTCGACTCCCTCGAGGCCGACCACGAGTTCCTCCTCCAGGGCGACGTCTTCACGCCGGACCTGATCGAGACGTGGATCGACTACAAGCGCGCGAACGAGATCGCCCCGCTGCAGCTGCGTCCGCACCCGCACGAGTTCGAGCTGTACTTCGACGTGTGATCGACGCCTGATCGGTCTCGAACCGAGGCACAGCGCCCGCGCCCCCGCTGTCGTGCCGACAGCGGGGGCGCGGGCGTATGTTCTATTCTTCTGCCGCTGAGACGACACGGGGGTGGATCGGATGCCCGAGCACGAACAGGACGACCACGAGCGCGAGTTCGACCTCAGGTGGGCGGACCGGGCCGAGCACAAGGAGCCCTCGGCCCGGGCCCGGATGCTCGCCGCGCGGTGGAAGGAGAACCCGCCCGGTCCGGTGCCGTTCCGGGCCGACCCCGAGCATGTGGCACGACGGAGCCGCCGCTCGGGCTGGGTGTCCACGGCGATCGTCCTGGGCTGCGTCGCCGGGGTGATCGTCCTGCTGGGCTACATCAACTTCCGTACGTACTGAGACCACGTACGGAGACCACGTACTGGGGCCGGGGTCTTTGCTGGTCCTAGGGCCGATCACGACCCGTTCATGGGCGTCGCCGGGTGCACACTGGGCAGTGGGACGAGTGCCTGAGTGCGCGGGGTGATGCGAGATGCAGAGCCGGTTCCGGAGTGATCGGCGGTTGACCGCCCGTATGGGGGTCACGCTGTTTCTGCTCGGGCTGTTGTACGTGGGGTTCGTCGCCGCGTTGATCGTGCTGCTGAAGTCCTGGGTGCTGGTCGTGGTCGTGGCGGCGGCGCTGCTGGGGGCTCAGTACTGGTTCTCCGACCGGGTCGCGCTGTTCGCGATGCGCGGGCGGGTCGTGGAGCGGGAGGAGTATCCCGAGCTGCACGGGGTCGTCGACCGGCTGTGTGCCCTCGCCGACATGCCGAAGCCCGTGGTCGCCGTGTCGGAGATGGACATGCCGAACGCGTTCGCGACCGGGCGCAACCCCGATCATGCCGTGGTCTGTGTGACCACGGGGCTGCTGCGCCGGCTGGAGCCGGACGAGCTGGAGGGTGTGCTCGCGCACGAGTTGTCGCATGTGGCGCACAAGGACGTCGCCGTGATCACGGTGGCCTCGTTCCTCGGCGTGATCGCGGGGCTGATCGTGCGGTTCGCCTTCTACTCGCAGCTGTTCGGCGGCGGGCGCCGGGATCAGAACACCGCCGTCGTCTTCGCCGCCGTACTGGGTGTGTCGGCGGCCGTGTACGCGATCAGCTTCCTGTTGATCCGGGCCCTGTCCCGGTACCGGGAGCTGGCCGCCGACCGGGCCGCGGCGCTGCTCACCGGGCGTCCCTCGGTGCTGGCCTCCGCGCTGACCAAGGTGACAGGAGACATCGCCCGGATTCCCTCCAAGGACCTGCGCACGGCCCAGGCCTTCAACGCCTTCTACTTCACCCCGGCCCTGGGCCGCGAGCCCAGCGTCGCGCGGCTCTTCTCCACCCACCCGAGTCTGGAGCAGCGGCTCGACCAGCTGGGGCGGATCTCCGCCGAGCTGGGTGAGGCGACGGCTCCCGGAGGGGCGTGAGATGGGGCTGCTGGACATCCTGCTCGGCCGTACGAAGCCGGTCGCGCCCGATCTCGACCAGCTCTTCGGGCTGCCGTCGGCGGCGGTGACGCTGGAGGCGGCGGCCGGGTTCCGGCCGACCGGGAGTGGAGCGGTGTGCTTCGCCCCGGTCGAGGGGGCGATCTTCGGGCAGATACACCGCGAGGTCCAGGCGCTGCTCGACGCGGACGCCGAGCGCGAGGGCCGGCCGGTGGAGCTGGCCCGGGACGGCTACGGCTACTCGTGGCTGGTCTCCCGGCGCAAGCCCGAGCAGCTGCCGGAGCTGGTCAACGACCTGCACGCGGTGAACAGCGCGATGGAGGTCAACGGCTTCGGTCCGCAGCTGCTGTGCTCGCTGGCCGGGTTCGAGGACGACGAGGGGAGGCGGCTCGCCCTCGTCTACCTCTACAAGCGGGGCACCTTCTATCCCTTCGCCCCCCTGCCCGGCCGGGCGGAACGGCGTGACAACCCGCTGGAACTGCGGGTGAAAGCCGCCCTCGCGAACGACCTGCGGATCGAGCAGGACCTGACCCGCTGGTTCCCGGTCTGGGGTGCCCCCGGCCTGTGACCGGGGGCGCCTCGGGCTACCAGCCGAGCTGGTCTCACTTGCTCTTGTCGCGCTCCTGGCGACGGGCCTCGAAGGGACGCTCGCGCCGGTAGCGGCGCTCCCACTTGGCCTGCATGTCGCGGCGGTCGCGGTAGGAGTGGTAGTCCGCGGGCACGGAACCGCCCGACGAGGCCCCTCCCCCGGCCCCGCCGCTCGGCACGGAGGAGCTCCGGCCGTACCGCAGGTAGAGGAAGAGCACCGCGACGGCGGCCAGCCAGTAGAGGTGGTTGTCGAATCCTAAGATCACCAGGACGACGGTCCCGGACATGACGATGGTGCCCATCACGGGCCTCCGTGAGCGTGGTTCGATTCTGGATCTTGAGCGGTGACCGATGTTCCGGCGGGGCGCTGGGGGAAGGGCGACCGTCCGTCGGTGCGTAGAGAGCAGCCCCGAGCGCGCAGGGCGGCGCCTGCCCTGCGGGAAGCGGCGTGAGCCGCTCCGTTACGCGTGTCCAGCGTAGGGATCCGGTCACCGGGCGTGCACCTCCTTTTCCCGGGACCCAAGTGCCGTGAAAAAATGGGGCACATGACCGAGCTCTCCCCTTTCACATACGCCCACGACGGTGAACTGCTCAGCGGTGTGTACGGCGGTGACACCGACACCCCGGGGGCGGCCACCGTCGTGCTGCTGCACGGTGCGGGCAACGGCAGCAAGGAGCGGCTGCTCCCGCTGCTCGCCGAGTTCGTGTCCCGCGGCTGCCACGGGCTTGCCTTCGACTTCTCGGGGCACGGCGAAAGCACCGGTGAGCTACGGGAGTTGAGTCTGCGGCGCCGCTTCGAGCAGGCGGTCGCCGTCATCGACGCGCGCGTGCCGGCGGGCGGTGCGCTGATCGTGGTCGGCTTCAGCATGAGCGGGCAGACGGTGGCGGACCTCGTCGGTCACTACGGCGAGCGCGTGGCGGCGGTGGGGCTGTGCGCGCCCGCTGTGTACGCGCGGGAGGCGTGGGACGTGCCGTTCGGCGAGGGGAACGGGCGGTTCAGCGAGATCATCCGCAGGCCGGACGGCTGGCGTGCGGCTCCCGCGCTCGACGTGCTGCGGGCGTACGAGGGGCGGGCGGTGCTCGCGGTGCCGGGGACGGACGCGGTCATCCCGCCGGCCGTGACGGAGGCGGTGCAGGACGCGCTGGCCGCTCGCGCGCAGGCCACCCGGTTCGAGGTGCCGGACGCGGAGCACATGCTGGGGCTGTGGTTCCAGGAGCACGTGGAGGACCGGCGGCAGTTCGTGACGGCCGTACTGACCGGTCTGGGCGACCGGGCCTGGACGGCCACCCGGTCGTGGCCGGCCAAGCAGCTGCCACAGGGACGGACCGTCACCGGCACCGCCTTCACGAAGCGCGGCTGAAGCTCGCGGATTGCGGCGGCTCACCTTGGGCGAGGGCGCGGAGCTCGCGCTGCGTACGTTCGTGGTACGGCTGACGGCATCAGCTATGGCTCGGGGCCGGCCGCTCCGACCCGCCGTTGTCAGTGGGGTCCGGGAGATGCGGTCACTGGCGGTGTGACGGCGTGACGGGTGGAGGTCGGGATGGGTGGCGGGTTGCGGTACATCGGGGTGGCGGAGCGCCGGGCCCGGCTGGGGCTGCGACATCGGCTGGCCGGGGCCGCTCGGGCGGCGGGGCCGGTCGAGGTCGCCGAGTCCCTGGTCGCGCTGCACGGCACCGATCCGGCGACCGTGTATCTGGCCGTGGGCGCGCGGCTGGCGGAGCCCGCGAGCACCGTCGCGCGGACCGAGCGGGCGCTGTACGAGGACCGGGCGCTGGTCCGGATGCACGGCATGCGGCACACCGTGTTCGTGTTCCCTACGGAGCTGACGGCCGTCGTGCACGCCTCGACCGGCCTCGCGGTCGCCGCCCGGGAGCGGGCCACGCTGGTCAAGCACATGGCGGCGGCGGGGGCGCCGGATGCGGCCTGGCTGGCGGAGGTCGAGGAGTCGACGCTGGCCGCGCTGGCGCGGCGCGGGCCGGCGACGGCTGCCGAACTCGCAGAGGACGAGCCGCGGTTGCGTGAGCGGTTCGTGTACGGGGCCGGCAAGAGCTACGAGGGGGTGCACACCGTCTCGACACGGCTGCTGCGGGTGCTGGGCGTCGAGGGAAAGGTGGTGCGGGGGCGGCCGCTGGGCTCCTGGACGTCCTCGCAGTTCCGGTGGGCGGTGGCGCCCGCCCATCCCGGGCTGGACGTTTCCGGGGCGCAGGCGGAGTTGCTGCGGCGCTGGCTCGCGGTGTGCGGGCCGGCGACGGAGGCCGACCTCAAGTGGTGGACGGGGTGGCGCGTGACGGAGGTGCGCCGGGCGCTGGCCGCGATCGGGGCGCAGGCCGTGTCCCTCGACGAGGGGACGGGGTTCGTCCTCGACGGCGACGTCGGTCCGGTGGCCGGGCCCACCGAGCCGTGGGCGGCGCTGCTGCCCGCCCTCGACCCGACGGCGATGGGGTGGCAACGGCGGGAGTGGTATCTGGCGCCGGAGCTGTGGCCGTCGCTGTTCGACCGGAGCGGCAATGTGGGGCCGACGGTGTGGTGGGACGGGCGGGTGGTGGGCGGTTGGGCCCAGCGCGGGGACGGGGAGATCGTCTGGCGGTTGCTGGAGGATCTGGGGGCCGTGGAGCGGCGGGCGGTTCAGGCCGCGGTCGCCGTGGAGGCGGAGCGGTTGCGGGGGTGGGTGGGGGCGGCTCGGGTGACGCCTCGGTTTCGGACGCCGTTGGAGCGGGAGTTGTCGGCGTAGGGGGGTGAGGGCGGGGGCACGCAGGGGGTAAGGCGGTGCCGGGTGCCGTTGATCGTTTGGGCACCCGGCGTCGTGGCCTACCTCGAATACCTCATGAACGCCCGCACCATGTGGCACGTCGTGTCCGACGGCGAATGGACGCCGATCGTCTGCGCGGTGCTTCGGATCGTGTCGTTGTGGGCCTGGTTGGGCATGAGGACGCCCGAGTCGAGCAGGGCGATCGCGAGGCGCATGGCCTTGAGGCGGCGGTTGTGGGTGATGTACCACTCGCGCGGACGGCCCGGCGGCAGCGGCCGCTTCTCCATGGGCGCGTACGGCAGGTCGAGCAGCACCGGGTGCTGCGCGGTGGACTGGGTGGGCAGCGGCTTGCGGGTCGGCTTCGGCTTCAGTGCGGCAGCGGGCACAGGCATCCTCCTGTCGCGGTCAGGGCCCTCACCGAAAGACTTCGGCGTCTTCGGCGATTCCCTCGAACACTGCTCCTAGTCTACCGGCCCCCACTGACAATCAGGGAGTCCGCGAAGCCTGGCAAATGTCCAGGTGAGCAAGGGATTTGGCGTCCTGTCACACCAGCTCCGCGAGGTGCGTGTGAGGCGGCGTCAAAATCGAACAGGCCCTCCACGGGTTAACGTGTGCAGCATGGAAATCTGGATCAATCCGGCCTGCTCCAAGTGCCGCAGCGCGCTCACGCTCCTCGACGCCGAAGGCGCCGACTACACCGTCCGCCGCTATCTGGAGGATGTGCCGACCGAGGACGAGATCCGGGAGGTCCTCGAACGGCTCGGGCTCGAGCCCTGGGACATCACCCGGACCCAGGAGGCCGTCGCCAAGGAGCTCGGGGTCAAGGAGTGGGCCCGGGACGCCGCGGAACACGACCGGTGGATCAAGGCGCTCGCCGAGCACCCGAAGCTGATCCAGCGGCCCATCATCACCGCGGAGGACGGCACCGCCGTAGTCGGGCGCACCGACGAGGCCGTCCGGGACGCCCTGTCCCGCAAGAGCTGAACCATCCCCACCCTCGTGTGACGCAGGTTACTTCAGTGACTCCTGTAAACCGCTGAGTAACCTCGTTCGGTATCTCGTACATAGCGGCGTACGCTCCCCTACCTCTCAGGAGGCGCGCATGTCGCGCAGGAGAACTCTCGGCACGAAGAAAAAGCTCGCGCTGTCGGTGAGTGCGGTGGCGGTGGCCGGAGGTGGTGCCTTCGTCGTGGCCGGGACCTCGAACGCCTCGCAGAGTCCCAGGACCCTGTCGACCGCGGACTCCAACGTCTGCCAAGGCCTTGCCACCGCTCTCGGCAACAACCAGAAGTTCATCGACGGTCAACGGGCCGATCCCGACGCGCAGTCCGAGGCGCGGATCGCCAACCGCGAGGCCGTCATCGCGCAGATCAAGGTCCAGCAGGAAGCGTCCGGGTGTGCGGTTGGGGAGTCGGCTCAGGACTCCCAGGCCTCGCAGCCGGCGCAGACCGCTCCCGCTGAGGAGGCCGGCGACACGGGGGGCGTCGGCGACTCGGGGGACGCGGGGAACGCGGGGGACGTCGGTGGTGGTGCCGGGGCGTCGGGGCAGCAGGTCTGCAACGGCTCGACCGTCACGCTCTCCGGCGAGGGCGGGGCTCCTGCCGCGTCCAGCAACCAGTTCCCGGCGGGCACGAAGCTGAAGGTCACCAACCTGGACAACAACAAGTCCACGACCGTTGAGGTCACTTCGGTGTCCGGCAGCTGTGTGCTGCTCAACAACGCCGCCTTCGAGCAGGTTCGTGAGCCCGGCAAGTTCCTGATCCGTCGGGCAGTGATCGAGAAGGTGGGGTGAGGCTCGGGTAACCACGCCGTACGTGTCATGGGTCCTGCCGCTCGCGGGTGTGGGTGGCAGGGCCCGCGTGGTGCCTCCGGCGGTGGGGCCGGGGGTGCCTGCGGCAGCCTGCGCGGGTGAGTGGGGGTGCGGGTAGCGCCTGCGGGTGGGTTGTGGGTCGGGGCCGTGCCGGGGGGTGTCCGTCCTCGGTCGGGCGGTGGGCGTTGGGCTAGAGGTGCCGTTTCTTGACGCCCGACTCTGCGGGCGGACACCCCCAGGCACGTCCCCTTGCCGCCGTACGCGGGTGCGGGTGCGTGTCTCACTCCCTTCGCATACGAGGCGTCGGACCGTTTCTGGCCAGGGGGCCGGACGTCGCCGTATCGCCTTCGCGGGGTCGCTCACAGCGTGAAACGCGCCACACCACCACCAGGTAACACGGGGTTCACATTCGAGCAACGGGCGGGAAATCGCCTGTTGACAGGCTCGCGGGCATCAAGAGCGGCGCCTCAGTGCCGCAGCGCCGCAGCACCCGCAAGTGCGCCTAGACCCACCCCCGAAGGATGTGGCCCGTGACCTTCAAGGCTGAGTACATCTGGATCGACGGCACCGAGCCGACGGCCAAGCTCCGTTCCAAGACGAAGATCATGTCGGGTGAGCCCGTCGGTCTGGACGCGCTGCCGATCTGGGGCTTCGACGGGTCCTCCACGAACCAGGCCGAGGGCCACTCCTCGGACCGTGTCCTCAAGCCGGTCTTCACCTGCCCCGACCCGATCCGCGGCGGCGACGACATCCTCGTCCTGTGCGAGGTCCTCAACATCGACATGACGCCGCACGAGTCCAACACCCGTGCCGCGCTCACCGAGGTCGCCGAGAAGTTCGCCGCTCAGGAGCCGATCTTCGGCATCGAGCAGGAGTACACCTTCTTCCAGGACGGCTACCCGCTCGGCTTCCCCAAGGGCGGCTTCCCGGCCCCGCAGGGCGGCTACTACTGCGGCGTCGGCGCCGACGAGATCTTCGGCCGTGAGGTCGTCGAGGCCCACCTGGACAACTGCCTGGCCGCCGGCCTCGCGATCTCCGGCATCAACGCCGAGGTCATGCCCGGCCAGTGGGAGTTCCAGGTCGGCCCGGTCTCCCCGCTGGAGGTCTCCGACCACCTGTGGGTCGCCCGCTGGCTGCTCTACCGCACCGCCGAGGACTTCGGCATCTCCGCGACGCTGGACCCGAAGCCGGTGAAGGGCGACTGGAACGGCGCCGGTGCGCACACGAACTTCTCCACGAAGGCGATGCGCGAGGGCTACGACGCGATCATCACCGCGTGCGAGTCGCTCGGTGAGGGCTCCAAGCCGCTCGACCACGTCAAGAACTACGGCGCCGGCATCGACGACCGTCTGACCGGTCTGCACGAGACCGCCCCGTGGAACGAGTACTCCTACGGCGTGTCCAACCGTGGTGCGTCGGTGCGTATCCCGTGGCAGGTCGAGAAGGACGGCAAGGGTTACATCGAGGACCGCCGTCCGAACGCCAACGTCGACCCGTACCTGGTGACCCGACTGATCGTCGACACCTGCTGCACCGCGCTGGAGAAGGCCGGCCAGGTCTGATCCACCCAGTGGCTCCGAGAGCCCAGTAGCTCCCGAGGGGGGCGCCCACCAGGACGGTGGGCGCCCCCCTCGCCTTGTCACTGGGGCGTCAAGGAATCGTCCAAGCAGTGAGAGGAGGGTCCTTTCCGTGGGCGGTGTCTGCTTCAATGGGGGCATGGCCAGCTTCCCGAAGTACTCCTCGACAGGTCGCCATGACCTCGAGCCCTTCTGGCCTTCCCGTCAGCACGACGACTTCGACCGGGTGTGTTGCCGCGCGGTGAACGCGCGGGCCCTGTAAAGCCGTAACTTCCCCGGCCTTCGGCCAGCGCGAAACGACGTACGTCTCCTCAACGGACTCCTCGCGCGAAAAGAGCTGACCTCTCATGGCGACCACTCGTTCTCTGTCCTCCGCCGCCACGCTCAACTCCCCTGCCCCGCACGGTTCACGGCATCATCTGCGTGCCGTGGACCGGGACGAGGTGATCGACGTCGCGGACCTGCTGCCGCCGGGCGCCACCTGGCTGCCCGCCCCCCAGCACTCCCTGCCCACGCTCCCGGGGCAGCCGCCGATGATCGGCTACCTGGTGCTCGTGCCGGCCGACCAGCAGCCGCCGGCTCCGGGTCCGGCCCGGAGCGCCGACGGCGACCCGCTCGTCACCGTCGACACCGTGCGGCGCACCGCCGCCGTCGACGGGCGTGAACTCGACCTCACCTACCTGGAGTTCGAACTGCTCGCCCACCTGGTGGCCAACCCGCATCGCGTGCACACCCGCGACCAGCTGGTCACCACGGTGTGGGGGTACGGGCATGTGGGCGACGGCCGTACCGTCGACGTCCACATCGCCCGGCTGCGCCGCAAGCTGGGCGCCGAGCACCGGGACACCATCCGGACGGTGCGGCGGGTCGGGTACAAGTACGCCCCGCCGATCGGGCGTTGACCTGCCCGGCCACTTGGTCGAAACCCTTCTGCTGATGGCAGAGTCCTGTTCCGTCCCGCGCCCGTGCCGGGCAGAGTCGGCGGTATGAGACTTCTGGTGCTGGGTGGTACGGAGTTCGCCGGGCGGGCCGTCGTGGAGGCGGCCCTCGGGCGCGGCTGGGACGTGACCGTCTTCAACCGGGGCCGGCACGAGCCGCCGGCCGGGGTGCGGTTGCTGCGAGGTGACCGCACCGCGTCCGACGGGCTCGCCGTCCTCGCCGAGCACACCGGCGAGTGGGACGCCGTCGTCGACACCTGGTCGGCGGCGCCCCGCGCGGTGCGGGACGCGGCGCGGCTGCTGCGGGGCCGCGCCGGGCGGTATGTGTACGTGTCGAGCTGCTCGGTGTACGCCTGGGCCCCGCCCGCCGGATACGGCGAGGACGCGCCGCTGGTCGAGGACGCCGAGGCCGGGGCGGAGCAGACCGACTACCCGCGGGACAAGCGGGGCGGCGAGCTGGCCGCGGCCGAGGAGTACGGGGCGGACCGCTCGCTGCTCGTGCGCGCCGGGCTGCTCCTCGGGCCGTACGAGAACGTCGGCCGGCTGCCGTGGTGGCTCGGTCGGATCGCGCGCGGCGGTCCGGTGCTGGCCCCGGGCCCGCGGGACCTTCCCCTCCAGTACGTCGACGTCCGCGACCTCGCGGAGTGGATCCTGGGGGCGGTGGAGCAGGAGCTGAGCGGGCCGTACAACCTGATGAGCCCTCAAGGGCACACCACCATGGGCGAGTTGCTCGACGCCTGTGTGGCCACCGTCGGCGGGGACGCCGAACCGCGCTGGACCGAACCGAAGGTGATCCTGGACGCGGGCATCGAGCCGTGGACCCAGCTGCCGGTGTGGGTGCCGCCGGGCAGCGACATGCACGACGCCCTGCACGGCGCGGACGTGTCCAGGGCCGTCGCGACCGGGCTGCGCTGCCGGCCTGTCGAGGAGACCGTCGCCGACACCTGGCGCTGGCTCCAGGACATCGGCGGTACGGCGCCCATGCGGCCGGACCGGACATCGAAGGGGCTCGACCCGGAAGTGGAGGCCAAGGTCCTGGCCGCCCTCGGGGGTGTACCTGGCACCACCCCCTGATCCGGGGCCCCGGCCCCGTGACCGGCGCTGCGGCCTCCGCGAGACTGACGGCATGACCAACGACACGAAAAACGGCCGCGGTTCGAGGGCACGGGGCATGGGGGTCGCAGCGCTGAGGGGGTTGGCGCTGGCCCTGGTTTCCCTGCCGGGAGCCGTCCTCTGCTTCGTCCTCTCCCTCGTGTCCCTCGCGCTCATCCCGATCGGCGTGGGCATCGTCACGACTCCCTGGGTGCTGACGGGGGTCCGGGCGTTCGCCGACTGGCGGCGGGTCCTCGCCGCCGAGTGGGGCGGGGTGCGGATACCGTCGGCGTACCGGCCGTTGCCGACGAACGCCAATCCGTGGACGCGCACCTTCGGGATGCTGCGCGACCCGGCGACCTGGCGGGACCTGCGGTGGCTGCCGGTCGACATGACGGCCGGGTTCCTCACCGCGCTGCTGCCGGCCGTGCTGCTCTTCTATCCGCTGGAGGGGTTCGCGATAGCGGCCGGGCTGTGGCGGGTCTTCACGGACACCAGAGGCGGCACGTACTGGTACGGCTTCGTGCCGGTCACCGGGCAGGCGTCCGCGCTCGGCGCCGGGGCCCTGGGCCTCGTCCTCCTCTTCGCCGCCCATTTCCTCACCGCACGCCTGCTCCAGACGCACTTCCGGCTCACCCGCGCCGTCCTCGGCTCCAATCAGGGCGAACTGGCCGAGCGCGTACGGGTGTTGACGGAGACCCGGCGCGACGCCGTCGACACCTCCGCCGCCGAACTCCGCCGTATCGAACGCGACCTGCACGACGGCGCCCAGGCTCGCCTGGTCGCGATGGGCATGGACCTCGGCACCGTCGAGATGCTGCTCGACAAGGACCCCGAGCAGGCCAAGCAGCTGCTCGCGCAGGCCCGCCGGTCCTCCGCCGACGCGCTCGCCGAGCTGCGCGACCTCGTGCGCGGCATCCAGTCCAGCCGGGCCGATTTCAATTAAGCCGTCGACCCACCCCCCACCCCTCCCGGGGGCCCACCCGTGCTCGCCGAGCGCGGACTGGGCGACGCCGTAAGGGCGTTGGCGCTGCGGCTGCCGACCGTAAGGGAGGTGAGCGTGGGCGTCGGGTGGTAGCGTACTTAAGTCCCTTGCGGACATGGGGCCAGAAGAGGCCCTGCGGGAGTCAACCGCTCTGCGTCAGACCACCGTTCGCGGTGCTGGCATCGCGGCAGTCCCACGGCAAGGCCGTGAGACCACTGCTCCCCAAACGCCGGACAGCGCCCTGGGCGACCCCGGATGAGACGCCTCCTTGGAGACGGCCACGCCGGAAAGCCCAGGTCACGCCCCAGCTGCAACCCATGTGGGTGACATATGGGCCAAGTCTTCGCCGAAGACCTGTTCCTACTGCACGAGGAACTGGTCCGCTACTCGAAGCCTACGACTTCGAGATCGCCGCCGCCGGGTCCGGCCCCGAGCCGGAGCAGGCGCTCAGCGAACCGGAGCCGGACGTCGCCGTGGTCGACGTCCGGCTGCCGCCCACCCACGCCGACAAGGGGCAGTGCGCGCTGGAGGCCCGGCGGAAGAAGCCCGGGCTGCCGGTGCTGGTGCTGTCCCAGCACGTGGAGCAGTTGTACGCGCGGGAGTTGCTCGCCGACGGCAGTGGCGGGGTGGGGTATCTCTTGAAGGACCGGGTGTTCGACGCGGAGCAGTTCGTGGACGCCGTACGGCGGGTCGCGGCGGGCGGCACCGCGATGGACCCGCAGGTGATCCAGCAGCTGCTGTCCCGGCGCGCGGCCGACGACCAGCCGCTGGCGCGGCTCACGCCCCGCGAGACGGAGGTGCTGGAGCTGATGGCGCAGGGGCGGTCGAACGGGGCGATAGCCGAGCGGCTCGTCGTCACGGAACGGGCGATCGCCAAGCACACCGCCAATATCTTCGCGAAACTGGGCCTGGAAGTGTCGGACGACGACAACCGTCGCGTGCTGGCGGTTCTCGCGTATCTCGACCACGGCCGGTGAAAACGGACCCGGCGTGCACCCGCCGTCAGGGATCAACAACTCGCGGTGTTTACAGGGCTGTTGAGCACACAGCGTTCTCACGAATCTCTCAACGATTTCCGAGGCGACTGAACACCCATGGGACGCCCTCCGTATGAAGGGGAGCCGCTTCACTCCTGTCGGGCGCCTCGATGCCCCGAAAAAGGAAGTCAGAGGAGTTCCATGGGACGCAACACGAGAAAACGCCGTACGCCGCTGGCCACCAAGGCCATAGCCGCATCGGCGGCCCTAGCGCTCGGTGGGGGCGGGCTTGTATGGGCCAACTTCTATGCTTCGGCACACGAGGACAACTCTGGGTGGACCCAGACGAAGTCCACGAACGCCCAGGTCGCGACGATCAACTGCCCTGATGTCGGCCAGAAGCTGACGAAGGTGCCGAAGAGCGCGCGCAGGGGCGTCGCCAAGGAGCTGGCGCTGCTGGACAGGCAGGTCACGGACGCCTACAAGCGTCTCGCTGAGACGCGGCAGGCCCAGGCCGGGGACGCCAACTACGTCAACAACGCCATCCTCGGCCCGCTGAAGTCCAAGCGCGTGGCCACGCTCGACCGGATCGGCATCAACATCAACCGGGCCGGCGGCCAGCGACCGCAGGGCCTCGACCAGCTCGCCCAGTGCCAGGGCGTCCCGGCCGAGCAGCCGGAGACCAACGACGGCCAGCAGGGCGGGGACCAGAACCAGGACGGTCAGGACCAGAACAACGACGGCCAGAACAACGACGGTCAGGACCAGGGTGGCCAGGACGGCGGCGGACAGGACCAGGGCGGCAACGGCGGTCAGGCCGGCAACGGACCGTCGGCGGACGACTTCGTGGACATCACGCAGGTCCAGGGCAACGCACAGCTGGGCGTCGGCGCGAACGGCCTCCCCGCGAACGGGGACAGCGGTTCGACCGGCAGCTTCACCACGAACTGCGGCACCAACGAGAACGAGAACCGCAACTCGGACAACGTGATCGTCGCTCCCGGTGTCAGCAACGGTGCGCAGCACCAGCACGACTACGTCGGCAACCAGGCCAACAACGCTTTCGCGAGCGACCAGGACCTGGCGAACGGCGACACCACGTGCCAGAACCAGGGTGACAGGTCGTCGTACTTCTGGCCGGTGCTGCGGGTGCAGGACGGTCAGAACGACATCGACGCGAACGCCCCCGGTGGCGGTCAGGACGGCAACGTCGGCACGATCGTCCAGCCCAGCGAGGCACAGCTGAAGTTCGTCGGCAACAAGACGAGCGATGTCGTCGCGATGCCGCAGGCCCTGCGCATCATCACCGGTGACGCCAAGTCCTTCGTCAACGGCAACGCCAACGCCAACGCCAACTGGAGCTGCACGGGCTTCGAGGACAAGGTCCAGCTGCACGACAAGCTCCCGATCTGCCCCGAGGGCAGCTCCGTGGTGCGGACGTCCAACTTCCAGAGCTGCTGGGACGGCCAGAACATCGACAGCGCCAACCACCGCACGCACGTGGCGTTCGTCCAGGGCGACGGCACCTGCGCCAACGGCTTCCAGGCGATCCCCCAGCTCCAGGTCCGCCTGGTCTACGACGTTCAGGCCCCGCAGATCCAGAACGGACAGGTCCAGAACGCCTTCGCGGTGGACTCCTTCCCGGACCAGTTGCACAAGGCGATCACCGACCACAACGACTTCATCAACTTCTTCGACGAGAACACGATGAACGAGATGGTCAACTGCATCAACAGCGGCCAGGACTGCCAGTAGCAGTCCTGAACCGGTAGCGAAAGCCGGCGGTGGGATCTCCTCCACCGCCGGCTTTCGTCTGTCCCGGATCTCGGCGGTCAGCCGTGGTGGCTGCCGCTGTTGTGACTGCCTCCGGGATTCATGTGCTCGGAGCCTTCCTCCATGGTTCCGCCCAGCTTGCTCTGCAGCGTGGTGACCGTCTTCTCCTGGCCGACGGCGACCCATTTGCGACCGACGAGGTAATAGCCGCCGTAGTCCTTCGCACCGCTCAGCCACTCGGCCTGGCCGCGGTCGGTGGCGAAGGTGGCGAGGATGTACTTGTCCTTGCCGGTCTTGCAGATGGCCTGCCGGATCTCGTCGGCGTCCGTCTGCATGTTGGGCTTGCACTTCACCTCGGCGGCCAGCTTCTCCAGGCTTCCGGTCGCCGTCCGCGGAACGGCCGCCTCGCTGTCCCCGCCGGATCCACAGCCCGCCAGTGCCAGTACCGTCGCCGCGCCGGCCAGCGCGAGCCCGGGTCGGGTCAACCTCATGTGTTCCTCCGGTCCATGCCGCACAGAGCCCCGGCGGGGCCCTCGTCTCCCATACGGCTGTGGCATGCGATGCGCTCAAATCCGAGGCTCTCACGGGCACGGGTGTGCGAGTGTGGGCCGGTGAACCAGGACTGGGAAGATCGCGTGACCGCCGCATGGGCGGCCTTCGACGCCTACGCGGAAGCCGAGGCGGCCGACTTCCGCGCCGTCATCGACGCCCTCGTCGCCGAGTTGCCGGACGACAGCCCGCTGGGCCCCTTCGAGCAGGCGTGTGCCTGGGACTCGACCGGCCACTCGGACCGGGCGGTGCCGCTGTACCGGGAGGCGCTGGCGCGCGGGCTCAGTGACGTGAGCGGCTACAAGGGGCGGCGGGCCAAGATCCAGCTGTCCAGCTCGCTCAGGAACATCGGGCAGGCCGAGGAGGGTGTCAAGCTGCTGACACCCGAGCTTGACGCGCCCTCCGACGAGCTGGACGACGCGGTACGGGCGACGCTGGCGCTGTGCCTGTCCAGCCTCGGGCGTGACCGCGAGGGGCTGGCCCTGGTGCTGGGCGCTCTCGCGCCGCATTTGCCGCGTTATCAGCGGTCGATGGCGAATTACGCCCGAGCGCTGCTGGAGTCGGAGGGCTGAGCCGTCTCGGGAGGGCGCCCGGGTGGTCCGGGTACCGGTGACCAACTGACCATTCGCTCGTTCTGCTGAACGTGCAGTCACAGGATGTCGCCCCGCGCCCCGCCCCCGCCTCGGCCGACCCGGTCGTCGACGTCGAGCGGGCCGAGGCCGCGCTCGTCGAGCACTATCCGCGTCTCGTCCGGCTCGCCTACCTGGTGCTGCCGCCGAGCCTCGGCCGCAACCGGCGCGTGGTGACCGCGCACTCCCTCACCCAGCGCGCGCTGCCCCGGGGCCGGGCGGCGGCGACGCCCGCGATCCCGGCCCAGTCGACCGGCCGCGACGGCGACCCCGGGTACGCCTTCCTCCGCCTCCAGGTCCTGCGTACGGCATTGGAGGCGGGGCTGCCGCTGCGGCGCCTGGCCTGGCCCAAGCGCTCCCAGCTGCCGCCCCTGCTGCCCCAGGTATGGGGCCTGCGCCTCTTCCCCCGGTCGGGCGGCGCCGACGAACTCGCCCTGGACCAGCAGTTGTCGGCGCTGTCCGGCCCGGCGCGTGCGGCCTACGTCCTGCGCGGCCTGGAGAAGCTCAAGGACGGCGCCGTACGCGACGTCCTGTCGGCGGCCGGCGTCGAGGACGTGGACGACGCGCTCGACGAGGCCGACACCGTGGCCGCGCGGTACGCGCTGCTCGACTCCCCCGAGTTCGACCCCTGCTCGCTCCAGGCCCGCCCCACCGACCTGATGCGGCGCAGGCAGCACACGAAGGCCGCGCTCGCCGCCGGAGCCGCCCTCCTGGTGTGCGGGGCACTGCTCGGTCTGCCCGGCGAGGGCTGGGGCCCCGGCGGTGCCGCCGCCCCCTCATACGCGCAGAACCCGGCGGCCGAGGCCGCCCTCGACCCGGCCCAGTTGACTAAGGTCCCCGCCCTGGCCTGGCAGTCCTCCGCCCGCACCGACTTCTCCGTGTGGCCCGCGCGCGGCGACCTCACCGACGATTCGGCCCTGCTGCGCCGCGCCCTCGCCGTCTGGGCCCGCCCCGGCGAGACGGTCGCGGTCTCGGCGACCCCCGGCACCCCGGCGGGCGGCCCGCCCGGGGCGCCCCAGCTGCTGTACGCCGGGACCGTCGACAACGCGCACGTGGTGATCCTCTACGACGGCCTGCGCATCGTCCGCTACGCCGAACCGAAGGAGGGCACGGCCGGCGCCGCCCTGGACTTCTCCCGGGTCGACGGGGCGACCAGGGCGGAGGCGAGCGCGGTGGTGCTGAGCCGGGCCGACGGCAACGTCCGCTATCTGGTGGCGCCCTGGGTGAAGAAGGCGGCCGAGCGGGATCTGCTGAAGCCGCGTACCGGCGCGATGGCCCTCACCCTGGCCGACGGCATCACCTCGCCGCTGGCGAGCCCCGCCGCCCAGCAGGCCGGCACGTGCACGTCGTGGAACGTCCTGCAGCTGACCGACAGCACCGGCACCCGCCTGCTGACCGACCTCGCCGAGCTGGTCCCGGCCCGCCTCACCACCGGCCGCCCCGGGGCGGTCAAGGACGCGTCCGGCCCGGCGGCGCTGCGCACCTGGGCGCCGTACTCCTGCTGGCTGGGCCAGATGCGCTCCGCGGGCGTGCGCACGGTCAACGCCTGGGCGTTCGCCCGGCAGGCGCTGCCCGACGGGACCGGCTCGGCGGACTGGGTGTGCACGCGCACCGAGACCTGGCGGGGCGGCGGCGAGCGGGTGCTGGCCCAGTTCCGGGCGCCGGGCGCGACGCAGGCGACGGTGGCCGCGAAGGCCGAGAACGTATCGGCGTGCGGAGCGCGGGATCCGCATGTGCTGGCCGGGGTGTTGTGGAAGGCGAACACGGGCGGCTGGTATCTGCTGGCGGCGGGCACCCGGGACACGGAGTCGATCCGGGCCACGGGCGGGGTCCGCGCCGGCACCGAGGGCAGCCTGCTCACGGCGCGCGCCGAGCAGGGCGCGCAGACCGAGTTGAAGGGGACGCTGGAGAGCGGGCGCACGATCAGCGGGCTGCGGTGAGGCCCGGTCCGGCGCCTTGCTGACAGGGATGTAAATAGGGGCGTGCACGGGGGTTCACCCCCGGCCTACCCGTCAGTACATTGACGCCATGTCCAACACGCAGGACCGGGTACCGCTCAAGGCCCGCAAGGTGTCCTTCTCCTGGGACGACACCCCGTTGCACTGGGTGCCCGGGGATCCGTTCACCACGCACACCATCAATGTGCTGCATCTGCTCCTGCCCGCCGGTGAGCGCTGGTTCGTGCACGTCTACAAGCAGGTACTGCCGTACATACGGGACGAGCGGCTCCGCGAGGACGTCATCGGGTTCATCGGGCAGGAGGCGATGCACTCGCAGGCCCACGACGAGGTGCTGCCGCACCTACGGGAGCAGGGGCTCGATCCGACGCCGTACACCGCGCAGGTCGACTGGTTCTTCGAGAAGCTGCTCGGCGACCGCACCCTCCCGCCGGGCCGGGCGCGGCGGTGGTGGCTGATGGAGCGGGTCGCGCTCATCGCGGCCATCGAGCACTACACGGCGTTCCTCGGCAACTGGGTGCTGAACGCCGACGAGTTGGACCGGCGGGGCGCCGACCCGACCATGCTGGACCTGCTGCGCTGGCACGGTGCCGAGGAGGTCGAGCACCGGTCGGTCGCCTTCGAGCTGTTCATGCACGTCGACGGGAACTATCGGCGACGGGCACGGACGTGGGCCACGGCGTTCACCGCGCTGGTGTTCCTGTGGCAGCGCGGGGCGCGGTTCTTCATGGAGAACGACCCGACGCTCGTCGACGGCCGGGCGAGCTTCAAGGACTTCTACGTCCGTGGCCGGCGGGGCCTGCTGCCCACGACCGGTGACATGGCCAGGTCCATCCCGCGGTATCTGAGCCGTACCTACCATCCCTCGCAGGAGGGCTCCACCGAGCAGGCCGTCGCCTATCTCGCCTCCTCCCCTGCCGCCCAGGCCGCCCAGGCCGCCCAGGCCGCCGAGAAGGGTGCCGCCTGATGCCGAAGTTCCGGACCGTCGCCGTGGTCGCCGGTGCCGCCCTGCTCGCCCGGCGGGCGATGCGGCGCCGCATCCAGGCCTCGCCGCTGTGGCCGATGCCCGCCCTGGAGGAGCCGATCTCCGGGCTGCCCCGGTCGCGGGCGCTGCGCCTGCTGGTGGCCTCGCGCGAGGAGATCGCCGACGGGGTCGTACAACTGCGGCTGGAGGGGCGCGACTTGCCGCGCTGGGAGCCCGGCGCGCATCTCGACCTCGTGCTGCCGTCGGGGCTGGTGCGGCAGTACTCGCTGTGCGGCGACCCGGAGGACAGCTCGTCCTACACCGTGGCGACCAGGCTGGTCGCGGGCGGGCGGGGTGGCTCGCGCGAGGTGCACGAGCAGGTGCGGGAGGGGATGGAGCTCCAGGTGCGGGGGCCGCGGAACCGGTTCCCGTTGGTGGAGGCCGCGTCGTACGTGTTCGTCGTGGGCGGCATCGGGATCACGCCGGTCCTGCCGATGCTGCGGGCACTGCCCGACGGTGCCGAGTGGCGGCTGCTGTACTGCGGGCGCGAGCGGGCCTCGATGCCGTTTCTGGAGGAGGTCGAGAAGCTGGGGGGCGGGAGCCGGGTGGCCGTCGTGGAGGGGCGGCCGGATCTCGACGCGTTCCTCGCGGACGTGCCCGAGGACGGGGCCGTCTACTGCTGCGGCCCTGAAGGGCTGATGGCCGCGGTGGAGGAACGGTTTCCCCGGGTGCGCCTGGAGCGGTTCACGCCCCGCGTCTCGGCAGGCGGTGCCTTCGAGGTCGAACTCCGGCGCAGCGGGCGGACGTTGACCGTGGCGGAGGACTCGACCGTCCTCGCCGCCGTGCGTGCCGAGCTGCCGGACACCGCGTACTCCTGCGAGCAGGGCTTCTGCGGGACCTGCCAACAGCGGGTGCTGGAGGGCGAGGTGGACCACCGGGACGAACTGCTGACGGACGCGGAGCGGGCCGACTCCATGCTGATCTGTGTCTCGCGGGCGCGGGGTGACCGCCTCGTACTGGATATGTGAACATCGGTGGTCGATCCGGTCCGTTCGGGGCCGGAATCGATCGGTAAGGTGTTCGTATGACTACCGGGGTACGCCGAAGAATGGGAGTCGAGGAGCGGCGGCAGCAGTTGATCGGCGTCGCCCTCGAACTGTTCAGCCAGCGCTCGCCCGACGATGTCTCCATCGACGAGATAGCGTCGGCGGCGGGCATCTCCCGGCCGCTGGTCTACCACTACTTCCCCGGCAAACTCAGCCTGTACGAAGCCGCGTTGAAGCGTGCCTCACAGGAACTGGCGGCCCGTTTCGTCGAGCCGCAGGAGGGGCCGCTGGGGGCGCGGCTGCTGCGGGTGATGCGCCGGTACTTCGACTTCGTCGAGGAGCACGGCCCCGGTTTCGCGGCGCTGATGCGCGGCGGCCCGGCGGTCGGCTCGACGGCGACGAACGCGCTCATCGACTCCGTACGGCAGGCCGCGTATGTCCAAATCCTTTCGCATCTGAAGGTGGAGAACCCGCCCGCGCGCCTGGAACTGGTCATCCGCACCTGGATCTCGCTCGCCGAGTCGACGGCGCTGATCTGGCTGGACGGGCGGCGCATCCCGCGCGCCGAGCTGGAGGCCCAGCTGGTGCACGACTTCGCCGCGCTGGCCGCGGTCAGCGCCGCCTACGACGAGGAGATGGGCGCGCTGCTGCGCCGCATGCTGAAGGAGGAGCCGGCCGACGGTCCGTTCAGCGACCTGGTCGCCCGGCTGATCTCGCTCGCGTCCTAGGCCCTGTCGGACAGGCCCTAGCGTTCGAACTTGCGGTAGGACGGGTCGAGGTCGCGTACCTCGGCGGAGGCGTGCAGGACGAACTCGTCCTCCTCCACATGCTGCCGCAGCAGCTCCAGGACGGCCTCGGTCAGCTTCGCCTTCGTCTCCTCGGTACGGCCGGCGAGCAGTCCGAGCGTGACGTGCACGATCGCGTGGCCCTGCTCCTCGGGGTCCTCGTAGCCGAACGCCGTGTACTCGCTCCGCCGGAACTGCGTCTTGCACGCCTCCGGCTTCGCCGCCGCGATCTCGACGGTGGCGGTGTGCAGCGCCCGCGCGAAACCCTCCCGGTCGAAGGCGTGGGCCAGTACGCCGGAATAGTCGACGGTGATCTGCGGCATGGGCACTCCTGTTCTACGGCGGCATCTGGGCTCACCCTAACCGCAGCGCCAGCATCGCGATGTCGTCCTCCCGGCCCCGCCCGAAGCAGCCCAGCAGCGTGTCGCACAGCGCGTCCAGCCCGGCCGGTGCCTCGGCGGCGGCCGTGCGCAGTTGCTCCATGGACGTGGCGAGGTCGATGCCGCGGGTCTCGATGAGGCCGTCGGTGACCATGAGGAGGCGGTCCCCCCGGGCCAGGACCAGCTCGCTGGGCTCGGGCCGGTCGAGGGCGAGCCCGAGCAGCGGGCCGTCCACCGGGACGTACTCGGCGTCACCCGCGTCCCGCACGATCAGCGGCGGAAGGTGGCCGGCGTTGGCGATCCGGGTGCGCCCGGTTGCGGGGTCGAGCAGGGCCAGGCAGACCGTGGCGGTGATGTCGGGGTGGTAGTGCTGAAGCATCCGGTCCAGCCGGGCCGCGAGCGCGCCGGGGTCGCTCTCCTCGACGCAGTAGGCGCGCAGCGCGTGCCGGATCTCGACCATCACCGTGGCCGCGTCCAGCGAGTGCCCGACGACGTCACCGACGGCGGTGAGCACCCCGCCCTCGGTGCGCAGGGCGGCGTAGAAGTCCCCGCCGATCTCGGCCTGCCGGGACGCGGGGACGTACCGGACGACGACGTCCACGCCGGGCAGCGCGGGGAGCCGGTACGGCTGGGGCAGAAAGCTGTGCTGCAGGGTGAGGGCGATGTCCCGTTCCGCCTGGTACATCAGCAGCGGTTCGGCGGCGAGGGCGGTGGCTTGGGCGAGGCGCTCCTCGGGGGCCGCCTCGACAGGAGGTGCCGCGATATGCCGTCGGTTGTCTGCGGGACCGTCGTGGCTGGTCGCGCCCCGCGGCGGAGCCGCATGTCGATACAGCCCCGCGCCCCTTGAGGGCGTTGCAGGCACCGCAGCCCGGCACGCCGGTGTAGCGATGCACACGTGGGCGCGGCCCTCCTGGCCCGACGCCAGGAGCAAGTGGGCCTCCTCCCGGATGCCGGGTCGGAAGAAGCCGGCGGGCCACAGTGAGGCGGGCACAACCGTGCTGTGCACTCCGGTCCGGCCGTTGCGTCCCTCCGCGATCCGGGTGATCAGCCGTGCCGCCGCCACGTGCGGGGCGGTGGCGGGCAGGGAGGTGGGGGTTCCCGCCGGGCGGGCGAAGCCGTGGCTCCGGGGCAGGTGGAGGGAGCTCGGGGAGCAGCCCCAGTGGGGTTCGCCGTCCGGGCCGATGACGAAGACGACGGCGGGCGTACCGCTGAGCCGGGCCGCGCCCGCGGCGGCCGCGTCGGCCAGCTCACCCAGGCAGCGCGCCGTCTGCACGGTGAAGATGGCCTCGGACAGCAGCGTCAGCCGGTGTGCCAGCGCCTCGGCCGCGGTGCGCCGGCGCGCCCTGCGCACCGCGGACCGGACGACGGCCTGGATCTCCCTCGGCTCGGCCGGCACCGTCAGGTAGGCGTCGGCGCCCACGTCGAGCCCCCGGCACCGGTCCCCCGCCTCCATGGCCGTGGCCGAGAAGTGGACGACGGGCAGCGCGGCCGTGGACGGGCGGGCCTTGACGCGGCGGCACAGTTCGAAGCCGCTCATGTCCGGCAGCCCCACGTCGACGAGGGCCACGTCGGGCAAGGCGCCCGCGCGCAGCCGCACGTCGAGTTCGCTCAGCGCCTCGCCCGCGCTCGCGACCGGCACGACATCGTGGCCCGCGCGACGCAGCACGGCGCCCATGGCGTAGCGGCTGGCCGAGACGTCGTCGACGACCATGACCGTCGCGCCGGCCTGCCTGCCGTAACCGTCCATCGTCCATCGTCCATCGTCCGCAACTCTCGGATACACGTGAGTGGGGCGGCCCGTGACCGGGTCCGCCCCACTCAAGTTAGCGCCGCGTCAGAGGGCCCGTGCGAAGACGGCGACAGTGCGCCCCGGAACGGCGAACGTCCCCGTTTTCTCCTCGTAGGACGAGGACTTGACGATAGGGTCCGCCCCTGAGGCCTGCACCGGATGCAGCTGGTAGCCCTCGCCGGCGAGCGAGGCGACCCGCTGCTCCTGCTTCTCGGGCGTCGCGTTGAAGACGACGACGAGGTCACCGAGGCGCATGGTGATCACGCCGGGCGTCTCGTCCTTGCCGGACAGCGGGAAGGACAGCTTCGACTGCACCTGGTCGGCGGTGTCGAGGGAGAACGCGCCCTCCGTCGTACGGATCTTGAGCAGGTCCCGGTACGCCGCCGAGGCGCCCGTGATCTGCCCGCAGCCCACCTGCACGGTGCCCAACAGGGGCTTGGCGTACGGCCACTTGGACGCGTTGTCGGCCGCCATCGGCAGTCCGCGTCCGAAGCCGTTGCCGTCGGCGCAGTTCCAGTGGATGGCGTTGAACCAGTCGCCGCTGTCGTAGGAGTTGCGGTCCAGCGACTTCGAGCGCAGCAGGTCGGTGCCGGCCTGGGAGAGGGCCGGGCCCTGCGAGAGGGTGGCCGTGGCCATGGCGAGAACCTGCATACGGGCGCGGTCGGACGCACTCGTCGACGACGGCAGCTTGAAGGCGAGGGCGTCGAACAGCGACTCGTTGTCGTGCGCGTCGGCGTAGGCGAGGGCGTCGCCCGGCGCGTCCGCGTACCCGGCGGGCTGCCCGTTGTAGTCGACCTCGGCGCCGGTGACCTCCTTGCCGTCGGTGTCGGTGAACCGGTACTTCGCGAGGTTGCCGGAGAGCCCCACCTTGATCAGGTCCTGGTAGTGCAGCAGACGGGCCTTCTGCTCGGCCGAAGTGCCGTTGCCGGACGATGAGTTGGGGTCGGTGTACAGCCCTGAGGCGAAGCCCTGGACGCCGGGGTCCTCGTCGAAGGGTCCGCCGCCGCGTACGGCGTCACGCGCGCGGTCGGAGAAGGTCGCGATGCCCGTGCCCGCCATGTTCTTCTGCGTGGCCTGGGTGAAGCGGGCGTCGTCGGCGACCTCGCCGAAGTTCCAGCCCTCGCCGTACAGGATGATCTTCTTGCCGTCGACGCCGTCCTCGGCGAGGGTCAGCGCGTCCAGCGCCTTCCTGACCGCCAGGATGTTGGCCTTCGGGTGGTGGCCCATCAGGTCGAAGCGGAAGCCGTCGACCTTGTACTCCTTGGCCCAGGTGACGATCGAGTCGACGACCAGCTTGCCCATCATGGCGTTCTCGGTGGCCGTGTTGGAGCAGCAGGTGCTGTTCGCCACCGAGCCGTCGGCGAGGAGGCGCTGGTAGTAGCCGGGGACGATCCGGTCGAGGACACTCGTCCGCGCCTGCCCGCTGGCCGCGGTGTGGTTGTAGACGACGTCCATGACGACCCGCAGGCCGTCGTCGTTCAGCGCCTTGACCATCTTGCGGAACTCGACCGTGCGGCCGGTGCCGTCCGGGTCGGTGGCGTACGAGCCCTCGGGGACCGTGTAGTGGTACGGGTCGTAGCCCCAGTTGTAGGCGTCCTTCGCGGCGATCTTCGCCACGCACTCCTGCTGCTTGTCGGAGTCGGCGGGGAAGGAGGCGAGGTCGCAGTCGGTGACCGCCTGGTCGGACTTCCTCTCGGGGATGGTGGCGATGTCGAAGGCGGGCAGGAGGTGGACGTATGACGTGCCCGACTTCGCCAGCTCACGCAGGTGCTTGGAGCCGTCGCTGTCCTTGTCGGTGAAGGCGAGGTAGGTGCCCCGGTTCTTGGCCGTCCTGTCCTCGACCGAGAAGTCCCGGATGTGCAGCTCCTGGATCTGGGCGTCGTTCAGCGGTACGGCCTCGGGCTTGGTGTACGAGGACCAGCCGCTCGGCGCCAGGGACCTGTCGTCCAGGTCGACGACGAGGCTGTGCTCGGAGTCGGTGGTCAGGGCGACCGAGTAGGGGTCGGTGACCTTGTTGGTGACGACCTTCTGGACGCTGGGCGCCCAGACCCGCACGACGTACCGGTAGGGCTTGCCCTTCCAGGACCGGGGGCCGGTGACGGACCAGACGCCGGTGGCGTCGTCGCGCTTCATCTGCACCGTGTCGCCGTCGAGCTCCAGGGCGACGTGCTGCGCGGTCGGCGCCCACACGGCCAGCGTGGGCCGGCCGCTCTTGTCGAAGGTCGGTCCGAGGTCGGCCTTGGTCGCGCCGGGGTAGAGGTCGTCGAGGACGCCGGCGATCTGCACGCCGGTCGCCGCGAGGACGGCGCCTCCCCCAGAGCCGAATGCCTGGGAGGTGCCCCCAGCGGCCCGCTGGGAGGCGACGACCTGGCCGGCGAGGGCCTCGCGGACCCGGTCTCGGTCGCGCGGGTCGACGGACCAGGCGGCGTAGTCCTTCAGGTGCGGGAACTTCGCCTTCTGGGCGTCGGTGAGGCTGGTCTTCGACAGCCGCAGCCAGCGCTCGTCGTCGCTGGTCAGCGCACCGTCCTTCACGGCGATCGAGCCGTCGCGGCTGTAGAGCAGCTGGGTGGAGGCGGCGGCCTCGGAGCCGTTCCAGGCGACCGTGTTCCGGTCGATCCAGACCGCCTTGGAGGTGCTCAGGTCGAGCGCGGCCGCCGAGCCCGCGGGCTGCGGGAGCAGGTACTTCTCCTGGCCGCTCAACAGCCACACCTCATGACCGTTGGCCGTGAGGTCGAGCGACTGATCGGTGGGCAGGTCCTTCTCGTCGCCCTTGTGGAGGATGTAGCTGAGGCTGGTGGCACCGTCGGTGAGCGGTACCTCGAAGACTGCGCCATAGGCATCAGTCTTGACCGGCTTCAGGGGGTTCGACCAGTCGGTGGGGTTCGCGACACCCGTCCAGACGTGCAGGCCCCAGCCGTCGTAGTCGCCGTCGGCGCGGTGGTAGTGGAAGGTCGCCTTGGTCCTGTCCGGGGCGGGGTAGTCGGCCGTCGGCCTCTCGGTGCGTACGTCCGTCTTGCCCTGCTCGATCCAGACCTCACCCGTCTTGGTGACGTCGATCGTGCGGTCGGCGGAGACGTCCTTGTTGCCGTCCCTGTCGATGACGAGGAAGCCGACGTTGGACGCGCCGGGCTTCAGCTTGACGTAGGCGAAGGCGCCGTACGCGTCACGGCCGACGAAGGGGTGGCTGTCCGGCCAGTTCGTGGCCTCGCCGTCGGCGAGGTCGCCCCAGGCGTACAGGCCCCAGTTGGCGTAGTCGCCGTCGGTGCGCTTGTAGTGGACGACCGCGTAGTCGCGGGAGGCGGCGGAGGGGGTCTCGGGAACGGGCGGGGTGCCGGTGGTGCTCTCGGCCGTCGCGCTCGCCGTGCGGCCCGCGGAGTCGATCACGACCGCCTTGTAGCGCAGGGCGGTGCCGGCCGGTACGTCCTTGTCGATGGCCTGCGTGACCTTGTACGGCGCGTGGTCGGCGGAGCCCAGGGTCTTCCACTTGCCGCCTCCGACCTGGGCGGCGAAGACGACGCGGTTGAGCTGCCCGCCGTCGACGTCGGCGCCGATCTCCACCGTGCCGGTGGCGCCGGTGGCGGGGGCCTTGAGGGTGAGCGTCGGCTCGGTGGCCGGCTTGGCGGGCTTGCCGGCGGCCTTGAGGACGATCGCCGAGCCGGCCGGGACGGTGACGGTGAGCTTCTTGTCGGCGTCGGACTCGGCCTTCGCCCCGGTGCCGTAGATGCCCCCGTACGTCATGTCCGCGGAGCCGACCGGGACCGTCGCCGTCTTGGCCTCGCCTGCGTTGTTGAAGGCGACGAGGTACTCGGTGCCCGACTTCGCGTCGGTGCGGGAGCAGGCGTAGATGCCGGCGCCGTCGTCCGCGTACCGCTCGGTCTGGATTCCGTCGGCGAGGGCCGGGTGGGCCTTGCGGAGCTTGGCGAGCGCGCTGATCTGCCGGTACAGCGGCGCACTCGCGTCGTAGGCGTCGCTCGCGTGCGTGCGGTCGGTGCCGATCTCGTCGTCGTCGAGGTAGTCGGCCGTCCTGGACGCGAACATCGTCTGGCGGGCGTCCTTGTCGCCGCCGGCGCCGGTGAAGCCCTGCTCGTCGCCGTAGTAGACGACCGGGTTGCCGCGGCTGAGGAACATCAGCTCGTTGGCGAGCCGGTCCTTCTTCAGCAGTTCGGCGTCGGTCGCCTTCGGGTTGTCCTGGTTCAGGAAGTACCCGATGCGGCCCATGTCGTGGTTGCCGAGGAAGGTGACCTGCTCGTAGGCGTTGGCCTTGTCGGTCGTGTACTTGTAGTCGTCGCCGAAGACGGAGGCCAGCTTCTTCGCGCTGCCGCCCTGGGAGGCGTAACTGCGGGCCGCCTCCTGGAAGGGGAAGTCGAGCGTGGCGTCGAGACGGCCCTGGGTGACGTACGGGGAGGTGATGTTCGTGTCGGCGGAGTAGACCTCGCCGAACATGAAGAAGTCGTCGCGGCCCTGCTTGGCGGCGTAGGAGTCCAGGGCCGTGGCCCACTGGGTCCAGAACTCCGTGTTGACGTGCTTCACGGTGTCGATCCGGAAACCGTCGATGTCGAAGTCCCTGACCCAGCGCTGGTAGATCTTCTCCATGCCCGTCACGACCTCGGGACGCTCGGTCCACAGGTCGTCGAGGCCGGAGAAGTCCCCGTACGTGGTCGACTCACCGGCGTAGGTGGAGTCGCCGCGGTTGTGGTACATCGTCGGGTCGTTGAGCCACGACGGGACCTTGACGTTCTTCTTCGCGGCGGTGACGGTCGGGGTGCGCGGGAAGGAGTCGGTGTCGACCGCGGGGAACTTGGACTTCCCGTCCGCGTAGTCGGCGTCGTCGAAGGGCTTGCCGTCCTTGGTGAGGTACGGGAAGGCGCCCTTGGAGAGGTAGCCGTACGACTTCTCCTCATAGTCGACGACGTCCGCCGTGTGGTTGGTGATGACGTCGAAGAAGACCTTCATGCCCTTGGCGTGCGCCTTGGAGATGAGGGTCTCGAGGTCCTTGTTGGTGCCGAAGTGCGGGTCGACCTGGGTGAAGTCGGTGATCCAGTAGCCGTGGTAGCCGGCGGAGGCGTCGCTCCCCGTCCCCTGCACGGGCTGGTTCTTGAAGATCGGCGCCATCCAGATGGAGGTGGTGCCGAGGCCCTTGATGTAGTCGAGCCGCTTGGTCAGGCCCTTGAGGTCGCCGCCCTGGTAGAACCCCTTGTCGGTGGGGTCGTAGCCGGTGGCGAGGCGGGAGCCGGTGAGGCCGCCCTTGTCGTTGCTCGCGTCGCCGTTGGCGAAGCGGTCCGGCAGCACGAAGTAGAACTGCTCGCGGGTGGCGTCGTGCCGGGCGGGCTCGGCGGCGAGCTTCGCGTCGGACGGGGGCGCGGGCGGAGTCTCCGCCTGCGCCGCGAGAGGCTGGACGAGTGCTGCGGCCAGCGCGGTTACGGCGACCGCAGCGACCCGTCCGATATGGGCGGTTCGGCGCCTCGACGGCGTCGGCCATCTCGGTATCACAGATGGACTCCTTGCGATTGCGGCTCTCTTGGGTCCGACCCCGCGTGACCGTATCGCCGTCGAAAGGTTTACAGCAAGAGGCTTGAAACCATCGGTAAGAACTTTCAGCAGAACGCCAGCAGGTGGAGTTGGTCTGCGTCAGCAGCCCGAGGCGCCAAGGCAGAGTGTTGTAGGGGCCGCTCGCCGAGGGGTTCAGGATGTGAAGAACAACTTCGCGCTGCGCGAGCACACCTACGGTCAGATCAAGTCGCGGTGGAACCTGGGGGCACAGGCCGCCCAGCACGTGATCAAGAAGACCTGCGACGCGTACGCCACGCTGAAGGCGAACCTGAAGGCCGGGAACGTGGGGAGGCCGGGCTCCAAGCGCTACCGCAGGGCGACGGAGAAGCCGATTGTCTTCCGGCCAGAGGGCGCACAGCCGTACGACGACCGGATGTTGTCTTGGCAGATCGACCGGAGGCAGATCTCGATCTGGACGACGGCCGGGCGGGTGAAGGGCGTGGCGTTCACCATCTCCCCCGAACAACTGGCAGCCCTGGCCCTGTATCGCCAAGGCGAGTCGGACCTAATACGCCGGGACGGCATGTGGTTCCTAAACGCCATCTGCGATGTCCCCGAGGCGCCGTTGAACGCCGATCCGGTGGACTTCCTCGGCATCGACCTGGGCATCGTGAATATCGCCACCACCTCGGACGGCGAGATCATGGCAGGGCGTGAGCTCAACCGCGTCCGGGTTCGGGAGCGAAAGCTGCGTGCCAAGCTGCAGCAGAAGAACACCCCGTCCGCCAGGCGCCGGTTGAAGAAACGCAGGCGGAAGGAGGCACGGCGGACGAAGGACATCAACCACAAGATCGCGAAACATGTGGTGGCCGAGGCAGAACGCACCGGTCGCGGAATCGCCCTGGAGGACCTGACGGGCATCCGCGAGCGGGTACGGCTTCGCAAGCCCCAACGGGCCACTCACTCCAGCTGGTCATTCGCCCAGCTGGGGCAGTTCATCGCGTACAAGGCGCGCCGGGCGGGGGTGCCGGTTGTGCACGTTGACCCGGCGTACACCTCCCGCACCTGCGCCGAATGCGGGCACATAGACAAAGCGAACCGAGTCTCCCAGGCCTGGTTCGCATGCCGGAACTGCGAATTCGTTGATCACGCAGACCGGAACAGCTCCCGCAACATCCGCACCCGCGCGAGGGAGTTGTGGCGACGCTGGGCCCAGTCAACGGCCCCTGCCCCACCACCGCGCGAGCGGGGCGGGGCTGGACGCAAGCGCAGCGTCACCGCCAGTGACGCCCGTTGTGCAAGCCCGTCGGCTCTGGCCACGGGCGGTTGACGTACACCATGCTGTACACGCCGTTATCGCTTGACGGTGTAGGTGGACAGGGAGCGAGCGGGGACTGTGGCGGTCAGTGACCCCCCGCTCACGGCCACGGCGGACTGCTGGGCCATGCTGTTCGAGCCGTTGGTGAGGTACGGCGTCGCGGTCCCGGTCGTGATGCCGGTGTTCTGCAGGCTGTACGACACCTGCTGGGCACTGCCGGCCGCGTTGAGCGCCACGACGGTCACCGTGCCGTCGGTGTTGCGGAAGGCCGACAGCCTGAGGTTGGCGTCCGGGGTCGTAGCGCCGATGCGGGTCGCCCCCGGCCGGATGAAGCGGCTGTAGTGGGCGATCGCCCACAGCCGCTTGGACACGTGATAGTTCGCCCCGTCCATCTGGATCAGGCCGCGCGTGGCGCCGACCGAGGCGCCGTACCAGTACACGTATCCGCTGATGTTGCCCTTGGTGAGGGCGTCGTGGACGGCGGAGGCGACCGTGAAGCCGTCGTAGCCACTGCCGTCGTCCCAGTTCTCGTTCCAGGTGGTGCCGTTGGGCGACCACTCCGACATCCAGGTGCGCTTCTGGGTCGGAAGCGGGGCATCGACCGGGCTCGCGTAGGTGTGGCCTGTGTGGGTGGTGACGTAGTTCCGGGCCGTCGCGTCGGCCTCGATCGCGCTGGTGTAGGCCTTCTGCTGGTTCCAGCCGAACGAGTCGCAGCAGGCCACCTTGTATCCGGCGGCGTTCGCGACCGGTCCGAAGACCTTCACGAACTCCGTCGTCTGGGCGGGGGTGAGCCGCATGGAGTCGTACGTCGCCGTCCAGTCGGGCTCGTTGGTGAAGCCGAGGTCGGTGATCCCGATGCCCTCCTGGCCGTAGAACTTCGCGTACTGGACGAGGAAGTTCGCGTACGCCCGGCGCCAGTCGCCGCTCGCGCAGGTGGCGCCGCTCAGCCCGCACAGGGTGCCGCCGTTCGCGTCCGTCCCGTTGGTCTTCATATAGCCGGGGGCGGTCCACGCGTCGGCGTAGAAGCGGGTGACGCCGTACGCCTTGGCCTGCCGGGCGAGCCACACCTGGCCCTTGTCCTGGCGGTCCCAGACGTACTTGGGGGTGGCGTTCGGGCCGCCGGGGTCGGTGGGCTGGATGCCCGAGTCGATGCCGAGGCGCAGGATGCTGAGGCCGGCGCCGGTGGTGCGGTTCAGCAGCAGGTCGAGGATCTCGCGCTGTTTCTGGGCCGGTAGGCCCTGCGAGCCGCGCATGATGTCGGCCCGTCCGAAGTGCTCGGAGAAGCCGAAGCCGTCGATGGGCTGGTAGGTGGTGGAGCCGTTGATGGTGGCCGTCGTGGCGGCGGTCGCCCGCGGCGGACCGGCCGCGGTGATGCCCGCGACCGCCAGGAGAGCCGCCATGGACGTCACCGTGCCCTTGCCGAGTCTGCACTGCATGTTGCACATCCTTCATGGGAGCGCTCCCATAACAACAGGGAACGCAGGACGACACTCCGTGCGCGTCAATCCCACGTTCCCCAGGGACTGTTCAGCAGCTGGCCTTGCCGGCGTAGATCGCGAGCGCGGTGTTGGCGCCCAGGGTGGCCGTGAACTGGCCGTTCGAGTTCACGGTCACCGTCGTGTTGCTCTGCACGTTGCAGTACGTGCCCGCCGCGAGGGAGGTCTGGTAGGTGCGGGTCAGGCTGCCCGACTCGTGATTGATGGCGACATAGCCCTTGCTGCCCCGCCCGAACGCGATGGCGTCGCCGCCGTTGTCCCACCAGTTGGCGACCGCCTCGCCGCGGGTGGCGTTGCGGAAGGCGACCATGCGGATGATCTCCGGCCAGGCGTGCTGACACTTCCAGCCGTCCTGCCAGCAGGCCGTCACGGAGCCGCCGTTGGGCGGCCCGGCGTCCGTGTCGGAGAACTCGTAGCCGGAGTTGATGTCGGGCGCGCCGTACGGGTAGGCCAGCATGAAGACGTTGGCCAGGGTGTAGTTGGCGCCGTCCTTGTAGTTGAGCGTGGAGCCGTTGCGCTCGGTGTCGTGGTTGTCGACGAAGACACCCGCGACCGAGCTGCTCATGTAGCCCCAGCCCTCGCCGTAGTTCTTCAGATAGGCGAGGTTCTCGTTGTTGAAGACGCGCTTGAGGTCGTAGGCGTAACGGAACTCCTGGACGTCGCCGTTGCCCGTGTACTCGGTGGGCTGGACGGCCTCTCCGCTGCCGTGGATGGCCTCCTGCTTCCAGTACACCGACGAGTTGCTGAGGCGCGACTTGATGTTGGCGAGGTCGGCCGCCGGCATGTGCTTGGCCGCGTCGATGCGGAAGCCGTCGACGCCGTAGCCGAGCAGGGAGTTCATGTAACCGGCGATGGTGGCGCGGACGTACTCCTCGCCGGTGTCCAGGTCGGCGAGGCCGACGAGTTCGCAGTTCTGGACGTTGGCGCGGTTGGTGTAGTCGCTGATCGTGGCCGTGCAGTCGTTCATGTCGGCCGAGGAGTACAGGCCGGGGTAGTCGTACTTCGTGTACGACGAGCCGCCGGTGCCGGTGCCGCTGCCCGCCGACATGTGGTTGATGACGGTGTCGACGACGACCTTCACACCCGCGTTGTGGCAGGTGTTCACCATGTTCCGGAAGGCGGTGGCGTCACCGAGGCGCCCCGCGATCTTGTAGCTGACCGGCTGGTACGAGGTCCACCACTGCGCGCCCTGGATGTGCTCGGCGGGCGGGGAGACCTGGACATAGCCGTAGCCGGCCGGGCCGAGGGTGTTGGTGCACTCCTTGGCGACCGAGGCGAAGTTCCACTCGAACATCACCGCGGTGACGTCCTTGGTGCCGGGCGGGGATGCGTAGGCGGTGCTGCCGGGAGCCATGACGGCCGCGGCTGCGGCCAGCGCGGTCAGGGCCGCCGGCACGGTACGGCGCTTCGAGGGCGCCGGCCATCTCGATATCACGGTGAACTCCTTGCGGTTGCGGCTCAGTCGGGTCCCCCCCTGCGCCGCGGCGCGGCGTCGTTGCCGGGCGCCGGCGAGAACGTACCGCCAACGAAAGCTTTACAGCAAGAGGTTTGAAATTCACAGAAAGAACTTTCACCCGTTGCCTTGACGCGCCTTCACAACTGCCTCACTCTCACGAGCAGTTGGAACTCAGACCCTTCGTCGTTCCTTTCCGGAGCCGCACATGCATGGACGTAGGCTGGACGGCCTGTGGCCCACCACCGCGTGCGCGGGGTGGGCCACAGGCCGTGTTCCGGTGCTGTCCGGGCCGTCAGGCCGTCGTCCACCACACCGTCGTGTCCGCCGGCACCTTCGCCTCGCCGTCCGCCTCGGTGATCTCGCCGCTGGCGAGGAGGACACGGCCGTAGGACGGGGTCGTCACCGACTCGCCGCTCGTGTTGGCGACGCAGACGAACTCGCCGCGGCGGAAGGCCAGGACGCCCTCCGGAGCCCGGAGCCACTCCACCGCGTCGCCCGCGCCCAGGTCGGGCTCGGCGCGGCGGATGCTCAGGGCGGAGCGGTAGAGCTCCAGGGTCGAGCCCTGAGCCCCCGTCTGCGCCTCGACGCTCAGCTCGCCCCAGCCCCCCGGCTGCGGCAGCCAGCTGCCGCCGGCGCCGAAGCCGTACGACGAGCCCTCGCGCGTCCACGGGATCGGCACCCGGCAGCCGTCGCGGAAGCCGTCCTGGCCCTCGCCCCGGAAGTACGCCGGGTCCTGGCGGACGTCGTCGGGAAGGTCGACGACGTCCGGCAGGCCCAGTTCCTCGCCCTGGTAGACGTACGCCGAGCCGGGCAGGGCCAGCATGAGCAGGGTCGCCGCCCGCGCACGGCGCAGGCCCAGTTCGCGGTCGCCGGCCGTGCGGATCTGGGTGCCGAGGCCGGGCGGGTTGGCGAAGCGCGTCGCGTGGCGGGTGACGTCGTGGTTGGACAGGACCCACGTCGCCGGGGCGCCGACCGGACGCATCGCCTCCAGGGTGCGGTCGACGACCTTGCGGAGCTCCTCGGCGTCCCACTCCGTCGACAGGTACTGGAAGTTGAAGGCCTGGTGCAGCTCGTCCGGGCGGACGTAGTTCGCCGTGCGCTCGACGGTCGGGGTCCAGGCCTCCGCCACGAAGATGCGCCCACCCGTCTCCCACCACCGCCCTTCGGACGAAGGCCCTTCGGGCCCCTTCTTTTCCGCGTACTCGTCGAGGATCGTGCGCCACTGGCGGTAGATCGCGTGCACGCCGTCCTGGTCGAAGAACGGCATGACATCGTTGCCCAGCAGCTTGAGCTGTTCGTGGGATCCGAGGTCCGGCAGCCCCTCCGCCTTCACCAGGCCGTGGGCGACGTCGATACGGAAGCCGTCGACGCCCATGTCGAGCCAGAAGCGGAGGATCGAGCGGAACTCGTCGCCGACCGCCGGGTGCTCCCAGTTGAAGTCCGGCTGCTCGGGGGCGAAGAGATGGAGGTACCACTCGCCGGGGGTGCCGTCCGGCTCGGTGACCCGCGTCCACGCCGGGCCGCCGAAGATGGACTCCCAGTCGTTGGGCGGGAGTTCGCCGTTCGCACCCTTGCCGGGACGGAAGTGGTAGCGGTCACGGAGCGGGGAGCCGGGGCCCTCCGCCACGGCCCGCTTGAACCATTCGTGCTGGTCGGAGGAGTGGTTCGGAACCAGGTCGACGATGATCCGCAGACCCAGCTCGTGGGCGTCGCGGATCAGCGCGTCCGCGTCGAGCAGGTTGCCGAACATCGGGTCGACGGCCCGGTAGTCGGCCACGTCGTAGCCGGCGTCGGCCTGCGGGGAGGCGTAGAAGGGGCTGAGCCACACGGCGTCGATGCCGAGGTCGCGCAGGTACGGGAGTCGGGAGCGTACGCCTTCCAGGTCGCCCATGCCGTCGCCGTTGCTGTCGGCGAAGCTGCGCGGATAGACCTGGTAGATCACCGCGTCCCGCCACCAGTCACGGCGCTTGGCGACGGTGGCGACGGCCGCTGCGGAAGTGGGGGTCGGGGCCGGGGCTGCGGAGGGCTGCTGGCTCATGGCGTCCTTGATGCGTAACGGAGTTGAGGTCATGGGGTGTGTCGTCGGCATCCACAGGATTGTGGCGCTTGCAGGTTTTCAGTGGGTTGCAGAAAGCTCGGGATCGCCGGCGGGCGGAGTGAGGCGGCCGCGGTGACAGCGGGTCTGGGGTCCCCCCCTCTGGGGGAGGGCACTGCGGCCGCCACCCGCGCGACAAGGCGCGCGGGAGTCTGTTTCTCATGAGGGCCGTCAGCCCTTTGTGCCGCCCGCGGTCAGGCCGGTCACCAGGTTCTTCTGCACGAAGTAGAAGAACGCGGCGACAGGTATGGCGATCAGCACCGCCGTCGCGGCCATGAGGTTGCGCTGCGCGTCGTGCTCGCTGACGAAGGTCTGCAGACCGACCGCGAAGGTGTACTTCGTGTCGGACAGCATGAACGTCGACGCGAACGCGACCTCACCGAAGGCCGTGAGGAAGCTGTAGAACGCGGCGACCGCCAGGCCCGGCTTGGCGAGCGGCAGGATCAGTCGCCCGAACGTGCCGAAGGGGGTCAGCCCGTCGACGCGTCCCGCCTCGTCGATCTCGAACGGGATCGTGTCGAAGTACCCCTTCATCAGCCAGGCACAGTACGGCACGGTGGTCGTGCAGTAGACGAGGATGAGACCAAGGTAGTTGTCGACGAGCTGCAGCTCGGACAGGATCTGGTACATCGGCACCATGAGGACGGCCACCGGGAACATCTGGGTCACCAGCAGCACCCACATGAACTTCTTGTAGCCCGGAAAGCGCATCCGCGAGACCGCGTAGCCGGTGGTGGCGGAGATGACGACGCCGATGAGCGTGGTGCCCAGCGTGACGATCAGGGTGCTCGTCAGCCAGTCGAAGAACTTCGTCTCCTGAAGGACGAACGTGTAGTTGTCCAGCGTCATCTTCTTCCAGATGCCGCCGGGGTGGAGGTAGTCGTCCGTGTCCGGGCCGAGGGACAGGAAGACCAGCCAGGCCACGGGGAAGAGCGCGATCAGGCTCGCCACGATGAGGATGCCGTGGGAGACGACGGACGTACCGACGCTGTTCTCGCCGCGGCGGGTCCCGCGCGGGGCGCCCTTGCGCGAGGCCTGGTCCGCCGGAGCAGTGGTCTTGACGGTCGTGGTGCTCATGGGGACTCCTGCCTCAGATCGCGAGCTGCGGGTCATTGCGGTTCAGCCAGCGGCGGTAGAAGGAGGTGAAGACGATCAGGACGGCCAGCAGCAGGATGCCGTAGGCGGCCGACTGCGCGAAGTCGCGCGGCTGCTGTCCGAAGCCGAGGTAGTAGGCCCAGGTGACGAGGATCTGCGCGTCCGGGGCGGTGTCGCCGAACAGCAGGAAGATGATGGCGAACTGGTTGAAGGTCCAGATGATGCCGAGGAGTACGACGGTGGAGCTGACGGACCGCAGCCCCGGCAGGGTGACGTACCGGAACTGCTGCCACCTGCTGGCCCCGTCCATCTCCGCGGCCTCGTACAGCGAGGAGTCGATGGACTGCAGCCCGCCGAGCAGCGAGAGCATCATGAACGGCACACCGCACCAGGTGTTCACCATGATCGCGGCGAACCGCTGCCAGAAGGTGTCCTCCAGCCACAGCGGCGTCGGCAGGTGGAGGGTCTCCAGGAACGAGTTGATGACGCCGCCGTCGGCGAGCATGAACCGCCAGCCGAAGACGGTGACGAAGGTCGGCACGGCCCACGGCAGGATCAGGATCAGCCGGTACAGGGTGCGGCCGCGCAGCTTCTGGTTGAGCAGCAGGGCGAGGCCGAGGCCGATGGTGTAGTGGAGGGTGACGCAGGCCGCCGTCCAGAAGATCGTCCAGAGGAAGTGCGACCAGAAGCGGTCGTAGGCCGTCTCGCCCCACAGGATGTCGGCGTAGTTGTCGAGGCCGATGAACTTGTAGGTGGCCTCGATCTCGTTGACGCCGATCGTGCGGGCCGTGTTGAGGCTGGTGGCGTCGGTGAGGGTCAGGTAGAAGCCGTACACCAGGGGGTAGAGCACGAGGACGCCGATGACGATCACCACCGGGGCGATCATCGCGTAGGCGTACCAGTGCTTCTGGTAGCCGTGCTTCAGGCGCTGGCCGAGCCCGCGGCGTGGCCCGCGGTCACCTCGGGTTTTCCCGGTCGCGCGGTCGATGGCGACTGTCATGGTTCGACAACCTTCTCGAAGATCGGCAGATCAAGGGTGTACGGCGCACAGGCCGGTGACCGCCGGATCGCTCCCCCGTCTCCGGGGCGATCCGGCGGCCACGGGGGCTCACTTGCTGAAGTCCGGGACCAGCTTGGCGATCGAGGCTTCGGCGTTGCTCAGGCCCTCGTCCAGGGACTCCTTGCCACCGGCGACCTTCAGCAGCTCCGTGTCCATCGGGCCCCACAGGGAGCTGTACTCGGGCAGGGCCGGGCGCGGCTGGGCGGCGGAGAGGACGGTCTGGTAGCCGGCGATGCCCGGGTCGGCCTTGACCTCGGCGGTGTAGGCGTCGTCGCGGGTCGGCAGCGTGTTGTTCTTCAGGGCGATGGTCTCCTGGGCCTTCGCCGAGGTCATGAAGTTCACGAACTTCAGCGCGGCCTTCTGGTGCGCCTCGTCGGAGCCGGCGTACACGGAGAGGTTGTGGCCGCCGGTCGGGGCGCCGGCCTTGCCGGTGGAGCCGGCCGGGACGGTGGCGATGCCGAGGTTGTCCTTGTCCTTGAACGCGGAGCCCTTGTAGAAGTTGGTGATCTCCCACGGGCCCTGCAGGATCGCGGCGACCTTGCCGTTGACGAACGCCTCCTGGATGTGGGCGTAGGCGTCGGCGGTGGTGTCGGCCTTGTGCAGGCCCTTGCCGTCGAAGAGGCTCAGCCAGGTGCCGTAGCCCTTCTTGGCCGCGGCCGAGGCGACGGTGATCTTCTTGGCGTCGACGTCGACGGTGTCGGTGCCCTCGCCGTAGAGGAAGGTCTGGGCGTAGTAGCCCTGGGTGGAGCCCCAGTAGCCGTCGACGCCGGTCTTGTCCTTGATCGTGGCGGCGGCCTTCTTCAGGTCGTCCCAGGTCTTGGGGGCCTCGACGCCGGCCTTCTTGAACAGGTCCTTGTTGTAGACGAAGGCGAGGGTGTCCGTGGTGAACGGAACGCCGTACGTCTTGCCCTCGTACTTGGCCTGCTCGATGAGGTTGGGCTGGAACTCGGCCTGGTCGGTGAGGGCCTCGGTGCCGTCCAGCGGCAGGAAGAAGCCCTTCTTGGCGAAGGCCGGGGTCCAGCCGACCTCGGAGCGCAGGATGTCCGGGGCGCCCTTGGACCCGGCGGCGGTGTCGAACTTGTTCTGCGCCTGGTCGAAGGGGACGTTGACGTACTTGACCTTGATGTCCTTGTTGGCGGCCTCGAACTCCTTGACCAGGGCCTGGTACGTCGGCGCCTCGTTGGTGGCGTTGGAGGTGTCCCACCAGGTGATGGTGACCGGCCCGTCGGCGCTGTCGCCGCTGTCACTTCCGCCGCAGGCCGTCGCCGCGAGGGCGAGGGACGCCACCAGCGCGGTGGCCGCTATGCCACGCCGCATGAGATCTCCTTGAGGGTGAAAGCCCGTGTGGTGACAAGGACGGCCCCGTCTGCCTGTCCCTGCCTTCTGCCGACTGCGCCGATGGGGGTCCCCCCGCTCGAGCGAAGTCGAGAGCGGGGGGAGGCCGCCGGGCGACGTGAACGTAACAGCGCTGAAAGACTTACGAAAGACCTTGCAGCAAAAAAGTGCAAGAGGTCTCCGAAGTTATCCGCACGTGACCAGTCGGCGACCGCCATGAGACGCTTCTTTACACGGGTGGAGCGCCACGGGACCCACTTGTGCAAGACTCTGCAAGCTCTTGCCATCACTTTCACGAGGGAGCGCAATGACGCAGCAACCCGGACCGGGCCGGCCAACAGGTCGCCCCCGGCGTCCGATTGGTGTGCAAGGCGACATGCGGCCGGTACAGTCCAGTGGCGTGACCACACGGCTTGCCGACATCGCTGCTCAGGCGGGGGTGAGCGAAGCGACCGTCAGCCGCGTCCTCAACGGCAAGCCTGGCGTCGCCGCCACCACCCGCCAGTCCGTCCTGGCCGCACTCGACGTGCTCGGCTACGAGCGCCCGGTGCGGTTGCGGCAACGCAGCGAGGGCCTGGTGGGTCTGATCACCCCGGAGCTGGAGAACCCGATATTCCCGGCGCTGGCCCAGGTCATCGGCCAGGCACTGACCAGGCAGGGCTACACCCCGGTGCTGGCCACCCAGACCCCGGGCGGCTCGACCGAGGACGAGCTGACGGAGATGCTCGTCGACCGCGGAGTGGCCGGCATCATCTACGTCTCGGGCCTGCACGCGGACACCACCGCCGACATGCAGCGCTACGAGCGCCTGCGCGCCCAGGGCGTCCCCTTCGTCCTGGTCGACGGCTTCTCCCCCAAGGTGCAGGCACCTTTCATCTCCCCCGACGACCGCGCCGCGATGACCCTGTCGGTCACGCACCTCGCCTCCCTGGGCCACACCCGCATCGGCCTCGCGCTGGGCCCCAAGCGCTTCGTCCCGGTCCAGCGCAAGATCGAGGGCTTCGTCCGCACGATGCAGGAGCAGCTCAACCTGCCGGCGCACGTCATAGAGACCGAGCTGATCCAGCACTCCCTGTACACCCTGGAGGGCGGCCAGGCCGCCGCCACGGCACTCATCGACCGCGACTGCACCGCGGTCGTCTGCGCCAGCGACATGATGGCGCTGGGCGCGATACGGGCGGCCCGGCAGCGCGGCCTGGAGGTCCCGAGGGACATCTCGGTCGTCGGCTTCGACGACTCCCCCTGATCGCCTTCACCGACCCGCCCCTGACCACGGTCCGCAAGCCGGTCCCGGCGATGGGCCAGGCCGCGGTACGCGCGCTCCTCGAAGAGATCGGCGGGACGCCGGCCCCTCACAGCGAGTTCGTGTTCATGCCGGAGCTGGTGGTGCGCGGTTCGACAGCTTCGGCACCGGGGAACAGAAACCATCACTAAGTCGTCCGCAAAGCGGACAATCCCGGCATCCGGTACTGTGTCGGCAGGAGACCGGCGCCGTCCGCCCGCCGTAGAACGTGCGCCCTGAACCCAACCGGAGGATGATCGGTCGGGGAAGTCTTTTCTGGCAGACTCTGCGCCTATGGGTGACACCACCGTGACGACACTGGAAGGCCGGGAAGCGGCCGTTCCGCCCCCCGTCGCGGACGAGACGGGGCGGGGCCCCCTGCGCCGCCTGCGCACTCCCCGCCGCCCCCGCCTCTGGTTCGAGATCCTCCTGATCGCGGTGAGTTACTGGTCCTACTCACTGATCCGCAACGCGGTACCCGAACAGCGGGCCGAGGCACTGCGCAACGCCGACTGGCTCTGGAAGCTGGAGCACCACCTCGGCATCGCCGTCGAGGAGTCGATCAACCACACCGTGAACTCGGTGACTTGGCTCGTCGTCGGCATGAACTACTACTACGCGACGCTGCATTTCATCGTCACCCTGGCCGTCCTGGTCTGGCTGTACCGCAGCCACCCCGGCCGCTACGCGGCGACCCGCCTGGTCCTGTTCGCCACCACCGGCGTGGCCCTGATCGGTTACTACCTGTACCCGCTCGCTCCCCCACGGCTGATGACCAAGACCGCCTTCATCGACACGGTACTGGTCCACGACACCTGGGGTTCGATGGCCTCGGGCGACCTGAAGAACATGTCGAACCAGTACGCCGCGATGCCGTCGATGCACATCGGCTGGTCCGTCTGGTCCGGCCTGACGATCTTCGCCCTGGCGAGGATCCCCTGGGTCCGCGTCCTGGGCCTGCTCTACCCCACAGCGACACTCCTGGTGATCGTCGCGACGGCCAACCACTTCTGGCTGGACGCGGTGGGCGGCATCCTCTGCCTGACGTTCGGCTACACGGTGGCACGCCTGTGGTACGGAGCGCTCCCCCACGCACTGCCGAAACTGGTGCCGCAGCCGCGTACGGCGGCAAGGGGACGTGCCGGGGCGTGTCCGCCCGCGGAGTCGGGCGTCAAGACACAGCACCTTCTCCCCAACCCCAACCGCCCGACCGAGGACGGACACCCCCCGGCACGGCCCCGACCCACAACCCACCGTTAGGCGCTACGCGCACCCCCACCGGACAGCAACAGGCCGCCGCAGGCACCCCGGCCCCACCGCCGGAGGCATCACGCCCCGTAGAACAGCTCCTCCACAACGCCCCGCGCCCGACGCGCAGTACGCCGATACGCATCGAGCATGTCCCCCACGTGACCGGGCTCCCACCCCAGGTAGCGCCCCACGGCCGCCAGCTCACGCGGATCCGACGGAAACGTGTCCCCGGCCCGCCCCCGCACGAGCATCACGGCATTGCGCACCCGCGTCGCCAGCACCCACGCCTCGTCGAGGATCGCCGCCTCCTCCGCCGGGATGAGCCCGGCCGCACACGCGGCGGCGAGCGCTTCCCGCGTCCGCGTCGTACGCAATCCCGGCTCGGCCCAGCCGTGCTGGAGCTGGAAGAGCTGAACGGTCCACTCGACGTCGGAGAGCCCGCCGGGACCGAGTTTGGTGTGCAGCTTGGGGTCGGCGCCGCGCGGCATGCGCTCGGACTCCATGCGGGCCTTCAGCCGCCGGATCTCGCGCACGGCGTCCTCGCCGAGCCCCTCCGCGGGGTAGCGCAGGGGATCGATCAGGTCGATGAAACGGCGCCCCAGATCCTCGTCCCCGGCCACCGCCTCGGCCCGCAGCAGCGCCTGCGACTCCCAGACCAGGGACCAGCGGCGGTAGTACGCCTCGTACGAGTTCAGCGTGCGCACCAGCGGACCCGACTTGCCCTCCGGCCGCAGGTCGGCGTCGATCAGCAGAGGCGGATCCGAGCTCGGGATCTGCAGCAGCCGGCGCATCTCCGCGACCACCCGGTTCGCGGCCTGCGCGGCCTCCTGCTCCTCCACGCCGTCCCGCGGCTCATGCACGAACAGAACGTCCGCGTCACTGCCGTAGCCCAGTTCGTGCCCGCCGAAGCGGCCCATGCCGATGATCGCGAAACGGGTGGGCAGGGTGTCGCCCCAGCCCTCCCTGACGACGGCCCGGAGCGTGCCCGCGAGCGTCGCCGCCGTCAGGTCCGACACCGCGGCGCCGACGCGGTCGACGAGGGCGCCCTGGTCGGCCTCGGCGGGCTTCGTCTCGGTGCCGTAGGAGTCGACGATGTCGGCGGCGGCCGTACGGAACAGCTCGCGGCGCCGCACGCCGCGTGCCGCCGTGACCCCCTGTACGGCGCCGTCCGCGCGGCCGACCGCGGCGAGGATCTCCTGCTCCAGGTGGCTGCGTGAGCGCGGCTCCAGATGACCGGTGCCGCCGTCGCCGTCCCCGAGCAGCGCCACCGCCTCGGGTGCCCGCATCAGCAGGTCGGGGGCGAGGCGGCCCGCCGACAGGACGCGGGCGAGGTTCTCGGCGGCGGCGCCCTCGTCCCGCAACAGCCGCAGATACCAAGGGGTCTTGCCGAGCGCGTCCGACACCTTGCGGAAGTTCAGCAGCCCCGCGTCCGGGTCCGCCGAGTCCGCGAACCAGCCCAGCAGGACCGGCAGCAGGGTGCGTTGGATCGCCGCCTTGCGGGTGACGCCGGAGGCCAGCGCCTCCAGGTGGCGCATGGCGGAGGCGGGGTCGGCGTATCCGAGCGCGATCATCCGTTCCCGCGCCGCCTCGGCACTCAACCGCGCCTCACCCGGGGCGAGTTGGGCGACCGCGTCGAGCAGCGGACGGTAGAAGAGCTTCTCGTGCAGCCGCCGTACGGCGCTCGCGTGCCGTTTCCATTCGCGGTTCAGCTCGGCGACCGGGTCGGTGCGCAGGCCGAGGGAGCGGCCGATGCGGCGCAGGTCGGCCTCGTCCTCGGGCACCAGGTGCGTCCGGCGCAGCCGGTAGAGCTGGATGCGGTGCTCCATGGAGCGCAGGAAGCGGTAGGCGGCGTCGAGCTGCGCGGCGTCGGCGCGGCCGACGTAGCCGCCGGCGGCGAGCGCGCTGAGGGCGTCCAGGGTGGTGCCGCTGCGCAGGGAGGCGTCGTCGCGGCCGTGCACCAGCTGCAGCAGCTGTACGGCGAACTCGACGTCGCGCAGGCCTCCCGGACCGAGCTTGAGCTGGCGGTCCAGCTCGGCCACGGGGATGTTCTCCACGACCCGGCGGCGCATCTTCTGCACGTCGGCGACGAAGTTCTCCCGCTCGGCGGCCTTCCAGACCAGGGGCTCCAGCGCGGCGACGTACTCCTCGCCCAGTTCGATGTCGCCCGCCACGGGGTGTGCCTTGAGCAGCGCCTGGAACTCCCAGGTCTTGGCCCAGCGCTGGTAGTAGGCGAGGTGGCTGCTGAGCGTGCGCACCAAGGGGCCGTTCCTGCCCTCGGGGCGCAGGTTGGCGTCCACGGGCCAGATCGACCCCTCCACGGTCGTCTCGGAGCAGATCCGCATCATGTGCGAGGCGAGCTTGGTGGCGGACCGCAGCGCCTTGCCCTCGTCGGCGCCGTCGACGGCTTCGCCCACGAAGATCACGTCGACGTCGGAGACGTAGTTCAGCTCGTGGCCCCCGCACTTGCCCATCGCGATCACCGCGAGCCGGCACTGCGCGGCGTCCTGCAGGGCCGCCGCGCGGGCGATGGCGAGCGCCGCGCGCAGGGTCGCGGTGGCGAGGTCGGCGAGTTCGGCGGCCGTCTGGGCCACGTCGGTGGTGCCGCACACGTCACGTGCGGCGATGGACAGCAAGCAGCGGCGGTAGGCGACGCGCAGCGACACCGGGTCGGTGGCCTCGGCGAGGCCGCGCTCGAACTCCTCCACCTCGGGGTGCAGGTCCCGCGGCTCGTACATGACCAGCGCCTGCCAGTCGCTCGGGTGCCGGGCGAGGTGGTCGGCGAGCGCGGTGGAGGCGCCGAGCACGCCGAGCAGGCGGTCGCGCAGGGGCTTGGCCGCTATCACCGTGTCGAGCAGCTCCCGCTGGGCGACGGGGTCGGGCTGTGCTTCGAGCAGCCGTACGAGACCTTGCAGGGCCAGATCCGGGTCGGCTGTGGCGCCCAGGGCCTCCAGGAGCACCGGGTCGTTCCTGATCGGCGCGACCTCGGCGCTGTCCAGGAGGCGCTCGGCGGCCGAGGGGTCGGTGAATCCGTGCCGCAGCAGCCGACTGAAGGTACTGCTCCTGCGCCCCGGCGCCGTCATGCTCGGCCTCCTGTCCGATCGGGGTCGTGCGCGCCCGATCAAGGTCGTACGCGGTTGAGCCTAACCGCTGCGCTGGGCTTGGGCGGGGTGCCTGCGGCGGCCCGTTGCTGTCCGGTGGGGGTGCGCGTGGCGCCTGCGGGTGGGGGGTGGGTCGGGGCCGTGCCGGGGGGTGTCCGTCCTCGGTCCGGTGGTGGGCCTTGCGCTAGAGGTGCCGTTTCTTGACACCGGACTCTGCGGGCGGACACCCCCGGCACGTCCCCTTCCCGCCGTGGGCGGCTGCGGGTGCGTGGGGCTGCGCGTCGGCCCAGGCGATTTCAGCCTGTCCGGCGTTTGAGGACGAGGCCCGTTCAGGGCCGAAGCGGGGGTCTGGAGGCCGCAGGCCGGAGGGGCCGCAGGCCGGGGAGGGGCCGCAGGCCGGAGGGGCCGCATGGACGCCGGTGCCTTGGAAGTAGCGGAACGTGGTCTTCGCGGTGGCGCAGAGCATCGTTTTCCGCTTCGGTATGGGGGAGCCGTTCAGCCAGATCCGTCATCTTGGAGGACCAGCGATGGACTTCACGCTCGAAGTGATCCCGCTGCCCGTGAGCGACATCGACCGGGCCCGCGACTTCTACCGGGACAAGGTCGGTTTCCACGTCGACATCGACCAGGAGGTCATGCCGGGCATGCGGATCGTCCAGCTGACGCCTCCCGGCTCGGGCTGTTCGATCGCGCTCGGCGACAGCATCTGGGACCTGACCAAGGGCGAGACCAAGCCCGAGCCCGGTTCCTACCAGGGACTCCAGCTGTGCGTCGCCGACATCAAGGCGGCGCGGGCGGAGCTGGTGGAGCGGGGGCTGGAGGTGTCGGAGCCCGTCCAGTACGCCCCCGACGACGGCGCCACGTTCATGTACTTCACGGACCCGGACGGCAACGGGTGGTCGATCCAGGAGTACCGGCGCCGGGCGACGGAGCCGCTGCACCAGCTGCTGGCTCAGCTGGCCGCCCAGCGGCAGCAGGAGAAGTAGCCGGACCGCCTCCGTGGACATGCGAGTGCCGGGCGCCTCGGCACAGCGGCGCTCACTACGTCGAGCCCACTGCCGTTGCCGCTCGGCCCTCCCCTGAGCGCGGGTTCGCCGCCCAATGTTCTGCGAGTGCCGGCCACCACTCCGGGTGTTCGTTCACGACCTCCACCAGCGAGGGGCACGTGCTACGCATCTCCAGCGCGAAGTTCTTCCAGCCCCCGTAACCCCGCATCTCGGGGTTGAGTATGGAGATCATGAGGCCATACGTCAGCACGTCAGCGAGCATGCGCGAGAGAGCGAGAACACGGACACGCTGATTTTCGTCCGCCGGGAGATCGGCATTCTCGTAGAAGTGGGCGTGCAGCCAGGGTTCTGCGGTGATGTAGCTCTCGAAGTGCTGGATCCGCTCAATGCCGTTGTAGATGGCGGCCGCACCTGCGATGCCGTTGTTGATGGCGGTCTGCCGGGCAAGTTCCCGCGTCTGCCAGGCCGCGACGAGCAGTGACACCACCACACCGACGGATGCGATCAGTCCGAATAAGTTGGCCACTCAGCCCCCCGACGCAAAGTACCGGTGCCCTACCCCTGGCCGGTGATCGATTAACAGCGGGCTTCAGTGTCCGTCCCAAGGCCAGCGAGACGCGGAGGGGCCGACGGTCCGCGACCGTCGGCCCCTCTCGTCGAATGAGCAGGGTGCCCGCTCCTGCCTACGCCTACAGCACCGGCAGGTTCTTCCGCAGCTCGAACGCCGTGACCTCGGAGCGGTACTCCTCCCACTCCTGCTTCTTGTTGCGCAGGAAGAAGTCGAAGACGTGCTCGCCCAGCGTCTCGGCGACCAGGTCGCTGCTCTCCATGAGGGTCAGCGCCTCGCCGAGGTTCTGCGGGAGGGGCTCGATGCCCATCGCGCGGCGCTCGGCGTTGGACAGCGCCCACACGTCGTCCTCGGCGCCCGGCGGCAGCTCGTAGCCCTCCTCGATGCCCTTGAGACCGGCGGCCAGCAGGACGGCGTACGCCAGGTACGGGTTCGCGCCGGAGTCCAGGGAGCGGACCTCGACCCGTGCCGAGCCCGTCTTGCCGGGCTTGTACATCGGGACGCGGACCAGGGCCGAGCGGTTGTTGTGGCCCCAGCAGATGTACGAGGGGGCCTCGCCGCCGGCGCCCGCGGTGCGCTCGGAGCCGCCCCAGATGCGCTTGTAGGAGTTCACCCACTGGTTGGTGACCGCGGAGATCTCCGCCGCGTGGCGGAGGAGGCCCGCGATGAAGGAGCGGCCGACCTTGGAGAGCTGGTACTCGGAGCCGGACTCGTAGAACGCGTTGCGGTCGCCCTCGAAGAGGGAGAGGTGCGTGTGCATGCCGCTGCCGGGGTGCTCGGAGAACGGCTTCGGCATGAACGTCGCCTGGACGCCCTGCTCCAGCGCCACCTGCTTCATGACCAGGCGGAACGTCATGATGTTGTCCGCCGTCGAGAGCGCGTCCGCGTAGCGCAGGTCGATCTCCTGCTGGCCCGGCGCGCCCTCGTGGTGGGAGAACTCCACCGAGATGCCCATCGACTCCAGCATGGTGATCGCCTGGCGGCGGAAGTCCATGCCGATGTTCTGCGGGGTGTGGTCGAAGTAGCCGGAGTTGTCGGCGGGGGTGGGACGCGAGCCGTCGAGGGGGCGGTCCTTCAGGAGGAAGAACTCGATCTCGGGGTGCGTGTAGAAGGTGAAGCCCAGGTCGGAGGTGCGGGCCAGGGCACGCTTCAGCACGTAGCGCGGGTCCGCGAAGGACGGGGAGCCGTCCGGCATCAGGATGTCGCAGAACATGCGGGCCGTGCCGGGGGCCTCGGCGCGCCAGGGCAGGACCTGGAAGGTCGACGGGTCCGGCTTGGCGATCATGTCGGACTCGTAGACGCGGGCGAAACCCTCGATCGCCGAGCCGTCGAAGCCGATGCCCTCGTCGAAGGCCTGCTCCAGCTCGGCGGGGGCCACGGCCACGGACTTGAGGAAGCCCAGCACGTCCGTGAACCACAGCCGTACGAACCGGATGTCGCGCTCCTCCAACGTCCGGAGCACGAACTCCTGCTGCTTGTCCATCTTCCGCTTCCCCATCCTTGCTGGTCAGGCCGCCTGTCTCCGGTACTGCGGGAGGCGGTCGGGCACCTGAGCATCACACCACAACACCATTTCAGGCGCGTTGCGCACCTTGATCGCCGAGGCGACCTCGGGTCGAACACCGGGCATACGGCAGGTGTCCTGCCATGGTGCCCGGTGAACTGCTCTGCTGCCCATCTTGCCTGCTCGGACCGACATCCGTAATGCCCGGTCCCACGGGACCCGTCCCACTTTAATTTGCATCTCTGATGCGAATTTCCATAGTGGCAGGCGGCCGTCCTCCGGCGCAGCTGATCGAGAAGGGTGAGGGCCGAGCCGGCCTCAGGGCGCGCGGCCGATCTGCAACAGCAGCGGCCCCGTGGGCCCCGCGGTCACGTCGGCCACCGTCAGCGGGTCCAGCGAGGCGAAGAAGGCCTCCTGGGCCCGCCGCAGCGCGCCGCGCAGGCGGCACCCGGAGTGCAGCGGGCACGGGTTGTCGCCCTCGCACTCGACGACGTCGCCGGCTCCCTCGAAGGCGCGTACGACGGCGCCGACCGAGGCGGTACGGCCCTTGTCGCTGAGCGTGAGCCCGCCGCCGCGGCCCCGGCGGGCGTCCACCAGGCCCATGTGCCGCAACTCGGCGACGACCTTGGCGGCGTGCGTGTACGGCACCTCGATGTCCGCCGCGACGTCGCGGGTCGTCGGCGTGGTCTCCCCCAGGACGGCGAGCCGCATGAGGAGCCGTAGTGCCAGGTCGGTGGAGCGCAACAGCCGCATGTGTGGCAGCGTAGATAATGCGCATCCGGCGTTCAAAATATCCGGTGGGCGACTGTCGACCGGTCGGACGGATGGTCCGATCCGGACTTTCCTGTGCCCTCTCTACGAGAGGGCACACCTTCCCCATTACGATCAGCGGACCCGACCGTCCCTTTCCCAGAAGGACCACACCTCATGGGTTCCGCCAAGAACAAGAGCAGCGCTTCGCGCAAGGCGCGAATAGAGGAGATGCGGCGTGCCGAGCAGGCCCGTGAGCGCCGCAACCGGATCCTCACGATCGCGGCCAGTGCGGTGATCGTCGCCGGTCTCGTCGTCGGTGGTGTCGTCCTGGTGCAGTCGCAGTCCGACGACAGCGACACGGCCTCCGACACGAAGACCACGGGGCACTTCGTCACCGGCAAGGACGGCGTGAAGTCCTGGAGCACCAAGCTGAGCCAGACGCATGTCGCCGGGGACGTGAAGTACCCGATGAATCCGCCCGTCGGCGGTGATCACAACAAGGCGTGGATGAACTGCAACGGCGACGTCTACACCAAGGCGCTCAACAACGTGAACGCGGTGCACTCCCTGGAGCACGGCGCGGTGTGGGTGACGTACAACAGCAACGCGTCGGACGCCGACGTGAAGGCGCTCGCGGAGAAGGTCAAGAAGACGCCGTACTCGCTGATGAGCCCGGTCGAGGACCAGAAGGACCCGATCATGCTCTCCGCGTGGGGCAAGCAGCGCACGGTGACGAGCGCGAGCGATCCCAACGTGGACAAGTTCTTCGAGGAGTTCGTCCAGGGTGAGCAGACGCCCGAGAAGGGCGCGGTCTGCACGGGCGGTCTGTCGGAGTGAAGCAGCACGTCGGCTGGATCGCGGGGACCGCGGCGGCCGTGCTCGTCGCGGTCGGCGCGCTCACCTACGCGGTCGCCGAGGACGGCGGTTCGAGCGCGACGCCGAGTGCCGACTCGGCGGACGCCGGGTTCGCGCGGGACATGGCGGTGCACCATCAGCAGGCCGTGGAGATGTCGTTCATCGTGCGGGATCGCACCGACGACGAGGACGTGCGGCGCCTGGCGTACGACATCGCGCAGACGCAGGCCAACCAGCGCGGCATGCTGCTGGGCTGGCTGGACCTGTGGGGGCTGCCGAAGGTGTCGTCGGACGGGCCGATGGCCTGGATGGGCATGGGCGACATGCCCTCCGCCGGGGACGGCTCTCTGATGCCGGGCATGGCGACCGACACGGAGATGAAGAAGCTCGAGGGCCTGAGCGGCAAGCAGGCGGAGATCTCCTATCTGCAGCTGATGACGGACCATCACAAGGGCGGCATCCACATGGCCGAGGGCTGTGTCGACAAGTGCACGGTCGGCGTGGAGAAGCAGCTCGCGCAGGGCATGGTGGACGGGCAGGATTCGGAGATCGACCTGATGCAGGACATGCTGAAGGAGCGGGGCGCGAAGCCGCGGTCGTAATCCTCAAATGGCCTTGTCATTAGGTTAATTGGGGGCTTCTTGGCCCTCGCATTCCCCTGGCATGAACGGTTCATCGCGAGAGTGGCGACTGTCGAGTGATCCACTCGCGACGAACCGCACAGGGGGTTTCATGAGATCCAATCGCGCCACCCTGCGCGCCGGAGTGAGCCTGGCAGCGACACTGCCCCTGCTCGCCGGCGCGCTGGCGCTCGGCATACCCGCCGCGCACGCCTCGGACCACCCGGACCGGGACACGCTCGCGGGAACCAAGCCCGCGTGGGCCACGACCAAGGCCGACCTGGGCGCGACCTCCGACAGCGCCCAGGTCGCCGTACGCGTCTACCTCGCGGGGCGGGACGCGGCCGGCCTCGCCGCCTACGCGAAAGCCGTTTCGGACCCGAGCTCGGCGTCGTACGGGAAGCACCTGAGCGCCGACCGGGCCCAGGCCCGCTTCGGCGCCACGAAGGCCCAAGTGGCCGCCGTCAAGGGCTGGTTGACATCGGCGGGACTGAAGGTCACCGGCGTCACGCGGCACTACGTCGCCGTCACCGGCGATGTGGCCGCCGCGGAGAAGGCGTTCGGCACCCAGCTGCACAACTACACCAAGGGAACGGGGACTTACCGCGCGCCCACGACGACCGTCTCGGTGCCGGACAGCGTGAAGGACGCCGTGCTGACCGTCACGGGCCTGGACAACGCGCCGCACCTGGCGAGCCACCAGGACCAACTCCCGCCGCCGGAGACCGTGTTCCGCAACGCCGGGCCGTTCTCGACGTACCACGGCTCGAACCTGGCGAGCACACTGCCGGACGCCTACGGCACGAAGATCCCGTACGCGGTCAAGGGCTACACCGGCAAGCAGCTGCGCGCGGCGTACGGCGCCGGCCGGCACACCGGCAAGGGCGTGCGCATCGCCATCACCGACGCGTACGCCTCCCCGACCATCGCCTACGACGCGGCCGCCTACGCGAAGCGGAACGGCGACGCGGCCTACACCAGCGGCCAGTTGCGCCAGGTCCTGCCCGCGAAGTACACGCGGACCGAGGAGTGCTCGGCGGCCGGCTGGTACGGCGAGGAGACCCTCGACGTCGAGGCCGTGCACGCGGTCGCGCCCGGCGCGCAGATCACGTACGTGGGCGCCGCCTCCTGCTACGACGAGGACCTGCTGGACTCGCTCGGCAAGATCGTCGACCACCATCTCGCCGACATCGTCTCCAACTCCTGGGGCGAGGTGGAGGCCGCCCAGACGCCGGACCTCGCGGCCGCCTACGACCAGGTCTTCCAGTTCGGCGCGGTCGAGGGCATCGGCTTCTACTACTCCTCCGGCGACGACGGCGACGAGGTCGCGAGCAGCGGCACCAAGCAGGTCGACATCCCGGCGAGTTCGGCGTGGGTGACGGCGGTCGGCGGCACCTCGCTGGCGGTCGGCAAGGGCGACACGTACCTGTGGGAGACCGGCTGGGGTACGGAAAAGGCGGTGCTGTCGGCCGACGGCAAGAGCTGGACCGACTTCCCCGGCGCCTTCAACTCCGGCGCGGGCGGCGGCACCAGCAGGACGGTCACCGAGCCGTACTGGCAGAAGGGCGTCGTGCCCGACGCGCTGGCCAAGGCCAACAGCGCCGACGGCAACCGCGTCGTGCCGGACATCGCGGCGATCGCCGACCCGAACACCGGGTTCCTGGTGGGCCAGACGCAGACCATGCCGGACGGAAAGACGCAGGCCTACGACGAGTACCGCCTCGGCGGCACCTCGCTCGCCGCGCCGGTGATCGCGGCCGTCCAGGCCCTGGCGCAGGAGGCGCGCGGCGGGAAGCCGATCGGGTTCGCCAACCCGTCGATCTACGCGCGGTACGGCTCGAAGGCCTACCACGACGTCACGGACGACCCGACGGTCTCCGGGCTCGCGGTGGCACGCGTCGACTACGTCAACGGCTATGACGCGACGGACGGCCTGACCACATCGGTACGCAGCCTGGGCAAGGACAGCTCACTGCAAGCCGTGAAGGGCTACGACGACGTGACGGGCGTGGGCACACCCGCGAGCGGTTACGTGGAGTCGTACCGGCGCCGCTGATCACACCGGTACTTCCGGGGTGGCGCGCCCAGCGCCCGCGCTCCGCGCCACCCCCCTCGCGCTGCGGTAACGCAGCTTGTTGAGGCAGGCGCCACCGGTGGTGTCCGTCACGGACGTGCCGTCCGGGCTCCAGCCGGCGGCCTCGTAGAACCGTCGGGCGCGTTCGTTGGCCTCCAGTACCCACAGGGTGGCGTGCGTGTAGTGGGCCTGGTCGAGGGTCTTCAACGCGCCGAGCATCAACTGCTTTCCGATGCCAGTGCTCCAGACCTCGGGCAGGGCGTAGAGCGTGCCGATCTCCGCGATGGAGGGAGCCTCCTGGGACGGGCCGAAGCCGGTGAACCCGACGATCCGGGCGTCGGATTCGGCCACCAGCACGCCCGCCGACGGCCATGCCGCCTCGGCGATGAGCGCCTTCCAGACGGGCTCCTCACGGCCTGGATCCATGGTGTCGAGGTAGGGCTGCGGAACAAGGCCGGCGAAGGCCGCCTGCCAGGAGCGCACGTGGACGTCGGCGACCGCCGACGCGTCGTCGGGACGTGCCTGTCGAATGCGCATGGCCGTCATTCTTCAAGTCCCCGCGATCCGGGCCAAGTTCATTTCCGCGGCCACCCAGAGCAACCATCAAGTGAGGAACCACGACGGCGAGCAACCAGCTCCGCGAGAGCGGCGCCGGTTTAGGCGCAAGGGGCGACAGCCCGCCGACGGGGGAAGATCGGCGGGCTGCCGCGGTGGTGCCGCAATGGTTCAGGGGGTCGGAGCCCGGAAGGGCTCAGTGGACGGAGTGCTCCTCCAGCGGGAACGTTCCGCCGACCACGTCCTCCGCGAACGCCTTCGCCGCGTTGCCCATGACCTCGCGGAGGTTGGCGTACTGCTTGACGAACTTGGGGACGCGGCCGCCGGTCAGGCCCAGCATGTCCGTCCAGACCAGGACCTGCGCGTCCGTCTCCGCACCGGCGCCGATGCCGACCGTCGGGATGTGCAGGACGCGGGTGACCTCGGCCGCGAGCTCCGCCGGGACCAGTTCCAGGACGACCGCGAACGCGCCCGCGTCCTGGACCGACTTCGCGTCGCGCAGCAGCTGCTGGGCCGCCTCCTCGCCGCGGCCCTGGACGCGGTAGCCCATGGCGTTGACGGACTGCGGGGTCAGGCCGATGTGGGCCATGACCGGGATGCCGGACTCGACCAGCAGCCGGATCTGGTCGTGGGAGCGCTCGCCGCCCTCCAGCTTCACGGCGCCGACGCCCGCCTCCTTGACCAGCCGGGTCGCCGAGCGCAGCGCCTGCACCGGGCCCTCCTGGTACGAGCCGAAGGGGAGGTCGCCGACGATCAGGGCGCGCGAGGTGCCTCGTACGACGGCGGCCGACAGCATGGTCATCTCGTCGAGCGTGACGGGCACCGTGGTGTCGTAGCCGAGGTGGCAGTTGCCCGCCGAGTCGCCGACGAGCATGACCGGGATGCCGGCCTCGTCGAACACGGACGCGGTCATCGCGTCGTAGGCGGTGAGCATGGGCCACTTCTCGCCCCGCTCCTTGGCGAGGGCGATGTCCCGGACAGTGATGCGGCGTGTGCCCTTCCCCCCGTACAGCGCCTTGCTGCCGTCGGAGGGCTTCGCCTGAGGCGTCTGGGCAGCCGAAAGCTGCGTCATTGCAACGGCTCCTTCTGTCATCTCGAGGCGCCCTGACGGCGTCCCCGGACTCCACTCCATGGTGGCACTTCGTGCCAAGGAGGGCTAGGCCGCCCCGTGTGAGTTCCGCCCCCGAGTCGCCCCGCGCCTTCGCCTCGCGCCTTCGCCCCGCGTAAGGTCTCGGTAAAAATTTACGATACGAGACGGTGCCGTATCGTAAGTCCCCTACGCTCGACAGCATGACTTCTCCCGCCCCCGACACCGGCCCCCGCATACCGGAAGCCGTGCACCGGCGCCGCTGGGCGATCCTCGGCGTGCTGATGCTCAGCCTGCTGATCGTCGTCCTCGACAACTCGATCCTGAACGTCGCCATCAAGACCATCTCGACCCCGGCCCCGACCGGCCTGGGCGCCACCCAGAGCGAGCTGGAGTGGGCGATCAACGCCTACACCCTCGTCTTCGCCGGGCTGCTGTTCAGCGCGGGCATCCTCGGCGACCGGCTCGGCCGCAAGAAGGTCCTGCTCGGCGGGCTCACGGTGTTCGGCATCGGCTCCGCGCTCGCCGCGTTCTCCGGCTCGCCGGACGAGCTCATCGCCTTCCGCGCGGTGATGGGCCTCGGCGCCGCCTTCGTGATGCCGGCCACCCTCGCCGTCCTGATGAACGTCTTCGAGCGGGACGAGCAGCCGAAGGCCATCGGCATCTGGGCCGGTGGCGTCGGACTCGCCATCGCCATCGGGCCCATCACCGGCGGTGTCCTCCTCGACCACTTCTGGTGGGGCTCGGTCTTCCTCATCAACGTGCCGATCGTGCTGCTCGCGCTCGCGCTGATGCTGTGGCTGGTCCCCGACTCGCGCGACCCGAACCCCGGGCGCATCGATCCCGTCGGCGTCGTACTCTCCGTCGTCGGACTCGTCCTGCTCGTCTACGGCATCATCAAGGGCGGCCAGCTCGCCGACTTCACCGACGCCACGGTCCTCGCGACGATCGCCGCCGGCCTCGCCGTCCTCGTCGCCTTCGTCGTGTTCGAGAAGCGCAGCGACCATCCGTCCATCGACGTCACGTACTTCCGCAACAAGGTCTTCTCGGCCGCGATCGGCGTCATCGCGCTGGTCTTCTTCGCGCTCATGGGCGTGACCTTCTTCTCGGTCTTCTACACCCAGAGCGTGCGCGGCTACTCGCCCCTGCAGACCGGCCTGCTGATGCTGCCGCTCGCCGCCGCCCAGATGATCTTCGCGCCGCGCGCCCGGCTCGTCGTCGACCGGTTCGGCAACCGGGCCACGACCACCGGCGCCATGCTGCTCATCGCCGCCACGCTGGCCGCGTTCGCCACGTTCGAGGCGGACACGCCGATCTGGCTCCTGGAGGTCGTCTTCTTCCTCATGGGCGCCGCCATGGCGCACATCATGACCCCGATCAGCGTCGTCATCATGCAGGCCATGCCCCGCGAGAAGGCCGGCTCCGCCTCCGCCCTCAGCAACACCTTCCGCCAGGTCGGCGGCGCGCTGGGCATCGCCGTACTGGGCTCGGTCCTGTCGACCGCGTACCGCAGCGGCATCGAGGACCGGCTCACGGGGCTGCCCGAGGGCATGCGGCACACGGCGGGCGAGTCCATCGAGGCCACGCTCGGCGTCGCCGACCGGCTCGGCCCGCGCGGCGAGGCCCTCGTCGGACCGGCCCACGACGCCTTCCTGCACGCCATGCACGTGACGGCGCTGTGGGGTGCGGGCATCGCGGTGCTCGGCGCGGTGGTCGTGGCGCTGTTCCTGCCGGGGCGGCCGACGGGGTCTCAGGAGGGAGAGAAGGAGCGGGAGTTGGCGGCAGCGGAGTAGGAGCGCGGTGGCCGCACGCCGACACGCGCCTCGTACCCGCCGTCGCCGTACACCGCCGTACACCAGGGAGAATCAGCACAGCCCACCGAAAGGACCGAGCCAAGTGAGCCTCGCCGACAGCCACCCCCGGCAGGACGGCCCCGCCCGGGGCCGACCCCGCAGCGAGTCCGTGGAGCGGTCCATCATCGAGGGCGTCATCAAGCTGCTGGAGGAAGGCGTGCCGCTCGCGGAGCTGTCCATCGAGCGCATCGCCCGCACCGCCGGCGTCGGCAAGGCCACCATCTACCGCCGCTGGAGCGGCAAGGAGGAGCTCTTCGTCGAGGTCGTGCGCGCCGCCGAGCCCCCGGACCCCGAACTGCCGGGCACCTCGGTGCGCGACGACCTCGTGACGCTGGTGGAGCAGTTGCGCAGGCGCGGTCTGATGACGCGTTCGTCGGTGCTCCTGCACAACGTCATCGCCCAGATGAAGAGCAGTCCGAAGATCTGGGACGCCTATCACGCGATCGTCGTCGAGCCGCGGCGCAGGAAACAGCACGCGATCCTGCGCCGCGGGCAGGAGAACGGCGAGTTGCGCAGGGACATCGACGTCGACGTGATGAACGACATCGTCTTCGGCCCGATGCTGGTGCGCGCCGTCATGCGCCCGGACGCCGATCTTCCCGAAGGGCTGGCGGAGCAGATGGTCGACGCCGTGCTGGAAGGCCTACGGCCCGTCAGTTCACGCACCCCGTAGATCGCATGTGCGCGTTACGTCACAGAGCGCGCTTTCCCTCGCCGTAGCCGGAACTCCCGATGGCGACTTGTACGTCCTCGCCCCCGTACGGCCGTCATGAGTACGGCAGGAACGAGGCCGATCATCCCCTAGGGTTTCTGTGGGTGCGGGGGGACGACGGTGTGCACGGCAGGTAGTGAGGCGACGGTATGGCGCAGCAGGCGTACGTGACGGAGACGGACAACGGCGGCTCGGGGCCCGAGCGCCGGGAATCTGGGCTTCGGCGCCTGACGCACCGCCTGAAGAGCCTGGTGGCGGGATGGCGCGGCGACCCGCGCAGCTGGCGGCGCGGCATCGTGGTGGCCGCCCTCGCGGTGGTCCTGGCCCTGGTGATGCTGCTGCACGCGCAGATCCCGAACGCGGTGGGCAACCTGGGCAGCCTGACCGAGACGTTCCTGCCCTGGCTGGGCCTGTTCGTCCCGGTGCTGCTCGTGCTGGCCCTGGTCCGCAAATCCGCGACCGCGTTCATCGCCGTGCTGCTCCCGGCGATCGTGTGGCTGAACCTCTTCGGCGGCCTCCTCGTCGCCCGGACCGGCGCCGGCGGCGACCTCACGGTGGCCACGCACAACGTCAACGCGGACAACGCCGATCCGTCCGGCACCGCCCGCGACGTCGCCGCGTCCGGCGCGGACGTGGTGGCCCTGGAGGAGCTGACGGCCTCGGCGGTCCCGACGTACGAGTCCGCGTTGGCGTCGACGTACAAGTACCACTCTGTGCAGGGCACCGTCGGGCTGTGGAGCAAGTACCCGCTGAGCGGCGTCAAGCCGGTCGACATCAAGCTGGGCTGGGTCCGTGCGATGCGGGCCACGGTGACCACGCCGTCCGGGCAGGTCGCGGTGTACGTCGCCCACCTGCCGTCGGTGCGGGTGAAGGTGGAGGCCGGGTTCACCGCCCGGCAGCGCGACAAGAGCGCCAACGCGCTGGGCGAGGCCATCGGCGACGAGCGGTTGCAGAAGGTGGTCCTGCTCGGCGACCTGAACGGCACGATGAACGACCGCGCGCTCAACGCCGTCACCGCCCAGATGCGCTCCACGCAGGGCGCGGCGGGCAGCGGGTTCGGGTTCAGCTGGCCGGCGTCGTTCCCGATGGCGCGGATCGACCAGATCATGGTGAAGGGCCTGGAGCCGGAGAGCTCGTGGACGCTGCCGGAGACCGGGAGCGACCATCTGCCGGTGGCGGCGCGTGTGAAGGTCGACACATCCGCGTCCTGACGCTCCCTGAAAGCCCCTGGTCAGCGACGTCTGGACTGGTCTCGGCAACCTGAGCGTCATCTGCCGGAATACTGAGCCTGAGAGGCTTTGTTCCGTTACTGAACATACGAGGTACGGAACATCGCTCTCCCCTGGAAAGGCAAAGGCTCTTCATGCCCCTGGCACTGTTCGCCCTGGCCGTCGGCGCCTTCGGCATTGGTACGACCGAGTTCGTGATGATGGGCCTGCTGCCCGAAGTCGCGAACGACCTGGGCATCTCGATCCCCACCGCCGGGCACCTGGTCTCGGCGTACGCACTCGGCGTCGTCATCGGCGCCCCGCTGCTGGCGGCGGTCACGGCCCGCATGCCGCGCCGTACCGTCCTGATCGGCCTGATGGCCCTGTTCGTCGCGGGCAACGCCCTGTCCGCGTTCGCCCCCGACTACCACTGGCTGGTGGCCGCCCGCTTCCTGAGCGGCCTGCCGCACGGCGCCTTCTTCGGCGTCGGCGCGGTCGTGGCGACGAACATGGTCGCGCCGGAGCGCAAGGCCCGCTCCGTGTCGCTGATGTTCCTGGGCCTGACGGTGGCCAACGTCGCGGGCGTGCCGGTGGCCACGCTGATGGGGCAGCACCTGGGCTGGCGGGCCACGTTCCTCGGCGTGAGCACGATCGGCCTGGCCGCGATGGCGGCGCTGGCGCTGCTCATCCCGCGCGGCGAGGCGCACGCCGCCCCGCCGGCCGGCCTGCGCGGCGAGGTGGCCGCCCTGCGCTCCCTGCCGGTGTGGCTGGCGCTCGGCACGACGGTCGCGGGCTTCGGCGCGCTCTTCGCCGCGTACAGCTACGTCACGCCGATGCTGACCGACTCCGCCGGGTACGCCGACGCCAGCGTGACGCTGCTGCTGGCGCTGTTCGGCGTGGGCGCGACCATCGGCAACCTGCTGGGCGGGCGCCTGGCGGACCACTCGATGCGCCGGACCCTGTTCGGCGGCCTGCTCTCCCTGGCCGCGGTGCTGGCCCTGTTCCCGCTGCTGATGTCCACGGCGTGGAGCGCGGCCCTCGCGGTGGCGCTGCTCGGCATGGCGGCGTTCGTGACCGGCTCCCCGCTCAACCTGATGGTGATGGAGAAGGCGTCGTCGGCTCCGTCCCTGGCCTCCTCGGCCAACCAGGCGGCCTTCAACCTCGCGAATGCCGGCGGCGCCTGGATCGGCGGCCTCGCCCTCGCGGCGGGCTTCGGCGTGACGTCCCCGGCGCTGGCCGGCGCGGCCCTGGCCGTCCTCGGGCTCGGGGTCGCGGGGGCCGCGTACGCGGTGGACCGGCGCCGGGTCGCTCCGCGGGCCGGTCGGGAGCGCGTGGTCGCGACGCATGTGCCGCAGCAGGCCGAGACGGTCCGGTACTGAGTACGGGGACCTGCTCTGCGGGTCCTACGGCAAAGGGGCGCCCGGTGATCACCGGGCGCCCCTTTTGTCCGAACAGTAGGCCCTGTCGTCCGACCCTGTAGGCCCTGTCGGTGATCTGCAGGCCCTGTCGGTGATCTGTCGGCCGTTTGTCGGTAGGCCCTGACACCGTCATCGTCATGACGCGAATCGACAAGAAGCCGGGCGGCGTGAGCACCGCCGTCTCTGTGCGGGGGTTGGTCAAGCACTACGGCGAGACCAAGGCTCTGGACGGTGTGGACCTGGACGTCCGCGAGGGCACCGTCATGGGAGTGCTCGGGCCGAACGGGGCCGGGAAGACGACCCTCGTGCGGATCCTGTCCACGCTGCTGGCACCGGACGCCGGGCAGGCCACCGTCGCCGGATACGACGCCGTACGGCAGCCTCGGCAGTTGCGCCGGGTGATCGGGCTGACCGGGCAGTACGCCTCCGTGGACGAGAAGCTCCCGGGGTGGGAGAACCTGTATCTCATCGGGCGGCTCCTGGACCTGCCCCGCAAGGAGGCACGCGCGCGTGCCGACGACCTGCTGGAGCGGTTCTCGCTGACCGAGGCCGCCAAGCGGCCCGCGAGCACGTACTCCGGCGGTATGCGGCGGCGGCTCGACCTGGCGGCCTCCATGATCGGGCGGCCGGCCGTGCTGTTCCTCGACGAGCCAACCACGGGGCTCGACCCCCGCACCCGCAACGAGGTGTGGGACGAGGTCAAGGCCATGGTCGGGGACGGTGTGACCGTGCTGCTGACCACCCAGTACATGGAGGAGGCCGAGCAGCTCGCCTCCGAGCTGACCGTCGTCGACCGGGGCAAGGTCATCGCGGGCGGCGGGATCGAGGAGCTCAAGGCCAAGGTCGGCGGGCGGACCCTGCGGGTCCGGCCGGTGGATGCCTTGCAGCTGCGGCCCCTCGCCGGGTATCTCGACGATCTCGGCATCACCGGGCTCGCCACCACGACCGTGGACACCGCCACCGGCACGCTCCTCGTGCCGATCCTGAGCGACGACCAGCTGACCGCCGTCGTCGGCGCCGTCACCGCCCGCGGCATCACGCTCGCCTCCATCAGCACCGAACTGCCCAGCCTGGACGAGGTGTTCCTCTCGCTCACCGGCCACCGCGCCAGTGCACCCCAGGACACCGTGCCCACCGACGACCGCGAGGAGGTCGCCGTATGAGCGCCGCCACTCTCCCCACCGCCCCGACCACCGACGACGCCCGCATCACCCTGCGCGGGCATCTGCGACACACCGGCGCCCTCGTCCGCCGCAATCTGCTGTGGATCCGCCAGGACCCGGAGTCGATGGCCGACGCGCTGCTGATGCCGGTCATCTTCACGCTGCTCTTCGTGTTCGTCTTCGGCGGCTCGATCGGGCAGGCGCTGGGCGGCGGTCAGGACCAGTACGTGCAGTACGTGATCCCCGGCATGATCGCGATGATGAGCATGACGCTGTCCCAGGGCGTCGGGACCGGCTTCAGCCAGGACTTCAACTCCGGCGTGATGGACCGTTTCCGGTCGCTGCCGATCGGGCGCGGCTCGGTGCTCTTCGCGAAGATCTCGGTGGAGCTGCTGCGGATGCTGTTCGCGACCACCGTGCTGATGATCGTCTCCGTGGCGGTCGGGTTCGACATCACCAACTGGCCCGGCCTGTTCGCGACCGTGGCCCTGTCCACGGCGTTCGCCTCGTCGATCATGTGGGTGTTCCTCACCCTCGGCGTGATCATGAAGAACGCGCAGTCCGTGCAGGCGATGGGCTTCCTGGTGCTGTTCCCGCTCCAGTTCGGCTCGTCGATCTTCGCGCCGACGACGTCGATGCCGGGCTGGCTGCAGGCGTTCACCGACTACAACCCGCTGTCCACGCTCGCCGACGCGGCGCGCGGACTGATGGTGGGCGGGCCGGTCGCGCACGACCTGTGGGTGACGCTGGGCTGGTCGGTGGCGATCACGGCGGTGATGGCGCCGATCGCGATCCACAAGTTCCGGACGAAGAACTGACCCGCCGACCGGCGCGTCCCGTCGGTGCGCGTCAGACCAGGGCGGCGGCCTCCCGGGGGGAGAGGCCGCCGCCCTCCGCGTACGCCGCCTCGTAGACCCCGTCGCCCAGCACGGCACGGATGCGCTCCACGGTCCGGTCACGCACCTCGCGCTCGTGGAACGTCGCGACGTACGCGGACGGCAGCCCCGCGTCGGCGGCGCCGAGGCAGCGGGCGGCGTCGCGGGCTCGGCCAACGTCGTCGAGGCCGGCGAGGGCGTACGCGGCGGTGGTCAGAAACGCGGAGCGGATGAGCGGCATGATGGCCTCGGACAGCGGGTCCTCGGCCTGCTCCAAGGCGCGCCTGATCAGGTCGAGGGACCTTTCGCAGTGGCCCTCGAGAGCGTCCAGCCAGGCCTCGGCGCCGAGGATGTAGGCGTCGAAGATGGCGAAGTCGGCGACCTTGAACTGCTCGCGCAGCAGCCGGAGTTCCCCGCGCGCCTCGGGAATCCGGCCGGTCACGCCGAGCCAGCCGGCCAGCATGAGCCGGGCGAAGGGCATCGCCTGGCCGTGCCCGCCGTCCGAACCGTCGATGACCTCGCGCAGCAGCCGCTCACCCTGCTCGGCCTCGCCCGCCTCGATGAGCACGCCGCCGAGCCGGGCACTGAGGACGCCCGTCTGGGCGTGGGCGCCCAGGCCTTCCGCATGCTCGATCGCCGCCCGGTAGTCGGTGGCGGCCGGCCGGTAGTCGCCCTTCTTCTCCAGCGCCTCGGCCCGCGCGGAGAGCGCTTCCGCGGTCCCCCACCGGTCGCCGAGGCGGCGGAAGATGTCCAGCGCCTCGTCGGCGTCGCGGGTGGCGTCACCGGCCCATTCGGTGCGGTTGGCCATCACGTTGGCGCGCATGTACAGACTGGCGGCGAGTTCCCACTCGTAGCCGGGAGTGCCGCGGCAGGTCTCGACGGCGGCATCGATGATCGTCCGTACCCGCCCCATGTCACCGGTGAGCAGGACGGCGAAGAACCACAGGGAACCAGGGCTGCGGCACACCTGCGGGAGTCCGGGCTCGTAGGTCTCGGCGATGGCCTGCAGCTTGCGCTGCGCCTCGGGCGTCTGCCAGGCCTCCCACTCGGTGTCCATGCACGCGAGATGGACCAGGTGCACGCCGCGCCGGGCCTCGTCGAGGACCTCGCCGGTCCACGGGGGCGGCGTGGCCGTGCAGCGTTCCCACAGCGGGGCGACGCGGCGCACGGGCCCGGCGAAGGGGTCGGGGCCGAGGGCGTGGACCTCGCGGGACCAGTTGCGGGCGACCAGGCGCAGGTCGCGCATCTGCCAGTACCAGGCCATCGACAGCACCAGGCACATCCCCTCCTGCTCGTCGCGCACGGAGACGGCGTGGTGGAGGGCGGCGCGGATGTTCTCGCTCTCGCGCTCCAGCCGTTCGATGGCGGCGAGTTGGCCAGAACCGCGCAGCAACGGGTCGGTGGCGCGGGCGAGTTCGCGGTAGTACGTCAGATGCGCGCGCTCGGCCTCGGCTCGCCGTCCCGTCTCGTCGAGCCGCTCGCCCGCGTACTCGCCGACGGTCTCCAGCAGCCGGTAGCGCATCGCCCCGTCCGCCGAAGGGGCGGCCACCACGAGGGACTTGTCGACGAGCGAGCCGAGCGCCTCCAGCGCGACGGGCCCGCACACGGCCTCGGCGGCGGCGAGATCGCAGCCGCCGGCGAACACGGACAGCCGCCGCAGCACCTCCCGTTCACCCTCGTCCAGCAGCTCCCAGGACCAGTCGACGACCGCCCGCAGGGTCTGCTGGCGGGGCAGCACGGTACGGCTGCCCGAGGTGAGCAGCCGGAAGCGGTCGTCGAGCCGATCCGCTATCTGACGCGGCGTCAGCATGCGGAGGCGGGCCGCGGCGAGCTCGATGGCGAGGGGCAGCCCGTCGAGCCGCCGGCAGATCTCGGCGCACGCCTCCGGATCATCGGCGACCCGGAACCCCGGCCTGGCCGCGGCACCCCGGTCGGCGAGCAGCCGCAGCGCGAACGGCTCGGGCAGCGGATCCACGGGCCGCAGCAACTCCCCCGGTACGCCGAGGGGTTCACGGCTGGTGGCGAGCACCGTCAGCCGCGGGCAGCGCGCCAGCAGCTCCTCCACCAGCCGGGCGGCGGCCTCCACGACGTGCTCGCAGTTGTCGAGGATCAGCAGCATGCGCCGCTTGCCGCAGTGCTCGGCGAGCCGCTCGACGGGGTCGTCGTACCGCTCGGATCCGGCCCGCATGGCCTCGGCCCCGGCGCCGTACAGCACGGTCTCGCGGGCGCCGACGGCGGTCAGTACGGCCTCCGGTACGGCCTCGGGATCGTCGACCGGCGCGAGCTCGGCCAGCCACACCCCGTCCGGGGCGCCGTCCCGCACACTCTCGGCGGCCTCCTGCGACAGCCGCGTCTTGCCCGCCCCGCCGGGGCCGAGCAGGGTGACGAGCCGGGCGGTGGCGAGGTCGCCGTGGATGGCCTCGATGTCCGGTTCGCGGCCGACGAAGGAGGTGAGACGGGCGCGGAGGTTGCCGGTGGGCGGGGGCGAAGCGGGGGCGGGGGGAACGTCAGGGCCGTTCGAGGAACCGGAGGGCCTGCCCTGCGCCGGGTGGAGCAACTCCCCGTGCAGTGAGCGCAGTTCCGGTCCCGGGTCCGAGCCCAGCCGGTCCGCCAGGAGTCGTCGTACGTCGTCGTAGGCGGCCAGTGCCTCGGCCGTACGGCCCGCGTCGCGCAGTGCGCGCAGGCGCAGGGCCTGGAGGGGTTCGTCCAGGGGGTGGGTGTCGCACAGGGCGGTCAGCTCGGGCAGGGACTGTTCGGCGTGGCCGAGGGCGAGGGCGGCGGTGTGGCGGGCGCGCAGCGCGTCCAGGCGCCGGGTCTCCTGGCGGACCGCCTCGGCGGTGCGGTCGGGGAGGTCGGCGAGGGCGGGGCCGTGCCACAGGGCGAGGGCGTCGTCGAGGACGACGGCGGCCTTGGCGGGGTCGCCGTCGGCCAACGCGCGCGTGCCCTCGCCGGCCAGCCGCTCGAACCGGTGCAGGTCGATGTCGTCGGGCGCGGCGGCGAGCCGGTACCCGCCTTCCTCCGAGAGGATCGCGTCCGCCCCGAGGGCCCGCCGCAGGCGTCCGACCAGCGCCTGCAGCGCGCCCGTCGCGTCGGCGGGCGGATCACCGTCCCACACCTCGTCGACCAGCAGACTCGCGGGCACGGTCCGCCCGCCCCGCAACGCCAGCACGGTCAGCAGGGCACGCAGCCGCGCCCCGCCGACCGGAACGGGGCGGCCGTCGGGGCGAAGTACCTGGGTGGTGCCGAGGATGCGATAGCGCACGGGGTCCATTGTCTCTGGTCGGTTCGGGACGGTCACAGGGTTGCGGGGCGCGGCGCGGGAAGGGTGTGCGGCGCGCGAAGGGTCGCGGCACCGTCATCCCGGTTCCGGGACCGTGCTCAGGGTCTCCAGCAGCTCGGCCGACGCGGCCGGCGCCAGGCCCGTCATCTCCGCGCCCGGTGCCGTGCCCGCGTGCGGAAGGCCCTGGCCCCGGGCCTCGCGCACCGCGTGGGACAGCCGGGAGTCCGTGCCCGGTACCTCCAGGGTCACGATCACGCCCGCGTCGGCGTCCGCGAACCACTTCGGGCACTCCCGCACCGACCGCAGCGACCGTTCCCCGGGGACCGGCTCCCGGGTGAGCGAACCCGGCGCCATCTCGGCGTAGCCCTGCCGAAGGACCTGGATCGCCCGTACCCGGCCCGGGGTCTCGGGCAGGTCGGGGTCGCCGTGGAACTCGGCCGTGAGCAGGCCGGTCAGGCGGGGCCGGTCCCCCGGCCGCAGGTGGCCCAGTTCCTCCTGCGCGAGGACGTCCACCGGATGCTGGTGCAGGGCCACCACGAGCCCGCTCTCCTCCCGCAGCACCCGCACCGCGCCCTCCTCCCCCGGCAGGTCCTCCACGGGACCGGCGACCTGGGTGAGCTGGTCGTGCCGGCCGCCGCCGAGGGCGTCGTCGGCGGACTGGAACAGCAGCGGCCAGCTCACCTCGTCCCCCACCTTGAACGGCGTACCGCAACACTCCATCTGCCAGTCCGCGTAGAACACATGCCAAAGCCCCATGCCCCCACCCTCTCCGGAACCACCGCCCCACGCGAGACGTTTTCCTCCTGCGCCCGGTACGGTCGGGCAGGCCCGACGCCCCGTCCCACAGGAGCCCTTCCTCATGACCACCGCGATCACCCGCTCCGGCGACCGGCGGATCAGCGCCGTCTTCGTCGGGATCCTGGCCGTCACGGCGGTGACGGGCTGGGCCACCTGGACCGGCTTCGCCGAGCAGCCCGGCCTCGCCGTGTTCCTGTTCGTGACCGCCGCCTGGATCGTGTCCCTGTGTCTGCACGAGTACGCACACGCGCGTACCGCCCTGCACAGCGGCGACATCTCGGTCGGCGCGAAGGGCTATCTCACCCTCAACCCGCTGAAGTACACGCACGCGCTGCTCAGCATCGTGCTTCCGGTCATCTTCGTGATCATGGGCGGCATCGGTCTCCCCGGCGGTGCCGTCTTCATCGAGCGCGGGCGGATCCGGGGGCGCTGGCGGCACAGTCTGATCTCGGCGGCGGGGCCCTTGACCAACGTCCTGTTCGCCGTGGTGTGCACCGCCCCGTTCTGGCTGGACGCGCTCGACGGCGTCCCCCGGGGCTTCCGCTTCGCGCTCGCCTTCCTCGCCCTGCTCCAGGTCACGGCGGCGATCCTGAACTTCCTGCCGGTCCCGGGCCTGGACGGCTACGGCGTGATCGAGCCCTGGCTGTCGTACAACGTCAAGCGCCAGGTGGAGCCGTTCGCCCCGTTCGGCCTGCTGTTCGTGTTCGCGCTGCTGTGGGTGCCGGAGATCAACAGCGTGTTCTTCGACATGATCGACGCGGTGCTGCGCACCCTGGGCATCAGCGACTTCGACACGTACTGCGGCTTCGACCTGTTCCGCTTCTGGCGGGACACGAACGAGCTGTGCTCGATCAGCTCGTGACGGAGCCCCGCCGCTCGTCCTTGGCGCGCTTGACGTAGTACCAGGTCATGTTCGACGACAGCCCGGCCAGCAGCACCCACACGATCCCCAGCCAGCTGCCCTGCGCGAAGGAGATCACGGCCGCGACCACGGCCAGCAGACAGACGATCAGCGTATAGACACCAAGGCGGGGCATTTCGGTCGGCTCCTTCGGGGGACACTGCTACGGCGACCAGTGTCCCCCATCCCTGAGAGCCTGTCCGCCAGCCCCCGCCTGCGCTGCGACGCCCGGCACGCACGCCCTTCGGGCGGACGACGGGGGCTGGCGGACAGGCTCTCACACGTCCGTGACGCGGAGCCCCGCGTGCGCCTTGTAGCGCCGGTTCACCGAGATCAGGTTCGCGACCAGCGACTCCACCTGGTGGGCGTTGCGTAGCCGCCCCGCGAAGATGCCGCGCATGCCGGGGATACGGCCGGCCAGCGCCTGGACGATCTCCACGTCCGCGCGTGCCTCCCCGAGCACCATCACATCGGTGTCGATCTCGTCGACCTCCGGGTCCTGGAGCAGTACGGCCGACAGGTGGTGGAAGGCCGCCGTCACCCGCGAGTCAGGCAGCAGGGCGGCGGCCTGCTCGGCGGCGCTGCCCTCCTCCGGCTTCAGCGCGTAGGCGCCCTTCTTGTCGAAGCCGAGCGGGTTGACGCAGTCGACGACCAGCTTGCCGGCCAGCTCCTCACGCAGGGACTCCAACGTCTTGCCGTGGCCCTCCCACGGCACCGCGACGATCACGATGTCGCTGCGCCGCGCGCACTCGGCGTTGTCGGCGCCCTCGACACCGTGCCCGAGCTCCTCGGCGGCGGACTCGGCGCGGTCAGCGGCTCGCGAGCCGATGATCACCTTCTGCCCGGCCTTGGCGAGCCGGTAGGCGAGGCCCTTGCCCTGCGGCCCGGTGCCGCCGAGCACGCCGACGACGAGCCCGGAGACGTCGGGGAGGTCCCAGGGGTCCTTGGCGGGGGCCTTCACGGGAGTCTCGGCGGGCTGCTGTGCACTGTCGGTAGAGGTCATGGCCCGACTTTACGTCGGCCGACTTGACTGCCGCCCCGCCCGCCCCCACGCCTCAGGTGAGCTGCGTCACGGGCACCCGCCGGAAGGTGATGGTCTCGTACGGGCCGAAGTCGCCGGTCTCGTAGAGGAGTCCGACCGTCCCGTCGTCGATCCGTACGAGGTCCGAGTACGCGGCGGGCAGACCGTCCACCGTGTGCGCGGACCGCCAGGTGATGCCGCTGTCGGTGGAGGCGCGGATCGTCATCAGGGCACGGGCGGCGGGGTCGGCGGGGCCGGAGAAGAGCAGGACGTCGGGGTCGCGCAGTTGCAGGACGCTGCCCTCGCAGATGGGGGCGGTCAGGCCGGCCTGCGGGCGGAAGGGCTTCACCAGGGTCGCGCCGCCGTCGGCGGAGTAGGCGTCGGCGCGGTTGCCGGGGGACGGGGAGTCGTTGCGGGTGTTGAAGTAGACGCGGCCGTCGGGGAGTTCGGCGGCGGTGGTCTCGTTGACGTTGACGTAGCCGTCGGTGTTCTCGTCGATGTAGCCGATGCGCCAGGTGGCGCCCCGGTCGTCGCTGAGCAGGCAGTGGCCGCTGTTGTACCTGGCCTCGTTGCCGAGGTCGTCGCCGGTGGGCGGGATCGTGTGGTTGGCGGCGACGACGACCCGGCCGGTGCTCAGCTGGATGGCGTGGCCGGGCGTGGTGGCGTACCAGCGCCACCCCGGCTTCTTCACCTGCGCGGTGATCTCCTTCGAGCTCGACCAGGTGACGCCGTCGTCGTCGCTGTACCGGACCCAGATCCGGCGGCCGTCGGCGTCGCTGACCTCGCCGCGCAGGATGGCGGCCTCGGTGGCGGTGGCGTGGTTGCGGATGTAGACGAGCAGGATGCGGCCGGTGTCGAGGACGACGGGGGCGGGGTTGCCCGCGAGGTGCCAGTTGTTGTCGGCGGCCACCGTCAGGGGGCCCCAGGTGCGGCCGCCGTCCGTCGACCGCTTGAGCACGATGTCGATCTGCCCGTGGTCGGCGGCGGACTCGACCCGGCCCTCGCAGAACGCGAGGAGCGTTCCGGCGGAGGTGGCGACGACGGCCGGGATACGGAAGGAGGCATACCCCTCCCGGCCCGCACGGAAGGGGACGCTGGTCTCGGTCATGGTCAGACTCCTCGAAGGTGGCCGCCGGGCCCCTCTGCTTCCCCATACCGGGCGAATTCGTGGTGAACTCCGGGTCACAAGTGGCCGGTTACGGCAGGATGCGGTCGCATGGACGCCGTACGGGTCGCGTTGTTGCGTGAAGTGCTCGCCGGAACCGAGTGGTTGGGGGCCACACGGCGGTTCGCGGGGGCGCTGCGGTCGTCGGCGATGTCGCACGAGGGCGGGCTGCTGCTGGTCGGCACGCCGGAGTACGAGCCGTGGCATCTGGCGGCCCATCTGGTGGACGAGGCCGCGTGGTCGGGGACGCCGGAGCTCGCCCCGACACTCGTACGGCATCACGCGCGCGCCTCGGATCCGGCGCATCTGGCCGTCGGCCTCGGGAGGTTGGCGGCGGCGCGGCGCGGGGAGACGCTGCTGGTGGTGTCGCCGGACGAGCCCGGGGCGCCGCTCCTGGAACGGGTGCACGACGTCCGGCGGGCCGGGGCGACGGTCCTGGCGCTCGGCGCCGACGAGTCGGAGCTGACGGCCATGGCCCACGAGACGCTGACCGTGCCGGAGGGGGCGGAGCTGGACCTGGACACCGTGCAGCACCTGGTGAGCGCGGCCGCCGGCGAGAACCCGATGCCGGCCGCGAGGGGCCGCCGCCGCTTGCGGGACCGCCTGTCCCGGCTGGCGGAGTCATTGACGGCACCGCCACCCGCGCGCTGGTGACCCGGCCAGGACCGCCCCCGCCCCGCCCCCGCGCAAAACCGTTTGCCTCCGGCACCGCCCCACCCGAGCATGACCCGTCGTGACGGACGACTCCCCCACCGCTTCCCCAGCTCCCCCGCCCCCTCCCTCCCGCCTCCGTGCCGTACTCCCCGACCTCGCCCCCTGGCGGGCCTCCGCCGACTTCCGGAGGTTGTGGCTGGCGGGCCTGATCTCCTCCTTCGGCAGTTTCCTGACGTTCGTCGCGCTGCCGGTGCAGATCAAGGAGCTGACCGGGTCCGCCGCGGCGGTCGGCGCGATCGGGGCCGTGGAGCTGGTGCCGCTGGTCGTGTTCGGGCTGTACGGCGGCGCGCTTGCCGACGCGCTCGACAAGCGGAAGCTGATCGTGTGGACGGAGGCCGGGCAGGCGGTGCTGAGCGCGGCGCTGCTGGTCAACGCCCTGCTGCCGAGCCCCGCCGTCTGGCCGCTGTACGTCGTCGCCGCCCTGTCCTCCGCACTCGTCTCGGTCCAACGCCCCGCCCTGGACGCCCTGTTGCCCCGGATCGTGGCCCACGACCACCTCCCGGCCGCCGCCTCGCTGAACGCCCTGCGCTGGCAGGTCGGCGGGGTCGCGGGCCCGGCGCTGGCCGGCGTGGTCGTCGCGTACGCGGGGCTCGGCTGGGCGTATGGCGCGGATCTGCTGACCTTCGTCGTCTCCGTCCTGCTCGCGCTCGGCATCGCCGACTCCCCCGCCTCGCACGAGGCCGCGAAGCCGTCCCTCAAGACGATCGCCGAGGGTGCCCGCTACGCCTGGAGCCGCAAGGAGTTGCTGGGCACCTACGTCATCGACATCGCGGCGATGCTCTTCGCGATGCCGCTCGCCGTACTGCCCTTCCTCGCGGACGAGTTGAACGCCCCCTGGGCGCTCGGCCTGATGTACTCGGCGGTCCCGGCCGGCGCGATGCTGGTGAGCCTGACCAGCGGCTGGACCTCGCGGGTGCACCGGCACGGGCGGGTCGTCGTCCTGTCGGCCGCGCTGTGGGGCGTGGCGATCGCGGCCGCCGGTGTCTGCGGGAACGTATGGCTGGTGCTGCTGTTCCTGACCGCCGGCGGCGCCGCCGACATGGTCAGCGGCATCTTCCGGGGGGTGATGTGGAACCAGACGATCCCGGACGAGCTGCGGGGGCGGCTCGCCGGGATCGAGCTGCTGTCGTACTCGGTCGGCCCGCAGCTCGGCCAGACCTACGTGGGCGGCGTGGCCGCCTGGCAGGGCGTGCGCACCTCCGTCTGGTCGGGCGGGCTGCTGTGCGTGGGCGCGGTGGGGCTGCTGGCGCTGTGCCTGCCGAAGCTGCTGACGTACGACGCGCGGACGAACGAGCACGCGGTACGGCTGCGGGAGCGGCGGGCGGCGGCGACCGCGCCGGCGCCCGCGGAAGGTTGATCAGTCGTCGTCCGCCGGGCCGGTCGGGGCGTCGTGCCACCGGGGGTCGTTCTCCCACTCCAGGTTGCGTTCCCGCGCGAGGTCCATCGCGTGCTGGGCCTCCTGCCGGTCGGCGTACGGCCCGAAGCGGTCCTTGGCCGGGCACTCCGGCCCCTCCTCGACCTTCTTGTGCACGAGGCAGTAGTACCACTCGCCGGGCTTCCCGACCGTGCGCTTCTTGAACAAGGCCATGAGCGGCTCCTCTCGCCACCCACATGTTCCCCCACGCCCGCTGGTTAGACTCGCTGGCATGTCTGGCCAGTCGCTGCTTGTCCCAGGGGAGCTCTCCCCCACCCGTTCCGTGCCCGGAAACATCCGTCGCCCCGAGTATGTCGGCAAGCCCGCGCCGACGCCGTACACGGGTCCGGAGGTGCAGACCCCGGAGACCGTCGAGGCGATGCGCGTCGCCGGCCGTATCGCCGCGCGGGCGATGGCCGAGGCGGCGAAGATCATCGCGCCGGGTGTGACGACGGACGAACTGGACAGGGTGGCGCACGAGTACATGTGCGACCACGGCGCCTACCCCTCCACGCTCGGCTACCGCAACTTCCCCAAGTCCCTGTGCACGAGCGTCAACGAGGTGATCTGCCACGGCATCCCCGACTCCACGGTCCTGCGCGACGGCGACATCATCAACCTCGACGTGACGGCGTACATCGGCGGGGTGCACGGCGACAACAACGCCACGTACCTGGTGGGTGACGTGGACGAGGAGAGCCGCCTGCTGGTGGAGCGCACCCGCGAGTCCCTGAACCGGGCGATCAAGGCGGTCAAGCCGGGCCGCCAGATCAACGTCATCGGCCGCGTGATCGAGTCGTACGCCAAGCGCTTCGGCTACGGCGTGGTCCGCGACTTCACCGGCCACGGCATCAACTCGTCCTTCCACTCGGGCCTGATCATCCCGCACTACGACAGCCCGCACGCGACGACGGTGATCCAGCCCGGGATGACCTTCACGATCGAGCCGATGCTGACGCTCGGCACGCACGAGTACGACATGTGGGACGACGGCTGGACGGTCGTCACGAAAGACCGCAAGCGCACCGCGCAGTTCGAGCACACGCTGGTGGTGACGGAGACGGGGACGGAGATCCTCACCCTCCCCTGACCCCGACCCTGACGGTCGCCGGAAAACCCGTCCTCTGCGGAGGGCGGGTTTTCTCGGTACGCTTTTACCGACATGGCGTCGGCAACCCTATTGACTTAGGTAAGCCTAACCTCAGAAAATGGGTTCCATGGACTCCTTCTCGACAGTCATCCGCACCGCTTCCCACGAGCAGCACGTGGAGGCCGAGACCTCGACGTTCATGAGCGACCTGCTCGGCGGACGGCTCGGCGTGGACGCCTACGCGCGCTACACCGAGCAGCTGTGGTTCGTGTACGAGGCGCTGGAGACCGGCACCGAGCGGCTGGCGTCGGACCCGGTGACCGGTCCGTTCATCCAGCCGGAGCTGTTCCGGCTGGCGTCACTGGAGCGGGACCTGGCGCATCTGCGGGGCCCGGACTGGCGGGCGGGAGTGTCGGCGCTGCCGGCGACGCGGGCCTACGCGGACCGCGTGCGGGAGTGCGCCCACGACTGGCCGGCCGGCTACATCGCCCACCACTACACCCGTTACCTCGGCGACCTCTCCGGCGGCCAGATCATCCGCGACAAGGCGGAGAAGACCTGGGGCTTCGCACGCAAGGGCGACGGGGTCCGGTTCTACGTCTTCGAGGAGATCTCCAACCCGGCGGCGTTCAAGCGGAGTTACCGCGAACTGCTGGACGCCGTGCGGGCGGACGACCTGGAGAAGCAGCGGATCGTGGCGGAGTGCAAGCGGGCGTTCGCGCTGAACACGGCGGTGTTCCGGGCGCTGGGCGAGGAGTTCGCGCTGAGCGCCTGAAGCGGCCGGGCCCTGTCGGACATGCCCTAGCGCTCCAGGAACACTCGGCCGCCGACCTCCACCCAGCCTCCCGGCTGCGGCGCCGTGAGAATCTGCGACCCGGCGCCCTGCGTGATGTTGAGGGCGCGGCCCAGGCGGTCCGTGAGGAGCAGCGCCGCCGCGCCCGTGGCCTCGTCCTCGTCGATGCCGTCGTCACGGCCGGGGAAGCCGCGGGCCCGGACCCGGCCGGCTGCCTCGTCCTCCCACGCCCAGGCGTAGACCCACTCACCGGGTGCCGGTACGTCCAGGCCGTCCACTTCGGCGGCCGTCGCGTACTGCCGCAGGGTGCGCGGCGGGGCCCACTCCGCGCGCGCCTCGATCCAGCTGAACTCCCCGTCCAGCCGCGCGCCCACCACGCCCGCCGGGGTGACCAGTTCGGGCACGTCGAGCAGCCAGGCCGTCCCGACGCAGGGGTGACCGGCGAAGGGCAGGCGCAGGGTCGGCGTGTAGATGTCGATGACCCCGCGCTCGGGGTCGTCCACGAACACGGTCTCGCTGAAACCGAGCTTCGCGGCGAACGCCTGCCGGTCGCTCCGCTCGGGGATCACGGAGCCCTCGCGGACGACGCCGAGTTCGTTGCCGTATCCACCGGTCGGGCCGCAGAAGACGCGGAGGACGTCGTAGTCAGTCACGGGGGAATTGAAACATCACGCGGGCGGCGAGGTCGTCCCAGGGGCGGCGTCAGCGGCTTCCCGCCACCCCACACGTAAGGTAAGGCTAACCTAAGCTTCGCCTATCGGAAGTGTTAAGAGGGGGATACGGCATGACCGTACTGGAGAAGGCCGCGCCCGAAGCCGTGGCCGAAGCGCCGCCGCCCCGCAGACGACACACCGCCGCCTGGCTGCTGACCGTCGGCATGAGCGTCGCTCTCCTCGCCCTCGTCCCGGTCGCCGCCGGGATCGGCGCCTACCCGATCCGGGTCGGGGACGTCCTCGCCTCCGTGCAGCACAAAGTCGGGCTCGGCGGCGGCGAGTCGGACCGGGTCGCCGAGTCGGTGCTGTGGAACGTCCGCTTCCCGCGGATCGTGCTCGCGCTGCTCATCGGCGCCTCGCTGGGCTGCGCCGGGGCGCTGATGCAGGGGGTGTTCGGCAATCCGCTGGCCGAGCCGAGCACCATCGGTGTCTCCCTGGGCGCGGCGGTCGGAGCGGTGGCCGCCCTCTCGCTCGGGCTGACCTTCCTCGGCAACTGGACCCTCCCCGCGATGGCCTTCGTCGCCGGTCTCGGCACGGTGCTGCTGGTGTACGCGATGTCCCGCTCGGGCGGCCGTACCGAGGTGGTGACCCTGATCCTCATGGGCATCGCGGTCAACGCCTTCGCCGGGGCGCTCATCGGCCTGTTCATCTTCCTCGCGGACACCGCCGCGGTGAACCAGATCACCTTCTGGCAGCTCGGCTCCCTCGCCCAGTCCACCTGGCCCAAGGTGGCGGCGGTCCTGCCGTGCGCGGTCGTGGGGCTGGTGGTGGCGCCGCTGTACGCGCGCCGCCTGGACCTGCTCGCGCTCGGCGACCGGCCCGCCCGGCATCTGGGGGTGGACGTGGAGCGGATGCGGGTCGCGTTGATCCTGGTCGTCGCGTTGCTCACGGCGGCCGCGGTGAGCGTTTCCGGGGTCATCGGGTTCATCGGGCTTGTCGTACCGCATCTGCTGCGCATGGCCGCGGGGCCGGGGCATCGGTTTCTCATTCCGGGCAGTGCGTTGGGTGGGGCGGTGGTGTTGCTCGCGGCGGATCTCGCTGCGCGGACCGTGGCAGCGCCCGCGGAGTTGCCGTTGGGGGTGCTTACGGCTCTGCTGGGCAGTCCGTTCTTCTTCTGGCTGCTGCGTCGGACTCGGCGGCGGCAAGGGGGGTGGGCCTAAGGGGTCGTATGCCGAGTGCGGGTGTGTGGGGGTTGATCGCGACCACGCGGCGGTAGCCGCAAATTCAACACAGCCCCGCGCCCCCAGGTTCCCCCGCCCCCCTTCTCAAGAAGGAACCCCCTCCTATGAGACTGCTCCGCCCTCGCCCAGCTCCCCCCGCCCCCACGGAACCCGGCGACATCCTCGCCGCCGCCGAGTCGCTGCACGTTCGTCTCGGTGTGCGCGAGGTGCTGACCGGCGTCTCCGTCACCGTCCGGGCCGGTGAAGTACTCGCTCTCGTCGGGCCCAACGGTGCCGGAAAGTCCACCCTGTTGAGCGCGCTGGCCGCCGACCTACCGGCCGCCGAGGGGGTCGTACGGATCCACGGCCGCCCGGCGAGCGACTGGTCCGCCCCGGAACTCGCCCTTCGCCGCGCCGTGCTCCCCCAGTCGGCGGCCCTCTCCTTCCCCTTCACGGTCGAGGAGGTCGTCCGGATGGGTCGTGCGCCCTGGGCCTCCCTCGGACTGGAGGACGACGACGCGGCCGTGGCCGAGGCGATGGCCGCCACCGAGGTGGCCGCCTTCGCCGTACGGTCGTTCTCCGCGCTCAGTGGTGGCGAGCGGGCCCGTGTCGCGCTGGCCCGGGTGCTGGCCCAGCGGGCGCCGCTGCTGCTGCTCGACGAGCCGACCGCGGCCCTCGACCTCAAGCACCAGGAGTTGGTGCTGCGGTTGTGCCGGGAGCGGGCGCGGGCCGGGGACGCGGTGGTGGTCGTACTCCACGACCTGGGGCTCGCGGCGGCCTACGCGCACCGGGTCGCCGTCCTGCGCGGCGGACGGGTCGCGGCGGACGGAGCGCCCGCCGAGGTCTTCTCCGAGCGGCTGCTGTCGGAGGTGTACGACCAGCCCGTCGAAGTGCTTTCACACCCTCGAACGGGAGGGCTGTTGGTGACCCCACTGCGGAACCTTTGACTTCCCTTTGACCTCTCTATGGGGGCGTTTTTGGCCACTTAGGCGATCCTTGTGGGCGTTAGGCAAGCCTCACCTTGCTTGTTGTGAGGCCCGTCACGCGCACTTTCGGCCATCTGGAGCCCTCATGCGAGCCGTCAGACTCTCCGTCACCACTGCCATAGCCACCGCGGCGGCTCTGGCCGCCGTCACGGGGTGCACCGAGAAGGGCAGTTCGGCGGGCGGCGACCGGGTCGTCAACGTGACCGCCACGGACGACAAGTGCGAGGTGTCGAAGAAGGAGTTCCCGGCCGGGCACGTCGAGCTCGCCATCGAGAACAAGGGCTCCAAGGTCACCGAGGTCTACATCCTCTTCCCGGACGACCGCATCGTCACCGAGCGCGAGAACATCGGCCCCGGCACCAAGCAGACGGTCACCGCCGAGGTGAAGGCGGGCAACTACACCATCGCCTGCAAGCCCGGCATGAAGGGCGACGGCATCCGGCAGGCCGTGAAGGCCACCGGCAAGGGCGCGGCCGCCAAGCGCGACCCGCGCCTGGACAAGGCCGTCGCCGCCTACCGCGAGTACGCGCAGACGCAGGCCGACGAGACGCTGCCGAAGGCGGAGGCGTTCGCGAAGGCCCTCAAGGACGGCGACATCGAGGCCGCGAAGAAGGCGTACGCCCCCTCCCGCATCGGCTGGGAGCGCACCGAGCCGGTCGCCGAGTCCTTCGGCGACATCGACCCCAAGGTCGACGTCCGCGAGGACGGTCTGGAGGAGGGCCAGGACCCGGCCACCGACTGGACCGGCTGGCACCGCCTGGAGAAGGCGCTGTGGCAGGACAAGAAGATCGGCGACCGCGAGAAGGAGCTCGCCGACCTGCTCATCAAGGACCTGAAGGACTGGCAGAACCGGGTCGGCAAGGCCGAGATCACCCCGACCTCCATGGCCAACGGCGCCAAGGAACTCCTCGACGAGGTCGCCACCGGCAAGGTCACCGGCGAGGAGGAGCGCTACTCGCACACCGACCTGGTCGACTTCAAGGCCAACGTCGAGGGCGCGCAGAAGGCCTACGAGCTGCTGAAGCCGGTCGCCAAGGAGAACGACCCGGCGCTGGTCACCGAGCTCGACAAGCAGTTCACCGCGCTGAACACGCTGCTCGACAAGTACCGGACGGACGATTCGAATGCAGCACAGTACGACTTCACCTCGTACGACAAGGTCACCGAGGCTCAGCAGAAGGAGCTGTCCGACGGCGTCAACTCCCTCGCGGAGCCGCTGTCCAAGCTCGCCGCCGCCGTCGTCGTGAAGTAGGGGCACCCCCATGACCGAGACCCCGCAGTCCCCCTCCCGGCGTACGCTGATCGGCTGGGGCGGTGCCGGGCTCGCGCTCGGTGCCGTCGCGGCCGGCGGCACCGTGGCGATGACCCGTGACGGCGACTCCGCGGGCGACTCCGCCCCGGCCGGCGCCGCGACGGGCGCCGCCGTCGCCTTTCACGGTGACCACCAGGCCGGCATCGCCACCCCCGTGCAGGACCGGCTGCACTTCGCCGCGTTCGACGTGAAGACCGACGACCGCGCCGAGTTCGTGCAGATGCTGAAGGACTGGACGGCGGCCGCGCGCCGGCTGACCGCCGGGCAGGCGGTCGGCGAGGGGGCGTACGGCGGTCTGGCCGAGGCGCCGCCGGACGACACCGGTGAGGCGCTGGGCCTGAAGCCGTCGCGGCTGACGCCCATCTGGATCGGCATCGGCGTCGCCCTCGCCCTCGCGCTCGGCTTCGGCTGCGCGCTCGAATTCGGCTCCCAGGAGCTGACGTTCGAGGCGCAGGAGGCGCTCGGCGGCTCCCTGTCGATCCTCGCGGTGGGCCTGGTGACGTGGATGGTGTTCTGGATGCGGCGCACCGCCCGGCACCTGAAGGCGGAGCTGCACGGCAAGCTGGACGCGGCCCTGCAGATGGGCACGGGCGCGCTGGTGGCGACCGCGTTCCTGGCGGTCGGCCGGGAGGGCCTGGAGACGGCCCTGTTCGTGTGGGCGTCGGTGCGCGCGGCCGGCGACGGCAGCCCGCGCCCGCTGATCGGTGTCGCCCTCGGCATCGCCACGGCGATCGTCCTGGGCTGGCTGTTCTACCGGGGCGCGCTGCGCATCAACCTCGCCAAGTTCTTCACCTGGACCGGCGGCATGCTGGTCGTCGTGGCGGCGGGCGTACTGGCGTACGGCTTCCACGACCTGCAGGAGGCGCGCTGGCTGCCGGGCCTGAGCAACCGTGCCTTCGACATCAGCGACACCGTCGATCCGTCGAGTTGGTACGGCACCCTGCTGAAGGGCGTGTTCAACTTCCAGCCGGACCCGACCGTCCTCCAGGTCACAGTGTGGCTGCTGTACCTGATCCCGACGCTCGCGCTGTTCCTGGCCCCGGTAGGGTTCGCCTCCGGGAAGGGGAAGGTGAAGCAACCTGATGAGCAGGGATCGCGGCCCTCGAAAGCTCCGCAGGCTTGACCGGAGCGCACTGATAGCGGCCTCAGTGACCGCTTTGTCGTTGACGGCGAGCGGATGCGTGGTGGTCCACGGGGAGAAGGAGATTCTCCCCTCGGCCACCAAGGCGGAGGCCGCCAAGGCGCTCCAGCAGTTCACAACCGCGTACAACAAGGCGGACAAGGCGTACGACAGCTCTCTCGACGCCGACTACGTCACCGGGGCCCTGAGCGACATCGACAGTGCCCGGCTGAAGGCGGGCAAGGCGCTCAGCCCCGGCGGCAACTCGGCGCACACCCCGCTGGTGCTGTCGGACGTCAAGTACACGATCCCGAAGAAGGCGGGCTGGCCACGCTGGTTCGTGGCCGACGCGGCCGGCAACAAGTTCGGCAGCGCGCGCTGGATCTTCGTGTTCACCCGGGGCGGCCTGAACGAGCCGTGGGAAGCCGCGTATCTGACGCTGGTGGCGCCCGGCGACGTACCGAAGTTCAAGACCGACAAAGACGGCTGGGCCGAGGCCGTCCCCGCGAACTCGACCGAACTGGCCGTGCCGCCGGCGGACTTGAGCAAGAGCTACGCCGGCTATCTCAAGGACGGCAAGGGCGTCTTCGCGCCCGGCCGCCACACCAGCGACTGGCGTGCCGACCGGGAGAAGGCCGCCAAGCGGCCGGGCCTGGTCAGCCAGTTCATCGACGAGCCGCTGACGAGCGGCGACTACGCCCCGCTGGCGCTGCGCACCACGGACGGCGGCGCGATGGTGTTCTTCACCACGCGCTACTACGAGAAGCGGACGGCCTATGCGGGCACCAGCGTCCCCTCCCCGGGCAAGGGGGTGGAGGCGCTGACGAAGGGCGAGATAAAGCAGTCGCTGACGATGGAGATCATCTCCAACAAGGTGGCCCTGGACCCGAAGGGTTCGGGGAAGGTGGAGGTCATCGGCCGCACCCAGGGCCTGACGTCGGCGAAGGGCGAGTAGCGCCGCCCGCTGCGGCGCCTCAGTGGCACCTCAGTGGCGCAGGGGCCAGGCCGCGGAGACGTGGTCGGGCTCCTGCCCGGCGTAGCGGGCGCAGGCGTCGGTGAGGGTTTCCAGCAGGGTCAGCGGGTCGGGCAGCGGGTGTTCGAGCCCGCGCACCCAGTGCACGGTCTGGCCGTCGCCGGGCAGCCGCGCGGGCGGTACGAGGACGTAGGACCCGCGGCAGTGCCAGCGCAGTCCGGGGTGTTCGTCCATGGTCTCGGGGTGGCAGTCCAGCTCGCAGGGCCACCACTCGTCCTCCTCCTCGGGGGTGCCGCGGGTGAGGGTGAAGAACAGCAGCCGGTCGTCGTCGCTCTCGGCGACCGGGCCGACCTCGATGCCGGAGGCGAGCAGCCGCTCCAGCGCCTCGCGGCCGGCCTCGACCGGTACGTCGAGGACGTCGTGCACCATGCCGGTCGCGGTGATGAAGTTGGCCTCGGGCTGGTGGCGGGCCCAGCGCTCGATCTGGGCGCGGTCCGTGGTGGACTGCGTCTGCCAGGCGAAGGACACGGGGTGCCGGGCGGGGGTGGGACAGCCGACCCGGTCGCAGGAACATCGGTAGCCGGGGGCGGGGTGTGCGGCGGGCGCGAGCGGCAGTCCTGTCGCGGCGGCGGCGACCAGCAGGGCCTCCCGGCCGCCGCCGTCCGCGGCGGTGTCCTTCGGGCGGCGTCCGCGCAGCCACTGGGAGAGTCTGCCCCGCAGGCCGGTCCGGCCGCCCAACTCCGCGCTCATCTATCCCCTCGCCTCGCTGTCGTGCGGAACAGCATGCCCTATGGTCCCACCATCGTGCGCTCCGGGGGGCCGTAGCGGACAACCGGGGTAGGTGGGGCGAGGCGTACACGGCACCTGGATCAGGGGTCATGGGATGCTTTGGCGGGATTTACCCCCCGGGTGCGTGGGGAGTTCAGCGCGGAGCGAGACCGTGCAGCGCGTAGTCGACGAGGGTGTCGGTGTACTCGTACGAGATCGGGCCCGTGTGCTGGAGCCAGCGCTGGGCCAGCGGCGAGACGAAGAGTTCGAGCGCGATGCGCGGGTCGAGGTCGGGGCGTACCTGGCCGGCCTCCTGGGCGGAGCGCAGCCGGTCGACGTAGAGCTGGAGCGAGGGTTCGAGGAGCTTGGCCACGTACTCCCGGCCGAGCGGCTCGTTGACCAGCCCCTCCGCGGCGAGGGCGCGGGACGGGGCGGTGAAGCGGGGATCCTTCAGCTGGTCGACCGTGAGACGCAGTACGGCCTTCAGGTCGGCCGCGAGGTCTCCGGTGTCCGGGATCACGTACGGCTCCTGGCCGGCTTCCTGCGCGGCCTGTTCCGCGAGGTCGAGGAACGCCTCCATCAGCACCTCCGCCTTCGACGGCCACCACCGGTAGATCGTCTGCTTGCCGACGCCTGCGCGGGCGGCGATGCCCTCGATGGTGGTCCTCGGGTAGCCGACCTCCGCGACGAGGGTGAGGGCGGCGTCGTAGATGGCTCGACGGGATCGCTCGCTGCGGCGGGGGGAGTTGGGTGCGGGCTGCTTGACCATGGCACCGACGGTATCAAGGGGGGTGAGACGGAGCGTCTCGCCATGTGTGTGTGGGGGGCGGCCATGGGAGTTTCGCCCCCGCCGCCCCTACCCGTCCCATCCTTGAAGGGGCTCCGCCCCTTCCACCCCGCTGGAGGCCTGCGGCCCCCAGACCCCCGCTTCGGCCCTGAACGGGCCTTGTCCTCAAACGCCGGACGGGCTGAAGGACACGGGCCGGCGTCGGCTGGGGATGGTGCGGCCTCCTCCTCGAACACCGGACCGACTGAAGCACGCGGGCCGACGTCGAGAGGTGAAGACCCCCAAGGGGTGGGTGGGGGCTAGGGATGTGTGGCCTCGGCCTCGAACACCGGACCGACTGAAGCACGCGGGCCGACGTCGAGAGGCGGAGACCCCCAACGGGTGGGTGGGGGCTGGGGATGGTGTGGCCTCGGCCTCGGATGCCGGACGGGCTGGATGTTGCCCACCGGCGCTGACGGGGCTCGGTGGGCGGCAGCGTCACCGGTCCTGTGTCGCCGGCGGCCAGGCGTCGCCCCAGGCCGCGTCGCGGGCCGCCTTGTAGAGGTCGCCGTGGCGTTTGGTGACCGTGGTGCGGCGCAGGGAGGGCTCGGTTTCGCACAGGTCGAGGAGTACCTGGCCCTTGCGGATCTGGGGTTTGCGTACGACGCGGGCCGGGGCCGGGGTGACCGGGAGGCGGGTGGCGGCGACGTAGCTGAACTTCTCGTCCTCGTAGGCGAGGGAGCCGCCCTTGATCTGGCGGTGCAGGGAGGAGCGGCTGACCCGGGCCGAGAAGTGGCACCAGTCCGTGCCGGGGGCGATGGGGCAGGCGGCGCTGTGCGGGCACGGGGCGGCGATGTGGAAGCCGGCGGCGATCAGGCGGTCGCGGGCCTCGATGACGCGGGTGTAGCCGTCGGGGGTGCCGGGTTCGACGATCACGACGGCCTGGGCGGCGGACGCGACGGTTTCGAGGAGGGCGGTGCGGTCGGGGGCGGTGAGCTCGTTGAGGACGTAGGAGACGGTGACGAGGTCGGTGGGGTCGAGGGTGAGCGCGGAGCCGATCCGGGTGCGCTGCCAGTGGGCGTCCTTCAGGGCCGGGTTGGCGGTGGCGATCTCCCGGCCGATGGCGAGGGCGGGCTCGGCCCAGTCGAGCACGGTGACGCTGCGCTTGCCGGGCCAGGTGGCTGTGGCGGCCCAGGTCGCGGCGCCGGTGCCGCCGCCGACGTCGGTGTGGCTGGTGGGGGTCCAGTCCGGTACGGCTTCGGCGAACGCCTCCAGGGCGGAGTGGACCGCCTCGAAGGTGGCGGGCATGCGGTAGGCGGCGTAGGCGGCGACGTCGGCGCGGTCGCGGAGGATGGGGGCGTCGGTGGGGGTGGTGCCCCGGTAGTTGGCGATCAGCCGGTCGACGGCCTGGGTGGCCTGGCGGGGCGGGAGGCCGTCGAGGAGGGTGGCGAGACTGCTGCGGAGGGCGTCTGCCGGAGATACGGGGGCGTTCACCCGGTGATTCTACGAGGGGGCGCGGTGTCGGGGTGAGCCTCGGCTTTTCTCGCCCCCGCCGCCCCTACCCGTCCCATCCTCAAGGGGCTCCGCCCCTTCGACCCCGGCCAGGGGGCTCCGCCCCCTGGACCCCCGCTCCTCAAACGCCGGAGGAGCTGACGTACTCAGCCCGTCCGGCGTTTGAGGACGAGGCCCGTTCAGGGTGTCGCTACAGCTCCCGGACCGCCCGTGCCACCCTCGTCCCCGCTCTCGCCCTCGGCCCGCTGTCCGGCGTCCGCCTCCGCGGATGCACCGTGTTCGCCAGCAGCACCACGAACACGTCCGTCACCGGATCCAGCACCAGCGACGTCCCCGTGAACCCGGTGTGCCCCGCCGCCCCCCGCCCCGCCAGCTCCCCCATGAACCACGGCTGGTCGACGGCGAAGCCCAGCCCCGGCGGGGTCAGGAGCAGCTCCACGAAGTCGGGGCCGAGGATGCGCGCGGGGCCGTAGGCGCCGCCGGAGAGCAGGGCGCGGCAGAAGACCGCGAGGTCGCGGCCGGTCGAGAACAGGCCCGCGTGGCCGGCGACGCCGCCGAGCGCCCACGCGTTCTCGTCGTGGACCGCACCCCGCAGCATCCCCCGGTCCGCCTTGGCCCAGGGACGTCGCTGGTCCTCGGTCGCCGCCGCCCGGGGGCAGGGGCCGAAGTGGGTCGCCGTCATGCCCAGGGGGCGCGTGATGCCGTCGTGGATCAGGACGTCGAGCGTGCGCCTGGTGATGCGTTCCAGGGTGTGCTGGAGCAGCAGGAGGTTCAGGTCCGAGTAGCAGTACGTGCCGGGCACCCCGACAGGCACTTCCGCCCGCAGCCTCTCCAGCCGCTCGGCGTCGTCGGCACAGTCGTACAGCGGGAGTTCGGGGCGCAGCCCGGAGGTGTGGGTGAGCAGCTGACGCACCGTGACGTCGTGCCGGGCGGCCCCGCGGAAGTCCGGCAGATACGCCCCGACCCGCGCGTCGATGCCGAGCGTGCCGCGCTCGATCTGCTGCACCGCGGCGACCGCGGTGCAGAGTTTGGTGAGGGAGGCCAGGTCGAAGGGGGTGTCCGTGGTCATCGGGACCTGTGCGTCGGGCGGCAGTTCCACCCCGGCGTCCTTCTCCTCGTCGTAGGCGGCGTACCGCGCCGCCCAGCCGGCCGCCTCCTCGACGGCGAGGTAGGGCCCCCGTCCGACGACCAGTACGGTCCCGGCTGCCCAGGGGCGCGGCCCGGTGGTGAGGTCGTGGACCTCTCGGACGAGGTGACGGATCTCCTCGGGGTCGAGTCCGGCCCTTTCCGGCGTGTCCCCGCGCAGTCTCGGCGCGCTCAGTTCTCTGCTCCCTCCGCATCCGTACGTCCGTTCCAGGGACGGCACATTCCCATGAAGCAGGCCAGCGCCACCAGTGCTGCGGCCAGTTGGACGACCGCCATCGGGACGGCGGTGTCCTCCCCCGCGATGCCCACGAGGGGCGAGGCGATCGCGCCGATGAGGAAGGAGGACGTACCGAGGAGCGCGGAGGCGGACCCGGCGGCGTGCTTGGTGCGGAGCAGGGCGAGGGCCTGGGTGTTGGGGAGGGTGACGCCCATCGCCGACATCAGGACGAAGAGAGCGGCGGCCACGGGGGCCAGTCCGACTTCGCCGAAGACGCCGAGCGACATCAGCAGCAGTGCCGTCGCCGCCAGGGTGACGGTCGCCAGGCCCACGCCCAGCACCCGGTCCAGGCTGACCCGCCCGACCAGCACCTTGCCGTTGATCTGGCCGACGACCACAAGCCGGACCGAGTTGAGCCCGAACAGCAGGCTGAAGGTCTGCGGCGAGGCCCCGTAGATCTCCTGGATCACGAAGGGCGACGCCGCTATGTACGCGAAGAGGGCTGCGAAGGCGAACCCGCCCGCCAGCGTGTACCCGGTGAAGGTGCGGTCGGCGAGCAGGCCCGCATGGCGCGCAGCGCCTCGCCGACCCCGCCGCTGTGCCGGTCCTCCGGCGGCAGTGTCTCGGGGAGCCTCCGCCAGACGAGGGCGGCGAGCAGCACCCCCACCACCGTGAGCACGACGAACACGCCCCGCCAGTCCGTCACCCGCAGGATCTGGCCGCCGATGAGCGGGGCCACGATCGGGGCGACGCCCGAGATCAGCATGAGGGTCGAGAAGAAGCGGGCCATCGCCACGCCGTCGTAGAGGTCGCGTACGACCGCCCGCGCGATCACTATCGCCGCCGCGCCCGCGAGGCCCTGCGCCAGCCGGAAGGCGACCAGGGACTCGACGGTGGGCGCGAGCGCGCAGAGTGCGGTGGCGACGACGTACACGGCGAGGCCCGCCAGGAGCGGGCGCCTGCGGCCCCATCGGTCGCTCATCGGGCCGACGACCAGCTACCCGAGCGCCATGCCGGCCAGGCAGGCGGTGAGCGTGAGCTGGACGGTCGCGGCGGGTGCGCGCAGGGAGCGGGTGACCTCCGGGAGGGCGGGGAGGTACATGTCCATCGCCAGCGGGGGCGTGGCGGTCAGGCCGCCGAGGACGAGGGTGACGAGGAGGCCGGTGCGGCGGAGGGCGCGGGTGGCGGTGGGCTGCTGCCCTGTCTTCCGTGTGCTCGGTATGGCCGACTGCGGCACGTCCTGTGCCTTCCCCTCACAGTCGCCCATGCGCCCCTCCCTCTCCGAGTGATCCGCCCTCTATGCTCTCAGCTCGTACAGAGTGCCGAGGGTCACATGAGCGAGGGGCGGGGCCGCGATGGCCGAGCAGAGCGTGCGGTGGGGGATCCTGGCGACCGGCGGGATCGCCGCCGCGTTCACGGCGGATCTGATCGATCTGCCGGACGCGGAGGTCGTGGCGGTGGCCTCACGGAGCCAGGACTCCGCGGACGCGTTCGCGGAGCGGTTCGGGATACCGCGGGCGTACGGCGACTGGGACGCGCTCGCCCAGGACGGCGACATCGATGTCGTGTACGTCGCCACCCCGCACTCGGCGCACCGGGCGGCCGCCGGGCTGTGTCTGGAGGCCGGGCACAACGTGCTGTGCGAGAAGGCGTTCACGCTGAACGCGCGGGAGGCCGAGGAACTGGTCGCGCTGGCGAAGGCGCGCGGCAGCTTCCTGATGGAAGCCATGTGGATGTACTGCAACCCGCTGATCCGGCGGCTCAAGGCGCTGGTGGACGACGGCGCGATCGGTGAAGTGCGCCATGTTCAGGCCGACTTCGGGCTGGCCGGGCCCTTCCCGCCCTCGCACCGGCTGCGGGACCCGGCGCAGGGCGGGGGCGCGCTGCTGGACCTCGGCGTGTACCCGGTCTCCTTCGCCCAGCTGCTGCTCGGGGAGCCGTCGGACGTGGCGGCGCGCGCGATGCTGTCGGCGGAGGGCGTCGATCTGCAGACGGGCGCTGTGCTCTCCTGGGACAGCGGCGCCCTCGCCTCGGTGCACTGTTCCATCGTCGGCGGTACGGCGACCGCCGCGTCGGTCACCGGCTCGGGCGGCCGGATCGACGTGCCGAGCGGCTTCTTCTTCCCGGACCGCTTCGTCCTGCACCGCGACGGCCGTGACCCCGAGGAGTTCACGGCCGACCCGGCCGACGGGCCCCGCAACAGCCTGCGGCACGAGGCCGCCGAGGTGATGCGGGCCCTGCGCGCCGGCGAGACCGAGTCGCCGCTGGTCCCGCTCGACGGCACGCTGGCCGTGATGCGGACGCTCGACGCGGTCCGGGGCCGCATCGGCGTCCGCTACCCGGGCGAGGCGGCCGACGAGGATTCCGGCGAGGACCTCGCGCCCGCGCTCACACCGGCGTGAGCCCCGGCTCCCCCACCTCCGTGACGAAGGACGCGGCCGTCGTGACCGGTGCCCCGGGCGTGGTCACGTACGGCACCGTCTTGAAGTCGGCCCGCGCCTGCTCCTCCCCCAGCGCGACGGTCACATAGCCGCGCCGCCCGTTGTAGAACTTCATGTGCGGGTTGGCCTGCATGTACGTGTCCCAGTTGGCGGGCTTGTCGACGCCGTCCCGGCCGCTCGCGACCGACGTGGCCACGATCTCCGTGCCGAGCGTGGCGGAGTCGGGGTCGTCGAAGTCGTCCTTGATGTCGAAGCCGTACCCGACGTGGACGTCGCCGGTGAGCACCATCAGGTTCTCGATGCCGGCGGCCTTCGCCCCGTCCAGTACGCGGCGGCGGGAGGCGCGGTAGCCGTCCCAGGCGTCCATCGACACCCGTGAGGGCGCGGTGAGGTCGAACTTCCGCTGGGAGAAGGTGACCTGCTGCGGTACGACGTTCCACAGCGCCTTCGACGCGTGCCACCCGTCCAGCAGCCACCGCTCCTGCGTCGCTCCGGTCATGGTGCGCGCCGGGTCGTCGACGTCGGGGCCGGGGATCTGGGCGCCGTCGCCGTACGCCTGGTTGGAGCGGTACTGCCGGGTGTCCAGCACGTCGAACTGGGCGAGCCGGCCCCAGTGCAGGCGCCGGTAGAGCCGCATGTCGGGGCCGGTGGGCTGCTGCGGGCTGCGCAGGGGCTGGTTCTCCCAGTAGGCGCGGTAGGCGGAGGCCCGGCGCAGCAGGAACTCCTCCGGCGGGACGCTGTTCTCGGGGGTGTCGTCGGCGTAGTTGTTCTCGGTCTCGTGGTCGTCCCAGGTGACGACGAAGGGGTGGGCGGCGTGCGCGGCCCTGAGGTCGGGGTCGGACTTGAAGAGGGCGTAGCGCAGGCGGTAGTCCTCCAGGGTCACCGTCTCGCGGTTGAAGAGGGCGGGGAGCGCGCGGTCGGTGTAGTTGCGGTAGCCGCCGACGGAGTTGACCGCGTACTCGTACAGGTAGTCGCCGAGGTGGAAGACGACGTCCACGTCGTCCTGCGCGAGATGGCGGTAGGGCGTGAAGTAGCCGTCGGCGTACGCCTGGCAGGAGACGGCCGCGAGGGTCAGCGAGCTCGCCGTGCCGGTCGTCTCGGGCGCGGTGCGGGTGCGGCCCGTCTCGCTGATCCAGGTGCCGGTGCGGAAGCGGTAGTAGTACACGCGGCCCGCGTCGAGTTGGCCGACCTCGACATGGACCGTGTGGTGGAACTCGGGGTGCGCGAAGGCGGTGCCGCGTCGGGCGATCCGGCTGAACTTCTCGTCGTGCGCCAGCTCCCAGTGGACGGTGACCCGTTCGGCGGGCAGTCCGCCGTCGGGCTCGTACGGGGCGGGGGCCAGGCGGGTCCACAGCAGGACGGAGCCGGGCCGCGGGTCGCCGGAGGCGACGCCGAGGGTGAAGGGGTCGTCGTCGATCCGGCGGGCGTCGAGCTCGGCGGCGCTCGCCGCACCCGCGACCGGCAGGTTCACGGCGAAAGCGAGCGCGGCGGCCGCGGCGGTGACGGTCAGGAAGCTGCGGCGGCCGATGTGGCGGGCGGCCGCGCGCAGATCGGGGGCGTGCTGGGGCGCGTGTCTGGTGATGGTCATCCGGTCCTCCCCTGCCTGATGGATGCATGAGGCATTGGAGTGGCCGGGGACGACACTCTCTTGGCGCGTACACAACACCCGGATGGCGGATGAATGAGTTCCGGATGGCGGACCCTCACGTAACCTGCGGCCCCATGAACGACAGGCAAACGGAGACGAGGACGGACGCGAGGATCGCCGTGGTGACCGGGGCGGGCTCCGGCATCGGCCGCGCGGTCGCGGTGGAACTGCTGCGCGCGGGCTGGGCGGTGGCGCTGGCGGGGCGGCGCGTCGAGACGCTGGAGGAGACGGCGGGGCTGGTGCCCGGCAGCGCCTCTCTCGCCGTACGGACGGACGTGTCACGGCCGGAGGACGTGGCCGCGCTGTTCGCCGCCGCGGTGGAGCGGTTCGGGCGGGTGGACCTGCTGTTCAACAACGCGGGGACGTTCGGGCCGGGCGGGGTGCCGGTCGAGGAGCTGTCGTACGACGCCTGGCGGCATGTGGTGGACACCAACCTCAACGGGGCGTTCCTGTGCGCGCAGGCGGCGTACCGGCAGATGAAGGAGCAGGCCCCGCGGGGCGGCCGGATCATCAACAACGGGTCCATCTCGGCACACACGCCCCGCCCGCACTCGGTGGCCTACACGGCGACCAAGCACGCGCTGACCGGACTGACCAAGTCGCTGTCGCTGGACGGGCGGCCGTACGACATCGCCGTCGGCCAGATCGACATCGGCAACGCGGCGACCGACATGACCGCGCGGATGCAGACGGGCGCCCTGCAGGCCGACGGGTCGGTGGTGCCCGAGCCCGTGATGGATGTCGCCGACGTGGCGCGGACGGTGCGGCACATGGCGGAGCTGCCGCTGGCGGCGAATGTGCAGTTCGCGACGGTGCTGGCGACGGCGATGCCGTATGTGGGGCGTGGCTGAACGGTCAACCTATACAAACGGAATTTGGCCGTCCGCTGCGTTGCGACCGGTGAGGAGCATATGCTCGACTCTCCTCCACAAGAGCTTCACACTTGGCGCACAAGTCTTCCGCCGGCCACTCCGAGGGGGGATGCGGCAGCCGTTCCATGACACCGGGTGGGGGTGGGCCTCGCGTGGGACCGCGAGGTACGCACCGGTGCGTGGAACGGCTGCCGCACAGTCCTTACGGTGAGGGTGCTCAGTGACCGAGGTCGGCTAGGCCTGCCCGGTCTCGAAGCGGGAGATCCTGCCGTCGTCCTCGACCTCGAAGTGCCACCGCGTGCGCATCTCGCCCCAGGTGTCGTTGCGGTAGTGGGTGAGGAGGTCGCGGCCGTGGTTGGACTCCTTGTCGACCTCCATGTGGCCGTTGGAGGAGAAGATCTCCCGGTCGATCCAGTCGGCGAGGTCGCGGTCGGTGCCGTCGTCCGCCATGGTCGCGCCGGGCGCGAGGATGGTCAGGAAGCCCTCGCGGTCGTGGGCGTTGACGGCGGTGACGAAGGCGCGGACGGCGGGGTCGCTGAGTTTGGACGTCTGAATCGTCATAGCGGTCAGCCTCACACCGGCCCCGCCGACCCGCCACCCGAACGGCGGCGCGGACAGGCCGACCGGGTGTCGTCGGTGCGACGGTGGATACGCGGGAGGGGTCCTGTTCCTGCTGTCTGTTCCGGGAGTCACTGTGAGTGCTTACGACCGACGTGATCTGGGCCTGCTGTTGCTCCGGCTGGGCGCCGGCGGAGTGCTGGCCGCGCACGGTACGCAGAAGCTGTTCGGCTGGTTCGGCGGACACGGCATCGAGGGGACCGGCCAGTTCATGGAGTCGGTCGGCTACCGGCCGGGCAGGGCGAGCGCGACGGCGGCGGGCCTCGCGGAGACCGGTGGCGGCACGCTGCTGGCGCTGGGGCTCGCGACGCCCGGGGCGGGTGCGGCGGCGGCCGGTGCGATGGCGGGGGCGTCCGCGGTGCACGCCCCGAACGGCTTCTTCAACCAGGAGGGCGGCTACGAGTACGCGGCCACCCTCGCCCTGGCCGCGACCGGCCTCGCGATCGCGGGCCCCGGCCGGCTCTCCCTCGACCACGCCCTCGGCCATGTCCTCGACCGCGGCTGGATGGTTCCTACGGCACTGGCGGCGACGGCCGCGGTGACGGCGCTGGTGGTGGGGGTGCGGAACAAGAGGCTGGACGAGGCGGAGAAGGAGGAGGGGGCGGGACTCTTCGACGAACAGGAGGCGCTGTTCGGGGAGTAGGTGGCTTCACCGGCGGTTTCATGGGTGGTTCGCAGGCGGGTTCCTCACCGCCGCCCGCCGAACTCCCAGTCATGGACCTCGATGTCGGCATACCGGTCCGGGGTCAGCACGCCACGTGCCGTGGCCGGGTCCGGGGCCCGCAGCAGCGCGGCCGTACCCAGCCAGGCGGCGCCGTCGTCGGACAGCAGAGGCCCGTACGCGATCAGTTCGTCCCGGTCGGCCGGCACCGCGAGGTCTGCGGGCTGTCCCGCGCCGAGGCCGAGCACCAGGTACCGGTGGCCGCCGGTCCGCCCACCGGGGAAGTCCCACATGGTGCGTCCCAGCAGATTGCGCCACCGGCGCAGCAGCACGTCCCGGTACACGCCCGCCTGGTAGTTGGGCTCGTCGAAGGCGAACGCGCGGGCGGCGGCGGGACCGGGCAGGTCGACGAGGTGCACACTCCCGGTGGGCGTCTCGCCGTCGCCGGCGAAGGTGGGGCCGCGGGCGATCAGCTCCTTCGCGTACCGGTCCATGTAGGACCAGTGCTCTTCGAGCAGCTCCTCGCGCAAGGTGACCGAGCCGGGCCGATCGCGGTGGTAGCAGAAGTACTCCATGCCACCAGACCCTTCCCGACGTGCGGCGGCATCTCAACGGACTTTCCGGGAGCGGTCCCGACGTTGGTGCTCCACCATGCGTGGGCGGACCGAACCGCAGCGGAGAGCCGAGGTCGTTCAAGGGGCATTCGATGTGGTGGACTGGCTGGGGGCTGGTGGCCTTCCCCGTGGTTGTCTTCCCGACGGGCATCGGTGGCGCGTGGGGTGCAGCAGGTGAGGCCGTCGGAATGATCGTCGGCGGCGTACTCCTCTGGTTCATCGGCACGTACATGAACCGGGATGTGCTCTACATCGAGACCAACGAATACCTCCCTCGTAACCGGCACACTCTCTACTCGATCCCCATCCAGTACTTGAGCGTGCTCGTGATTCTGTGGGCCATAGGCTCGTTGCTCTTCGGCAGTGAGAACTTTCCTACCTGACCCGGGTAGGTGGCTCCGTGCCAAGCTGCCCGCATGACTGATCAGGCCGCCCCTTCCGACGCCTCCGCCGACCTGTGGGCATCCATCGACGACCTGTGGACCTGGCTCGACACCAACCAGCCGGCCGGCGGCAAGGAGGGCATGCTGCTGCGGATGCTGAAGCTGTCGGAGGAGGTCGGCGAGGTCGCCGAGGCGGTGATCGGGGCGACGGGGCAGAACCCGCGCAAGGGCGTCTCGCACAGCTGGGAGGACGTGCAGGGCGAGTTGTGCGACGTGGTGATCACCGCACTCGTCGCCCTGCGCACACTGACCCCCGACACCCGCGAGGTCTTCACCCGGCATCTGGCCCGCGTGAAGGAGCGCTCGCTGGGTTCCGAATCCTAGGGCCTGTCTGACGGGGCTCAAGCCTCAGCACCGTCCCCTCCCCGTTCGCCGACAGCAGCAGCGCACCGTCCGGCCGGGCCGCCAGACCCGCGAACCGGTGATCTAGCGGGCGGCGCGGCGTCGGGCAGAGTCGCCGAAGTCCTCGCCCGCGCACGGCAGTTGGTACGGAGCGCGGAGCCCGCCGGATGGGACGGCGCACTGCGCTACGGCGACCTCGTGCTGGACCAGGCCACCCGCCGGGCGCGGCGCGGTGAGCGCACCATCGAACTCGCCCCCGCGGAGTACCGCCTGCTGCGCTGCCTGCTGGTGAACGCCGAACGCGTGCTGTCCAAGGAGCAGATCGGGCGGCACGAGGACATCCGGTACCGCGTCGGTCGACGGCGGCTTCGGCATACGGTCACTGTAACCGCGGATTGCCTGAGGCGAGGAAGCGCGGGTGGCCCCTCACCGCGTCAGGTCCAGGGCGTGGCGACGAGCCGGATCCGCGCGTCGCGGCCGACGAGCGGTGCGGCGGTGGTGGGCAGTTCGATGTGCGCGACCCAGCGAGCGGGGGTGGGGTCCTCGTCGACCCGGGGCTCTCCGGCGACGCGGTGGTCGCGGATGGCGCCTTCGATGTCCGAGTTCCAGGCGGCCCAGATGCCGGGGCCGGCCTCCGGGGTGCCCACGTCGATGACGAGGGTGTCGGCGAAGTCGGCGGAATGCTCCAGGTGGTCGCCGAGCCGGAGGATGCCGTGCCGCTCGCGCAGGGAGATCAGCCGCAGTTGGAGGACGAACCGCATCGGCTCGTCCGTCGCCATCCGCAGCCCGCTGTTGAGGAAGGTCGTCGCCAGCGACACCGACGCCTCCTGCCCGTCCGGGGCCGCGTCGAGCTGGATCGGGCACCAGTGGGCGGCGAGCCGCTCGTGCATCACCACGGGCAGCCCGCGCACCGACAGCGAGGCCTCGGCCTGCCACACGACGTCCCCGTCGTCGGACAGCCGGTAGTCGACCAGCGACGCCTCGATCCGGGTGTCGCCGAACAGGAACCGCCGCAGGTTCTGGTAGCCCTCCTCGGAGTTGACCATCCCGTAGCGCCCGCTGTGGCTGCGGTGCACGAAGGCCCGGTGGGCGCCGGGGACATACGCCCGCTCGATCTGCACGAGCCCGTCGCTGTGCGGCCCGACGGCGGCGGAGGACAGCCCGAGGGCGACGTCGTAGTCCGCCGGGTTGGTCCCCACCAGGCAGAAGACCCGCTCGACGGGAAGCGCCCCCGGCCCCGTGGGCATCACGCGGGCGTCCCAGTCGGCGGGCGGGCCGTCGGGGTCCAGGTCGGCCTGCGGGGTGAGGTACTCGTACATCCGCCGGGGGCCGAAGATGTCGGCGCCCTGGATGCCGAGCGTGTCCCGGATCCGCTCCACCCATCCGCCGCCGACGTCGAAGCCGATGCCGCCGTGCGGGGTGCCGTAGGTGAAGAGCTTCGCGACACAGTCGGCGGCGGCGCGGCCCCGGTCGGGCAGGATCTTCTGCAGTAGGCACCGGCAGATCAGTCCGCCCATGGAGTGGGCCACGAGGATCACGGCGGGGGCCCCGCTCTTCTCCCGCAGCCGGTCGATCAGGTCGAGCAGGTCGGCGGCGGCGTGCTCCAGCTGGTACTCGCGGGGGCTGCCGCCCCAGGTCGTCGCCGAGCGGTCGTAGAAGCGGTGGATCCAGATGGTGTTGGCGGGAACCTCCGCGTGGCCCACGAGGTAGGCCTCCTGGCTCCCCTTGACGAGCAGTTCGTAGCCCTCCTCCCGCAGCAGGCGCAGCAGCGGGCTCTCGAACTGGTGAAAGAGCGGCTGGTTGTGCGCGCCGACGCGGACGTGGGTGGAGCCCTCGTTGAAGCCGTAGAAGGGGTCGTCGACGGCCTTGTCGATCCCTCGGGTCCCGCCGGCGAAGCCCCGGACGTAGACGAGGGGAAGTCTGCGGTTGTCGTCCACGCCATGCCTCCAGAGCACCGGGTACCGGGGGCCACTCCCCTGCGGAACCCACTCCTCCTGAGTAGAGGAAGCCCGGGAGTCCGGCCTCCGGTAGTAGGCCGAACGGTGCGGGACGGCGCTGTCACCCGTGGGGAGCAAGTTGCCTGGTCGGCGGGGAGCGGTCGTGTCGTACTGGAGGTTGACGAGGGAGGGCAGGAGGACGGGATGTGGGACACGGGGAAGGCCCGGCGGTTCTCCGTGGTGCGCCCGCCTCATCACTCCGGCGGCCGAGGCAATCTCGGAGCCTGGCGCGAGCTTCCGCTGACGGTGATCGCACGGATGAGAACTCAGCTCGCGAAAGAGGAACGCCGTGCCGTGGACGACACCGACGGCCGACGGCAGGCCGTGCTCGACGGAGTGAAAGGGCATCTCCAGCAAGCCGAGGAAGCATGCCTGAACGCCTCACGGTTCCGGCCCAGATCCGGCACCCTCGAACGCGCCTGGTCGAACATCCGCGCCGCCGAGGCCGATCTGCTCTCCCTGGCTTCGGACGACGAGGTTCGGGCGCGTACTCCCGAAGTCCTGGGCATCGTGCGCCGGCACCTGCCGGAGGACAGTCCCCAGCGGCATGCGGTCGAGGAGATCGCCGAGAAGGCCGAAGCCGGCGACGAGCCGCTCACCGACCAGGAGCGGAGCGCCCTGGTCCGGGCTCTCGGCTTCGCCCACGCGGCCCTGGGCGGCAAGTACCGGCGGGTGCGCGTGCTGGCCGACCTGCTGTGGATCGTCACGGGGGCGGCGACGCTGGGCCTGGTCGCGCTGGCGTTGTGGGGCTACTGGGACAAGGAGTCCCTGGATCTGTGCTTTCGCCCCCAGCCGCCCGGCAACCGGGTCGTCTGCCCCACCGGCGAGAAGGAGGTCCCTCCCGAGGGCCTGCCTCCGGCGGCCGAGGCCCCCGCCCCCACGGATGTCGTCACCGGCAGATTCTCCAACAGCCTGGACGTCCTGACCGTGGAGTTCGCGGGGCTCATCGGAGCGGCCCTGACGGTGGTCGCGGCGGTGCACCACCTCCATGTGAACCAGGCCACGCAGTACAAGTTCCGCCTGCCGCTCGCCACGGCTGTGCTGAAGTTCCCCGTGGGCGCGCTCTCCGCCGTGGCCGGAATCATGCTCATCAAGGGGGCTTTCGTACCCGGCCTGAGCGACCTCGACAGCTCCGCGCAGATCCTCGGCTGGTCGGTCGTCTTCGGAGCGGCCCAGCACCTGGTCACTCACATCGTCGACCAGCGGGCGGAGGAGGCGCTGAGCGGCGTACGGAAACCGCCCTAGCGGCACGCCCGGAAAACCCCCGCGACGGACGCCCCTCCCTGGTGCGTAGAGCAGACGACAGTCGTCTGCAGGGAGGGGAACAGAACGTGGCAGGGCACGGAGGCAGAGCCGCCAGAGGTACGGCGGCGGCGGTGGCGGCGATGGTGGCGCTGACCGCGTCACAGGCACCGGGGGCGGTCCCGGCGCGCGCCTCGGCGCCGGCACCGAGGCAGACGGACGCCGAGCACGGCCCGAGCGTCTCCGGCGACACCCCGTACCGCACGGAGCTGCCGCCGCTGCGGACCGGAAAGCGCGACGGCGACAAGGCACAGGCTTCGGGGCAGACGGGCGCCGCGCTGCCCGCGAGCGTGTTCGCCGCCTACCGACGGGCCGAGGAACGGCTCGCGCGCGAGGCGCCCGGCTGCCGGCTGCGGTGGCAGTTGCTGGCGGCGATCGGGCAGGTGGAGTCCGGGCAGGCACGGGGCGGCCGGGTGACGTCGGACGGTACGACCGTGGCGCCGATCCTCGGCCCGCGGCTGGACGGCGTGGCCTTCGCGCTGATCCGGGACACCGACGGCGGGGCCCACGACGGGGACACGGCGTACGACCGGGCGGTCGGGCCGATGCAGTTCATCCCGTCGACGTGGGCCCGGTGGGGCGCGGACGGCAACGGCGACGGGCGCAGCGACCCGAACAACGTCTTCGACGCGGCGCTCGCCGCCGGCCGCTACCTGTGCGCGGGCGGACGCGACCTGTCCGTCCCCGCCGAGCTGGACCGGGCGATCCTCGGCTACAACCACTCGACGGCGTATCTGCGCACGGTCAGGGCCTGGTACGCGTACTTCCTGGAAGGTCACCAGGTGGTGCCGGACAGCTCCACCGGCGCCCCGGCCCACCCCGAGCCGTCACGGTCCCCCGGGAAGCCGGACGACGGCTCCTCACCGGCACCCACCGCCCGGCGCCCGACCGCCACCCCGTCCCCCACGCCGCCGGCCCCCTCCTCGCCGGCTCCCGCCCCGTCCCGTCCGGCCACCGACCCTGAGGAGACGGACACACCGCAACTCCCCCTCCCCGCCTCGGACATCGACCTCCCCGGCGACGACCTGCCGCTCGGCGACGGCCCGCTGACCAGTAACGGCGCGGACTCGATGACCGCCACCCCCTCCACAACCGGGGATACTCGGCGGTAATGTCGCGCCCCGCCGGACGGTACGAGTCCGGTGAGTGAGCGCGAAGGGGCCCTCATGGCGACGGACATGCCTGCGGAGATGGACGCGGCCGACGAGCGTTGGCAGCGCATGTGGGGCCACCGCGAGCAGTTGCTCAAGGTGGCCCGGCGCAGGTCGATGAGTGCGGAGGACGCCGAGGACGCGGTGCACGAGGCGATGCTGCGCGCCGCCGAACGCCCCGACCTGGACGACGAGCGGCTCGCCGCATGGCTGACGACGGTGACGATGCGGCTGTGCGTCGACCGCTACCGGCAGGTCAACCGCGAGGCCGTGGTGCACACCAGCCCGACGCTCATCGCCCCCGGCCCCGTGCCCGTCGAGGAGGCGGTGTGCGACCGGGCCGAGGCGAAGTGGCTGGCCGTGCGCAGTGGTGAGCTGCCCGCACGGCAGGCCGAAGCGCTGCGGCTGAAGTCGGAGGACCTCGACGTCGGGCAGGTCGCCGTAAAGATGGGGCTCAGCTACCGGACCGTCGAGTCGCTGCTGGCCCGGGCGCGGCGGACGCTGCGGCAGTCGCTGGCGGCCACGCTCGGGTTCGCGCTGTTCCTGATCGGGTGGGGGCGGCCGAGGCCGGCCGGCAAGACCCCGGCCATGGCGGTGGCCTCGACGGCGGCGACCTTGGCGATGGCCGGGCTCGTGCTGCCGTACGCCCTCGACGGGAGCGACCGTGGAGGCGGTACGGCCCCTCGGCCCTCCGTCGCCTCGCCCGACGCGGAGGCGCTGCGGCCGGGCAGCGGCGATGGCGGCCGTACGCCTGAGGGGAACCGTCCCACGGCCACGGGGGCCGAGCGGAAGGCGACCGGGTCGCCGTCGGGGGAATCGTTCCTGCCGCTGTCCGTGCCGTCAGTGCCGCAGGTCCCGGAGGTGTCGGTGTCCCCGCTGCCGGTGCTCTCCGCCCCGGAGATCCCACAGGCCCCCGAGGTGCCGGACGTTCCGGAGCTGCCCGCCGTCCCCGACCTGCCGGGCACCCCCTCCGCCGTCCCGACGGACACGGCCCTCCCGACGCTCCCCGACGCCTCCGCCGCCGTACCGTCCGACTCGCTCCCCGTGCCGACGGCTGACGCACTGCCATAGCCCCGACCAGGCGACCGTAAACCCTCCCCAAACCCCGCCCGGTAACCCGCTCGAAAGAGTCCGCCACCTCAGTGACGGCTGCCGATGCTCTCCGCGCCGCAGGTCCCGCAGGCCCCTCCGTCGATCCGACGGACACGACGGACACGAAGAACACAGCGGACGCGACGGCGATTCCGGGCATCTCCGCCCCCGCACCGTCGCCCTCCTCGCTCCCCACGCCGACAGCGAGCTCACTGCCGTAGCCGCGGACACACGACCGTAAGCCGCCCCAAATCCCCCACCCCGAAACCCGCCCGAAAAAAATCCGCCACGGAAACGACGGACGCCCGCCCCCTCCCCGTAGAGCAGATGTCAGAGCTGCTCCACGGCTGAAGGGTGAACCGGATGGGTGTCGAGATCTGTGTGGAAGGGCTGACCAAGTCCTTCGGTCACCAGGTCATCTGGCAGGACGTCTCACTGACGCTGCCTGCCGGGGAGGTCTCGGTCATGCTCGGGCCCTCGGGCACGGGCAAGTCGGTGTTCCTCAAGACGCTCGTCGGACTGCTGAAGCCGGAGCGCGGGTCGATCACGATCCAGGGCCGGGACATCACGAAGCTCCGCGAGCACGACCTGTACGAGGTGCGCAAGCTCTTCGGCGTGCTGTTCCAGGACGGCGCGCTGTTCGGCTCGATGAACCTGTACGACAACATCGCCTTCCCGCTGCGCGAGCACACCCGTAAGTCCGAGAGCGAGATCCGGCGGATCGTGCTGGAGAAGATGGACATGGTCGGGCTGATCGGCGCCGAGGGGAAGCTGCCCGGCGAGATCTCCGGCGGGATGCGGAAGCGGGCGGGCCTGGCCCGGGCCCTCGTGCTCGACCCGGAGATCATCCTCTTCGACGAGCCCGACTCGGGCCTGGACCCGGTCCGCGTCGCCTACCTCAACCAGCTCATCGTCGACCTCAACGCCCAGATCGACGCGACCTTCCTGATCGTCACACACGACATCGCCTCGGCCCGACAGGTCCCGGACAACATCGGGCTGCTGTTCCGCCGCGAGCTGGTGATGTTCGGGCCCCGCGAGGAGCTGCTGACCAGCGACGAGCCCGTCGTACGGCAGTTCCTGAACGGCCGTATGCAGGGCCCGATCGGCATGGCGGAGGAGAAGGACGCCGCCCAGGTCGAGCAGGAGCTCGCCGCCCTCGGCGACGACGGCAAGGGCCCACAGTCTCCCGGCAGCCAGGCACTGACTCCCCGCCTGCTGCCGGGGCCGGGCATCACCCGCCCGCCCCGCTGGGAGGCGATCGCCCGGCGGGAGGCGGAGCTCAGGCACCGGAAGGTGGTGGCGGACGTATGAGACTGTCGCCCACCGGAGCCCTGCGGCAGTCGGGGAACCTGTTCGCGATGGCGCTGGACGTCGTCCGGACGATTCCCCGACGGCCGTTCCAGGCAAGGGAGTTCATCCAGCAGGCGTGGTTCGTCGCGAGCGTCACCATCCTGCCGACGGCGCTCGTCTCCATCCCCTTCGGCGCGGTCATCGCTCTCCAGATCGGCAGCCTGACCCGGCAGCTCGGCGCCCAGTCCTTCTCGGGCGCCGCCTCCGTGCTCGCCGTACTGCGCGAGGCCTCGCCGATCGTCACCGCGCTGCTCATCGCGGGCGCCGGCGGCACGGCGATCTGCGCCGACCTCGGGGCGCGGAAGATCCGGGACGAGATCGACGCGATGCAGGTGCTCGGCATCGACCCCATCCATCGCCTGGTCGTGCCGCGCGTGCTGGCGTCGATGGTCGTGGCCGTGCTGCTCAACGGCCTGGTGTCGGTGGTCGGCGTGGCGGGCGGCTACTTCTTCAACGTCGTCCTGCAGAACGGCACTCCGGGCGCCTACCTCGCCTCCTTCACCACGCTCGCCCAGCTCTCCGACCTGTGGGCGGCCGAGGTCAAGGCACTCGTCTTCGGCGCGATCTCCGGGATCGTCGCCTCGTACAAGGGACTGACCGCCAAGGGCGGCCCGAAGGGTGTGGGCGACGCCGTGAACCAGTCGGTGGTGATCACCTTCATGTTGCTGTTCGTGACGAACTTCGTGATGACCGCCGTGTACTTCCAAGTCGTTCCCCAGAGGGGCTGAGGCATGGCGCTGTTGAAAGGTCTGGAGGAGCTGGGTGCCCAGCTGTCCTTCTACGGGCGGTCGTTGGCCTGGACCGGCCGCACCCTGCGCCGCTACAAGAAGGAGATCCTGCGGCTGCTCGCCGAGGTGAGTTTCGGCCGCGGCGCACTCGCTGTCGTGGGCGGCACGGTCGGCGTGATCGCCTTCCTGTCCTTCTTCACCGGCACCGAGGTCGGCCTCCAGGGCTACGCGGCCCTCAACCAGCTCGGCACGTCCAACTTCGTGGCGTTCCTGTCGGCGTACTTCAACACCCGGGAGATCGCCCCGCTGGTGGCGGGACTCGCGCTGTCCGCGACCGTCGGCGCCGGGTTCACGGCCCAGCTCGGCGCGATGCGGATCAGCGAGGAGACGGACGCCCTCGAAGTCATGGGCGTGCCCTCGCTGCCGTTCCTGGTGACGACGCGGATGATCGCCGGATTCGTGGCCGTGATCCCGCTGTATGTGATCGGCCTGCTGTCCTCGTACCTGGCCGCCCGCACCATCACCACCGTCTACTACGGCCAGTCGGCGGGCACGTACGACCACTACTTCCAGCAGTACCTGCCCCCGGTCGACGTGCTCTGGTCCTTCGGCAAGGTGCTCGTCTTCGCCGTCCTGATCATCCTCGTGCACTGCTTCTACGGCTACTACGCGAGCGGCGGCCCGGCGGGGGTCGGCGTGGCGGTGGGCCGTGCGGTGCGGACCTCGATCGTGGCGATCAACGTCCTCGACTTCTTCCTGTCGCTCGCGATCTGGGGCGCCAGCACGACCGTAAGGATCGCGGGGTGAGCCGCCGTATGAGGGTACTGAGACTGCGGTTGTACGGGGTCGTGTTCCTGGCCGTACTCGCGCTGCTGCTGTCGCTGTCGGTCGCCGTCTACCGGCAGGTGTTCACGCCGGTCGTGCGGATCACCCTGGAGGCCGACAGCCTCGGCAACCAGCTCGATCCGCGGGCCGACGTCAAGCTGCGCGGGCTGCTGGTCGGCGAGGTGCGCGAGGTGCACGCCGACGGGACGAAGGCGACGCTGGACATCGCGCTGAAACCGGAGCACGTCGCCCACATCCCGTCCGACGTGCACGCACGCCTGCTGCCCAAGACGCTGTTCGGCGAGAAGTACGTCGACCTGGTGCCGCCCGCCGGCGCCGGGTCCTCCTCGGCCCGCCCGATCCGCGCCGGTGACGTCATCACCCAGGACCGCACCCGCGTCGGCATCGAGGTGCAGCAGCTGCTGAACGACCTGATGCCCCTGCTGCGCACCGTCCAGCCCGGCAAGCTCAACGCCACCCTCTCCGCCTTCGCCACCGCCCTGGAGGGCCGCGGCGACCGGATCGGCGACAACCTCACACGCCTGGAGGCCTACCTGCGCCGCCTCAACCCCCATCTGCCCACCCTCACCGAGAACATCGCGCGCTTCGCCGAGGTCGCCGAGATCTACGGCGACGCGGCACCCGACCTGATGGAGATCCTGCGCAACACCGTCACCACCAGCCGCACGATCGTGGAGCAGAAGGACCGGCTGGCGGCCGCGTTGAAGACCACGGCGACCGTCGCGGGGACGGCCGAGGACTTCCTCGACAAGAACGGCGACCGGCTCATCACCCTCGGCCAGGTCTCCCGTCCGACCCTGGAGCTGTTCGCCCGCTACTCCCCCGAGTACCCGTGTCTGCTGGCCGGTCTGGTCCGGCAGGAGAAGGCCTCGGAGGAGGCGTTCCGGGGCGGCAAGATGCACATCACGCTGGAGGTCGTACGGCCGCAAGGGGCGTACGAGCCGGGTGAGGAGCCGCGTTACGGCGAGCGGTCCGGGCCCGACTGCCGGGATCTGCCGAACCCGCCGGTGCCGGCGCCCGGGGCACACCTCGACGACGGTTCGAAGGCCGCGGGTTCCTCCGCGGGCGGCCCGCTCGGCGTGTCCGCCACCCGGGCGGAGCAGCGGGCGGTCGGCTCGCTCGTGGCCCCGGCCCTGGGTGTGCCCGCCGACGAGGTGCCGCCGGTCGCGACGCTGCTGTTCGGACCGCTGGCGCGCGGGACGGCGGTGAGCGTCGCATGAGAACCGCAGGCGCACGGCAGACCGCTGCCCCCTTGATCAAGTTCAGCGTTTTCGCGCTGGTGACCATCCTGGCGACGACCCTGCTCGCCGCCACCATCGTGAACATCTCCTTCACCCCGGAGCATCGCTATCACGCGGTCTTCAGCGATGTGACCGGCCTGGAGGAGGGCGACGACATCCGGGTGGCCGGGGTGCGGGTCGGCGAGGTCGAGGGAATCCGGATCAAGGACCGGACGCTGGCCGAGGTCACCTTCACGGTCAGCCAGGAACGGCCGCTGCTCACCAGCACGGGCGCGGTCATCCGCTACCGCAACCTGGTCGGCCAGCGGTATGTCGCGCTGACCGAGGGCACGGGCGACGGCACCCGGCTGCTGCGGCCCGGCGCGACGATCCCGCTGTCCCGCACCCAGCCCGCCCTTGACCTCAACGCGCTGCTGAACGGCTTCAAGCCGCTGTTCGCCGCGCTCAGCCCGAAGGACGTCAACCAGCTCGCCACCGAGATCATCAAGACCCTCCAGGGCGAGGGCGGCACCGTCAACAGCCTGCTCGTGCACACGGCGTCGCTCACCTCGACGCTGGCCGGCCGCGACCAGCTGATCGGCTCGGTGATCGACAACCTCAACACCGTGCTGGGGACGCTGGACCAGCGCGGCGCCCGGTTCTCCGGTCTGCTCAAGCAGCTGCGCCGGGTCATCTCGGGCCTGTCCGCCGACCGCAAGCCCATCGGGCAGTCCCTGGTGAGCATCGGCGACCTGACGGAGGCCACCTCGGGCCTGCTGAAGGACGCACGTCCGCCGCTGAAGGACGACATCGCCGAGCTGACCGAACTCACCGGAACGCTGAACGACAACGAGAAGACCGTGGAGGGCGTGCTGAAGCGGCTGCCGAACAAGCTGAACGAGCTGACCGGGACGGCGTCCTACGGCTCCTGGTTCAACTTCTACCTCTGCGACTTCGACGGCCGGATCGTGCTGCCGAAGACGAAGACAGGGTCCCAGCAGGTGCTCACGCCCGATCTGCATGTGGCGAGGGCGAGGTGCGGGGCATGAGCCGTAGGACACGCCCGGCGCCGCTGTTCAAGGTGCGGGTCGAGCCGCCGCGGATTGTGCGGCTGCCACGGCTCCCCCGCATCCGGTTCCGCCGCCCGCACCTCTCCCCCTTCCGCGAGCGCAATCCCGTCGTCATCGGCGCCGTCGGGCTCACCGTCCTCGCCCTGCTGACGGTGGCCGCGTTCAACGCCGACCGCCTGCCGGTGATCGGTGACGGCGAGACGTACAGCGCGGCGTTCGCCGAGGCGGGCGGTCTCAAGCCCGGTGACGAGGTGCGGATCGCCGGGGTCAAGGTCGGCAAGGTGGAGGAGGTCGACCTGGACGGCGACCACGTCAAGGTCACCTTCAAGATCAAGGGCGAGCCCGGCTTCGGCACCGAGACCGGCGCTTCGATCCGGGTCAAGACGGTCCTCGGCGCGAAGTACCTCGCACTGCACCCCAAGGGCGGCGGCCAGTTGGCGCCCGGCAGCGAGATCCCGCTCAAGCGCACTGTCCCGGCCTACGACGTCGTCCAGGCCTTCAGCGACCTCACCACCACGACGGAGGAGGTCGACACCGACCGCGTGGCGAAGGCCCTGGACACCCTCTCGACCACCTTCGAGGACTCGCCGGAAGAGGTACGGGCGTCCATCAAGGGCCTGTCGCAGATCTCCCGGACGGTCGCGTCCCGCGACAAGGCGCTGCGCGAACTGCTGGACCACGCCAACGGCGTCACGGGCGTACTGGCCGACCGGTCATCGGACTTCACCACCCTGGTCAAGGACGGCGACAAGCTGTTCCGGGAGATCAGCAGGCGCCGCGAGGCGATCCACAAACTGCTGAAGAGCTCCGCCGCCCTCGGCATCCAGCTCTCCGGCCTCGTCCAGGACAACGACAAGGAGATCGGGCCCGCACTCAAGGGCCTGAACCGCGTGGTGGAGATGCTTGAGCGCAACCAATCCAGCCTGGACCGGAGCATCAAGCTCCTCGCCCCTTATACGCGGCTGTTCACCAACACCCTCGGCAACGGCCGCTGGTTCGACTCCTACGTCCAGAACCTGGTCGCTGCTCCGGTGGTGCCGCGGACGCGGACGGGAGGTGCACGGTGAGCAGCCGTTGGAGGAAGCGCCTGGCCCTGCTGACGGTACTGACCGTCGTCGCCGCGCTCGCCTGCGTACTGTGGCCCCGCCCCGAGCCGGTCCGCGTCACGGCGTACTTCCCGCGCACGGTCGGCATCTACCCGGGCTCGGACGTGCGCGTGCTGGGCGTCCGGATCGGCGAGGTCAAGGAGATCACGCCGGAGGGCGGCCGGGTGCGGGTGGAGCTGGAGTACGACGCCGGCCGCAAGGTCCCGGCGGACGCACAGGCCGCCATCATCAACTCCTCGGTGGTCAGCGACCGTTACCTACAGCTGCTGCCGGTGTACCGGGGCAGCGGGCCGGTGCTGCGGACCGGGGACGAGATCCCCGAGTCCCGTACGGCCGTACCCGTCGAACTCGACCGCGTCTTCGACAGCCTGCACACCACGGCCGAGGCGCTCGGCCCGGACGGCGCCAACAAGGACGGCTCCCTGTCCCGGCTGCTCGGAGTGAGCGCGGACAACCTGGACGGCCAGGGCAAGAACCTCAACCGGACGGTCGAGGACCTCGCGGCGGCGGTCACCACCCTGTCCGACGGCCGCACGGACCTGTTCGGCACGATCCGCAACCTCCAGGTCTTCACGGCGGCGCTGGCGGCGGACGACAAGAGCGTGCGGTCGTTCAACAGCAGCCTCGCGAAGGTGGCGGATCAACTGGCGGGCGAGCGAAAGGACTTGGCGGCGGCGCTGAAGCACCTCGGGACGGCGCTGGGCGATGTGTCGGCCTTCGTGAAGAAGAACAAGAAGTCGCTGACCTCGAACGTGGAGGGTCTCAGCAAGGTGACCAAGGTGCTCGTCACCCAACGGGCCGCGCTGGAGGAGCTGTTGGAAGTCGCCCCGACCGGCATGTCGAACCTGAACAACGCCTACAACCCGGCGGCCGGCACCCTCGACACCCGCAACAACGCCGATCAGGCGCAGGATCCGGCGTCACTGCTGTGCTCGGTGCTGCGGACGACCGGGGACGAGGGCGGCGACAACCCCGACTGCGAGGAGCTGAGGGAGCTGTTCGACTCGCTGCCGGAGCTGCCGCAGGGCGGCACGGCGGTCACGGGCACGGTCGATCGCACGCTCGGCGGAATTCTGGGGGCGAGCGCATGAGTGTCGAGCGCATGAGCGTCGAGCGCGCGCCGCGCAGGGGCATGCCGGGCAAGGGCATGCCGCGCAAGGGCATGCCGGGCAGAGGCGGGATGGCGGCGTGGGCGGCAGTCGGCTCACTGCTGCTGACCGGCTGCGAGTTCAACGGCTGGTACGACGTCCAGCTGCCCGGCGGAGCGGCATCGGACGGGAACGCCTACCACGTCACCGTGGAGTTCCGCGACGTCCTCGACCTGGTGCCGCAGTCGGCGGTGAAGGTCAACAACGTCACGGTCGGCGCGGTCGAGAAGGTGGAGCTGAAGGGCTGGCACGCGCGCGTGCGCCTGCGGGTCGCCGACTCGGTGAAGCTGCCCGCCAACGCGATCGCGGAACTGCGCCAGACCAGCATGCTCGGCGAGAAGTACGTGGCGCTGTCCAAGCCGCCGGCCACCACACCGGTCGGCCGCCTCGGCGACGGCGATGTGATCCCCCTGTCCCGCAGCGGCCGCAACCCGGAGATCGAGGAGGTGCTGTCGGCGCTGTCCGCCCTGCTCAACGGCGGCGGAGTGGCCCAGCTCAAGACGATCACCGTGGAGCTGAACAAGGCGCTGGAGGGGCGGGAGAACCGGGTCAAGTCGCTGTTGAAGGAGCTGGACACGTTCCTGGGCGGCCTGGACAAGCAGAAGCAGGACATCGTCCGGGCACTGAAGGCCGTGGACCGACTCGCCAAACGCCTCGGCAAGGAGAAGGAGACCATCGCCGACGCGGTGGAGGAGATGCCACCGGCTCTCAAGGTCCTGGCCGACCAGCGGCGCGACCTGACGCGCATGCTCACCGCGCTGTCGAAGCTCGGCAGGACGGGCACCAAGGTGGTCAACGCCTCGCACGACGACACGGTCGCCAACCTGAAGCGGCTCCGCCCGATCCTGCAGCAGCTCAACAAGGCGGGTGACGACCTGCCCAACTCCCTTGAACTGCTCACCACTTACCCCTTCCCGCGCAACGCGGTGGACGCCATCAAGGGCGACTACGTCAACCTCCACATCACCGCGGACCTCGACCTGGCCGGGATCTACGGCAACTTGACCGACGAGCCGGACGGCGGCCGGGGCGGCGACGGGGGGACCCAGGGGCCCGAGCTTCCCGAGGCCCCTGACCTGCCGGACGTACCGGATCTCCCGGAGCTGCCGGGCGTGCCCACGCCCACGGCGCTGCCGAGCGGTCCGAGCGTGCCGTCGTCCCCCTCGGCCCCGTCCGGGGGCGGCGGCGACCTGCTGTGCCCGCCGGTGTGCACGGCCGCCTATGTGGCCGGGGGCGACTGGCCCGAGGGGATCAACCTCGAACTCGCCGAGCTGATGCTGAAGGGGGTCCAGCCGTGATCACCCGTACGGTCAAGGTCCAACTGCTGGCCTTCGCCACCATCACCGCCGTAGGCGTGTCGTACGTAGGCGCCGAGTACACCGGCCTCGTCGACGCCGTCCTGGACCGCGGCTACACCGTGCGCGCCGACTTCACCGACTCCGGGGGCGTCTTCCCCGGCGCCGAGGTGACGTATCGCGGGGTGCCGGTGGGGAAGGTGGGCGCGCTGCACCTGAGGGGCTCCGGGTCCGGCTCCGGCGGTGTCTCGGTCACCCTGGACATCAAGGACGGGGCGCCGCGCATCCCGGCGGACACCCTTGCCGTGGTCGCGAACCGCTCGGCGGTGGGCGAGCAGTACGTCGACCTGCAACCCCGCACGTCCGACGGCCCGTACCTGCTCGACGGCAGCAGCATCCCGCGCCGGAACACCCGCGTACCGCTGCCGACGACGGAACTGGTCCTCAGCCTGGACCGGCTGGTGAACTCGGTGGGCAAGGACGACCTGCGGATCACGGTCGACGAGTTGGGCGAGGCGTTCGCCGGAACCGGCCCGAACCTGAGCCGCCTGGTGGAGTCGGGCAACGGCCTGATCGAGTCGGCATCGGACGCCCTGCCGGAGACGATCGCGCTCATCGAGGACTCGAGCAGGGTCCTCAAGACGCAGGCGGACCAAGGCTCGTCGATCAAGTCGTTCGCGCACGATCTGGCAACCCTCACAGCCCAGTTGAAGGCGAGCGACGGTGACCTGCGCAAGCTGATCGGCAACGCGAGGCCGGCGGCACAGGAGGTGAACTCGCTGCTGAAGTCGGTCGACCCGGAGCTGTCGGTGCTGCTGGCCAACCTGATCAGCGGCGGCCAGGTGACGCTGGCCAGACTGCCCGGCGTGGAGCAGGCCCTGGTCACCTTCCCGGTCATGGTGGCGGGCAGCTACACGGTGATCCCGGGTGACGGCACGACCCACTTCGGCCTGGTCGTGAACGCCGACGACCCGCCGGCCTGCACCCAGGGCTACGGCACGGCGCGCCGCGACCCCGCCGACACGAGCACACGCGAGGCGAACACGAACGCCCGCTGCACGCTCCCGCGGGGCAGCCAGTCATCGGTGCGGGGCGCCCAGAACGCCCCCGGCGCGTCGGCCTCCGGCAGCGGCTCGCATCAGGCGGCATACGTCACCCCGTACGACCCGGAGACCGGCACCACCACCGGCCCGGACGGAAGGAACGTCGAGATCGGCTCGACGGGCGGCCAGCGGGCCGTGTTCGGAAAGGAGTCGTGGCAATGGCTGCTCGTTGGCCCGATGGCATGAGGAGCGTGATGAGCTCCAGGGCGATGGCGGTGGGACTGGTCGTGGCGACGGTCCTCACCACAGCACTGACGATCTGGCTGACCCTCGGCCTCTACGCACAACGCGAGGCGGACCAGCGCCGCCAGGACATCCTGTCCGCGGCCCGCCAGTCGGCGCTGAACTTCACCTCCCTCGACTACCGGCACTACGACCGCGACAGCGCGAACGTCCTGGCAGGCGCGACCGGCGACTTCAAGAAGCAGTTCACGGCGCAGACGGAGCAGCTGACGCGGCTGGTGGCGGAGAACAAGTCCGTCTCCGAGGGCCAGGTCCTGGAGGCCGGCATCGTCCGCTCCGACGAGAACGCGGCCCGTGTCCTGGTGGTCGCCGACAGCAAGGTGACCAACACGGCGGCCCCCCAGGGCGAGGCACGCACCTACCGGCTCCAGCTGGACCTGGTGCACCGGGACGGCCGTTGGCTGACGTCCGACGTCGAGTTCGTCGGCTGACCGGCACGAGTGAGGAGTACGACCATGACGAAGACGACGACGGGCCGCGCCCCCGTTTCCCCCGCCCGGCGCGGCATGACCGCGGCAGCCCGCGCGGCGGCCAAGCGGGCGGAGCGCGGCCACCGGGAGCCGGCCCCGGAGGCCACCGTGGCCGGACGCACGGTGCTCATCGAGGCGCCGAAGGACGGCTGGGACGACCCGCCCGAGCCGTCGGTGGAGTCGTTCGAGGAGGACGCGGCGCGGGACGCGGCGCCGGAGGGCGGGGGCCGGCGCCGGCGGCGCCGACTGCTCACCGTGGTGCTCGGCGTCCTCTTCGTGGCCGGACTGATCGCGGCCGCCGTACTGGGCCGGCAGTACCAGGACGGACGGCAGGCGGAGAGCGCCCGAGCCGAGGCGGTCGCGGCCGCGCGGAAGGCGGCGCCGGTCGTCCTGTCGTACGACTACCGCCACCTGGACAAGGACTTCGCGAAGGCCCGCGCCCATCTGACCGGCGACTTCCGCGACGAGTACGGGAAGACCACCAAGACGGTGGTCGGCCCGACGGCCGAGAAGTACCGGGGCGTGGTGAAGGCAACGGTCGCCGCCCCCACGACCGCCGGAGCTCCGGCGGCGGCCTCCGTCGTCTCGGCCTCTGCGGACAAGGTCGTGGTGCTGCTCTTCGTCAATCAGGTCACCGAGAGCACGCAGGTGTCGGGGCCCCGGTTGGATCTGAACCGGGTGCGGATGACGATGACGCGCACGGCGGACGGGTGGAAGGTGAGCGCGGTCGACGCTCTCTGACGTGGACCGGTCACTGGACAGGGATGGGTCACTGGACAGGGATGGGGGGGCGACGGCATCAGGACGTCCCGCCGAACTTCGTCGTCTTCTCCAGGACGTCCGGCGCGTACAGGCGCAGGCCCTGGTGGAGCGCGAACTCCGCCAGGTAGGCGCGCAGTACGGACGGCGGCTCCTCGGCGAGGCCCAGCATCCGCCGGTTCGCGACCACCGCGGGGGCCGCCAGCTCTTCGACGGCGGCCGCGACCGCCGTGTCGAGGGCGGCGGGGTCGGCGGCGTCGACGATGGTGTCGCAGATCAGCCGGGCCTCCGGCTCGGTGGCGTGGATGCGCCGCCCGGAGAGGATGACCTGGCGCGCCAGGCGGCTGCCCGCGATGCGTGGCAGGCGCAGGTTGGCCACGCCCGGGATGATGCCTTCCTGTGCGGCGGGCAGGCTGAAGTAGGCGTCGGACGCGGCGATCACCCGGTCGAAGGCGAAGAGGAGCTGCATGCCGCCGCCGATGGCGAAGCTGTCGACGGCGGCGATCCACGGTTTCTGCACGGTCGGCGTGGACCAGGGGGCGTTCCGGCTCGTCACCGGGTTGCCGCTCGCGTCGGCCGGGAGCAGGCCGCGCTGCAGCTTGCTGAGGTAGCCCAGCTCGCGCCGCAGCAGGAAGTCCGTGTACGAGATCCGGCCCGCGTCGAGGTGGCGGAGGTTGATGCCGGCGCTGAAGACGCGGCGGCCCCGGTAGCGCGGATGCGTCATCTCTCCGCCGCGCAGCACCCCGACCTTGACGCGGTCGTCGAGGAGCGCCAGGTCGACACCGACGTCCATGGCGGCGATCAGGTCGTTGTCCTCGGCGTTGAGGGCGTCCGGATTGGTGACCGTCAGGTGGGCCGCGTCGCCGACGCGCTCGACGTGCAGCCTGCCGAGTTCGACGCTGCCGCGCTCGGTGAACTCCGGCAGCAGTGCCAGGGCGCGGTCCGTGGGCCGCAGCAGCGACTCCATCAGGTGGAGGCCGGCCCGTTCGTGCCGCAGTACGCCGGAGAAGAAGACGGCCTGGTCGATCTCCCGCCCTTCCTTCTCGGCCTGCGCGAGCCCGGCCTCGGCCGCCATCTGCTCGCGGGTGGGCACCAGGCCGTCGAGCAACTCGGCCGCTGCGTCGAGGAGTTCGTCCAGCCAGAGATACCGGGTGCGGTTCCCGGTCAGTGCGTCGTACACGGCCTGCCCGTGCTCGGCCAGGAACGCGGTGCGCCCGCGCCGGGCGTCGTCCGTCGCGGCGTCCAGGCGTGCCCCCTGCTCGGGGGTGCGATCGGCCTTGCGCGGTGTGCGGGCCAGGACTTCCTCGGCGTGCACGGCCAGGGCGCGGGGGCCCTGCCAGGCCGCGGTCAGGGCGGCGGTCACCGCTCGTCTCCCGTCCCCGGGGCCGCGGCGCGCAACGCCCGGTCGCATGCGGCGAGATGGGTGCCGAGGGCGTCCTCGAAGGAGGTGCCGGAGGCGTCGAGGATCAGACCGCGCAGCAGCCGGGCCTCGGCGCCGGAAGGGCTGCCCGCCAGGGCCTTGGCCACGCGGTCGTCGAGCGCGTCGGTGATCTCGTCGACGACGCCGAGGTCGAGCGCCTGGTAGGACTCCAGCACTCCGGTGCCCGACATGCACAGGGTGAGCCTGCGGGCGCGGGAGACGCCGATGCGGTGGGTGAGCCGGTGCACGGCCATGCCGGGCCAGAAGCCGCCGGCCGCGGTGGGCAGGGCGATCCGCAGGTCGGGCGCGGCGATCCGGATGTCCGCGGCCATGAGCAGGTCGAACGCGGGCCCGCCGCACGCGCCGGAGGCGGTCACGAGGGTGACGGCGTCCAGGCGTTCCCACTGCCGCAGGGCCCGCTCCCACTTGTTCACCGTGTGGACGTCGACGGAGCCCGGCCAGTCCGTGTGGCCGGGGCCGAGTTCGATCACCGCCGCCCCGGCCCGCTCGTCCTCGGCCCGCTCACGGAACGCGGTGATCGTCCTGGTGAGTCGCGCCATGCCCTGTGTGGCGTCGAGCCGTATGCGCGGCGTCGTCATCTGTCTGTTCACATCCATCCGTGTCACCACCGCACCAGCGCGGTTTCGATGGTCGAGCCGGGCCCCATGCTCATCAGGACGCCGAGGTCGCCGGGGCGCACCACGCCCTCGTCAAGGAGCCGCCGATAGGAGAAGAGAAAGGAACCGCTGGAGAGATTTCCGTGGTCGCGCAGCACGCTCACGGTGTGCCGCAGATCGTGTCGCGTCAGGCCGAGGTTCACCATGACGGAGTCGATGACCTTCTTTCCGCCGGAGTGCACGACCCAGTGCGCGATGTCGGTGCGCCGCACTCCGGTGCCGGCGAGCAGTGCGTCGACGGCCTGTTCGGCGTGGGCTCCGACGACGTAGGGGACATCGCGGTCGAGGAAGAAGCTGAACTTCCCCTGGTCTTCGTCCCAGTCGTAGCGCATCGCCTCCAGCGCCTCGGTGATGAGCAGTCCGGCGAACTTCAGGATCTGCGCACCGCCGCCGGTTTCGCCGGACGGGTGGCCGCCGTCGTCGTCGGCGCGTACCGCCAGGGCGGCCGCGCCGTCGCCGAAGAGGCTGTTGACCACGGCGCTGCGCATCGTGTCGTCGAAGACGTACGCGGCCGAGCACGCCTCGACGCAGAGCATGATGGCGAGTTGCCCGGGGTGGGTCGCGGCCCAGCCGGCCACGGCGGTCAGCGCGTTGAGCCCGGCGTTGCAGCCCATGCCGACGATGTCGGCGCGCGCGCAGGTCCTCGGCAGCCCCGTCTCGCGAACGATCCGCGCGGAGAATCCCGGGGTGAGGAAGCCCGTGCTGGTCACGCACATCAGATAGCCGACGTCGTCGACGGACGCGCCGAGCTTCTTCAGGCAGTCCTGCAGGGCCGCCGAGCCCATGGCGATGCCGGATTCCCGGTGTTTGGCGAGGAGTTCGCCCTGGCTTTCCGGGCGTGGTCTGCCGGTGTCCGGGTCGATCGGCGGCAGGGTCAGGTGCCGCCGGTCTATCGCGCTGTTGGTGAAGAGCGACCGGATCCGGGGGTCCGAGATGCCGTAGAGGTCGAGTATCTCGGACTGGGAGTAGGACAGGGGTGGTGTGGCGGTGGCCAGGTCGAGTATGCGGGGCCGTGTTCCGGCCAGCAGTCCTGTGGGCGCTTCGGCGGTCGTCACCGCGCACCCACCGTGTCAGACAGCAACTTGTGGTTCCGTCCCTTCACTTGGCGGCTCCGTCTTCGTGGGGTGTGTCGCTGCCGCCCAGGTGGTGCGAGATTCGCGCCGCGATGTCGCGCAGCGGTTCGGGCTGCATCATCTCCTTGTGCGCGCAGTCGATTCGGTACGTCGTCATCCGCCCGTCCACGTAGGGGGCGAAGGCCCGCGCCGGTGACAGCGTGGGGTTCCGGGCGAGGTCGGCCAGGGGCTCGAAGAAGAGGACGTCGCCGTGGAACACGTCGGGCCGGTGCTCGCGCGCGAGCCGTTTTCCGGCGAGTGTCAGCTCGACCATCGCCCGGGCGGTGTCCTCCCGCATCCCGGCGAACTCCGGGTCGTTGCGGATGAGGAAGCGGGCCGCCTCGGCGATGCCCCGGGCGGCGGTTGCGACCTCGGGTGTCTCCCCGTCGACGGCATGGCCGAGTTCGCGCAGCCCCTCGCGCAGTGCCGCCGGGATGTCGTCCTCCGGCCCGCGTTCCGTCGGCCGCTGTGGGTCGTCCGGGAGCCTGGCGTCGAGCAGCGCGAGCAGTTCCACCTTCTCGCCGTCCGTCTGGAGCCGGGTCGCCATGGCGTGGGCGAGCGTGCCGCCCATGGACCAGCCGAGCAGCCGGTACGGTCCCGACTTCTGTACGTCGCGGATGCGCCGGACGTAGTCGCCGGCCATCTCCGCGAGCGAGGCCGGGGCCCCGCCGCCCTCCGACAACAGGCGGGCCTGCAGTCCGTAGACGGGCACGTCGGGGGCGAGGTGCCGCAACAGCCCCGCGTAGCACCAGCTGAGCCCGGCGCCGGGGTGCACGCAGAACAGCGGTGCCTCGCCCGCCGCCCGCGTGCCGGGCTCCGGTTCGCGCAGCGGCAGCAGTACGTCGAGGGCGTCCCGTGCCGGGGGCGAGCCCGCGAGGCGTCGGGCGAGGGCTTCGACCGTGGGCGCCTCGAAGAGGGTCCGCACGCCCGCCTCGGCTCCGAGGACGGAGCGCAGGCGGCCGACCAGCCGCGCGGCCAGCAGGGAGTGTCCGCCGAGGTCGAAGAAGCTGTCGTCGATCGTGACGCTCGGCAGACCGAGGGTTTCGGCGAAGAGGCCGCACAGCGCCTGCTCACGTGCGGTGCGCGGGCCGCGGCCCGTCGGTGACGCGGCGTGGCCGGGCGCGGGCAGTCGGCGGCGGTCGAGCTTCCCGCCGTCCGTGCGGGGCAGTTCGTCGAGGGTGACGACGGCGCCGGGCACCATGTGCTCCGGGAGGGCGGCCCGTACATGCTCCCTGAGCTCGGCGGCCTCGCACCGCGCGCCGGGCGCGGGCACGACGTAGCCCACGAGCCGGGCGTCGCCCGGGGTGTCCTCGCGGACGACGACCGCCGCGCGCGCCACGTCCGGATGGCCGAGCAGGGCCGCCTCGATCTCGCCCGGCTCGATGCGGAAGCCGCGCACCTTCACCTGGTCGTCGACGCGTCCGACGTACTCCAGCTGCCCGTCGGGCAGCCGACGCGCCAAGTCGCCGGTGCGGTACATGCGTTCACCGGGGCGTCCGGACGTCGCCGCGTACGGGTCCGCCACGAACCGCTCCGCCGTCAGGCCGGGCCGCCGCACATAGCCCCGCGCGAGTTGCGCGCCCGCCACGTACAGCTCGCCCACCACGCCGGGCGGTACGAGGCCGAGGCGCCGGTCGAGGACGTACACCCGGGTCTGCGGGACGGGGGTCCCGATGGGCACACCGCCCGGCTCCTGGTGCGACGTCGGGTGGCAGTCCCCCACCACCACGTCCACGGTGGTCTCGGCGGGCCCGTAGCAGTTGGTCAGGGTCGCGTCGAGCGTGCCGGCGAACGCGGTGACGGTCCGGCGTGTGAGGGGTTCGCCGCCGCTGAGGACCCGGCGCAGCGCGGTGCACTCGGCGGCCTCGCGGGTGTCCAGGAAGGCCTGGAGCATCGACGGCACGAAGGTCGCCGTCGTCACCGCGCGGTCGCGCGTCAACCGGGCCAGGTACTCCGGGTCGCGGTGCCCTTCCGGCCGCGCCACCACGAGCGCGGCCCCGTCGATCAGCGGCCCGAGGAACTCCGGCACGAACGCGTCGAAGCTCGCCGGCGTCTTCACCAGGGCGCGGTCGGCGCCGTTCAGCGGGGCGCGCTCCCGCATCCAGCGCAGGCGGTTGACGATGCCGCTTTGCGGGACCATCACGCCCTTGGGGCGGCCGGTCGAGCCGGATGTGTAGATCACGTACGCCGGGTGGGCCGGACGCAGCGGTCTCACGCGCGCCGCGTCGGTGGGGTCGCCCGGGTCCTGGGCCGGGTCCGCGTCGCGCGGCAGGTCGTCCAGGACGAGGCACGGCAGCCCAGTCTCCGGCACGGCTGCGGCTGCGGCTGCCGAGGGACGGGTCACCACGCAGGCCGGGCGGGCGTCGGCGAACATGAACGCCATGCGTTCGGCGGGCAGATGGGGCTCCACGGGCAGAAAGGCGGCGCCCGCCTTGAGCACGCCGAGCAGCGTCACGAGGAGCTCCGCCGAGCGCTCCATGACCACCGCCACGACGTCCTCGGGCCCCGTCCCGTGGGCGATGAGGCGGTGGGCGAGCCGGTTGGCCTCGGCGTTGAGCTGCGCGTAGGTCAAAGTGACGTGCTCACCGATGACGGCGGTGGCCCGTGGGGTCCGGGCCACCTGCTCCTCGAACAGCTCCGCGACGCCCCGCTCGGCCGCCGGCGCCCGGAGGGTTCCGCCGTCGCCGTCGGACGTCAGCCGTGCGCGTTCGTCCGCGGTGAGCAGGTCCACGTCCGCCACCCGCAGGCCGGGATCGCGGCTGACCGCGTCGAGCAGCCGGGTGAGGCGGTGCGCGATGGCCTCGACGGTGGCGTGGTCGAACAGATCGGCGGCGTAGGTGATGCCGCCCTCCACTCCGGCCGGGGCGCCGTCGGCCGTGAACCGTTCGGTGAAGTCGAAGGAGAGGTCGAACTTCGCGGCGGTCGCCCCGGGCGCCACCGGCTCGACCCGCAGACCGGGCAGTTCGAGGGCGTCACGGGCGGTGTTCTGCAGGGTGAGCATGACCTGGAACAGGGGGTGGCGGGCCGGCGACCGGACGGGGTTGAGGGCCTCCACCAGCTGCTCGAAGGGCAGATCCTGATGCGCGAAGGCCGCCAGATCCACCGACCGCACCCGCCCCACCAGCTCACGGAAACTCGGATCCCCCGACACATCCGCCCGCAGCACCAACGTGTTCACGAAGAAACCGACCAGATCCTCCAGACCCTCGTCCGACCGCCCTGCTACCGCCGTGCCCAGTGCGATGTCCTCCCCCGCCCCCAACCGGGACAACAACCCCGCCACACCCGCCTGCAGCACCATGAACACACTCGCGCCCGAACCCTGCGCCAGCCCCGCCAACCGCTCATGCGTCCCCGCCGACAGCGCGAACACCACCACCCCGCCCCGACCGCTCGACACCGCAGGCCGCGACCGGTCCACCGGCAACACCAACCCCTCCGGCAGGTCCGTCAACTCCCTGCGCCAGAAGGACAGTTGCTCCGAGCCCAAGCTCCCCGGATCACTCACCCCGCCCAGCAACTCCCGCTGCCACAACGCGTAATCCGCGTACTGCACCGACAACCGCGCCCACCCCACGTCCCGCCCCTCACAACGCGCCGCATACGCCTGCCCCAGATCACGCGCCAGCGGCCCCACCGACCAGCCGTCGGCCGCGATGTGGTGCACCACGAGCAGCAGCACGCTCTCGCCCGGCGCGACCTCGAAGAGCCAGGCCCGCAGGGGTACTTCGGAGCTGAGGTCGAAGAGGTGGTCCGCGCGGGCGGCCAGCTCCCGGCCCAGTTCCGCCGGGGCCACCCGCGTCACCGTGAGCAGCTCGCCCACCTCGGCCATGTCGAGCACCCGCTGATACGGCACTCCCCCCGGGGCCGGCGGGAACACGGTCCGCAGGCTCTCGTGCCGCTCGACCACGTCCCGCAGCGCCGCCGCGAGGGCGGCGACGTCCACGGCGCCGGTCAGCCGGACCGCCATCGGGATGTCGTAGGTCGCCGACGGGCCCTCCAACTGGCCGAGGAACCACAGCCGTTGCTGGGCGTACGAAGCCGGGAGCCGGTGCGGCCGGACCCGGGCGCCGAGCGCCGGGCGCGCCGTGCCACCGGACGGGAGCCGCCCGGCGAGCGCCGCGACCGTGGGGTGGTCGAAGAGGGTGTGGATGCGCAGCTCGACGTCGAGCGCGGACCGCACCCGGCTCACCAGGCGGGTCGCGAGCAGCGAATGCCCGCCCAGGGCGAAGAAGTCGTCGTCGACGGTGACCGACGGCACGCCGAGGACGTCGGCGAAGATCCCGCAGAGCACCTCCTCGCGCGGCGTCCGCGGCGCCCGGCCCGCCCACGCGTGCCTCACTCGCGGCGCGGGCAGGGCCCGCTGGTCGAGCTTGCCGGTCACGGTCAGCGGCAGGGCGTCCACGGCCACCACGGCCGACGGCACCATGTACTCGGGCAGGTGCCCGCCGGTCAGCGCGGCGGGGTCCACGTCGTCGACGGCCTCCCGTGCCACGCCCGCGCCCGGCACCACGTATCCGACGAGCCGCCGGTCGCCGGGGCGGTCCTCGCGGACGACGGCCGCCGCCTGGGCGATGTCCGGATGGGCCAAGAGCGCCGCCTCGACCTCGACGAGCTCGATGCGGAAGCCGCGCACCTTCACCTGGGTGTCGACGCGTCCGACGAACTCGAGCCGCCCGTCGGGCGCCCAGCGCGCCAGGTCGCCGGTGCGGTACATGCGCTCACCGGACAGCCCGTACGTCGCCGCGAACGGGTCCGCCACGAAGCGCTCCGCCGTGAGGCCGGCGCGGTGCGCGTACCCGCGCGCCAGACCGGTGCCCGCCACGTACAGCTCGCCGACCACACCCGGCGGGACGAGGCCGAGGCCCGCGTCGAGCACATACGTCCGGGTCCCGTCCATGGGCCGCCCGATCGGCGGCGACACCGCGGTGAGGTCCGTGTCGGAGACGGCGCCGCACGTGGCGAAGGTCGTCGCCTCCGTCGGGCCGTAGACGTCGATCACGGTGGTCGTGGGGCAGGCTCGCCGTACCCGTCCGAGGACCGCCGAGGGCACCGGTTCGCCGCCGGTCCACACCTCCTCTAGTCCGGCGAAGCAGTCCGGCGCCTCCTCGGCGAGGGCCCGGAAGAGACCGATCGTGAGGAACAGCGCGGTGACGCCCCGCCCGCCGGTGGCCCGCTCGACTCCCGCGGGGCTCAGCTCGCCCGGTCCGGCCACCACCACCGTTCCGCCGCCGAGCAGGGGCACCCAGATCTCGTACGTCGACGCGTCGAAGACGTGCGCCGAGTGGAACAGCACGCGCCGGTGCGCGTCGGCGCCGAACCGCCGGTCCGCGGCCAGCCCCATGACACCCCGGTGCGTGACGGCGACCCCCTTGGGCCGCCCGGTCGAGCCGGAGGTGTACATCACGTACATCAGGCCGTCGGGACCGGCACCGCGCCCGCCCGGCATGTCCCGGAGGAAGGCCGGCCCGTTCTCGCCCGCCCCCTGCCGGTCCTCACCGATGTGGACGCGTACGAGACGGTCGTCGGCACCGGGCCCGAGGTCCGATGTGCCGTCCGTCAGGAGGATCGTCGCTCCCGTGTCCCGGAGGATGAAGTCGATCCGCGAGCCCGGCCACCGGCCGTCCAGCGGCACATAGGCACCCCCTGCCTTGACCACCGCGAGCAGCGCGACGACCAGTCGCGCCGAGCGCTCCATCAGTACCGCCACCGGGTGTTCGGGTCCCACACCCGCCGCGACGAGGCGCCGGGCGAGGCGGTCGGCGCGGGCGCCGAGTTCGGCGTACGACAGCTCGGTTCCGTCCGCGTCGACGACGGCCGTCCGGTCCGGGATGTCGCGGGCCCGGGCCTCGAAGAGGTCCGCGACGTTCGTGTGCGGGAGTTCCTGGCGGGCGCCGTCCCCGACGGCGAGCAGGCGGGTGCGCTCGTGCGGGTCCAGGATGGCGAGGGCGCCGAGCCGCCGGTCCGGGTCGCCGGCGGCGGCGTCGAGGAGCCGGGTGAGGCGGTGCGCGATGGCCTCGATGGTCGCGTGGTCGAACAGATCGGCGGCGTAGGTGATGCCGCCCTCCACTCCGGCCGGGGCGCCGTCGGCCGTGAACCGTTCGGTGAAGTCGAAGGAGAGGTCGAACTTCGCGGCGCCGGGCTGGACGCCGACGGGCTCGGCCGTCACTCCGGGGAGCGCCAGCCCTGCCTGCCGGTCCGCGTGCTGGAAGCCAAGCATGACCTGGAACAGGGGGTGGCGGGCCGGCGACCGGACGGGATTGAGGGCCTCCACCAGCTGCTCGAAGGGCAGATCCTGATGCGCGAAGGCCGCCAGATCCACCGACCGCACCCGCCCCACCAGCTCACGGAAACTCGGCTCCCCCGACACATCCGCCCGCAGCACCAACGTGTTCACGAAGAACCCGACCAGATCCTCCAGACCCTCATCCGACCGCCCCGCCACCGCCGTACCCAGCGGAACGTCCTCCCCCGCCCCCAACCGGGACAACAACCCCGCCACACCCGCCTGCAGCACCATGAACACACTCGCGCCCGAGGCTCGCGCCACGCCCACCAACCGCTCATGCGTCACCGCCGACAACCCCAACGCCACCACCCCGCCCCGACCGCTCGACACCGCAGGCCGCGACCGGTCCACCGGCAACACCAACTCCTCCGGCAGGTCCGTCAACTCCCTGCGCCAGAAGGACAGTTGCTCCGAGCCCAAGCTCCCCGGATCACTCACCTCGCCCAGCAACTCCCGCTGCCACAACGCGTAATCCGCGTACTGCACCGACAACCGCGCCCACCCCACGTCCCGCCCCTCACAACGCGCCGCGTACGCCTGCCCCAGGTCACGCAGCAGGACGCCCATCGACCAGCCGTCGGCCGCGATGTGGTGCACCGCCAGGGCGAGGGTGTGTTCGTCGGGGCCGGTCGTGGTCAACCACGCCCGTAGCGGCGGCTCCGCCGACACGTCGAACTCGTGGCCCGCCGCCGTGTGCGGCAGTTCCTGCGGGTCCGCCTCCACCACGCTGAGCGGTTCGCCCGCCTCGGCCATGTCGAGCACCCGCTGGTACGGCTCGCCCCCGGCCTGACCGATCACCGTCCGCAGGCTCTCGTGCCGCTCGACCACGTCCCGCAGCGCCGCCGCGAGGGCGGCGACGTCCAAGGGGCCGGTCAGCCGGGCCGTCAAGGGGATGTTGTAGGTCGCCGAGCGGCCCGACAACTCCCCCAGGAACCAGAGCCGTTGCTGGGCGAAGGACACCGGGAGCCGGTCGGGCCGGTGCCGGACGGCGCGTACGGGCGGGCGCGGGCTGCCGCCGGTCTCGGGGAGTTCGCGGGCCAGTGCCTCCACCGTCTGCGCCGCGTACAGCTCCGCCATGCCCAGGTCGACGCCGAGTTCGGCCCGCACCCGGCTCACCAGACGGGTGGCGAGCAGTGAATGCCCGCCCAGGGCGAAGAAGTTGTCGTCGATCGTCACCTCGGGCAGGCCGAGGATCTCTGCGAACAGCGCGCACAGGGCGTGTTCGCGCGGGGAGCGAGGGGCGCGGCCGCCACGGGTCGCGGCGGCGGGGCCGGGGTGCGGCAGGGCCGCGCGGTCCAGCTTGCCGTTGGCGGTGACCGGCAGCGTCCGAAGGAGCACGATCGCGGACGGCACCGCGTGGTCGGGGAGCACGGTCCGGGCGTGGCGGAGGATCGCCTCGGTGTCCGCGGGCTCCGGGGCACCGTCGGGTGCCGGTTCCTGCCGACCGCCGCGTTCCGGAACGACGTACCCGATCAGGTGCTTGTCGCCGGAGCCGTCCTCCTTGACCGCCGCGACCGTGCGCGCCACGTCGGGGTGGCCGAGGAGCGCGGCCTCGACCTCGCCCAGCTCGACGCGGAAGCCGCGCACCTTCACCTGGTCGTCGACGCGGCCCGCGAACTCCAGCTGCCCGTCGGGCAGTCGGCGGGCCAGGTCTCCGGTGCGGTACATGCGCTCACCCCCGGCTCCGTACGCCGTCGCGTACGGGTCCGCCACGAAGCGCTCCGCGGTCAGGCCGGGGAGGTGGGCGTAGCCGCGCGCGAGGCCCGTGCCCGCCACGTACAGCTCCCCCACCACTCCGGGCGGCACGAGGGCCAGGCGAGGGTCGAGGACGTAGGTGCGCATGCCGTCCATCGGGCTGCCGATCGGCACCGTGTTCGGGACGCGGTCCGGGTTCCCGGTGAAGGTGCTGAGCGTGCTGAAGGCCGTCGTCTCGGTGGGGCCGTACGCCGCCGTGACCACGGTGTCCGGGCAGGCGCGCAGCACCGCGCGGACCCCGGCGGCGGAGACGACGTCACCGCCGGTCGTCACCTCGCGCAGCCCCTTGAAGACCTCCGGTTCCTCCTCCGCCCAGACGCGGAAGAGGCCGGCGGTCACATGGAGGCGGGTCAGACCGTGCCGGGTGATGTGCTCGGCCACGGCCGCGCCGTTCAGGGGGCCCGGCGGCGCGATCACCACGCGGCCGCCGCGGGCGAGCGTGGCCCACACTTCGTAGGTCGACGCGTCGAAGGCGTGGTTGGCGTGGAAGAGCACGCCGTCCGGGGCGCCGTCGCGCAGCCACGGCCGGTGGGCCGCGAACGCCGCCACGGCCGCGTGCGGCGTCACGACGCCCTTCGGCCGGCCCGTCGAGCCGGACGTGTACATCACGTACAGGGTGCTGTCGGGGTGGATGAGGGCGGGCGGCGGCGTCCGGTGCGTACCGCCCTCGTCGCGGTGGGCCGTCGCGTCGTGGTCGGCGGTGACGTCGAGGACCGGGACGGCGATGTCCGGCGGGAGTTCGGCGGTTCCGTCGGTGAGCAGGAGCATCGCGCGCGTGTCGTCGAGGACGAGGCGGGTCCGTGCCGGGGGTGTGGCGCGTTCGAGCGGGACGTAGCCCGCGCCGGTCTTGAGGACCGCGAGGAGCGTCACGACGAGGTCGGCGGAGCGGTCCATGACCACCGCGACCAGGCGTTCGGGGCCCGCGCCCCGGGCGCGCAGGCGCTGGGCGAGACGGTCGGAGCGGGTGTCCAGGTCGCGGTAGGTGAGTTCGGTGTCCCCGAAGACGAGCGCGGTCGCGTCCGGGCGCCGCGCCACGCGCGCCGCGAACAGCCCTGTCACCGTGTCCGGCCGGGCGGCCGGGTGGTGGGTGCCGTGTCCCTCGGCCAGGAGGAGTGCGCGTTCGGCCGGGGCGAGGAGGTCGAGGGCGGTGACCGGCCGCCGTGGGTCGTCGGCGGCAGCGGTCAGGAGGCGGACGAGGCGCTCGGCGATGCGCCGGGCGGTGTCGGGGGTGTACAGGTCGGTGGCATGGCCGAGGGTGCCGGTGATGCCGGCCGGCCGGCCGTCGGCGTCGTGCCGTTCGGTGAGGTCGAAGGAGAGGTCGAAGTGGGCGGCGGGAGTGCCGAGCGGCAGCAACTCGGCCTGAAGCCAAGGGAGTTGGAGGGTGATGTCGGTGAACTTCTGGAAGGCGAGCATCACCTGGAACAGCGGGTGGCGGGACGGCGAGCGCGTCGGGTTCAGCGCCTCCACGAGCCGCTCGAACGGGATGTCCTGGTGTGCGAGCGCCGCCAGGTCCGCGTCCCGTACGCGCTCCACGAGGTCCGTGAACGTCGGCTCACCGCTCGCGTCGGCGCGCAGCACGAGGGTGTTGACGAAGCAGCCCACCAGCTCGCTCAGGGCGTCGTCGGTGCGGCCCGCCACCGGTGTGCCGACGGTGATGTCGTCGCCCGCGCCGAGCCGGGACAGCAGGGCCACCAGCCCGGCTCGCACCACCATGAACAGGCTCGCGCCCAGCTCGTGGGCGACCTCGGTGAGGCGGCCGTGCAGCTCCGGGCCGAGCTCCAGGGGGACCGTGCCGCCGCGCCGGCTCGCGACCGGGGGCCGGGGCCGGTCCGTGGGCAGGGCCAGTTCCTCCGGAAGGCCCGCCAGCCGGTCCTGCCAGAAGGCCAGCTGGCGGGCGGCGAGACTGTGCGGGTCGCCCTCGTCGCCGAGCAGTTCGCGCTGCCACAGGGTGTAGTCCGCGTACTGCACCGGCAGCGCCTCCCACGCGGGGGCCCGCCCCTCGCGTCGTGCCGCGTACGCCTGCCCGAGGTCGCGCAGCAGGACGCCCATCGACCAGCCGTCGGCCGCGATGTGGTGCACGACCAGGGCGAGGAGGTGCTCGTCGAGCCCGGTCCCGCACAGCCAGGCCCGCAGTGGCGGCTCCGCCGTGAGATCGAACTCGTATGTGGCGAACTCGCCCAGGAACACGGCGGGTTCGGTCTCGCTCGGGGCGCCCGTGGCGGTCGGTGTCACGTCCGTCAGGAGCTCGCCCACGTCGTCGGCGTCGAGGATCACCTGGCAGGGCTCGCCGTCGTGCCGCCCGATCACCGTCCGCAGGCTTTCGTGCCGCTCCACCAGGTCCCGCAGCGCCGCCGCCAGCGCCGCCCGGTCCAGGACCCCGGTCAGGCGCAGGGCGAGCGGGATGTTGTACGTGGCCGAGCGGCCCTCCAGCTGCCCGGTGAGCCACAGACTCCGCTGCGCGAACGATAGGGGGATCACTCCGGGTTCTCCTCTGTGCCGGGTGCGGTGTACGGCGATGTACGGCGCCGGGTGCGGTGTACGGCGCCCACGTGCGGTGTCCCTCGCGGTCAGCGCATGCGCCGCAGAGCGGGACGCCGCGGGGCGGCCGCGGTGGGCTGCTTCAGCCGGGGCTCCAGGGATGCCACCGTCGGGTGCCGGAACAGGAGCGGAAGGTCGAGGTCCACGCCCAGGGCGGAGCGGACCCGGCCCGCCAGGCGCAGGCTCGTCAGGCTGTCGCCGCCGAGCGCGAAGAAGCTGTCGTCGATGGTGACGTCGGGCAGCGCGAGCACCTCGGCGAACAGGGCGCACAGGGCGCGCTCACGCTCCGAGCGCGGCGCACGGCCGCCGGCCGCCGTGGTCCGCCCGGGAGCCGGGAGGGCCGCCCTGTCGAGCTTGCCGTTGACCGTCAGCGGCAGGGCGTCGAGGACGACGACCGCCGAGGGCACCAGAGGGCCCGGGAGGCGCTCGGCAGCCGCCGCGGTCACCTGCGCGGGGTCGACCTCGTCGCGTGCGACTCCGCCAGCCGGCACCACGTACGCGACGAGCCGCCGGTCGCCCGGGCGGTCCTCGCGCACCACCACCGCCGCGTGCCCGACGCCTTCCTGCTCGCCGAGTACCGCCTCGACCTCGCCCGGCTCGATGCGGAAGCCGCGCACCTTCACCTGGTCGTCGGCGCGCCCGGCGAACTCCAGCTGCCCGTCGGGCGTCCAGCGCGCCAGGTCGCCGGTGCGGTACATGCGCTCACCGGACAGCCCGTACGTCGCCGCGAACGGGTCCGCCACGAAGCGCTCGGCGGTCGGGCCGGGGCGGTGGGCGTACCCGCGCGCGACGCCCGCGCCCGCCAGGTACAGCTCCCCCACGGTGCCGGGTGGCACGAGGCCGAGGGCGCCGTCCAGGACGTAGGCGCGCGTGCCGTCCAGCGGGCGGCCGAGCGGCACCGCGTCCGGGACCCGGTCGCCGGGGGCGAACGCCCGGCAGGTGGCGAAGGTCGTCGCCTCGGTCGGCCCGTACGCGGCGACCACGGTGGTGCCCGGGCACGCGTCCAGCACGGCGCGCAGCGGCTCGGGCGGCACCCGCTCGCCGCCCGTCCACACCTCGCGAAGCCCCGCGAAACAGCCCGCCGCCTCCTCGGCGAGGACCCGCAGCAGGCCGGCCGTCAGGAACATGCCGGTCAGCCCGTGCCCGGCGACCAGCTCCTCGACGCGGGGCGCGGTCAGGGGGCCGGGCGGTGCCACGACGATCCGGCCGCCGTTGAGGAGCGGCACCCATATCTCGTACGTGGACGCGTCGAAGGCGTGGGAGGAGTGCAGCAGGACCCGCTCGTGCGCGCCGCCGCTGAGCTTCGCGTCGGCCGCGAGGGCGATCACGTCCCGGTGCGTGACGGCGACGCCCTTGGGCACGCCCGTCGAGCCCGAGGTGTGGATCACGTACGCGAGGACGTCCGGGTGGGCGACCGTGGCGTGGCCGCGTGCGGTGACCGGGCCGAGGGCGCGCGGTGCCTCCCCGTCGGTGAGCAGGACGCTCGCGCCGGTGTCGGCCAGGACGAACCGCCGCCGTTCCTCGGGCCAGAGGGTGTCGAGCGGCACGTAGGAGGCGCCGGTCCGCACCACGGCGAGGAGCGCCACCACGAGGTCCGCCGAGCGGTCCATCGCGACGACCACCCGGCGCTCCGGGCCCGCGCCGCACGCGACGAGCTCGCGGGCCAGCGCCGCGGCCCGCGCGTCCAGTTCACGGTAGGTGAGGCGGGTGCCGCCCTCCTCGACGGCCACCCGGTCGGGGGTCCTCGCCGCCTGGGCGGCGAAGAGTCCGGGCAGCGTGGGGGCGGGCTGCCGCCCGGGGCCGGCCGGGGGCGCGCCCCGGCCCCAGTCGGTGAGGGCGCGCCCGCGCTCCTCCTCGGTCAGGACGTCCGTTCGGCCCACTGGGCGCCCCGGGTCCGTGGCCGCCGTCCGAAGGATCCGGACCAGGCGGTCGAGGAAGCCGCGCGCCGTGGCGGCGTCGAAGAGGTCCGCGCGGTGCTCCAGGCGCAGCCTCAGCCGGTCGCCGGGGTGCGTGATCAGGGCCAGCGGGTAATGCGTGCCTCCCCTGTCCCGCGTGCCCGTGATGCGCGGACCGTTGCCGTCCGGGTCCACGGGCGCGCGGTCGACCGGATAGCTCTCGTGGACGACGACCGTGTCGAACAGCTCGCCGGCGCCCGCGAGACGCTGGAGCTCGGCGAGTCCGATGTGCTGATGGTCGATCAGCTGTGCCTGCCGCTCCTGGAGTCGCGCGCAGACGGCGGCCAGGCTGTCGTCGGGGGCGGTCCGCACGCGCACGGGCACGGTGTTGATGAGCAGCCCCACCATGTCCGCGACACCGGGAAGCTCCGGCGGCCGCACCGCCACGACGCTGCCGAACACCACGTCGTCCTGCCCGGTCAGCTTGTGCAGGAGAACGCCCCAGGCGCCCTGGACCAGGGTGCTCAGGGTGACTCCGTGCGCGGCGGCGCACTCGCGCAGCTCCCGGGTGAGCCGCTCGGAGAGGTCCGTGGTGAGGTGCGCGGGCGCCCCCGGTGGCCGGTCGGCGCGGGTCACCTGCCGGTCCTGCCCGGGGCGGGCCGCCGTCGACAGGCGCGTGGGCCCTTCGAGTCCGGCGAGTGCCGAGGACCACGCCGCCCGGGTGGCGTCCTGATCCCGTTCGGCGAGCCAGACGAGGTAGTCGCGGTAGGGGCGGACCTTCGGCAGCCGCGCCGGGTCGCCGCGGTGCGCGTAGAGGGTGAGCAGTTCCCGTACGACGACGGGGACCGACCAGCCGTCGAGGAGGATGTGGTGGTACGTGAGGGTGAACAGGTGCTCCTCGTCGGCCAGTTGGAGGAGGGTGAAGCGCAGCAGAGGCGGGCGGGTCAGGTCGAAGCCGCGGTCGCGTTCGTCGGCGAGCAGCCGGTCCGCCGCCGCCTCCCGTGCGCGTGGCGCGTCCGCGCCCCGGCCCTCGTCCCGCAGGTCCCACTCCTGCCACGGGGTGTCCACGTCGGCGGCGATGACCTGGACGGGCCGGTCGAGGTCCTGGTGCAGGAAGCCCGCGCGCAGGTTGGCGTGCCGGCGCAGAAGGGCTCGGCAGGCGGCGCGCAGCAGGCCGTGATCCACGGGGCCCGCCAGGCGCAGCGTCAGCTGGACGCCGTAGCCGTCCACCGTGCCCGCAAGGCCCGCCGTGCCGTGCTGGGCGTGGTACAGCAGTCCTTCCTGCAGCGGCGTCAGCGGCAGGATGTCTTCGATGTCCGCGCTCACCGCGCTGTCCTCCAGGTGTGTTCGAGCCGCTCGATCTGCTCCTGGCTGAGGGAGACCAGGCCGAGGTCGGACGGGGACCGGCCGCCCGCGCCCGGCCGCTCGGCGTGGCGGGCGAGGCCCCGCAGAGCCTCCAGCCACGTCCGGGCGAGTGCGGCCACCTCCACCTCGGCGAGCAGGCCGCCGGGCCAGGAGAGGGTGGCGCGCAGGCGCGGTCCCGTGCCGTGGTCCTCGACGAGCGTCGTGATCTCCAGTACGTGGGACAGGGCCGGGCCCGGCGTGCCGTGCGGCGGTCCCTGCGGGGCGGCGACGGGTCGCCAGGGGGTGGGCGCGAGGGAGTCGGCGAGGGCGAGTCTGCCCAGGTGGTTGAAGAGGATCTGGGGGCGGGCGAGCGCGGCGAGGGTGTCCGCCGTGTCGCTGTTCAGATGGCGCAGCAGACCGTGGCCGACGCCGTTGTCCGGAACCGCCCGCAGCTGTTCCTTGACCCGCTTCAGCGCGGCACCGAGCGCGGGGCCTCCGGCCCGGATGTCGGCCCGGATGTCGTCCCGGTCGGTGTCGTTGTCGGTGTCGTCGAGGCCCGCGTCCAGCCGTACGGGGTGCAGGGCCGTGAACCAGCCCACGGTGCGGGACACATCGGCGCCCGGCACGAGCGACGTCTCGCGGCCGTGCCCCTCCACATCGATCAGCACGCTCCCGCCCCCGGCCCTGCCGCGGTCGCGGCGCCATGCGGTGAGGGCGACGGCGAGGCCGGTGAGCAGCACGGTGGGCACGTCGGTGCGGAAGGCGGCGGTCACCCGGTCCAGGAGCGGTTCCGTGTCCGCCGCCCGGAGTGTCACCGTGTGGGAACGGGCGGTCTCGCCCAGGTCGGTCCGCGGGTCCAACGGACGCTCGCCCAGGGGCGGTTCGGCCTCTTTCAGGAGCACGGTCCAGAAGGGCAGCTCCGCCAGCCGTACCGGCGTCCGCGCCTGTGCCACGAGGGCGGCGGCCCAGCTCCGCAGAGAGGTCGGCACGGGCGCCAGTGCCGGACGGCGCCCCTCTGCCACGGCCTCCCAGGCGGCGGCGAGGTCGGCGAGCAGGATGCGCCAGGACACCGCGTCGACCGCCAAGTGGTGGGCGGCCATGAGGAGTTGCCCGCTTCGCTCGCGGCCCGCGTCGAACCACACGGCCCGCAGTACGACCCCCTCGCGCGGCCTCAGGCGGCCCGCCGCGGCCCGGGCCTCCGCGGCGACGCGCTCGCGCAGCTCCGCGTCGTCCGCCCCGGCCACGTCGACCCTGCGCAGACAGCGGGCCGCGTCGACGGTGCCCGCCTCGCGGATGTGCGGGAGCCACCGCGTGTCGTCGCCGCCCAGACGCATCCGCAGGGCGTCATGGTGGTCGAGCAGGGCCCGCAGCGCCGTGGTGAGGCCCGCCTCGTCGAGCTCCGGCGGGGTCCAGACCAGCACCGACTGGTGGAAGCCGTCGATGGTGCCACCGCGCTCGCGGAGCCAGTGCATGACGGGCGTCGGCGGCAGGTCACCCGTTCCGGGTTCCGGGTCGGGCCCGGTGGGCGTGCGGTCGTCGGTCAGGTCGCGTGCCACGTCGGCGAGTTCCGCGACCGTCGAGCAGCGGAACACGTCACCGGGCGTGAGCCCGATACCGGCCGCGCGTGCCCGGCCGACCAGGTCGATCGAGAGGATGCTGTCGCCGCCGAGGTCGAAGAAGCCGTCGTCGACGGTGACCGAGTCCACCGCGAGCACCTCGGCGAACAGCGCGCACAGCGTCCGCTCGCGGGCCGTGCGGGGGGCGCGGCCGCCGGGTGCGACGGTGAATCCGGGCGCCGGCAGCGCCGCGCGGTCCAGCTTGCCGTTCGCCGTCACCGGCAGGGCGTCCAGGACGACGACGGCCGCCGGCACCATGTAGTCGGGCAGCAGCTCCCGCACGGAGCGCCGCACGTCCACCGGGTCGCACGCGTCGCTGCCGGTCCGGTCGGCACCGGCGGGCACCGCATAGCCGATGAGCCGGGGCTCCCCGGGACCGTCCGCCCGGACCACCACCGCGGCCTGCGCCACCCCGGGGTGGCGGAGCAGGGCGGCCTCGACCTCGCCCGGCTCGACGCGGAAGCCGCGCACCTTCACCTGGTCGTCGACGCGTCCGGCGTACTCCAGCTGCCCGTCGGGCCGCCGGCGCGCCAGGTCGCCGGTGCGGTACATGCGCTCACCGGACAGCCCGTACGTCGCCGCGAACGGGTCCGCGACGAAGCGCTCCGCCGTCAGCCCGGGCCGCCGCACATAGCCGCGTGCCAGCTGCACGCCCGCCACGTACAACTCTCCCACCACGCCCGGCGGGACGAGGCCGAGGCGGCTGTCCAGGACGTAGAGACGGGTGTTGGTGACGGGCTCGCCGATCGGCACGGGCCCGGCGTCCGTCGCGCCGGCGGGGCGGCAGTCCCAGGCGGTGACGTCCACCGCGGTCTCGGTCGGCCCGTAGAGGTTGGTCAGCGGTGCGTCGACGGTGGCGAAGAAGTCCGCCTCCAGCTCCCGGGACAGGGCCTCACCGCTGCAGAACACCCGGCGCAGCGGCGAGGGTTCACCGGCACGCGGCGCCCGCAGGTAGGCCTGGAGCATCGACGGCACGAAGTGGGTCACGGTCACACCGCGCTCGCGGATCACGTCGGCCAGGTAGTCCGGGTCCTTGTGCCCCTCCGGTTCGGCGACGACCAGCGTCGCGCCCTGCGTCAGGGGCCAGAAGAACTCCCAGACGGACACGTCGAAGCTCACGGGGGTCTTCTGCAGCACACGGTCGCCGGGGGTGAGGGGGTAGCGCCGCTGCATCCAGGACAGGCGGTTGGCTAGGCCGTCGCGCGTCACCATGACGCCCTTCGGCCGCCCCGTCGAACCGGACGTGTAGATCACGTAGGCGGGATGCTCTCCGTGCGGGAACGGCGCAGGGGCGGGCTCGCGGGGACCGGACGGTTCCCCGGGTCCGTCCGGGCCGGGTTCTTCCAGGCCGGGTTCTTCCAGGCCGGGTTCTTCCAGGCCGGGTTCTTCCAGGCCGGGTTCTTCCAGTACGAGTTCGTCCAGTACGAGTTCGTCCAATACGAGCAGCGCGCACCCCGTGTCCGGCAGTCCCGCGACGAGGGAGTCGCGTGTCACGACGCACAACGGGGCCGTGTCCTCGACCATGAACTCGACGCGGCCCGGGGGAAGGTGCGGGTCCAGCGGCAGGAAGGCGGCGCCGGTCCTGAGGACCGCCAGGAGCGTGACGATCAGCTCGGTGGACCTCGGCAGCGCGACGCCGACGACGTGTTCGGGGCCCGCCCCGAGCCGGGCGAGGCGGCCGGCCAGACGGTCCACGCGGGCGTCCAGTTCGCGGTACGACAGCTCGGTGTCGCCGAAGACGAGCGCGGTGGCCTGCGGCGTACGGGCCACGTGGGCGGCGAAGAGGTCCGGTACCATGACTTCGGGGAGCGGGCCGCGGGTGTCGTTCCAGTCGGCCAACAGCCCGATGCGCTCGGCGGGTTCGAGGATGTCGATGCCGCTGAGCGGAAGGCCCGCGTCGGCGGTCACCGCGTCGAGGAGGCGCACCAGGCGCCGCGCGACGGCGGCCGCCGTGTGCTCGTCGAACAGGTCACGGGCGTACTCGACGCTGCCGCTGATGCCGGCGGGCGCGCCGTCCGGCGCGAAGCGTTCGGCGAGCTCGAAGGAGAGGTCGAACTTGACGGCGGGCGCCGCGAGCGGCTCGCGCCGCACGTGCAGCCCGGTCAGTTCCGCCTCGGCGTCGGCCACGCTCTGGAAGGCGAGCATCACCTGGAACAGCGGGTGCCGCGCCAGCGACCGCGGCGGGTTGAGCGCCTCGACGAGCCGGTCGAAGGGCAGGTCCTGGTGCGCGAACGCCGACAGGTCGCACTCCCGCACTCGGGCGAGGAGTTCGCGGAAGGTCGGGTCGCCCGAGGTGTCGGTGCGCAGCACCAGCGTGTTGACGAAGAAGCCCACCAGGTCGTCGAGGGCGTCCTCCGCGCGCCCGGCCACGGGCGCCCCGAGGGGGATGTCCTCGCCCGCGCCGAGTCGGGTCAGGAGCGCGGCGACGGCGGCCTGCACGACCATGAACACGCTGGCCCCGGCATCGCGGGCCAGCCGTCCGAGCCGGTCGTGCAGCCACGCGTCGACGACGAGCGGCACGGAGCCGCCCCGGTGGGAGGCGGCCTGCGGGCGCGGCCGGTCGTAGGGCAGGGCCAGTTCCTGTGGGAGCCCCGCCAACGCCTCGCGCCAGTAGGCGAGTTGGGAACCGGCGAGGCTGCCGGGGTCGTCCGGTGCGCCCAGCAGTTCCCGCTGCCAGAGGGTGTAGTCCGAGTAGCTCACGGGTAGCGGTGGCAGGTCGGCGTGGCTCCCCGAGCGGCGGGCCGCGTACGCCGCGGACAGGTCCCGCAGCAGCGGCGGCACCGACCAGGCGTCGCCCGCGATGTGGTGGACGACCAGGAGCAGGACGTGCTCGTCGGGGGCGACACCGAACAGCGTGGCGCGCAGGGGCGCCTGGCGGGTGAGGTCGAAGCCGCGTGCGGCCTGCGTGGCGAGCAGCCCCGGCAGCTCGCCGGGGTCCGACTCGACCACGGTGAGCGGCGGCCCGGCCTCCCGGCCGTCCAGGATCCGCTGGTGGGGCAGGCCGTCGGGCCCCTGGGGAAAGACGGTGCGCAGGGGCGCGTGCCGGTCCGAGACGTCGGCCAGCGCCCGGGCCAGGGCGGGCCGGTCGAGCGGCCCCGACAGCCGCAGGGCAAGCGGCATGTTGTAGGTCGCGTTCGGGCCCTCCAACTGCGCGATGAACCACAGGCGGCGCTGGGCGTAGGACAGCGGCAGCGGATCGTGCGGGGACGCGGGGGACGCGGGCTCCAGCGGCGGCCGTACCCGTTTCGCCGCCGCCAGGTCCTGGGACAGCGCGGCGACCGTCGGCGTCTCGAACAGGGTCCGCATCTCGAGTTCCAGGCCGAGCCGCGAGCGCACCCGGCCCGCGAGGCGTGTCGCCGTCAGCGAGTGCCCGCCCAGGTCGAAGAAGCTGTCGTCGATCCCGGCCCGCTCGACGCCGAGGACGTCGGCGAAGAGCTCGCACAGCACCGCCTCCAGCGGGGTGCGGGGCGCCCGCCCCGGCGTCGGCGCGCCGAAGTCGGGCAGGGGCAGGGCGGCGCGGTCGAGCTTGCCGTTCGCTGTGATCGGCAGGGTGTCCAGGACGACGACGGCGGCGGGCACCATGTAGTCCGGCAACCGCCGGGCCAGCGCGGCGCGCAGCTCCCCGGGGTGCGGTGCGCCGCCGGAGCCGGCCGTGGCCGAGGGCACCACGTAGGCGACGAGCCGCTTGTCCACCGCGTCCCGCTGCCGCGCCGAACCGGATCCCGTCGTCGCCTGTGCGCCGAACTCCCTCACCACCGCGACCGCCTGGCCCACCTCGGGGTGGCGTCTGAGCGCCGATTCGACCTCGCCGAGTTCGATGCGGAAGCCGCGCACCTTGACCTGGTCGTCGGCGCGCTCCAGGTACTCGAGCGTGCCGTCCGGACGCCAGCGGGTGATGTCTCCCGTGCGGTACATGCGCTCGCCCGGTCCGCCGAAGGGGTCGGCCACGAACCGTTCGGCGGTCGGCGCGGGACGCCGCCAGTAGCCGCGGGCCAGGCCCGCGCCCGCCAGGTACAGCTCGCCCGGGACGCCGATGGGGACGGGGCGCAGCCGTGCGTCCAGGACGTGGGCGCGCGTGTGGTCCATGGGGCGGCCGATCGGCACGGCGTCGGGCACCGGGTCGGTGGCGGTGAACGGGATGTGGGTGGCGAAGGCGGTGGTCTCCGTCGGCCCGTAGGTGGAGCGGATCACCAGGTCCGGGCAGGCCCGCTGCAGGGCGCGGACGGCGTCCGCGGAGACGATGTCGCCGCCGGTGGAGATCTCCCGCAGCCCGGCGAAGATGTGGGGCGCCTCCTGGGCGAGGACCCGGAAGAGACCGGCGGTCGCGTGGAAGTTGGTGGCCCGGTGGGCGGCGATGAGCCGCCCGATGTGTGCGACGGTGGGTGGCCCCGCCGGCGCCACGACCACGCGCCCGCCGCGCAGCAGGGGCACCCAGAGTTCGTACGTCGAGGCGTCGAAGGCGTGGTTGGCGTGGAAGACCACGCACTCGGCGACGGCGTCGCTCCAGCACCGGTCGAGCGCGAAGGCGGCCACGCCTGCGTGGGTGACCGCCACGCCCTTGGGCCGGCCGGTCGACCCGGAGGTGAACATCACGTACGCCAGAGCGTCTCCCGGCACGTCGGTGCCGAGGTCGGCACAGGCCCCGGCCCCCGCCCCGTCGTACTCACCCGGACCCACCTCGATCACGGGCAGGTTCCCCGCCACGGCCGCGTGCCCCGTCGCCGAGGCGTCGACGAGGAGCAGGCGCGCCGCCGTGTCGTCGAGGATCTGCCGGGACCGTTCCCTCGGGTGGCCGTGGTGCAGCGGCACATAGCCCGCGCCGGCCTTCAGCGTCGCGAGGATCGCCACCACGAGATGCGCCGAGCGCTCCATGAGCACCCCCACGAGATCGCCGGGCCGCACGCCCCGCGCGACGAGGAGCCGGGCGAGCCGGTTCGCCCGTGCGTTCAACTCGGCGTAGGTGAGGGTCTGTTCGGCGTCGACGAGCGCCGTGTCCGCTGCGTGAGTCGCGGCCCGGCGCTCGAAGAGCGTCGCGAGGTTCTCGGTCGGCGGGGGTGCGTCCGGGCCGGGGTCGCGCCACGTGTGGAGCAGTCGGCGCTCCTCCCCGAAGAGCACGCCGACGTGGGCCATGGGCTCGTCGGGGGTACGTGCGAGGGCGTCCAGGTACGCGGTGAAGCGGTCGCGATGCCGGGCGAGTTCCGTCTCGTCGTACACGGCGGGGTTGGCTTCGAGTTCGACGAGGACGCCACCGCCGCCGTCCTGCGTGCCGACGGCGACGACCGACAGGTCCTTGACCGGTCCCGTCATGACCTGGTGGCGGGTGACGCGCAGGCCGGCGAAGGCCGGTTCCTCCTCGAAGGCGACGGTGTTGACGGACACCGCGTACAGGTCGTGCGAGGCGCCCAACAGGCCCAGTTCCGTGCGGAGTTCCTCGCCCCGGTAGCGCTGGTGCCCGATCGCGTCGCTGACGCGCCGTCGGGTCTGGGCGACGAGTTGGGAGAACGTCGTCGTGGGGTCGAGGGTGAGGCGCAGCGGCAGCACGTTCACCGCCATCGACGGGGTGGCCGCGGCCGCCCGTCCCACGCGTGCGGCCAGCGGCAGTCCGACGACCACCTCGGGCGCGCCGTCGAGCCGGTGCAGATACGCGGCGGTCGCGGCGACGACGAGCAGCGACCAGCGGCCCGCGGCGCCCGGCACCGCGTCGAGGAGCCCGCTCACCCGCTCCCCGGACAGCCGTACGGCGCTGCGCAGCACGGCTGCCGAGGGCGCGGCGGTGCGTCCGGCGAGGGTGACGGGGGCGGGTGGCTCACGGAACTCGCGCAGCCAGTGGGCGCGGTCGCGCGCGTGGCGCGGGGAGCGACGGTACTCCTCGTCCTCGGTGAGGAGGCGGTCCAGTGGGGCGAAGGACCCGGCGCCGGGGGCGCGGCCCGCCGCCAGGGCGCTGTAGAGGTCCGCGAGGCGGCGCAGGTAGAGGTTCTGGCCGTAGCCGTCGAGGACGATGTGGTGGTAGCGCAGATGCAGCCAGGCCCGGTCGTCGGCCAGCCTGAGCAGGGTGTGCGCGGCCAGCGGGCCACGCCCGGGGTCCATGGGGGTGGCCAGGTCGGCGTCGGTCCAGGCGCGGGCGGCGGCTTCCGCGCCGGCGGGCTCCGCGCGCAGGTCGACGACGGGCAGCGGGTCCTCGGGGACGTCCGCGAGGCGCAGGCGCAGTTCGTCCTCGTACGCGACGAACCGCGCCCGCAGGCTCTCCGCCTCCGTGAGCGCACGCCGCACGGCCGCTCGCAGCGACGGGACGTCCAGGTGGCCTTCGAGGGCGAGGCGGACACCGCAGTTGTACAGCGTGCTGTCGGGGTCCAGCTGGTGGGCCAGCCAGATGCCCTGGTGTGCGGCGCTCGCGGTCCGGTACGCGTTCGGGTCTGACACCACGCCAGTCTTGGCGACACCGGCATGCGCGCCCTATCGGCGCGTTATCGCTCAGCCCCGTCCGTCCCGCCAGTCCGCGTAGAGCGGCCGCAGGGCGCCGGCGAGGAAGAGGTCCCGCATGGCGACCCGCTGGATCTTGCCGCTCGTCGTACGCCGGACCGTGCCCCGGCGCAGCAGCGCCACCCCCCGCACGGGGAGCCCGAACTCGCGCACGACCGTCCGCTTCATGTCGGCCGCGAGCCGCGCGTACTGCTCGTCGGGCAGTTGCCGCGCGATCTCCTGCGTCACCACGAGCGCCTCCTCGTGACGCTCGCCGCGCCGGTCGACGACGGCGAACGCGGCGCCGGGCAGCGAGGCCAACTCGGGGTGGCGGCTGCGCAGTTCGTGCTCGATGTCCTGCGGATAGAGATTGCGGCCGTTGATCGTCAGGGCCTCCTTCCTCCGGCCGGTGAGGAAGAGTTCACCGTCGACCAGCGCTCCCAGGTCGCCCGTGCGCAGATACCGCTCGCCGCCGAGCACGGCGCCGAAGATCTCCTCGGTCGCCTCCGCGTTGTCCCAGTAGCCCTGGGCGACGCTGGGTCCACCGAGCCAGATCTCCCCGACGTTCCCGTCCGGGAGCGCGGCGCCGGTCGCGGGATCGACGATCCGGCAGGCGAGGTCGTGCAGTTCGCCGCAGCTGACCAGCTCGCGTGCGGTGGTCTGCGGGGCGTCGGCCGGCTTCGCGGCGACGAGCACGTTCCGTTCCAGCAGGGCGGCGTCGGCGAGGAGCGTGGCGGGGGGCCGCGACACCGTTCCCGACACGTACAGGGTGGCCTCCGCCATGCCGTAGCAGGGCACCAGGGCCTCCTGGCGGAAGCCGTAGGGCGCGAACCGTTCGGTGAACGCCCGTAGTGTGTCCGCGCGCACGGGTTCCGAGCCGTTGACCGCGTACCGCCAGCGCGAGAGGTCGAGCCCCTCGATCTGGTCGGGGCGGGTGCGCCGCAGACACAACTCGTAGGCGAAGTCGGGCGCGTTGGAGTGGCCGATGTCGAACCGGTCGATGACGCGCAGCCACTGGTGGGGCCGGCGCACGAAGGCGATCGGGTTCATCGTGACCGCGCCCCTGCCCAGCAGGACGCCGGTGAGCAGATGACCGACGAGGCCCATGTCGTGGTAGAGGGGAATCCAGCCACCGTGCCGGGTGCCGGGCGGGACGGCGAAGCTCTCCCCCATGACGGCGACGTTGTGCAGCAGATTGCCGTGGGTGACCACGACGCCCTTGGGGTCGGAGGTCGAGCCCGAGGTGTACTGGATCAGGGCGGGGGTGTCGTGGCGCGCGGTCTCGCCGGGCAGCGGGTGCGGGGCGTCGGCCGCGCCGGGCGCGGCCCCGTCCGGTCCCTCGGTCACCAGGAGCGGGACGTCCTCCAGTGATTCCGCGCTCACCCATGCGCACACCGCCGGGCGGTTCTCGCCGTCGGTGAGGATCGCGCGGACGCCTGCCTGGCGCACGATCCCCTTGACCCGCAGGAGTTCGCGCCGGTTGTTGCCGGGCAGCGGCGCGGGTACGGCGATGAGTCCCGCGTACAGACACCCGAAGAACGCGACGGGGAACCCCGTACCGGACGGGAACTGGAGGAGCACCCGGTCGCCGGGGACGAGCCCCGCCTCCGCGCGCAGCCGTGCCGCGAGCTCGCGTGCCGCCAGATCCAGCCCGGCATACGTCAGCGTGTCGTAGGCGTCGTCATCGTCCGGGACCCGGATGTGGATCACCGCCGCCTCGTCGGGCTGCGAGCGGGCCAGAGCGCGCAGGACCTCGGGCAGGCCGGCCGCCTCGCGTATGTCGTTCATCGTTCGCCGCGCCTGAGCTCACGCAGGAACTCGCCCACCCGGAAGGCGAGTTCGATGGACTGGACGGCGTTCAGGCGCGGGTCGCAGGCGGTTTCGTAGCGGGTGGCGAGGTGGGTGTCGAGCACTTCCTCGAGGTCGCCGCCGAGGCATTCGGTGACGTCGTCGCCGGTGAGTTCGAGGTGGATCCCGCCCGGGTGCAGGCCCTCCTGCCGGTGCACCGCGAAGAACTCGGCCACCTCGGTCGTGATGTCGGAGAGCCGGCGGGTCTTGTAGCCGCTCTCGGAGACGAAGGTGTTGCCGTGCATGGGGTCGCAGGCCCACACCGGGGTGTGTCCCGCGTCGCGTACGGCCCGCAGCAGCGGCGGCAGCAGCTCGGTGCCCTTTCCGGCGCCGAGCCTGCTGATCAGGACGAGCCGCCCCGGCGCGCGGTCGGGGTCGAGGCGCTCGCACAGTTCGCGCAGCTGTCCGGGTGTCGTGGTCGGGCCGACCTTGATCCCGAGGGGGTTGCCGATGCCGGACAGCAACTCCACGTGGGCGCCGTCGAGTTGGCGGGTGCGGTCACCGATCCACACCATGTGCGCACTGGTGTCGAACCAGGTGCGCCGCTTCTCGTCGTAGCGGGTCAGCGCCTGCTCGTAGTGGGGCAGCAGCGCCTCGTGCGAGGTGTAGAGCTGGATCTGGTGCAGCGCGGCCTGGGAGCGGGTGTCGACGCCGCAGGCGGACATGAACCGCAGGGCCCAGGTGATGTCGTCGGCGGCCTTCTCGTACCGCTGCCCGGCGGCGCTGCCGCGGACGAACTCCTGGTTCCAGTCGTGGACCTGGCCGAGGTCGGCGTAGCCGCCCAGGGTCAGGGCCCGCAGGACGTTCAGGGCCGCCGACGAGTGCTGGTAGGCGCGCAGCAGCCGGGTGGCGTCCGCGCGGCGGGCCTCGGCGGTGAACTCGGGGCCGTTGACGATGTCCCCGCGGTAGGCGGGCAGTTCGACCCCGTCGATCGTCTCGGTGGGGCGGCTGCGGGGCTTGCCGAACTGGCCGCCGATCCGCCCGACCTTCACCACGGGCAGGCCGGATCCGTAGGTGAGCAGGATGGCCACCTGGAGGATCACGCGCAGCTTGCCGCGGACGCCGGCCTCGGTGCAGGAGCTGAACCGTTCGGCGCAGTCTCCCGCCTGCAGCAGGAAGCCCTCTCCGGCGGCGACCCCGGCGAGGGAGTGCCGCAGATCGAGGATCTCGTCCGGGAGCACCAGCGGGGGCTGCAGGGCGAGGGTGTTCTCCACGCGCCGCAGTTCCTCCGGGTCGGGCCAGTCGGGCTGCTGCGCGGCGGGGCGGCCGCGCCACGACGCGGGGCTCCAGGCGTCCTCCCCCGCGCCGGCCGCGGTGTCCGGGCGGTACGGGGCCGCCGGTGCTGTCGTGTGGGTGTCGCTCGCTGTCATCCGATCAGTTCCTTGATCGTGGCGCCGGGATCCCCGGCCCGCATGAGCAGTTCTCCGACGAGGACCGCGTCCACGCCGGCCCGTTCCAGATCGCGCGCGTCCTGTGCGCCGCGGACGCCGCTCTCGCCGACCATGACCCACCGGCCGCCCACCCGCTCGCGCAGCCGGGCGGAGAGGGTCCGGTCGATCGAGAAGTCCCGCAGGTCGCGGTGGTTGACGCCGATGACGTCGGCGCCCGCCGCCAGAGCGGTGTCCACCTCGTCCTCGTCGTGCACCTCGACCAGCGCCTCCATGCCGTACTTGCGGGTGTGGGCGAGGAGTTCGGCCAGGCGCTCGGGGGTCAGCGCGGCGACGATGAGCAGCAGGGCGTCGGCGCCGAGCGCCCGGGCCTCCAGGATCTGGTACTCGTCGACGATGAAGTCCTTGCGCAGGACGGGGACGTCGGAGGCGTCGCGGGCGACCACGAGGTGGTCGGGGCTGCCCCCGAAGCCGTCCTCGTGGGTGAGCACCGACAGGGCGCAGGCGCCGCCGCCCTGATAGGCGCGGGCCAGCTCGGCAGGCCGGTAGTCGTCGGTGAGCGGCCCCTTGGAGGGGCTGCGGGGCTTCATCTCGGCGATGACGCCGAGGCCCGGCCGGCGCAGGGCGGCGGCGAAGTCCCGGGGCGGGGGCGCGGCCGCGGCAAGCACGACCAGCTCCGTCTCGGGGCGGACCGCGCGCCGCCGTTCCGTCTGCCGTTCGGCGTCTGCGACGAGGGTCGCGAGGATGTCGCTCAAGCGGGCACCTCCAGTTCCGCCCGCTGCCAGGAGGCGCGGGTCCAGCGTTCGAGCAGATCGGCGGCGGCGCCGCTGTCGACCGCCGAGCCGGCGAGGCGCAGCCCGTCGGCCCAGGTGTCGGCCAGCGCGGCGACGCGCAGGGCCGCGGCCGCGTTGAGCAGGACGACGTCCCGCGCGGGCCCCGGCTCACCGGCGAGGACGCGGCGGGCCACGGCCGCGTTGACGGCGCGGTCGCCGCCGGTCAGGTCGCCGGGGCGGGACCGCGGCAGCCCGTGGTCGGCGGGGTCGAAGCGGTGGGTGGTGCGCCACCCGTCGCGCAGTTCGACCACGTGGGCGGGTGCGCCGGTGCTCAGCTCGTCCATGCCGTCCTCGCTGTGGAACACCAGGGCGCGGGTGACGCCGAGCCGGTCGAGGACCTCGGTCATCGGCTCCACGAGGTCCCGGCTCGGCACCCCGAGGGTGCGCAGGCGCGCGCCCGACGGGTTGCACAGCGGGCCGAGGAGGTTGAAGACGGTGCGCGCGCCCAGTTCCCGGCGCGGGCCGGACGTGTGCTTGAACGCCGGGTGGAAGAGCGGAGCGAACAGGAAGGTGATGCCGGTGCTCCGCAGACAGGCGGCGGCGTCGTCGGCACCGAGGTCGATGCGGACCCCGAGTTCCTCCAGGACGTCCGCGCTGCCGCAGGCGGACGACGCGCTGCGGTTGCCGTGCTTGGCGACGCGGACCCCGCAGGCCGCGGCGACGATCGCGGACACGGTGGAGATGTTGAAGGTGTTCAGGCCGTCGCCGCCGGTCCCGCAGGTGTCGAGCAGCTCTCCCTCGCACCGTACGGGGGTGGCGAACTCCTGGGCCGCGCGGGCCATTCCCACGAGGTCGTCGACGGAGGCGCCGCGCACCGTGACGGCCAGCGCGAACCCCGCGATCTGTGCCGGCGTCGCCTCGCCGCGCATGATCACGCGCATCGCCTCGGCCGCCTCGGCCTCGGTCAGGCGCCGCCGGGCGACCGTTCTCAGTAGCTCAATCATCACCGCACTCCAGGAAGTTCGCGATCAGCTGCTTGCCCTCGGGGCTGAGCACCGATTCCGGGTGGAACTGCACGCCGTACGTCGGGTGCTCGCGGTGGCGCAGGCCCATGATCGTGCCGTCCGCCGTGCGGGCCGTGACGACGAGCGCGTCCGGCAGACCGGCGGCGCTCACCACGAGCGAGTGGTACCGGGTGGCCGTGAACGGGTCGGGGAGCCCGGCGAGCACACCGCTGCCGTCGTGGTGCACCAGGGAGGTCTTGCCGTGCACCTGCTCTCCGCGTACCACGGAGCCGTCGAAGGCCGCGGCGATGCTCTGGTGGCCCAGGCAGACCCCGAGGATCGGCAGCCGTCCGCTCAGTTCGCGGACCGCCTCGACGGAGACCCCGGCGTCGGCCGGCGTACCGGGCCCCGGCGAGATCAACAGCAGGTCGAACCCGGCGAGTTCGGCGACACCGACGGCATCGTTGCGGAAGACCGTGGGCCGGCCGCCCATCTCGGTGACGTAGTGCACGAGGTTGTAGGTGAACGAGTCGTAGTTGTCGATCACCGCGACGCGCGGTCCCTCGGCGGGGCCGGGGCGGGTTCCGGTCGAGGTGCTCATGCCTGGGCCTCCGCCCGCCGTACGGCCGTGATCATCGCGCGCGACTTGTGCAGCGTCTCGCGGTACTCGGACGTGGCGTCCGAGTCGGCGACGATGCCCGCGCCCGCCTGCACATGCACCTGGCCGTCGGCCACGACCATGGTGCGCAGGGCGATCGCGAAGTCGGTCAGTCCGTCGAGGCCCACGAAGCCGAGGGCGCCGCCGTAGACACCGCGCTGCTGGGGCTCCAGCTCCGCGATGATCTCCATGGCGCGGATCTTGGGTGCCCCGGAGAGGGTTCCGGCGGGGAAGGTGGAGCGCAGGGCGTCCAGCGCGCCGTAGCCCGGTGCGAGCAGGCCCGAGACGGTGGACGACAGGTGCATCACGTGGGAGAAGCGCTCGACCCGCATGAGCTGCTCCACCTGTACGGTGCCCGGTTCGGTGACCCGGCCGAGGTCGTTGCGGCCGAGGTCGACCAGCATCACGTGCTCGGCGCGTTCCTTCTCGTCGGCGAGCAGTTCGTGCTCCAGGTCCAGGTCCTGACGGGGGTCGAGGTGCCGGGGCCGGGTGCCGGCCAGCGGCCGGGTCTCCACGCGGCGCCCTTCCGCCTTGACGAGCAGCTCGGGCGACGCCCCGATGATGTGGCGGCCCCCGCCCAGGCTCAGGTGGTACATGTACGGCGACGGGTTGGTCGCCCGCAGATGCCGGTACAGGTCGAGCGGTTCGGCACGCAGGGGCCTGCTGAGCCGCCGGGACAGCACGATCTGGAAGGCGTCGCCGGCCGCGATGTGCTCGCGGGCGCGGGCGACACGGTCCTTGAACTCGGCCTCGGTGAGGTTGGCGGTCCAGCCGTCCGTCGCCTCCGCGTCCGGCGGGGCGGTGTCCGCGAGCGGCCGGCCCGTGAACCCGTCGGGCCTGCCCGCGTCCCGCAGCCTGCGGTTGAGGTGGACGATCCGGGCCACGGCGTCGTCGTAGGACTCATGTGCCGGGCGGTACAGGGTCATCAGCAGGACGCGCCGGGTGGCGTGGTCGAAGACCACCAGGTCGTCGGCGGCCAGGAAGGCGGACTCGGGCAGGCCGGGCGGCGCGCCCCCGGAGACCGGCAGCTCTTCGAAGTGGCGTGCCGCCTCGTAGCCGAGATAGCCGACGACCCCTCCGTGGAACGGCGGCAGGCCGTGGAGCGGGGCCTCCGACACCGCGAGCAGGGGTTCCAGTGCGGCCAGCGGGTCACCGTCGGGCAGGGCGAGCCGGACCGGCCGGTGTCCCACGTACGAGTAGCGTGCGACGCCGCCGGAGACGGGCACGCTCTCCAGCAGGAAGCCCGCCTCGTCCGGCCCGCACAGCTGGGAGAACGCGGTGACAGGGCTGATCACATCGGCCAGGAACTCCTGGTGGAGCGGGATGACGTCGTACTCCCGCGCCAGCGCCGCGGCGGCGGCGCGGTGGGGCACGGTGGCGCGGGCGGCCTCGGCCGCGTCCGCCGTGAGTTCTGCGATGGGATGGGTGGTCATGTCGCCTTCCCTGTCGTAAATTACTCGCCTGCCGACACCTGCCGACACCTGCCGACGAAGGGCAGAAAATCAAATGCGGCCGTGAATCCACCGCCCCGCACTTTATGAATGAGCCTTATAGCTTCGCTATTGAAGGAATATCCATTGCACGGCCTCGGAATGTCTTGACGCGACGTCACGCGCGCTGTTACTTTCCGGTGGATCCATCGCATTTGCTCGCCCCGAGTTGCGGCCCGCGTCTCCACCATCTGCCAACGCATCAGCAACCGAGGGGACATGGTGGACATGGCGCACGGCCAGCACTCACCCGAGACCGTCCGGACCTGGCTCATCACCTGTTTCGCCGGTCAAGTCCGGCTCCCGGCACAGGACATCGACCCGGGGCGGCCGTTCTCGGACCACGGCTTGAACTCCGTCGCCTCCGCGGGTCTGGCCGCCGATATCGAGGACCACTTCGGCGTCGTGGTCACAGCCGACGAAATGTGGGACCACCCGAGCGTCGACGCGCTCTGCCTTCTCATCGCGCGGAAACTGGCGGACACGCCGGCCGGCGCGCTGGGCAGCGCGAGCTGAGAAGGCGGGCAATCGGTCATGGATTTCAGTCTGTTGTACTTCGCGAACAGGAAAGTGGACGACGCGCCCGCCGAGTACGACCTGCTCTTCGACAGCGCGCGCTTCGCCGACCGCAACGGCTTCACCGCGGTGTGGCTGCCCGAGCGGCACTTCCACCCCTTCGGGGGCGCCTACCCCAATCCGGCGCTGGCCGCGGCCGCCCTCGCGGCACAGACCGAACGGGTCCGGCTGCGGGCGGGCAGTGTCGTCGCCCCGCTCCACGACCCGCTGACCGTGGTGGAGGACTGGGCGTTCGTCGACAACCTCTCCCGCGGACGTGTCGACCTGGCCCTGGCCACCGGCTGGAACGCGCACGACTTCGTGCTGGCCCCGGAGCGCTACGCCGCCCGTCGCGCCCACACACTGGACAGCCTGGCCGAGGTGCGGGACCTGTGGGCGGGCAGGACCGTCGAGCGCACCGACGACAAGGGCCGGCGGGCGCGGGTCGCGACCTATCCGCGCCCCGTCCAGCCGGACTTGGACCTGTGGCTGACCTGCTCGTCGCACCCCGCGGGATTCGAGGAGGCCGGCGCGCTCGGACTCCATGTGCTGACCGCTCTGCTCTTCCAGCGCGTGGAGGACCTGGTGCCACGGATCCGCGCGTACCGTGCCGCGCGCGAGCGGGCCGGCCACGACCCGGACACCGGCCGGGTGACGCTGATGGTGCACACCTTCGTCGGTGAGTCCGACGACGCGGTACGTGAGGTGGTGCGCGCCCCGTTCCTGGAGTACCTGGCGTCGTCCGTGGACCTGTGGCGGGACCGCTGGCCGGAACTGGGCGCCCACAGCGGCCCCCAGCTCCTCCACCACGCCTTCGAGCGCTACTTCCGCACCTCGGCTCTGTTCGGCTCGGTCGACAAGTGCGTGCGCTTCGTGGCACGGCTGCGGGAGGCCGGGGTCGACGAGGTGGCCTCGCTCATCGACTTCGGCGCGCCGGCCCCGGCCACCCTGGACGCCCTGCGCCGCCTGGACCGGGTGCGGCGCGCCTTCGTCCGCTGAACAGGCCCTGCCGGGCCCGCCGTTGCCGCTGGTTCAGCGGCCGTCGGGCCCGGCGGCGGCGATGCGCCCGACGCCGACGACCGCGCGCCGCGGGATGGTGATGCGCCACTTGCCGGTGGCTTCCTCGTAGCGCAGCTCGCTCGCCCGGAGGGACCCTTCGCCCTCCGGGTAGCGGAAGATGGACTTCGCGGTCTCGGTCACCCAGCGGTAGGCCTCGTTCTCGGTCCGGCCGTCGAAGACCTTGACCAGGCCGTACATGTTGAGCAGGTACCGGCCGATCTCGATCTCGGCCTCTTCCGGGGTGGCGCCGACGGCGGTGTACGGGTCGTCGATCTCCACGACCTCGCGGTGGTCGTATCCGGCCTTCTCCAGATAACCGTCGATCTCGTCGCGGGTGAAGTGCAGGAACTTGTGGCCGGTCGCCGAGTACACGTCGGTCACCTCCTCGAACCAGACGTCCACGGGCGAGCCGACGAGGAAGTCGTGCAGGATGAACGTCCCGCCGGGGCGGAGCATGCGGTGGGCCTCGGTGGCCACCGTCTGACGGTCCGAGGGCGGCACGTGGTGCGAGCCGTAGGCCAGCAGCACGGCGTCGACGGTCCGGTCGCGCAGCAGGGGCTGCTCCGCGCGCTGCAGCAGCGCCGGCATGCCCGCCGCCCACGCCGACGCGACCATGTGCGGGGACGCGTCGCACGTCAGGATGTTGAAGTCGCCGATGCCCAGCTCCTCGCACACCTTGCGCACCAGGCCGTCCCCGCCCAACAGGTCGACCAGGACGGGCCGTTCGCCGTCCGGTGTGCGGCGGGCGGCGTCGGCGAAGCCGAGGAGTTCGCGGATACCCGTCTCGCGGGCCAGCGAGTTCAGCGTCTGGGCCTGCACGTACTCCACGCCGCGGCTGCCTTCCGTGTCGGCGCCGAAGTCGTCGTGCTGCTCCAGGGCGGTGCACAGGGCGGCCTCCCAGGCGGCGAGCCGCTGCGGATCGGCAAGGGCGTGCAGCTCGGGATGGCTCCGCCGGAGTTCTTCCAGCTGACCCTGCACGTCATCCCCTGTCACGGTGTATCCGCTCGTCTGTGCGTGCATGAGTGAGGATCTCCTCTGCCTGGGGGGAAGGGACTTGCGAGCACGAGGCTAGAAGCGCGCACTTTCCCCTCGATATTGATCCGTTTTCGCTCTGCCGGACGGCGGGGCCGTCCCTGCCGAAAGTAAGGCCGAAGAGACGTCGTTCGTGCGTGGTGACGACGGGAGGCGGGCTCCTACTGTCGGTGCGCGGAGAGAACATCCGACAAAAGTGCAGAGCGCGGAGCCGAGTCCGGAGGACGTCAGGGATGAAGAAGCAGTTGGACGAGCCCGGCGGCCCCGCCGACGCCGTGGCCCGGGGCGTCGGCGACGCCCCGCCACCCGGAACACTCGTCGACGGGCACGCCGGGCTGACGTCGGCTCAGGTCGCCGAGCGCGTCGCCGCCGGCCGTGTCAACGACGTGCCGGCCCGGTCGAGCCGCAGCATCGGCGAGATCGTCCGGAGCAACCTGTTCACCCGCATCAACGCGATCATCGGCGTGCTGTTCGTCATCATCATGATCGTCGGCCCTGTGCAGGACGGGCTGTTCGGCGGCGTCATCCTCGCCAACACGCTGATCGGCATCATCCAGGAGGTGCGCGCCAAGCGGACCCTCGACCAGCTCGCGATCGTCGGCGAGAGCCGTCCGCGCGTCTGGCGCGACGGGCAGCGCGTCACCCTCAGCGCCTCCGAGATCGTCATGGACGACGTCATCGACCTGGGCCAGGGCGACAAGATCGTGGTGGACGGCACGGTCACCGCGGCCGAGAACCTGGAGGTCGACGAGTCGCTGCTCACGGGCGAGGCGGATCCGGTCGTCAAGCGTCCCGGCGACGCGGTGATGTCCGGCAGCTTCGTGGTGGCCGGGTCCGGCGCCTTCACCGCCACCCGGGTGGGACGGGAGGCGTACGCCTCCCAACTCGCCGAGGAGGCCCGGCGCTTCAGCCTCGTCAACTCCGAGCTGCGCAACGGCATCGACCGGATCCTGAAGTTCGTCACCTACGCGATCATCCCGGCGGGCATCTCGCTGATCATCACGCAGTTCATGGTGAACGACGACGATCTGCCCGAGGCGATCCGCCGCATGGTGGGCGGTCTCGTACCCATGGTCCCCGAGGGTCTCGTCCTGCTGACCTCGCTGGCCTTCGCGGTCGGGGTGGTCCGGCTCGGCAAGAAGCAGTGCCTGGTCCAGGAGCTGCCCGCCATCGAGGGCCTGGCCCGGGTGGACACCGTGTGCCTGGACAAGACGGGAACGCTCACCGAGGCGTCGATGGACGTCGACGAGGTCCTTCCGCTGCTGCCGTCCGTGCCCGTCGCGGAGGTGCTCGGTGCCCTCGGCGCCGCCGACGAGCGCCCCAACTCCAGCCTGCAGGCGATCATCGAGGCCTACCCCGCTCCCGAGGGCTGGCGGCGCACCGCGACCGCGCCGTTCTCCTCGGCCCGGCGGTGGAGCGGCGCCGCGTTCACCCAGCCGTCCGGTGAGGAGTCAACCTGGCTGCTCGGCGCGCCCGACACGATGCTGCCGGCCGGGCACTCCGTGCTCACCGCCGCGGACTCCTACGGCGCGCGGGGTCTGCGCGTCCTGCTCCTGGCGCGCTGCTCACGGCCGCTGGACGAGCTCCTGGACGACGCGGCGACCGTGTCCGACGCGGTCACGCCGGCCGCGCTCGTCGTCATCAAGCAGCGCATCCGGCAGGAGGCGCCCGCCACCCTGCGGTACTTCGCCGACCAGGGCGTCTCGGCCAAGGTGATCTCGGGCGACAACGCGGTGTCCGTCGGCGCCGTCGCGTCGAGCCTGTCCCTGCCCGGCGCGGACAACCCGGTGGACGCCCGGTTCCTCCCGGAGCACCCGGAGGAACTGGCCGACGCCGTCGAGCAGAACGCCGTCTTCGGGCGGGTCGGCCCCCAGCAGAAGCGGGACATGGTGGGCGCCCTGCAGTCCCGGGGCCACACCGTGGCGATGACCGGCGACGGCGTCAACGACGTCCTCGCGCTCAAGGACGCCGACATCGGCGTGGGAATGGGCTCGGGCAGCCCGGCGACCCGGGCGGTGGCCCAGATCGTGCTGCTCAACAACAACTTCGCCTCGCTGCCCTCGGTGGTCGCGGAGGGCCGCCGGGTCATCGGCAACATCGAGCGTGTGGCCAACCTGTTCCTCACCAAGACCGTGTACTCGGTGCTGATGGCCATCGTCATCGTGATCGCCCAGGTGCCGTACCCCTTCCTGCCGCGTCACATCACGCTGGTCGGCTCCCTCACCATCGGCATCCCCGCGTTCTTCCTCGCGCTGGCCCCCAACTCGGAGCGCGCCAGGTCGAACTTCGTGGGCCGCGTCCTGCGGTTCGCCATTCCCGCCGGCGCGCTCGCGGCGACGGCCACCTCGGTCGCCTATCTGTTCGCCCGGTCCGTGTACGACGACAACCTGGACGCCGAGACCTCGGCGGCGACCCTCGCGCTGTTCCTCACGGCCCTGTGGGCGCTGGCCATCATCGCCCGCCCCTACACCTGGTGGCGGATCCTGCTGGTCCTGACGATGGCGGTGTCGTTCGCCGTCGTGCTGGTGGTGCCGTATCTCCAGGAGTTCTTCCAGCTGAAGCTGGTCGGTGTCGCGGCGCCGTGGACGGCGGTCGCCTGTGCCGCGGTCGCCGGACTGGTGCTGGAGTTCGTATGGGCCCGTATGCGTCGGCGGCTGGCCGACGACTGAACCAGCGAAGGCGGTGACATCCCCCGGACCGCCCTCGCGAGAGGAAGGGACGCCCGGCCCGTGCCGGGCGTCCCTTTCGTCTGTCCGCTTCCCGGTCACGTGGTGCGATCCAGCCAATCCCCCGACGTGACCGATCCCGGTCCCTCGCCCTCGGACCGCCGCGGCCCCACCGCCCCGCCGGCCCCCGCGATCAGGGGGCGGGCGCCGTCGCCACCAGGGACGATCATGCCTGAGCGGGGACAGGTCCCGAATGAGGCGTTCGCGGAATAGGCGCGGCGAACTATCGAAAGCAAGGTGTGATACCTGCCGAAAGTTGAGTGCTGAGCCCAACGAAGATCCGTATCATTTAACAGAAGGCAGGGGGGAGCCAGCTACGAACGATAAATCTGATGCATCAAACGACCCGTACTCGCCACGCCCGCTAACGCGCACAAATGCGGAGCCGAGCATTCCATTTTGCTCAGGAGGCGCACGAGCGAGAGGTCTCACGAGGATCGCAGCGCAGGCCGGTCCCATGCATCGAGTCGGCCACGCTCAGCAGATTCCAGGATCTTCATTGCACAGACATTACTGAAACTTGACGCGGGGGTCTCAAGAAATCATGAATGTTCACCTCATAGGTCCGATACCCCAGGGAGTCGGCAAGCTCAATACGAAAGAAGACATCGAATCCGGCCTGGAATTCCGAATACTCGGGCCGCTCGAAGTGCAGATGAATGGCCAAGGTCTCACGGTCGGCGGGCCTCGGCAGCGGGCGGTTCTCTCCGCATTACTGCTCTCCGTGAATCAGGTCGTGTCTTTCGATTCACTGATAGAAAAGGTCTGGAACGGCCGCCCGCCGAGCACGGCCCGCACCCAGGTGGCGATCTGCATCGCCACCCTGCGCAAGATCTTCCGCAGCGCGGGCTGGGGACAGGACACGATCATCACGGCCACCCCCGGATACATGCTCAACCTCGCCGGCCACTCGCTCGACTCCCTGCGCTTCGAGCAACTGGTCGCCCGGGCCACGGAGTGGACGGCGGACAACCGCCCGGCGGAGGCGGCGGCAGCCCTGCGGGAGGCGCTGGCACTGTGGCGCGGCCCGGCTCTCGGCGGCGTGTACGCGCCCTTCGCCGAGACCGAGGCGGCCCGTCTCGACGAACAGCGGATGCTGGCCGTGGAGCAGCAGATGGCGCTGCGTCTCCAACTCGGCGAGCACCAGGCCGTGCTCGGTGAGCTCCAGGCGCTGGTCGGCGCCTGCCCGCTGCGCGACCGGCTGCGCTACTACCTGATGCTCGCCCAGTACCGTTCGGGCCGGCGCGCGGAGGCGCTCACGACATTCCGCAACGGAATGCGGTACTCCATTGAGGAGATCGGCCTCGAACTGGGCGCCGAGCTGCAGTCGCTCCACGACTCGATCCTGCGGGACGAATTCCCCCAGATCGACGTTCCCGGCATTGCCGCGCCACAAAGAGACAGACCCCAGCCGGTACCGTGCCAGCTCCCGGAAAGCGACGCGTACTTCACCGGACGTAGTCGTGAGCAGTGGCTTATGGATGACGCGCTGCTCAACAGTTCTCCGCAGAATCCGTCCCCCATCGCGTACATCACGGGAAGCCCGGGAATCGGAAAGACGAGCCTCGCCGTCAACTGGGCGCACCGGGCGGCGCACAGGTTTCCCGACGGGCAGCTGTTCGCCGACCTCCGGCAGGGCCGGACCCTGGACGTGCTCCACCAGTTCCTTCGCCAGCTGGGAGCCGAGGGGCCGCTGCCCACGGACGTCTCGGAGGCCGCCGAGCGCTATCGCGCGCTGCTGGAGGGCAAGCGGGTCCTGGTGGTCCTCGACCACGCGTCGTCGTACGCCAGGCTGCGTCATCTGCTGCCCGGGAGCGGTGAGTGCTGCGTACTCATCACCGGACAGGCCAACCTGGACGAACTCCTGCAGAAGTACTGCGCCCTTCGGCTGCGCGTCGGCCCGCTGTCCGACGAGGAGTCGCGGGAGGTGCTGACCAGCGTGCTGCGGGACTCCAGGGCCGAGGACAACCCCCGGGCCACCCGGCAGCTCAGCGCGCTGTGCGGCCACACGCCCCTGGCGCTGCGTGCCGCGGCGGCCAGGCTGCTCACCAAGCAGCACTGGCAGGTGTCCGATCTGGTACGCCGCCTGGAACGCTCCGCCGACCGGCTGGCGGAACTCAGCATCGGTGAGGACTCGCTGCGCGCCCGACTCGACCGCAGCATGCGGGAGTTGGACCCGAGCGCGGCCGGCGCCTACCGCGAGTTGAGCCGTCTCGACGACGCCGACTTCGAGGCGGCGGAGGCGGCGAAGGTGCTCGGCGCGGATCTGCTGGACGCCGAGGACCTCATCGAGACCCTGGTGGACGCGCAGCTCCTGGAAGTGGTGGGCCGCAGCCCCTGGGGCGAGATGCGCTACCGATGGCAGGAGTTGGTGCGACTGCACGCGTTCCACTCCCTGCGTGCCGCCGCGGGCCTGGCGGACTGCGTCGGCTGAGCCGAGCGAACCGGCACCGCGCACCGGCCCGGACAGCGCGCTCGACGACGGCCCGTACGAACCCGAGAGGGTCGTACGGGCCGTAGCGTTCCGTAATCAGGGTTCGGGCGTACGCCGCCGAATCCGCCCCGGACAGCACTGCGCCCCGCCGGATCTCATCCGGCGGGGCGGCAGCGGTGCGGCGCGGTCCGGCGGCGCGGGCGCGCCTGTGCCGGGGCCGCCGCCGGGTCAGCTGTCGACGCTCATCGCCTCGACGAGGCTCCTGGGCCGCATGTCGGTCCAGTTCTTCTCCACGTACTCCAGGCAGGCCTCCCTGTCGGACTCGCCGAAGGCGACCGTCCACCCGGCCGGCACGTCCACGAAGGACGGCCACAGCGAATGCTGGCCCTCATCATTGACAAGCACGAGATAGCGGCCGTCTGCGTCTTCGAACGGATTGGTCACTTCGCATTCCTTCCGGGAACGTCGGCGGAGATTCTGCGCGGGCTGCGGCCCCTGCTTCCGACCTTGGCCAAGATACTGAGCCCGCGTTTCCTTCCGATATTGGTTCGTTTTTTCAACCGGTGGCCGGGGCCGCCGGGCTGTCGTGGCGGCGGACCTCCGGTAGGTGCTGCGCCACCGCGTCGAGGCGAGGACCGAAGCGGTGCGGGAGCCGTTCGTCGAGAAGGGCCACGATCAGCTCCCGGGTGATCCGGCTGCCGTCCCCGGAGGGCAGCGTGACATCCGGGCCGGCCCGCCCGATCCGTTCCAGCAGGGGCGCGTAGTCGGTGAAGGACAGATGGCCCGCGCCGTCCACCGAGAACCAGCGGCGCCAGCCGGAGAGGTCCTGCCAGGCCCGGTCCCAGGTCCGGTCGCTGCCGGGCCGGCCGTGCTCGCCCGCGCCCAGCAGCACGAACGGCCTCTCGACCGTGGTGGTGCCGGATGTGTGGACCGTGCCGTCCATGTTCACCCCGAGCGCGAACCCGGGATCGGTGCGCAGCGCCTCGAACGCGGCGGCCCCGCCCATGGAGTGGCCCACCAGCGCGACCCTCGACGGGTCCAGCCGCGGCAGCCCGCCGGCCCGGGCCGAACGGATCAACCGCTGCCGTACGAACGACAGATCAGCCGCGCGGGTCGCGGCGACCACCGCTCCCTCCGGTCGCCGCTCGCAGGCCAGGCAGCCCGTCACGCGGCCGTCGGGATGGCGGATGGCCGCGGCCTCGTAGGCGTGGTCGACCGCGGCCACCGCGTACCCCCTGCTCGCCAGTTCCTCGGCGAGCCCCGTCAGCGACGACCGGGGCAGCGCGAAACCGGGCGACAGCAGCACCAGAGGCAGGCCGCGTCCGGGCGCGGCCACCGGCGGCGCGGCCACCCGCGCGTGGACGCGGATGCGGCTGAGCAGGTCGGCGGGTACGCCCTCGACCCGGTGCCGGCGCAGGATCATCTCCGATTCCCGCACCGTGACGTAGCGGGCGCGCGGCGCCTTGGAGGCCCGGGCCGGATACCAGAGCGAGACCGTCAACTCCCGGACGCGCGCGGGGTTCCAGGGGTCGCGCCGGGAGGTGTCGCGCAGCTCCGTCGTCCGCAGGCCGACCGGCCGGGCACCGGTCGGCGCGGGCAGGGCGGGCGCGGTCCAGGCGGCCTCTTCGGGTGCCGGTGCGGCCACGCCCGGACCGCTCGCGGCGGCGGGCGCGACCGCCAGCATCGCGGCCACCACGAGGGCGGCACGTCGACGCACCGGGCGTCCTGCTCCGGTCACCTTCAGCATCAGCGCTCAATTCGTCGAGAAGTACTGAACGCTGATGACGTTAGGAGCGGAGAATGCAATCCGAAAGCGCCGGCGGCATTTCCATCACCATGGTCAGTGAGGATTCGTTTCGAAATCCGTTCCGGCCCGGGGATACGCCTGTACTTCCGTCATTCATTCCGGTGTGCTGCCCTTGCTTTCGGCAGGGCGGTCACCAGGATTCCGTGTGGAGGCGCAGCGACGTCACACCGGTGACGTCCCTCGGACCGTACTCGTCCTCGGTGGGGTCGTAGTCGAACTCGATGTACGCCTCGCCGCCCGGGAAGTGAGGGCAGGCCACAGGAGTGCCGCTGGACGTGCTTCCGGAGGCGGTCTCCCAGCCGATGGTCCAGCCCACGCAGTAGCTGTCTCCTCCGGTGAAGGGGCCGCCGGGCTTGAGGTCCTCGACGTGACCGGTCACCCGCGCCCGGCCGTCCTCGACACAGACGGTGATCTCGCCCCTGGCGAAGTCCTGGGTGTCACTCTTGGTGACACAGTCCGCCGCTGTCGCCTCGGCGGGGGCGGCGGAGGCCGTCGGTGTCGCGAGGAGCGCGGCCGCTCCCAGCGCTCCGGCGACGGCCGTGGCGCGCAGGGTCCTACGCATGGTCATGTCCCTTCCGTCGGTGGTGTTTCGGTGCATCAGGGCCGGGGCGCGTCCAGCTCCCGGATGCGGGCCCGCCCTGCCACGCCGAAGCGCAGGGTCTCCCGCAGCCGGACCGGGCGGGCCGCGTCCCCGGATCGGGCGACGTCGCGCAACTCCCGTGCCATGGCCTGCGCTTCGGCCGCCCAGTCGTCCAGTTGGTCGGCGACCGGGCCGGCGTTGGCCATGAGGATCTCGGCCCACCGCTCGGGGTTGCCGTCCGCGGTCCTGGTGACGTCGCGCAGGTCCTGGCCGGCCAGCCGCACGGCCGACTCGTCGCCGCCGAGCAGCCGGGCGGCGACGAGGCTGGAGACGAGGTGCGGCGTGTGCGAGACGAGGGCGACCGCGCGGTCGTGGGTCTCGGGGTCCAGCAGCACCGAGACCGCCCCGCACAGGGCGACCAGTTCCAGTGCGGTGTTCAGGGCGAGATTCCCGGTGAACTCGGTCGGGGTGAGGGCCCAGGGCCTGCCGTCGAAGAGATCGGCCCGCGCCTGCGACCGGCCCGCTCCCCCGCCGACCACGGGTGCCCCGCTGACCAGAGAGGTCAGATCGCAGCCGTGCGCCCGGGCCTCCTGGTGCAGCCGGACCTTGACGCCGGAGACATCCGTGTAGCAGCGGGCGGTGCCGAGCTTCTGGTGCTCGGCGAGCACCGGAGCGACGAGCGCGGGCGGTACCGCGATCACCGCGATGTCGGCCTGCTGCGGTGGGTGCGCGGCGAAGCCCGCGCCGCACTCCTCGCCGGCCAGCGCCGCCTCGGGGTCCGCGTCGATCAGATAGGTGGTCACGCCGTGTCGCCGCAGTGCGAGCCCCACGGAGCGACCGATCAGTCCGGCGCCCACTATGACTGCGCTGCGCATGCGTCTCCCTCTCTCACCGTCGGCCCCGATCCGGCAGGCGCGGACCGGCCCCGCCAGGCGCCGGTCCGCGCGGATCCGCGTCAGCCGAACAGCTTGACGGCCTGGTAGTAGGTCCAGGCCGTGCTGTTGCAGGCCGTGTTCTTCTCGCCGGTGTAGTCGACGCAGACGCGCTTCATGTCCTCGTAGAAGGCGCTGTCGACGCGGCTCTTGTTGGCGTCGAACTGGCCCGCCGCCTTGTAGTTGCGGTAACCGAAGTCATGCCGCGCACAGGCCGTCTGGAACGGGAAGCCGAACGGGTTGTCGGGCGACGCGGTGCAGTAGTCGGTCGACCAGTCGAACTCGTAGGCGGACCAGGCGGCCTGGTTCCGCTGGGCCGCGATCCACGCGTTCTGGCTCGACGCGCTGGTCTGGGTGAAGGAGGAGAGCACCTGCGGCTTGTCGGCGGGGGCCGCATACGCGGGAGCGGCCGCCACGCCGAGCGCGAGCGCGCATCCGGCGGCGACCGTGAGGGTCGTGGTCGTACGACGACGCATGGAACAGCCTCCAGGGTGGGGTGAGGATCCAGCGCTCCCACCTTGGCGACGACCGCTATAGGGCCCTTATCGCGCTGTTATCAGGATCTGTTCCGAGTACGGCGAAGGGGCCGCATGCCTGGCAGAGCATGCGGCCCCTGGGGGGGAGGATCGGCCCGCCGAGGACTGTCCGGCGGGGTGGCGCTAGGCGTCGCGTCGGCGCAGGACCGCGGATCCGGCCAGGTACGCGGCGAGCGCCCACAGCAGGAGGACCAGCAACGCGGTTCCGCCGCCGTAGGGGTCGTTGTCCTGGGTCAGCAGTACGGTGCCGGCGACGCTCGGCATGTAGTCGGACGCGGTCTCCAGCCACTTGGCGCCGACGACGCCCATCAGCTGGGGCAGCGCGAGCAGCACCATGATGAGGGTCGTGATGGTGCCGGCGGCGCTGCGCAGGACGGTGCCGAGACCGATGGCCATCACCGCGAGGAGGGCGAGGTACACCCCGGCACCGAGCGCGGTCCCCAGCAACTGGCCGCCCGTGTACTCGCCGTGGTCCCCCATCAAGGGGGCGGCGACCAGGGTCCCCAGCACGCTGAAGACGAAGCCCGCGGCGACCACGACCGCCATGACGACCAGCGTCTTGGACCGGAGCATCCGGCCGCGGGCGGGCACGCTCTGCAGCGTGGTGCGGATGGAACCGCTGGAGTACTCGCTGGTGAGCGCGAGGGTGGCGAGCACCACCACGGTCAACTGGGAGATGAGGAAGGCCTGCGACGCGTGGTGCGGGGCCGGCATGGTGACGTCGACGCCCTTCTTCGCGCTGGCGTCGGCCGAAGCGCCGACGATCGCGGCGAAGCCCACGGTGAGCAGCAGACCGACGGCGAGGTTCCACCAGGTGGCGCGGACGCTCCAGAACTTCGTCCACTCGAACGCCACGGCGCCCTTGAATCCACCACCCTTGACGGGGCCTACGAGCTTGGGAGCGGTTGTTGTTGTCGTCATTTCCAGTTACGCCTTCTGGTGATCAGGAGCATGGGTGGCCTGGGAGAGCGTGGGCGAGCCGTACTCCACGCTGGCGGCGGTGAGTTCCATGTACGCCTGTTCCAGGCTGGCCTTGCGCATGCTCAGCTCATGGATGGGGACACGATGGTTGAAGGCCAGGTCGCCGATCTCCTCCAGCGTGCCGCCGACGACGAGGAGTTCCTCGGGTTCGGAGGTCGCGTCCTGTTCCACCCTCATCCCGAACTGCAGCAGTTCCCGCCTGAGCACGTCGGGCTGCGGAGTCCGGACCCGGACGGCGGTGAGTGAGCTGCCCGCGATGACCTCCTCGATGGGGGCATCGGCGATGATCTTTCCTCGGCCGATGACCAGCAGATGGTCGGCGGTCTCCTGCATCTCGCTCATCAGGTGGCTGGACACGAAGACCGTCCGGCCCTCCGCGGCCAGGGACCGCATCAACTCCCGCACCCAGCGCACTCCGTCCGGGTCGAGGCCGTTGACCGGCTCGTCGAAGAGCAGCACCTTGGGATCGCCGAGGAGCGCCCCGGCGATACCGAGCCGCTGGCCCATGCCGAGGGAGAAGGAGCCGATGCGCTTCTTCGCCACCTCGGTCAGGCCGACGGTCTCCAGCACCTCGCCGACCCTGGACGCCGGGATTCCGTTGCTGCGGGCCAGGCCGAGCAGGTGGTGGTAGGCCGAGCGGCCGGGATGCCCGGCGCGGGCGTCGAGCAGTGCGCCCACCTCGCGCAGGGGGTGCCGTAGTTCCTCGTACCGCTTGCCTCCGACCAGCGCCCGTCCCGACGTCGGCGCGTCAAGACCGACGATCATCCGCATGGTGGTCGACTTGCCCGCGCCGTTCGGGCCGAGGAAGCCCGTGACCTTCCCCGGGTTGATCTCGAACGAGAGGTCCGAGACGGCCGTCTTGTCGCCGTACCGCTTGGTCAGTCGGTCCAAAGTGATCATCGCCTGGTGGCTCCTTCCAAAGTCACGTCCACAACGCTAGGGAGCCGGCGGGCCCGGAACATCTGGCGAACGGCAACGACCGCATTCGACTTTCGGCAGGTTCGGAGGCCGTGGTGCCTCTTGTAGCGTGCTGGAATGCAGCGATGGCAGGCCGTGCGCCGACGAACCGGACCATTACTACGGGCCCTTGGCTCCGAGCGGCCCTTCGCCAGGCGTGGCGATCTGGTGCTGCTCCTCGTGCTCCTCGCGCCCTCCGCGTTCAACACGGAAGGGCTCGCGGCCACGACGGCCAGCTGGGCGGCCGCCTGTCTGACCATCACGGCCGCGGTCGTGGTGCGACGCACGGCGCCGTTGCTGTCCCTGCTGCTCGCCGCGCTCCTCGCCCTCTTCTACCCCTGGTTCGGCGCGAGCCTGTGGCCGGCGATCGCGGCCGCGGTGCTGAGCTTCCTGGCGGGCCGCAGACTGACCCGGCTCTGGCCCGCGCACCTGGTGTTCCTCTGTGTCGCGGTGGCCGGACTCCTCCTGGTCAGTGCCCTGGCCGACACCAAGGACTGGCTGAGCCTGCTGATGACCGAGTTCGCCTCCAGCGTCCTGCCGTGGTGGGCGGGCAACTGGTGGAGTCAGCGCACCGCGCTGGCGCACGCCGGCTGGGAGCACGCCGAGCAACTGGAGTGGAAGCAGCGCTATATCGCCGAGCAGGCCAGGCTCAAGGAGCGGGCCAGGATCGCGCAGGACATCCACGACTCCCTGGGGCACGAGCTGAGCGTGATGGCCCTGCTCGCCGGCGGTCTCGAACTGGCCCCCGGGCTCTCCGAGCAACACCGCGATTCCGTGGGCCAGTTGCGGCAGCGGTGCACCATGGCCACCGAGCGCCTGCACGAGGTGATCGGGCTGCTGCGGGAGGACCCCACGCCGTCGCTGACTCCCCCCCACGAGTCGATCGCCCAACTCGTGCGCCGCTTCGAGCAGTCCGCCACGCCGGTGGACTTCCATGAGGAGGGCACGCCCCCGAGGGCGGACAAGCCGCCTCTGCTGTCCGACCTCGCGGCGTACCGGGTGGTGCAGGAGTCCCTGACGAACGCGGCCAAGCACGCGCCGGGTGCCGCGATCACCGTGCGGGTGACCCACGGGACGCGTGAGACCGTGGTGTCGGTCGTCAACGAGCGGCCGGAGAACGGCGGGAGCGCGCCCGCGACGGGCAGCGGATCCGGACTGATCGGTCTTGACGAGCGCGTCCGCCTCGCGGGCGGCACCCTGCGGACGGGCCCGCGGGCGGGCGGCTTCGAGGTGTACGCACGGCTGCCGCACGCCGCGTCGGCGCCGTCACGGGCGGCCGCGGGGCCCGGCCTCGACGCCACCCGGCCGCAGTTCGGCGCCACCGACGGCGCCGTCTCCGGTACGGGCGACAGGGAAGCGGAGCCCGGCCGTGCCGTCCCCGCCCCTCCCGCGCCGAGGTGGAGCGCGTCGAGGGCCGCGCTGCTGCGGACCAGGGCCCGGCTGCGGCGCGACGCCCGACGGGCCGCGCTGATCCCGGCGCTGCTCGGTGCGGCCATCGTGGCGCTCCTCGTGGGCCTTTACGTCTTCACCTCGGCGACCACCTCCATCTCCCCCGACGACTACGCGCGCATACGGGTCGGTGAGACGCGCGCGGAGCTGGAGTCGGCGCTCCCGTCGCGGCGGATCAGGAAGCCGCCACCGGTCGTCACGGAGCCTCTTGTGCCGCAGGGCGCCACGTGCGAGTACTACCGGGCCGGCGCGAGTCCTCTCCACTTCACCGACACGATGTACCGGCTGTGCTTCCAGGATGATGTTCTGGTGGCCAAGGACACGCTCTGAGCACAGCGCGCCCGGCGGCGGCCGCCCGCGGGGCCGATGAGCAGAAACCAGCAGGGAAGGATCGGATGATTCGCGTATTGCTCGCCGACGACGAGACCATCATCAGGGCCGGGGTTCGCTCCATCCTCACCACCGAGCCGGGCATCGAGGTGGTCGCCGAGGCGTCCGACGGGCGTGAGGCGGTCGAACTGGCCCGCAAACACCGCCCCGATGTGGCGTTGCTCGACATCCGGATGCCGGAGATGGACGGCCTGACAGCCGCGGGTGAACTGCGGACCACCAACCCGGACACCGGGGTGGTCATCCTCACCACCTTCGGCGAGGACAAGTACATCGAGCGGGCCCTGGACCAGGGAGTGGCCGGGTTCCTGCTCAAGGCGTCCGATCCGCGGGACCTGATCTCCGGGGTGCGGGCCGTGGCGGCCGGGGGCTCCTGTCTCTCCCCGCTGGTGGCGCGCCGGCTGATGACCGAACTGCGCCGGGCCCCGTCGCCCCGCGCGGAGGTCTCGGGCGAGCGCACGACCCTGCTGACCAAGCGTGAGCAGGAGGTCCTGGGGATGCTGGGCGCCGGCCTGTCGAACGCCGAGATCGCCCAGCGGCTGCACCTGGTCGAGGGCACCATCAAGACGTATGTCAGCGCGATCTTCAACCAGTTGGAGGTGCGCAACCGGGTGCAGGCGGCGATCATCGCCTACGAGGCGGGCCTGGTGAAGGACATCGATCTCAACTAGGCCCTGTCGTCAAATTCCCGTCGTCCGCCCGAAGGGCGGGCCGCGCGGCGTCAGGTGCGTGCTGTCGGCGTGCCGCGTGGAAGCCCTCGTAGCGGAGCTACTTGGGCTTTCGCGCGGTGCGGCGAGTGGGGGTGCCCCCTCTGGGGGAGCGTGCATGGCGTCGCGCGGCAGGCGGGAATTTGACGACAGGGCCTAGGCGGTGTCTTCAAATGATCTTGAGTGGTGGATCATGGTCGGGTGATACGTCGACATGAACTGTCGGATGCCGAATGGGAGTTCGTCCGGCCGCTGCTGCCCGCATCGTTGCGGGGCAGGAAGCGGCTGGACGACCGCACCGTGCTCAACGGGATCGTGTGGAAGTTCCGTACCGGGACGGCCTGGCGGGACGTGCCCGAGCGGTACGGTCCGTGGGCCACGCTGCACACCCGGTTTCGCCGGTGGGCCCTGGACGGCACGTTCGAGCGGATGCTCCAGGCCGCCCAGTCGAGGGCGGACGCGAGCGGCGACATCGACTGGCTCGTGTCGATCGACTCAACCGTGGTCCGTGCCCACCAGCACGCTGCCGGGGCCCGAAAGGGGGCTCCGCAGCCCCGGACTCGGTCGGTCCCGAGGCGGCCTGACCAGCAAGATTCACCTGGCATGCGATGCCCTGGGACGCCCGCTCGCCTTCACCGTCACAGGCGGGAACACCAACGACTGCACCCAGTTCACCGCCGTGATGGACGCGATACGGGTGCCTCGCCTCGGGCCGGGACGGCCCCGTGTCCGGCCCGACCACGTCATCGGCGACAAGGGCTACAGCTCCAAAGCGATCCGGGCCTGGCTCAGGCGGCGGGGCGTCGGCCACACCATTCCGGAACGTTCCGACCAGATCCGCAACCGGCTCCGGCGCGGCCACCGCGGCGGGCGCCCGCCCGCCTTCGACAAGCAGCTCTACAAGCGGCGCAACGTGGTCGAACGATGCTTCAACCGCTTGAAGCAGTGGCGAGGCATCGCCACCCGCTACGAGAAGACCGCCGAGTCCTACCAAGCAGCCGTCACCCTCGCATCGCTCCTGATGTGGGCGTGACATTTGAAGACACCGCCTAGGGCCATATGTCAGGGGCCTGCGCTGCCGATCCGGCGGCGCAGGCCCCTGGCGACATCGGGCGGGGGTTCAGTTCCGCGCCTGGTCCTTGATGAAGCGGGCCAGTCGCGCCGCCCCCTCGGCGGCCTGGTCGGTGGTGAGGTAGCTGCAGGAGAGCCGGATCTGCCGGTCCCCCGCGTCGTCCAGGTGGAAGTGGCGCATCGGCGTCCAGATGACGCCGTATTTGTCCGCCGAGATGTCCAACGCGGCCCCGTCCGCGGCGAACGGGACGTCGAGCGTCAGGAAGAACCCGCCGTCGGGGTCGTTCCACCGCACCCCGGCCGACTCCGGTGCTCCCGCGGGCAGTTCGGCGGCGAGGGACTCCCGCAGACACCTCATGGTGGACTGGTAGTGGCGTGCCGATGCCTCGTTCGCCGCCCGCAGCCCGCCGCCGTTCTGCAGGAGCAGCCCGGCGACCGCTGCCTGGCTCAGGCTGGAGGTGTTGACGGTGACCATGCTCTTGACCTTGGCCAGTTCGTCGGCGAGCAGCCCCGGTGCCCGGCCGTCCGCGCTCTCGACCAGCTGGTCGGCGACCACGAACCCGACGCGCGCGCCCGGGAAGGCGGTCTTCGCGAAGGAGCCGAGGTAGATGACGCGCCGCTGGGTGTCGAGGGACTTGAGCGTAGGCCGCCGCACCGTGCTGAAGACGCCGTAGGGGTTGTCCTCCAGGAGCAGCAGTCCGAGCCGGTCCGCGGCGTCGAGCAGGGCCGTACGGGCCTCGCGGCGCATGCTGACCCCGGTGGGGTTGGAGCAGTCGGGCACCACGTACAGACACCTGGCGCGCCGGCCGCTCGCCTCGATCTCCCGTACGGCGCGCTCGATTCCCTCCAGGCTCGGCCCGTGCGGGGTGCCGGGCACCGCGACGACGGGGATCCCGAGCAGACTGGCCGCGCCGGTGACGCCGACGTACGAGGGACTGTCGACGAGGAGCACGTCGTCGGGGCCCGTGAACAGCGCGCGGAGCGTGAGCAGGACGGCTTCCTGGCAGCCGACCGTCACCACCACGGACGCGGGGTCCACCGTCATGTCCTCGTCGACGTCGAGCATGCGGGCGACGATGTCCCTGATCTGTCCCGCGGTCTCGCCGTACTGGTAGAGCGCCGTGCGCACGCGTTCCTCGGAGTGGCCCTGCTCGCGCAGGTGGTCGAGGTAGGTCTCGATGAGTCCGGGTACGCGCGCGACGTCGAAGTCGCCTTCGTACGGCCGTCCCGGGGCGAAGGAGATCGCCTGCGGATGGCGGAGGGTGACCTCGTTGAGGAAGGTCATCGTGTCGAGCAGCGGCGCGGACAGGCTGGCGTGCAGAGCGGTCCGCGGCAGGACGCCTGTCCGGTCCGTGCTCCCTGACATGGTCGTCATCCGGGACTCCTGTCTGTGTACGACATGGTGTGCGGCACGGTGTGCGGCAGGGTGTGCGGCCCTGTGTTCTCGGGGTTCGGGCGGCTGTGTCCCGGCAGGATCACGGTGTCCGCGTCGATCGTGCCGGGCGACGCGTGGCCGGTGAGCACCATGGTGTCGGCGAACTCCGCGATCAGCAGGGTGAGCATCCGGTGCACGCCCTCGCTGCCGCCGGCGGCCAGGGCGTACAGTGCGGGCCGGCCGACGAACACGGCGCGGGCGCCGAGGGCCAGCGCGACCAGGACGTCGGCGCCGGAGCGGATGCCGCCGTCGAGGAAGACGGGGCAGCGGCCGCGCACGGCGGACACCACCTCGGGCAGCGCCTCCAAACTGGCTTGGACGCCGTCGAGTTGGCGGCCGCCGTGGTTGGAGACGATGATGCCCGCGACGCCCGCGGCCACCGCCGCCTCGGCGTCCCGCGCGGTGAGGACGCCTTTGGCGAGTACGGGCAGCCCGCTCAGGTCCCGCAGCCGTGCCACGGCGGACCAGTCGAGGGAGCGGTCGAAGGCCAGCCTGCTGTGCGCTCCGGGAGTCGCGCTCCCCGCGGCGGCCGACCCGGCCAGGTTGGCCGGGGTCACATGGGCGGGGACCGCGAAGCCGTTGCGCAGGTCGCGCAGGCGACGGCCGGTGAAGGGGGTGTCGACGGTGAGCACCAGGGCCTGGTAGCCGCTGTCGCGCGCACGACGGGCGAGGCCGAGCGTGGTCTCGGCGTCGCGGAAGCAGTACAGCTGGAGCCACAGCGGGGCGCCGGCCGCGTCGGCCACCTCTTCGAGGGTCCGGCCCGCGAAGGTGCTGACGACGAGCGGGAGTCCGAGCCGGCCCGTGGCGACGGCCGTGCCCGTCTCGCCGTCCGGGTGGGCGAGTGAGTGGTAGGCCACGGGTGCGATCCCGACGGGAGCCGACCAGCGGGAGCCGAACACCTCGACGGAGGTGTCCGGTTCCTCGATGCCGGGCAGCGCCCTGGGGCGCAGCCGTACGGTGTCGAAGACGGCCTCGTTGGCGGCCAGCGTCCGCTCCCGGCCCGCGCCACCGGCGATGAAGTCCCATACATCGGGCGGCAGTTCGTGCCGTGCGCGCTCGGCGAAGTCGTCGAGCGTGAGCGGCTCCCGCTCGGTGGCGGACGTCATCGACCGGCCACTTCCCGCTCCCTCTCGACGGCCTCGTACAGCGCCTTGATGTTCGAACTGCCGAAGCCGCGCGCGCCGTTGCGCTGGATGTACTCGTAGAAGAGGGTGCCGCGCGGGTAGGGCGAGCGGGTGAAGATCTGCAGCAGGTAGCCCCACTCGTCGCGGTCGGCGAGGACGTTGGTCTCGCGCAGGTCGGCGATGGCGTCGGCCATGTCGCTGACGCGCTCGGTGAGAAGGTCGTAGTAGGCGCCGGGGGTGCGCAGGAAGGCCACGCCGCGGTCGCCGAGCGCGCGGACCGAACCGACGATGTCGTCCACGAGGAAGGCCAGGTGCTGGACTCCCGGGCCGTTGTGGGCGTTCAGGAACTGGTTGATCTGGCCCGGCAGCCGCGTGTCGTCGGGCTCGATGAGGGTGAAGGTGATGCCGCCCTCGGCGTTGCGCACCACGATGGAGTCCATCGCCTGGTCGCCCACCTCGATGTACTCGGAGGAGTAGAAGGGCATGTCGAAGGCGGCCTCGTAGAACTCGGCGGTGCGGCGCAGGGTGCCGGCTTCGAGGCAGACCGCGACGTGGTCGAGGACCGGCCGGGGCGCCGCGGGGTCCGTGGCGGCCGGCAGGAGCGCCCAGTCCCGGTCGGGCGGCAGCTGCCCCGCACGGTCGTCGGTCGCGGCGATCAGGGTGTGCCGGACGTCCCCGAACCCGGAGACGGCGGCGAACCAGGTGTCCTGGCCGCGCCGGAGCGAAGGGGTCGGCTGCTGCAGTGCGGTGGCGCCGGCGAGGACGGCCCGGTCGAAGCAGGACTGGACGTCGTCACAGCTGAACGCGAGGTCGGCGATGGAGTCGCCGTGCTCCTCGACGTGCCGGGCGACGGCCGTTCCCGGCTGCAGCGCCTGGGTGACCACGAGGGTGACCTCGCCGCTGCGCAGCACGGTGGACCTGCGGTCGTGGGTACCGGTGGCGGGGCCCGCCACGGCCAGGGGCACGAAGCCGAGGCTGTCGATGAGGAAGCCGGAGGCATCCCGGTCGTCCGTGACGTACAGCTCGGCGTACGCAATGGCACTTGGCGGCATGGCGGCTCTCCAATGAAGAGAAAGGGAGAAACGCGGGAACACCCGTCGGAAAGACGGCTCCCGAAATTCTCGATCAGGAAAGGGAAATGCACGTGCCTACACTCTACAAATCGCTCGTATACCCTCGCTATCGGCTGGATATCAAGCTCCCTACCTGCGGTTATCCGCCTGGATAAGTATGTTGACCAGCTCCTCCGAGCCTTGCTAGCGTCCCAGTTCGCCCTTAATTGAATGTCACTCAAGCGGCACCTCGATTATTTTTCTGCGCGGCATGAAAAGGCCGGGGGTTCCGGCGGAAGATTGTGAGGAGACAGGTGTCTGAGCTCTCGTCCATTCGGCACGGCCTGACCAGTGCGCAGCACGAGGTGTGGCTCGCGCAGCAGCTGGACCCGCGAGGTGCGCACTACAAGACCGGCTCCTGCCTGGAGATCGACGGCCCGCTGGACCACGCCGTACTGAGCGCGGCCCTGCGGCACACGATGGCCGAGACGGAGACCCTCTGCTCCCGCTTCCTCACCGACGAGCAGGGACGCCCGTACCGCGCGTACTGCCCCCTCGCCCCGGAGGGCGCGGACGAGACCGAGGGCCCGGACGGCGTGCCGTACACCCCGGTGCTGCTGCGGCACTTCGACCTCACCGGGCACGAGGACCCGCAGGCCGAGGCGATCCGCTGGATGGAGCGGGACCGCGCGACGCCGGTGGCGCTCGACCGGCCCGGCCTCAGCAGCCACGCGCTGTTCACGCTCGGCGGCGGCCGGCACCTGTACTACCTGGGCGTCCATCACATCGTGATCGACGGCACCAGCATGTCCCTGTTCTACGAGCGGCTCGCCGAGGTCTACCGGGCGCTGACGCAGGGGCGTGCCGTACCGCCCTGCTCCTTCGGCGACATGGACCAGCTGGTCGCCACCGAGGAGACCTACCGCGCCTCCGCCCGGCACGCCAAGGACCGCGCCTACTGGACCGAGCTGTTCGCCGACGTTCCCGAGCCCGTCTCGCTCACCGGCCGCAGCAGTGGGCTCGTCCTGGCGCCCACCGTGGCGAGCCTCGCCCTCGGCCCGGAGCGCACGGGTGTGCTGGAGCGGGCCGCCGAGGCGACCGGCTCCGCCTGGGCGCGCGTGGTGATCGCCGGCGTGGGCGCCTTCCTGCACCGGATGACGGGCGCTCAGGACATCGTGCTGTCGGTGCCGGTCACGGGCCGGTACGGCGCCAACGCCCGCACCACGCCCGGCATGGTCTCCAACCGGCTGCCGCTGCGGCTGACCGTGCGCCCGGGCCAGACCTTCGCCCAGCTGATCGAGACCGTGTCCGACGCGTTGCGCGGCCTCATGGCGCACAGCCGGTACCGCGGCGAGGACCTGAACCGCGAACTCGGCGGCTCGGGCGTGCTCGCCCCGACGGTCAACGTCATGCCCTACCGGCCCGTCGACTTCGGCGGCCCGCTCGGCGTGATGCGCAGCATCAGTTCCGGCCCGACGACCGACCTGAACTTCGTCCTGACCGGCACCCCCGACTCCGGGCTCCGCGTCGACTTCGAGGGCAACCCGCAGGTGTACGACGCGCGGGACCTGACCTTCCTCCAGGAGCGCTTCGTCCGGTTCCTAGAGGACCTGGCGGCCGACCCCACCGCACCTCTCGACCAGGCCGCGCTGCTCACGCCGGACGAACGGCACCGCATCCTCACGCAGTGGAACGACACCGCGCACGAGGTGCCCGACGCGACGCTGCCCCGGCTGCTCGCCGCGCAGGCCGCCCGCACCCCGGACCACGAGGCCGTCGCGTACGAGGGAAGTTCTCTGACGTACGCCGAACTGGACGGCCGCGCCGAGGAGTTGGCCAGGAGCCTGGTCGCCCGCGGAGCCGGCCCGGAGCGCTTCGTCGCGGTCGCCGTCCCCCGGTCGACGGAACTCGTCGTCGCCCTGCTCGCCGTGCTGAAGTCGGGCGCGGCGTACGTCCCCGTCGACCCCGGCTATCCGGCGGACCGCATCGCGCACATCCTGCAGGACGCGGGCGCCATGCTCGTCCTGACCACGTCGGACACCGAGGAGCGGCTGCCGGACGACGGCACCCCCCGGCTGGTCCTGGACGGACCGGTCCCTGCCCCGGCCCCGGAGCCCGCCGGGGCGGCACCGGCGGCGGCGCTCGATCCGCGGCACCCCGCCTACGTCATCTACACCTCCGGGTCCACCGGCCGGCCCAAGGGTGTGGTGATCTCCCACCGGTCGATCGTCAACCGCCTGGCCTGGATGCAGCACACCTACGGCCTCGATGCCTCCGACCGGGTGCTGCAGAAGACCCCGTCCGGCTTCGACGTGTCCGTGTGGGAGTTCTTCTGGCCCCTCACCCAGGGCGCCACGCTGGTCGTCGCGCGGCCCGAGGGCCATCTGGACCCGGCCTATCTGGCCGACGTCATCCGGCGCGAGGGCGTCACCACCCTCCACTTCGTGCCGTCGATGCTCGACGTGTTCCTGCGCGAGCCCGCCGCGGCCTCACTGACGGGGCTGCGCCGGGTCTTCTGCAGCGGCGAGGCCCTCTCGGCCGAGCTGCGCACGCGGTTCCAGGCCGTGTCGGACGTCCCGCTGCACAACCTGTACGGGCCCACGGAAGCCGCCGTCGACGTGACGTACTGGCCGTGCGCCGAGGACTCGGGCACCGGCCCGGTGCCGATCGGCCGCCCGGTGTGGAACACCCGGATGCGGGTGCTCGACGCCGCGCTGCGCCCGGTGCCCGCGGGCGTGCCCGGCGAGCTCTACATCGCCGGTGTCCAGCTCGCCCGCGGCTACCTGGGCCGCCCCGGCCTCAGTGCCGAGCGCTTCACCGCCGACCCGCACGGCGCGCCGGGCAGCCGGATGTACCGCACGGGCGACCTCGCGCGCTGGAACCACGACGGCAGCCTCGACTATCTCGGCCGCGCCGACCAGCAGGTCAAGCTGCGCGGCTTCCGCATCGAACTCGGCGAGATCGAGGCCGCCCTCGTCCGGCAGCCGGAGGTCGGCCAGGCCGCGGTGGTGCTGCGCGAGGACCGGCCCGGCGACCAGCGCCTCGTCGCCTACACCGTCCCCTCGGGCGACACCGGGCCCGGCTCCGCGGCGCTCACCGCCCGGCTGCGCGAGCTGCTGCCGGACTACATGGTCCCCTCGGCGTACGTCACCCTGCCGGAGCTGCCGGTCACGCCGAACGGCAAGCTCGACCGCAGGGCCCTGCCCGTCCCCGACCGCACGGAGCGGTCCGGCGGCCGGGCACCGCGCACCCCGCGCGAGGAACTGCTGTGCACGCTGTTCGCCGAGGTCCTCGGGGTGGACGCGGTCGGCGTCGACGACGGCTTCTTCGAGCTGGGCGGCCACTCGTTGCTCGCCACACAGCTGATCAGCCGCATCCGCACCGCCCTCGGGGCGGAGCTGTCGATCCAGCGGGTCTTCGAGTCGCCGAGCGTGGCGGAGCTCGCTGTGGCACTCGACGAGACCGGCCGGGCCCGTACGGCGGTCACCGCCCGGCAGCGGCCCGACCGCCTTCCCCTCTCCTTCGCCCAGCGACGCCTGTGGTTCATCCACCAGTTCGAGGGCCCGTCGCCGCTGTACAACATCCCGGCCGCGCTGCGGCTCACCGGCCACCTGGACGGCGCCGCCCTGTCGGCGGCGATCGGTGATGTGGTCGCCCGGCACGAGAGCCTGCGCACCGTCTTCGCGGAGGACGAGCACGGCCCGCACCAGGTGATCCTGTCCGCGGAGCAGGCGGCGCCCCGCCTGGAGATGGTCGACAGCGACGCGGAGCGGCTGACCGAGGACATCGCCCGGGTGGCCCGCCACCCCTTCGACCTCACCGGTGAAGTGCCGTTGCGCACCGCGCTGTTGCGGGTGGCACCGGACGAGCACGTGCTGCTGCTGGTGCTGCACCACATCGCCGGGGACGGCTGGTCGCTGGCCCCGCTCGCCCGTGATCTGGGGGCCGCCTACGCCGCCCGGCTCGGCGGCGCGGCCCCCGACTGGGCGCCGCTGCCGGTGCAGTACGCCGACTACACGCTCTGGCAGCACGAACTCCTCGGCGCCGACGGGGACGGCGAGAGCGAGGGCGCCCGGCAGCTCTCCCACTGGCGACAGGCCCTGGCCGGCCTGCCGGAGCGGCTCGAACTGCCCACCGACCGGCCGCGTCCCGCACGGCGCGACAACGCCGGGGACCGGCTCGACGTGACCGTGCCCGCCGATCTGCACCGCTCGCTGGCCGGGCTGGCCACCGAGACCCGGACCAGCGTGTTCATGGTGCTCCAGGCCGCGCTCGCGGGGCTCCTGACGCGGCTCGGCGCGGGTGAGGACGTACCGATCGGCTCCACCATCGCGGGGCGTACCGACGCGGCGGTGGAGAACCTGATCGGCTTCTTCGTCAACACGCTCGTGCTGCGCACGGACACCAGCGGCGACCCGACCTTCCGCGAGCTCCTCGGCCGGGTCCGCGACACCGACCTGGCCGCCTACGCCCACCAGGACGTGCCCTTCGAGCGGCTCGTCGAGGCGCTCAACCCGGACCGCAGCACCTCCCACCACCCGCTGTTCCAGGTGGCGCTGACCTTCGACACCACCCAGCAGGACGCCTTGGGCGAGCTGGGCCGGCTGCCCGGCGTCAGCGCGACGCTCATGCCCGTGCACACCGGCCTGTCCAGGTTCGACCTCGTGTTCGCCTTCGACGAGAACCGCGACGCCGAGGGCGAGCCGGCCGGGCTGAACCTCGCGGTGGAGTTCAGCACGGAGCTGTTCGACGCCGGGACCGTCCGCGCCCTCACCGAGCGGCTGGTGCGGCTCCTCACGGAGGTCGTCGCGGAGCCCGACGCGCGCCTGGGCGACGTCGACGTCCTCGTCCCCGGCGAACACCACGCGCTGCTCGTGGCGGCCAACCGGCCTGACTCCGCCGCCGCCCTCGGCGAGTCCGTCGCGGCCACGCTGCCCGAGCTCTTCGAGCGGCAGGCGGCCCGCCACGCCGACCGCACGGCACTGACCTTCGAGGGCACATCTCTGTCGTACGGCGAGCTCAACTCGCGTGCCAACCGCCTCGCCCGGCTGCTCGTCGCCCGCGGGATCGGGCCCGACGCGCTGGTCGCGCTCGCGCTGCCCCGCTCGGCCGAACTGGTCGTGGCGCTGCTCGCCGTGGTCAAGGCGGGTGCCGCCTATGTGCCGCTCGACCCCGGCTATCCGGCCGACCGGCTCGCCTACGCGCTGTCCGACGCGGCGCCCGCGGTGCTGCTCACCGACCGCGACACCGCCGAGCGGCTGCCCGCCCACGAGGTGCCCCGCATCGTCCTCGGCGACCTCACGGAAGCGGACGGCGACGGGCCGGACGCGTACCGCTCGGACGACCTCGCCCAGAGCGAGCGGGTCAGGCCGCTCGACCCACGGGACACCGCCTACGTCATCTACACCTCGGGCTCGACGGGACGGCCCAAGGGTGTGGCCGTGCCGCACCACAACGTCGTGCGGCTCTTCTCCGCCACCGAGCACTGGTTCGGCTTCGACGAGCGGGACGTGTGGACCCTCTTCCACTCCTACGCGTTCGACTTCTCCGTCTGGGAGCTGTGGGGGCCGCTCCTGCACGGCGGCCGGCTCGTCGTCGTACCGCACGCCGTCAGCCGGGACCCCGCCGCGTTCCTGACCCTTCTCGAACGGGAGCGGGTCACCGTCCTGAACCAGACGCCTTCGGCGTTCTACCAGCTGGCCGCGGCCGACCGCGAGCAGCGGCCCGAACTCGCCCTGCGCTACGTGGTGTTCGGCGGCGAGGCACTCGACCTGTCCCGCCTCGCGGACTGGTACGAGCGGCACGCCGAGGACGCCCCGGTCCTGGTCAACATGTACGGCATCACCGAAACCACCGTCCACGTCTCCCACTTCGCGCTGGACCGGGCCACCGCTGCCGCCGCCTCGGCGAGCACCATCGGCGTCAACATCCCCGACCTGCGGGTCTACGTCCTCGACGACCGACTGCGCCCCACCGCGCCCGGCGTCACCGGGGAGATGTACGTCGCCGGGGCCGGCCTCGCCCTCGGCTACCTGGGCCGCCCCGGCCTCACCGCGGACCGCTTCCCCGCCGACCCGTACGCCGCGCGTTTCGGCGAGACGGGCACCCGGATGTACCGCACGGGCGACCTGGCCAGGCGCCGGTCCGACGGCGGCCTCGACTACCTGGGGCGCGCCGACCAGCAGGTGAAGATCCGCGGCTTCCGGATCGAGCTCGGCGAGATCGAGGCCGTGCTCGCGGCCCACTCCTCGGTCGACGACGTGACCGTGGTGCCGCGCGAGGACGTCCCGGGCGACCTGCGGCTCGTCGCGTACGTGGTGACCGGTGCCGACGTGAGTGCCCGCGCGCTCCACGACCATGCCGCCGCCCAACTGCCGGACTACATGCTGCCCTCGGCGTTCGTCACCCTGGACGCCCTGCCGTTGACGCCCAACGGCAAGCTCGACAGCAAGGCGCTGCCCGCCCCCGCCCACTCCGGGCAGGTCACGGGACGCGCTCCGCGCGGGCCGCGCGAGGAGATCCTGTGCTCCCTCTTCGTCGAGGTGCTCGCGGTTCCCCGCCTGACCATCGACGACAACTTCTTCGACCTCGGCGGCCACTCCCTGCTCGCCACCAAGCTGGCCGGCCGCATCCGCAGCACCCTGGGGGTCGAGCTGTCGGTGCGGCAGCTCTTCGAGACGCCCACGGTCGCCGGGCTCTCCGCGGCCCTGGACCGGGCGGAGCACGCCAGGACACCGCTGACGGCCGGCGAGCGTCCCGAGCGGCTGCCGCTGTCGTACGCACAGCAGCGGCTGTGGTTCCTGCACCAGCTCGAAGGCCCCTCACCCACCTACAACATCACCGGTGCGCTGCGGCTGACCGGCGGGCTCGACCCGGAGGCGCTGCGCGCGGCCTTCCGGGACGTGATCGCCCGCCACGAAAGCCTGCGGACCGTCTTCACCGAGGACGAGCAGGGCGCCCGGCAGACCGTGCTCGACGCCGCCGGCGTGCGCTTCGAGCTGCCGCTGACCGGCACCGTCGAGGAGCGGCTCGACCAGCTCCTCGCAGAGGCCGCCCGGCACTGCTTCGACCTGCGGACCGACATCCCGGTGAAGGCGGAACTGTTCCGGCTCGCCGACGACGAGCACGTGCTGCTGCTGATGGTGCATCACATCGCGGGTGACGGCTGGTCCCTCGGCCCGCTGATCCACGACCTCGCCACGGCGTACACGGCCCGCGCGGCCGGTCGCGCCCCCGACTGGACGCCCCTGCCCGTGCAGTACGCGGACTTCGCGCTGTGGCAGCGCGCGTCGCTCGGAGACGCGTCCGACGCCACCAGCCCGGCCGGCCGCCAGCTCGCCCACTGGAAGCAGGCCCTGGCCGGTCTGCCCGACCGGCTCGACCTGCCCGCGGACCGGCCGCTCCCGGCCGTCGCCTCGCACCGCGGCGACCGTGTTCCGCTGACCGTCCGCGCGGAGCTGCACCGGGGCGTCGTGGAGCTGGCCAGGGAGTCCCGCACCAGCGTCTTCATGGTGCTCCAGGCTGCTCTGGCCGCCCTGCTGTCCCGGATGGGGGCCGGTGACGACATCCCCGTCGGCACGCCGGTGGCGGGACGGACCGACGACGCCCTCGACCAGGTCGTCGGCTTCTTCGTCAACACCCTGGTGCTGCGCACCGACACCAGCGGCAACCCCACCTTCCGCGAGCTGCTCGACCGGGTGCGGGCCACCGACCTGACCGCCTACGACCACCAGGAGCTGCCCTTCGAACACCTGGTGGATGTCCTCAGCCCGACCAGGTCGCTCTCCCACAACCCGCTGTTCCAGGTGCTGTTGAGCCTGGACACCACCCAGCAGGACGCGCTCGCCGCGCTGGCCGCGACCGGCCTCGGCGTGACGCTGCTGCCCGTCGCCACCGGGATCGCCAAGCTCGACCTGGCCTTCGAGATCGCCGAGCACCGCGACGCCGAGGGCGCTCCCGCCGGACTGTTCGGCGCGGCCGAGTACAGCACCGACCTCTTCGACAAGGGCACGGTCAGCGCACTGGTGGACCGCTTCCTGCGGCTCCTCGACGCCCTGGTCGGCGACCCCGGGCGACACATCGGTGACGTCGACGTCCTCAGCCGTCAGGAGCTGGACCGCGTCCTGGTCGAGTGGAACGACACACCGCGCGAGCCGGTCGGCCGGACCTTCGCCGAGTATGTCGAGACCCATGCCGCCGAGGCGCCGGAGCGCATCGCCGTCGAGTTCGACGGGCAGGCCCTGTCGTACGGCGAGCTCAACGCGCGGGCGAACCGGCTGGCCCGCCGCTTCCTCGAACTGGGCGCGGGCCCCGAGGAGTTCGTGGCGATGGCCCTGCCCCGCTCGGCCGACCTGGTCGTCTCGGCGCTCGCCGCCTTCAAGGCGGGCGCGGCCTATCTGCCCGTCGACCCCGCGTACCCGGCCGAGCGGATCGCCCATCTCGTCGGGGACGCCGCGCCCACGCTCGTCGTCACCACGTCCGCCGGCGCCGCCGGGCTCCCGGACACAGCCGCACCACTTCTCCTGATCGACAGCGCCGAGACCGCGGCGGCCGTCGCCGGACTGCCCGCGCACGATGTCACCGACGGGGAACGGCCGACGCCGCTGCGCCCCGAACACCCGGCGTACATGATCTACACCTCCGGCACCACGGGCCGGCCCAAGGGTGTCGTCGTCACCCACACCGGTCTGCCGGGCCTGGTCGACATCTTCACCCGCGACTGCGCGGCCGGGCCGGACAGCAGGATCCTGCAGCACCTCTCCCCGAGCTTCGACGCGTCGTTCTGGGAGCTGGCGATGGCTCTCCTCACCGGCGCCACCCTCGTCGTCGCGCCCCAGGAGACCACGCCGGGGCCCGAACTGGCCGAGCTGGCGACCCGGTACGCGGCGACCCATCTCAGCCTGACGACCTCCGTCCTCGGGCTGCTGCCCGAGGGTTCGCTGCCCGACGGGCTCACCCTCGTCGTGGGCGCGGAGACGATCCCGCCGGAGCTGGTGGAGCGCTGGTCCGGCGGCCGTACGATGCTCAACTCCTACGGCCCCACGGAGACCACGGTCTGCTCGACGATGAGCGGTCCGCTGTCCGGGCCCCTCACCCCGCCCATCGGCTCCCCCGTCACCAACACCGCGGTGTACGTGCTGGACGCCGCGCTGCGCCCGGTCGCCCCCGGTGTCCCCGGCGAGCTCTACGCGGCCGGTCCGCACCTGGCCCGCGGCTACCACGGGCGGCCCGCGCTCTCCGCGGAGCGGTTCGTGGCCAACCCGTTCGGGGCGCCCGGCACCCGGCTGTACCGGACCGGTGACCTGGTGCGCTGGCTGCCGAACGGTGAGCTGGAGTATCTGGGACGGGTCGACACCCAGGTCAAGATCCGCGGCCTGCGGATCGAGCCGACCGAGATCGAGGCGGTCATCACCGAGCGCCCGCACCTGGCGAGGGCGGCCGTGATCGTGCGGGAGGACCGGCCGGGCGACCGGCGGCTCGTGGCGTACGTCGTACCCGAGCCCGGTCACACCCTGGACGCCGCCGCGCTCCGTGCCGAACTGCGCGAGACGCTGCCCGACCACATGATCCCGACCGCGTTCGTCGCCCTGGACACCCTGCCGCTGACGATCAACGGCAAGCTGGACCGCAAAGCGCTGCCCGCCCCCGACTACTCCGCGCGGACGTCGGGGCGCACCGCCCGCAACCCGCGGGAGCGGCTGCTGTCCGAGCTGTTCGCCGACGTCCTCGGGGTGGAGTCCGTCGGGATCGACGACGGCTTCTTCGACCTCGGCGGGGACAGCATCCTGTCCATCCAGCTCGTCGGCCGGGCCCGCGGGGCAGGTCTCGTCCTGTCGGTGCGCGACGTCTTCGAACACCAGACGCCCGCGCTGCTCGCCGAGTCGGCCACGGCCGGACCCGACACCGACCGCCGGCAGCAAGGCGCCGACATCCCGGCCCACGGCCCGGCCCCCCGCACGCCGATGATGGGCTGGTTCGCCGAACTCGGCTCCGACGTGGCCGAGTTCAACCAGTCCCTGGTGCTCCGCGTGCCCGCCGCCCTCGACTTCGACGCGCTCGGCGCCGCTCTCCTGACCGTGCTCGACCACCATGACGCCCTGCGCATGCGGGTGGCCGGCGACTGGACGATCCAGGTTCCCGAACCGGGCTCCGTGGCCGTGGCCGACTGCCTGATCCGGTACGACACCGTGGGCCTCGACGAGTCCGACGTCCGGTCCGCGGTCACCGAGCAGGCCCGTGCGGCCCGTTCGCGGCTGGCCCCGGCGGACGGCCGTATGGTCCAGGCCGTCTGGCTCGACCGGGGTGCCGACCGGGACGGTCTGCTCGTGCTCGTCGCCAACCACCTGGTCATGGACGGCGTCACCTGGCGCATCCTCATACCCGACCTGGCCGCCGCCTACGCGGGCGAGCCGCTCGCCCCGGTGGACACACCGTGGCGGCGGTGGGCGCTGTCCCTCGCGGACATCGCCGGGGAACCGCGCGTCGAGGCGGAGCTCGACCACTGGCGTTCGGTGCTCGGCGACACCCCGCGCACACTGCGCCTCGACCGCGCGCGGGACACCCATGCGAGCGCGGGCGAGATCACCGCCGAACTCGACGCGGACATCACCGAGGCCCTGCTCACCTGGGTTCCCGGCGTCTGCCACGCGACGATCAACGACGTACTCCTGAGCACCTTCGCGCTCGCCGTCGCCGAGTGGCGGCGTGGCCGCGGTGAGAACCCCGACGCGCCCGTCGTGGTCGACCTGGAGAGCCACGGACGCCACGAGGACACCGTGCCGGGCGCGGAACTCAGCCGTACCGCGGGCTGGTTCACCGCCATGTACCCGGTCCTGCTCGCACCGCCCGCCGCCCCCGCCACCAACGGCGACGCGCCGACGATCCGGGCGCTGAAGGACGTGAAGGAGCAGCTGCGCGCCGTGCCCGGCGACGGCATCGGCTACGGCCTGCTGCGCTACCTCAACCCCCGTACCCGCACCGCGCTCGCGCGGTTCCCGGTCCCCGAGTTCGGCTTCAACTACCTCGGGCAGCTCGGCCAGGGCGGAGCCCATGAGGATCCCTGGAGCATCGAGGGCGGTGATGTCGCGGGGATCGACGGCGCCATGCCGCTGGCCCACCCCGTGGACCTCAACGCCGTAGCCCGGGAGACGCCTTCGGGCACCCGGCTGCGGGCGCGCTGGACCTACTCCCGGACCCAGCTGGAGTCCGAGGACGCCCGGCGTCTGGCCGACGCCTGGTTCCGGGCGCTGAAGCAGCTCGTCGAAGAGGCCCGCCGCCCCGGCGCCGGCGGACTGACCCCGTCGGACATCACCCACGCGGCGCTCGACCAGGGCGAGATCGAGCGCCTGGAGCGCCTCGTCCCCGCGGTCCAGGACATCCTGCCGCTCGCTCCCCTCCAGGAGGGCTTCCTCTTCCTCAACCTGTACGACGAGAACGCCCGTGACGTCTACGTGGGCCAGCTCGCGTTCGACCTGGAGGGCACGTTCGACGGTGCCCGGATGCGCGCCGCGGCGCAGGCCCTGCTGCGGCGGCACGCGAACCTGCGCGCCGGGTTCCGGCAGACCGGCTCGGGCGCATGGGTGCAGGTGGTGCCCGCCGACGTCGAACCCGACTGGCGGGAGGCCGACTTGACCGGCCTGCCCGCGGACGAGCGGGGTGCTCAGGCCGACCGGCTCGCCGCCGAGGACCGGGAGCGCCGCTTCGACCTGACGTGCCCGCCGCTGCTGCGGTTCACGGCGATACGCCTGTCCGGGGACCGGGTCCGGCTGGTGATGACGAATCATCACATCGTGCTCGACGGCTGGTCGATGCCCTTGCTCTGGCAGGAGCTGACCGAGCTGTACGCGTCCGGCGGCGACCCCGCGGCGCTGCCCCGCGTCCGCCCGTACCGCGACTACCTCACCTGGCTCGACGCCCGTGACCGGGACGGCGCCCGGGAGGCCTGGCAGAAGTCCCTCGCCGGGCTCGACGAGGCCACCCTGCTCGCCCCGGACGCCGGTCCGGTCGACTCGGCCCCGCTGGGCGTCGCCTTCGGCCTGGACGCGAAGGCGACCGCGGAGCTGTCGGCGTGGGCGCGGAGCCAGGGCGTCACGATGAACACGGTGGTGCAGGGTGCCTGGGCGCTGGCCCTGGCCCAGTCCACCGGCCGTGACGACGTCGTCTTCGGCGCCACCGTCTCGGGCCGCCCCCCGGAGCTGCCCGGCGTCGAGTCGATGATCGGCCTGTTCATCAACACCCTGCCCGTGCGCGCCCGCCTCGACCACGCCGAGCCCCTCAGCGGCTTCTTCCGCCGCCTGCAGACCGAACAGACCCGCCTCCTGGACCACCAGTGGGCCGGCCTGGCCGACATCCAGCGCTGGGCCGGACACAGCGAACTCTTCGACACCGCCATGGTCTTCCAGAACTACCCGGTGAGCGCCGACGTCACGAGCCGTCGGCTCGACGGTCTGCGCGTGGCCGGCTTCCACGCGGTCGAGAGCACGGACTTCGCCGTCAACCTCGTCGCGCACACCAGGGACTCCGCCCTGGAGCTCCGCCTCGACCACCGCGCGGACGTCTGCGACGGGGAGCTGGTCCGTTCACTGGCGGACCGGATGCTGCGGGTGCTGGAGACGCTGGTCTCCGACACCGACCTGCCCGTCGGACGCCTCGACACCCTCGACCCGGCCGAGCGGGAGCGGGTGCTGGTGGAGTGGAACGGGGCGCGGACCGAGCTGCCCGACACGCCGCTGCACGAGCTGGTGGCCGAGCAGGCCATACGTACGCCGGACGCGGTCGCGGTGGTGTGCGACGGTGACTCGCTCACCTACGGCGAACTCGACCGGCGCGGCAACCAGCTCGCCCGGCACCTCCTCGAACAGGGCCTCGGCGCCGAGCAGTTCGTAGCCCTGGCTCTGCCCAAGTCGCTCGACGCGATCGTCAGCATGCTCGCCGTCCTCAAGACCGGCGCCGCCTACCTGCCCATCGACCCCGACTACCCCGCCGAGCGCATCGACTACATGCTCGGTGACGCCGCGCCCGCGCTGACGTTCACGGAGCCGGTTCCTGTCGCTTCGTACGCGGACCAGCCCACCGCCACGATCACCGACGCCGAACGGCGCCTGCCGTGGTCACCCCGCCACCCCGCCTACATGATCTACACCTCCGGCTCCACCGGCCGCCCCAAGGGCGTCATCATCGAACACCACTCCCTGGCCACCTACCTCCACCGCACCCGCACCACCTACACCGCCACCACCGGCACCACCCTCCTCCACTCCCCCCTCGCCTTCGACCTCACCATCACCGCCCTATGGACCCCCCTCACCAACGGCGGAACCGTCCACCTCACCACCCTCGAAACCACCACCGTCCAACCAACGCTGATCAAGGCAACCCCCAGCCACCTACCACTGCTCAACACCCTCCCCGACACCGCCTCCCCCTCCCACACCCTCATCCTCGGCGGCGAAGCACTCCATTCCGACCACCTCACCACCTGGCGCCAGCACCACCCCCACGTCCAGATCATCAACGCCTACGGACCCACCGAATCCACCGTCAACATCACCGACCACCACCTCGAACCCGACACCGACACCGACACCCACGGCCCCGTACCGATCGGCCGACCGTTCACCAACACCCAGGTATACGTACTCGACTCAGCCCTGCGGCCCGTCCCCGCCGGAATACCAGGCGAGCTCTACCTCGCCGGCGAACAACTCGCCCGCGGCTACCACAACCGCCAAGCCCTCACCGCCGAACGCTTCACCGCCAACCCCCACGGCGAACCCGGCACCCGCATGTACCGCACCGGCGACCTCGCCCACTGGAACCACCACGGCCACCTCATCTACGACGGCCGCACCGACCACCAAATCAAACTCCGCGGCCACCGCATCGAACTCGGCGAAATCGAAACCACCCTCACCGCCCTACCAGGCGTCACCCAAGCAACCATCCAACTCCGCGAAGACCACCCCGGCGACCAACGCCTCGTCGCCTACCTCGTCACCGACACCACCTGGGACCAGGCAGCCGCACACACCGCACTCACCGCCCAACTCCCCGACTACATGGTCCCCTCAGCCATCGTCACCCTCGACGCCCTCCCCCTCACCCCCAACGGCAAACTCGACCGCAAAGCCCTCCCCACCCCCGACTACACCGCGAAATCGGCGGGCCGGGCTCCGCGCAGCCCCCGCGAGGAAATCCTCTGCGCTCTCTACGCCGAGGTTCTGGGCGTCGACCGAGTCACCATCGACGACAACTTCTTCGACCTGGGCGGCCACTCCCTCCTCGCCACCCGCCTCGTCAGCCGCATCCGTACGACGCTGAGTGCCGAACTCTCCATCCGGCAGCTCTTCGAGACGCCGACGATCGCCGCACTGTCCGGCGCGCTCGACGAGTCCGGCAGCGTCCGCACCGCGCTCACCGCACGGCCGCGGCCCGAGCGCATCCCCCTCTCCTACGCCCAGCAGCGGCTGTGGTTCCTCCACCAGCTCGAAGGCCCCAACCCCACCTACAACACGGCCACGACGCTCCGCCTCACCGGCGCCCTCGACACGGACGCGCTGCGCACGGCGATCAGTGACGTCGTCGCCCGCCACGAAAGCCTGCGGACCGTCTTCACCGAGGACGAGCAGGGCTCGTACCAGATCGTGGTGCCCGCGGAAGCGGCCGAGACGCCGTTCACGGTCGTCGACGTGACCGAGGAGGAGGTCGGCGACCGGCTGGCCGAAGCCGTCGGTCACTGCTTCGACCTCACCCTTGAACTCCCGGCGCGCACCTGGCTGTTCCGGCTGTCCGAGCAGGAGCACGTCCTGCTGCTGCTCCTCCACCACATCGCCAGCGACGCCTGGTCCCGCACACCCCTGGCCCAGGATCTCACCGCCGCCTACGCCGCCCGCGTGCGAAGCGAGGCGCCCACCTGGGCTCCGCTCTCCGTCCAGTACGCCGACTACGCCCTCTGGCAGCAGGGCATCCTCGGCGACGACAGCGACCCGGAGAGCATCGCGGGCAGGCAACTCACCTACTGGAAGGAGCAGTTGGCCGGGCTGCCCGAGCAGCTCGACCTGCCCACGGACCGGCCACGCCCCGCCACCTCGGACTACTCGGGTGGCCACATCCCGTTCGCCGTCCCGGCGGAGTTGCACGCGCGGTTGACCAGCCTTGCGCGCGCCACCAACACCAGCACCTTCATGGTGGCCCAGGCCTCGGTCGTGGCTCTCCTCACCCGGCTCGGCGCGGGCGAGGACATCCCCATCGGCACCCCCGTCGCCGGACGCACCGACGACGCCACCGACCACCTCATCGGTCTCTTCATCAACACGCTGGTGCTCCGCACGGACACGGCCGGCAACCCCACCTTCCGTGAGCTCCTCGACCGCGTACGCGATACCGACCTCGCCGCCTACGCCCACCAGGACCTGCCCTTCGAGCGCCTCGTCGAGGCCCTCAACCCGGCTCGTACGCTGGCGCACCACCCCCTCTTCCAGGTCCTGCTCACGTTCAACAACACGGACCACGAAGGGGCGTTGAGCGAGATCGCCCAGCTTCCGGGGTTGGACGTCTCGTATCGGGAGGTCCAGCGGACGACGTCGAAGTTCGACCTGTCCTTCGGGTTCGCGGAGTCGTTCGACGAGGCCAGGCAGCCCCAGGGCATCAGCGGCGCGCTGGACTTCAGCACGGATCTCTTCGACCGCGCCTCGGCCCAGGCGATGGCGGACCGCTTCGTCCGCGTCCTGGAGGCCGTGACCGCGGCTCCCGACCAGCGCATCGCCGACATCGAGATCACCAGCGCGGCCGAGCGGGAGCGGGTGCTGGTGGAGTGGAACGGGGCCCGGACCGAGCTGCCCGACACGCCGCTGCACGAACTGGTGGCCGAGCAGGCCATACGTACGCCGGACGCGGTCGCGGTGGTGTGCGACGGTGACTCACTGACGTACGCGGAGCTGGACCGGCGCGCCAACCAGCTCGCCCGGCACCTCCTCGAACAGGGCGTGGGCGCCGAGCAGTTCGTAGCCCTGGCTCTGCCCAAGTCGCTCGACGCGATCGTCAGCATGCTCGCCGTCCTCAAGACCGGCGCCGCCTACCTGCCCATCGACCCCGACTACCCCGCCGAGCGCATCGACTACATGCTCGGTGACGCCACGCCCGCGCTGACGTTGACCGAGCCGGTGCCGGGCACGGTCTATCGGGAGAACTCCGCCGCCGCGATCACGGATGCCGAGCGGCGCCTGCCGTGGTCACCCCGGCATGCCGCCTACATGATCTACACCTCCGGCTCCACCGGCCGCCCCAAGGGCGTCATCATCGAACACCACGCCCTGGCCACCTACCTCCACCGCACCCGCACCACCTACACCGCCACCACCGGCACCACCCTCCTGCACTCCCCCCTCGCCTTCGACCTCACCATCACCGCCCTATGGACCCCCCTCACCAACGGCGGAACCGTCCACCTCACCTCGCTGGAAACCACCACCGTCCAGCCGACGCTGATCAAGGCAACCCCCAGCCACCTACCACTGCTCAACACCCTCCCCGACACCGCCTCCCCCTCCCACACCCTCATCCTCGGCGGCGAAGCACTCCATTCCGACCACCTCACCACCTGGCGCCAACACCACCCCCACGTCCAGATCATCAACGCCTACGGACCCACCGAATCCACCGTCAACATCACCGACCACCACCTCGAACCCGACACCGACACCGACACCCACGGCCCCGTACCGATCGGCCGACCGTTCACCAACACCCAGGTATACGTACTCGACTCAGCCCTGCGGCCCGTCCCCGCCGGAATACCAGGCGAGCTCTACCTCGCCGGCGAACAACTCGCCCGCGGCTACCACAACCGCCAAGCCCTCACCGCAGAACGCTTCACCGCCAACCCCCACGGCGAACCCGGCACCCGCATGTACCGCACCGGCGACCTCGCCCACTGGAACCACCACGGCCACCTCATCTACGACGGCCGCACCGACCACCAAATCAAACTCCGCGGCCACCGCATCGAACTCGGCGAAATCGAAACCACCCTCACCGCCCTACCAGGCGTCACCCAAGCAACCATCCAACTCCGCGAAGACCACCCCGGCGACCAACGCCTCGTCGCCTACCTCGTCACCGACACCACCTGGAACGAAGCCGAAACCCGCGCCACCCTCACCCGCCAACTCCCCGACTACATGGTCCCCTCGGCCATCGTCACCCTCGACGCCCTCCCCCTCACCCCCAACGGCAAACTCGACCGCAAAGCCCTCCCCGCACCCGACTACACCGCCCGCACCACCGGACGAGCCCCCCGCTCCCCCCGCGAAGAAATCCTCTGCGCTCTCTACTCGGAGATCCTGCGTGTCGACGGCGTCACCATCGACGACAACTTCTTCGACCTGGGCGGCCACTCTCTCCTCGCCACCCGCCTCGTCAGCCGCGTCCGCACGGCGCTGGGCGTCGAGCTGTCCGTGCGGCAGTTCTTCGAGACGCCGACGATCGCCGGGCTCTCCGGGGCGCTCGACGGGGCCGACCGTGCCCGCACCGCGCTCACCGCACGGCCGCGGCCCGAGCGCATCCCCCTCTCCTACGCCCAGCAGCGGCTGTGGTTCCTCCACCAGCTCGAAGGGCCCACCCCCACCTACAACATCCCCACCGCCCTCCGCCTCACCGGCACCCTCGACCAGGACGCCCTGCACCACGCCCTGCGCGACCTCGTCGCCCGCCACGAAAGCCTCCGCACCACCTACGCCGAGGACGCGCATGGGCCCCGGCAGGTCATCCACGCGTACGGGCCCGAGATCCTTCCGTTGACCGTGGTCGACGTCGACGGCGATGAGGACGCGCTCGACGCGAGGCTCTCGGAAGCCGCCCATCACGCCTTCGATCTGGCGGCCGAGATTCCCGTACGGGCAACCCTGTTCAGGGTGTCCGAGCAGGTGCACGTCCTGCTGCTGCTCATCCACCACATCGCTACCGACGCCTGGTCCCGCACACCCCTGGCCCAGGACTTCGCCGCCGCCTACACGGCGCGGTGCGCGGGTGACGCGCCCGGCTGGAAGCCGCTGCCCGTCCAGTACGCCGACTACGCCCTGTGGCAGCAGGAGGTCCTCGGCGACGACACCGATCCGGACAGCATCGCGGGCAGGCAACTCGCGTATTGGAAGGACGCGCTCGCCGCGCTCCCCGAGCAGCTCGACCTGCCCACCGACCGGCCCCGGCCCGCTGTCGCGAGCCAGGCGGGCGACCGTGTCGGGTTCACGCTCGGTCGGGAACTGCACGCCCGGTTGGCCGAGTTGGCGCGTGCCACGCACACCAGCACGTTCATGGTGGTGCAGGCCGCGCTCGCGACTCTGCTCACCCGCCTCGGCGCGGGCGAGGACATTCCGATCGGAACGCCGGTCGCCGGGCGCACGGACGACGCGACGGAGAACCTCATCGGCTTCTTCGTCAACACGCTCGTCCTGCGCACCGACACCAGCGGCAACCCCACCTTCCAGGAGCTCCTGGAGAACACACGGCGCGCCGACCTGGCCGCCTACGCGCACCAGGACCTGCCCTTCGAGCGGCTCGTCGAGGCGCTCAACCCGGCTCGTACGCTGGCGCACCACCCGCTCTTCCAGGTGATGCTCGTCCTGAGCACGGCGGACGCCGACCCGGAGACCTCGCTCGGTCTGCCCGGGCTGCGGGTCACCGCGGAGCGCAGCAGGCTCGGCGCGGCCAAGGTCGACCTCGCCTTCGCCCTCGCCGAGACGCGGGACGGCGAGGGCCGGAGCACCGGGCTGACCGGTGCCCTGGACTTCCGGACCGATCTGTTCGACAGGTCGACGGCGCGGTCCCTGGTGGAGCGGTTCGTACGGACGCTGGAAGAGGTCACCGCCGACCCCGGCATCCGGCTCTCCCAGGTGGGCATCCTGGGCGAGGTCGAGCGGCGCCGGCTGCTCGGCGAGGGGACCGTCACCACGCTGGAGAGCCTGGACGCGACGCTGCCCGAGCTGTTCGCGGCGCAGGTGGCCCGCACACCCGACGCGCCGGCCGCGGTGCAGGGCGGGACGACGGTGTCGTACGCCGAACTCGACGCCCGTGCGCACCGGCTGGCGCGTCTCCTGCGTCAGGAGGGGGTGCGGCCGGGGACCCCCGTGGTCATGCTGATGGAGCGGTCCCTGACGCACGTCGTGGCCACGTTGGCCATCGCCAAGGCGGGCGGCGCGTATGTGCCGCTGCACGACACCTATCCGCTGGACCGGATGCGCTACGTCGTGGCGGACACCGCCGCCACGCTGATCCTCGCCGACCGTGCGGAGGCCGCTCGGGCCGGGGAGCTCGGTGCCCGGGTCCTGGTGGTGGACGAGCACGGTGCCCCGTCCGACGCGCGGCACGACGGCGGGCTGAGCGTGGGGCTGCGCCCGCAGGACCTGGCGTACGTGATGTACACGTCCGGGTCCACCGGGCTGCCGAAGGGCGTGGCCGTCACCCAGCGCGGAGTCGTGGACCTCGTCCGTGACCACTGCTGGCGGCCGGGCACGCACGAGCGGGTGCTGCTGCACGCCCCGCACGCGTTCGACGTGTCCTGCTACGAACTGTGGGTGCCCCTGGTCTCCGGTGGGACGGTCGTCGTGGCGCCGCCCGGGCATCTGGACGCCGCCGCGATCACCGAGCTGATCTCCGCCCACGGCATCACCGCGATCCACCTCACCGCGGGCTTCTTCCGGGTCATCGCCGAGGAGGCGCCCGAGTGCTTCGCCGGGGTGCGGGAGGTGCTGACCGGTGGTGACGTGGTCTCGCCCGCCGCGGTCGCCCGGGTTCTGGAGCACGCTCCGGACACGGTGCTGCGTCATCTGTACGGGCCGACGGAGACGACGCTGTGCGTGACGCAGCACGAGGTCAGGGCGCCGTACGCGGCGCAGGGCACGCTGCCGATCGGACGGCCGACGGGGAACACCCGGGCGTATGTCCTCGACCGGTACCTCCAGCCGGTTCCCGCGGGCGTGCCGGGAGAGCTGTTCATCTCCGGCAGCGGCCTGGCGCGCGGCTATCTGCACCGGGCCGACCTGACCTGCGAGCGGTTCGTCGCCGATCCGTTCGGCGGGTCGGGCGAGCGGATGTACCGCACCGGTGACCTGGTGCGCTACAACCCGGCGGGCGAGCTGGAGTACCTGGCGCGCGCCGACGACCAGGTGAAGATCCGCGGCTTCCGCGTGGAGCTCGGCGAGATCGAGACGGTCCTCGCGACCCGGTCCGAACTGGCCCAGGCCGCCGTCGTCGTCCGCGAGGACCGGCCCGGTGACCGGCGCCTGGTCGGCTACGTGGTGGTGGCGGAGGGCCGGGCCGGCGAGGTGGACACGGACGGGCTGCGCGCCTTCGTGCGCCAGGCCCTGCCGGATTACATGGTGCCGTCGGCGTTCGTCGTCCTCGACGCCCTGCCGCTGACCGCGAACGGCAAGCTGGACCGCAAGGCGCTGCCCGCGCCCGACTACGCCGCGGGGTCCACCGGGCGGGCCGCCCGCACGCCCGTCGAGGAGCTGCTGTGCACGCTCTTCGCCGAGGTGCTGGGCCTGCCGACGGTCGGGGTCGACGACGGGTTCTTCGATCTGGGCGGCGACAGCATCCTGTCCATCCAGCTCGTCAGCAGGGCCCGTGCGGCGGGGCTCCCCCTCGCCGTCCGCGATGTCTTCGAGCACCAGTCGACGGCTCAGCTCGCCGAGGCGCTCGGCAGCCGGGAGGACGACAGCGCGTCGGAGGTCGCCGAGGTCGAACCCTACGGCCCCGCCCCGCTGACGCCCGTGATGGCGCGGATCGCCGAACTCGGCCTGGGCGGCGACGACTTCAACCAGTCCGTCGTGGTGTCCCTGCCGCCCGCGCTGGACGCGGACCGCTTGGCCTCCGCTCTCCAGAAGGTGCTCGACCACCATGACGCGCTGCGGCTGCTCGTCCGACCCGACGGGACCACGGAGGTCCGCCGGCCGGGCGCCGTGTCGGCCGCGGAGATCCTCGACGTCGTCGAAGCGACCGGTTCCGCCGACGACATCGAGGGCCTGGTCACCGGGCCGGCGTGCGCCGCGCGGGACCGCCTCGCGCCCGCCCACGGCCGCGTGTTCCAGGCGGTCAGGATCGACCGGGGGGCCGGGCAGGACGGGCTGCTGATCCTGGTCGCCCACCACCTGGTGGTCGACTCGATGACGTGGAGCATCCTCGTACCGGACCTCGCGGCGGCGTACGAAGGGGCCGAACTCGCCCCCGTCGGCACCTCGTGGCGGCAGTGGGCCACCTCGCTGGAGAGGCTCGCCACCGACCCGCGCGTCGAGGCCGAGACGGCCCACTGGGAGACCACGCTCGCCGGGGAGGCCGCCCTGCGGGTGGACCGCGGACGCGACGTCCAGGGCCGGTCGGGACGCATCGGCCTCGACCTGCCGGCCGGGACGACCGAGGCCCTGCTCACGCAGGTTCCCGGGAGTGTCAACGCGAGCGTGAACGACGTCCTGCTGACGGCCTTCGCGCTCGCCGTCGCCGAGTGGCGGCGCGACCGCGGCGAGGACCCCGACGCGCCCGTGGTGGTCGACCTGGAGAGCCACGGACGCCACGAGGACGCCGTGCCGGGCGCCGAACTCAGCCGTACCGCGGGCTGGTTCACCGCCCTCCACCCGGTGCGGCTCGCGCCGGACGTCGCCGACTGGACCCGGCTGCGCCAGGACGGCGCCGCCCTGCGCGACAGCCTCAAGCAGATCAAGGAGCAGTTGCGCGCCGTGCCGGGCGACGGCATCGGTTACGGCCTGCTGCGCCACCTCAACCCCACCACGGGCCCCCGCCTCGCCCGGCTGCCCGAGCCCGAGTTCGGCTTCAACTACCTCGGGCGCCGCACCACCGCGGCCTCGGGCACCCCGGAGCCGTGGACCGTGATCGGCGGCGGAGTCGCGGCCTCGCGCCCCACGGCGCCGATGGCCCACGCGGTGGAGATCAGCGCGGTCGCGTACGAAGGGGAGAACGGCCCCCAACTGCGCGCCGACTGGACCTACGCACGTCGCCTGGTCCCCGACCAGGACGCCCGGCAGCTGGCCGGGCACTGGTTCCGGGCTCTCGAAGCCCTGGTAGAGCACGCCGGCCGCCCCGGTGCGGGTGGCCTGACCCCGTCCGACGTGACACTCGACTCGCTCAGTCAGTCCGAGATCGAGGAGTTCGAGTCCGACCTTGAGTCCGAGTGGGAGATTGAGCAGTGAGTCAGCAACCGTCTCGTTCGCGTAGCAAGATCGAGGACATCCTTCCGCTCTCCCCGCTGCAAGAGGGCTTCGTGTTCCTCGGGCTGCTCCACAGCGAGGGACCCGACCTCTACGTGGGCCAGGTCGCGTTCGAGCTGGAGGGCTCCTACGACGGGGACCGCATGCGCGCCGCGGCACAGGCCCTGCTGCGGCGGCACGCCAACCTGCGCGCCGGGTTCCGCCAGCGCAAGAACGGCGCCTGGGCGCAGCTCGTCCTCCAGGACGTCGAACTCCCGTGGCAGGACGTCGACTTGACGGTCCGACCCGAGCGCGAGCGGGCTGCGGAGGCCGACCGGCTCGCCGCCGAGGACCGCGCACGACGGTTCGACCTGGGCCGTCCGCCGCTGCTGCGGTTCACGGCGATACGCCTGTCCGGGGACCGGGTCCGGCTGGTGATGACGAACCATCACATCGTGCTCGACGGCTGGTCGATGCCGGTGCTGCTGCGCGAACTCATGACGCTGTACGCCGCTGCGGGCGAGCCCTCCGCGCTGCCCCGGGTCCGCCCGTACCGCGACTACCTCACCTGGCTCGACGCCCGTGACCGGGACGGCGCCCGGGAGGCCTGGCAGGAGTCCCTCGCCGGGCTCGACGAGGCCACCCTGCTCGCCCCGGCCGGCGCGGTGGCTTCGGTCGCGCCCGAGCACGTCTCCTTCACCATGGACCCCGCTGTCAGCGGAGCGCTGGCCTCCTGGGCGCGGAGCCAGGGCGTCACGATGAACACGGTGGTGCAGGGTGCCTGGGCCCTGGCCCTCGCCCAGTCCACCGGCCGTGACGACGTCGTCTTCGGCGCCACCGTCTCGGGCCGCCCCCCGGAGCTGCCCGGCGTCGAGTCGATGATCGGCCTGTTCATCAACACCCTGCCCGTACGCGCCCGCCTCGACCACGCCGAGTCCCTCAGCGGCTTCTTCCGCCGCCTGCAGACCGAACAGACCCGCCTCCTGGACCACCAGTGGGCCGGCCTGGCCGACATCCAGCGCTGGGCCGGACACAGCGAACTCTTCGACACCGCCATGGTCTTCCAGAACTACCCCGTCGAGGAGGGCGACCTCACGGCCCCGACGGACACGGAGCGGCTCCGGGTCGCGTCCGCGGACATCAAGGGCGGCACGCACTTCGCGGTGAACGTCGTCGCGACGATGCGCGGCGCCGAGCTGTCCTTCCGCGTCGACTACCGCCCCGACCTCTACGACGCGGAGTACGCACGCGGCTTCGGCCGGCGGATGGTGCGGGTGCTGGAGACGCTGGTCTCCGACACCGACCTGCCCGTCGGACGCCTCGACACCCTCGACCCGGCCGAGCGGGAGCGGGTGCTGGTGGAGTGGAACGGGGCCCGGACCGAGCTGCCCGACACGCCGCTGCACGAGCTGGTGGCCGAACAGGCCCTACGTACGCCGGACGCGGTCGCGGTGGTGTGCGACGGTGACTCACTGACGTACGCGGAGCTGGACCGGCGCGCCAACCAGCTCGCCCGGCACCTCCTCGAACAGGGCCTCGGCGCCGAGCAGTTCGTAGCGCTCGCCCTGCCCAAGTCGCTCGACGCGATCGTCAGCATGCTCGCCGTCCTCAAGACCGGCGCCGCCTACCTGCCCATCGACCCCGACTACCCCGCCGAGCGCATCGACTACATGCTGGGCGATGCCACGCCCGCGCTGACGTTGACCGAGCCGGTGCCGGGCACGGTCTATCGGGAGAACTCCGCCGCCGCGATCACGGATGCCGAGCGGCGCGTGCCGTGGTCACCCCGGCATGCCGCCTACATGATCTACACCTCCGGCTCCACCGGCCGCCCCAAGGGCGTCATCATCGAACACCACGCCCTGGCCACCTACCTCCACCGCACCCGCACCACCTACACCGCCACCACCGGCACCACCCTCCTCCACTCCCCCCTCGCCTTCGACCTCACCATCACCGCCCTATGGACCCCCCTCACCAACGGCGGAACCGTCCACCTCACCTCGCTGGAAACCACCACCGTCCAGCCGACGCTGATCAAGGCAACCCCCAGCCACCTCCCACTGCTCAACACGCTGGAGGACACCGCCTCGCCCTCCCACACCCTCATCCTCGGCGGGGAGGCCCTGCACACCGATCACCTCACCACCTGGCGCCAGCAGCACCCCCAGGTCCAGATCATCAACGCCTACGGACCCACCGAATCCACCGTCAACATCACCGACCACCACCTCGAACCCGACACCGACACCGACACCCACGGCCCCGTACCGATCGGCCGACCGTTCACCAACACCCAGGTATACGTACTCGACTCAGCCCTGCGGCCCGTCCCCGCCGGAATACCAGGCGAGCTCTACCTCGCCGGCGAACAACTCGCCCGCGGCTACCACAACCGAGCCCCCCTCACCGCCGAACGCTTCACCGCCAACCCCCACGGACCTGCGGGCAGCCGCATGTACCGCACCGGCGACCTCGCCCACTGGAACCACCACGGCCACCTCATCTACGACGGCCGCACCGACCACCAAATCAAACTCCGCGGCCACCGCATCGAACTCGGCGAAATCGAAACCACCCTCACCGCCCTACCAGGCGTCACCCAAGCAACCATCCAACTCCGCGAAGACCACCCCGGCGACCAACGCCTCGTCGCCTACCTCGTCACCGACACCACCTGGGACCAGGCAGCCGCACACACCGCACTCACCGCCCAACTCCCCGACTACATGGTCCCCTCAGCCATCGTCACCCTCGACGCCCTCCCCCTCACCCCCAACGGCAAACTCGACCGCAAAGCCCTCCCCACCCCCGACTACACCGCGAAATCGGCGGGCCGGGCTCCGCGCAGCCCCCGCGAGGAAATCCTCTGCGCTCTCTACGCCGAGGTTCTGGGCGTCGACCGAGTCACCATCGACGACAACTTCTTCGACCTGGGCGGCCACTCCCTCCTCGCCACCCGCCTCGTCAGCCGCATCCGTACGACGCTGAGTGCCGAACTCTCCATCCGGCAGCTCTTCGAGACGCCCACCATCGCAGGGCTCTCCACCGCCCTCGACGCGTCCGGCGCCGTCCGCGCCGCCCTGACCGCGCGGACCCGTCCCGAGCGCGTCCCGCTCTCGTATGCCCAGCAGCGGCTGTGGTTCCTCCACCAGCTCGAAGGGCCCACCCCCACCTACAACATTCCGACCGCCCTCCGCCTCACCGGCACCCTCGACCAGGACGCCCTGCACCACGCCCTGCGCGACCTCGTCGCCCGCCACGAAAGCCTGCGGACCGTCTTCGCGGAGGAGGCCGAGGGGGAGCTCGGGCCGCGGCAGATCGTGTTGCCGGTCGAGCGGGCCGAGGTGCCGTTCGCCGTCGTGGACGTGACCGAGGAGGAAGTCGGTGACCGGCTGGCCGAGGCGAGCGGGCATGCCTTCGACCTGACGGCCGAGATTCCCATCCGTGTACGGCTGTTCAGGCTCTCCGAGTCCGAGCACGTGCTGCTGCTGCTCCTCCACCACATCGCCAGCGACGCCTGGTCCCGCACGCCTCTGGCGCGGGACCTGACGGGGGCGTACGCGGCGCGGTGCGCGGGTGACGCGCCCGGCTGGAAGCCGCTGCCCGTCCAGTACGCCGACTACGCCCTGTGGCAGCAGGAGGTCCTCGGCGACGACGCCGATCCGGAGAGCATCGCGGGCAGGCAACTCGCGTACTGGAAGGAGCAGTTGGCCGGTCTGCCCGAGCAGCTCGACCTGCCCGCCGATCGGCCCCGGCCCGCCACGGCGGGCTACTCGGGTGACCGCATCCCGGTCACCGTCCCGGCGGAGCTGCACACACGGCTCACGGAACTGGCCCGGTCCAGCAACACCACCACGTTCATGGTGATACAGGCGGCCCTCGCGGCTCTCCTCACCCGGCTCGGCGCGGGCGAGGACATTCCGATCGGCACTCCCGTCGCCGGACGCACCGACGACGCCACCGACGACCTCATCGGCTTCTTCATCAACACCCTCGTCCTGCGCACCGACACCAGCGGCAACCCCACCTTCCAGCAGCTCCTGGGCCGTGTGCGCGACACCGACCTGACCGCCTACGCCCACCAGGACCTGCCCTTCGAGCGGCTCGTCGAGGCGCTCAACCCGACCCGCTCCCTCGCCCACCACCCCCTCTTCCAGACGATGCTCACCCTGCACAACACGCAGGGGACGGAGGGGGAGGAGTTCGCCGGTCTGTCGGCCGAGGTCATGGCGTCGGAGTCGGTGTCGGCCCGTTTCGACCTGTCGTTCGCGCTGGCCGAACGGTTCGGGGACGGCAATGTCTGCGAGGGCATGAGCGGCAGCGTCACGTACAGCACGGACCTCTTCGACCGTGCCACCGTCCAGGACATCACCGACCGTCTGGTCCGGCTGCTGGCCGCGGCCGTGGCCCATCCCAACCGGCCCGTGGGGCAGTTGGAGATCATGGACGCGGCCGAACGGCGGCTGGTCCTTCAGGAGTGGAACGACACCGCCGCCGAGGTGCCCACCGAGTCGGTGACCCGTCTCTTCGAGCGGCAGGCAGAGCGGTCCCCGGACGCGACGGCCGTCGAGTTCGCGGACGCGCGGCTGTCCTACGCGGAGCTCAACGCACGCGCCAACCGGCTGGCCCGGTACCTGGTCGCACAGGGCGCGGCGCCGGGCCGGTTCGTGGCCGTCGCGATGCCGCGCTCGCTCGACCTGGTCGTCACGCTGCTCGCGGTCCTCAAGTCCGGCGCGGCCTATCTGCCGATCGACCCCGGTTACCCGGCCGACCGCGTCGGCCACATGCTCGACGACGCCGCGCCGGCCCTCACCCTGACCGAGCCGGTCGGGGAGGAGACGCTGACCGGGTACGCGGGTACGGACCTCGGTGACGCGGAGCTGCGGGCGTCGCTCTCCCCCGCGCATCCGGCGTACACGATCTACACCTCGGGGTCCACCGGACGTCCCAAGGGCGTGGTCGTGCCGCTCAGGGCACTGGGCAACTTCCTCGCGGCCATGGGCCGGCGGTTCGCGCCGGGCGCCGACGACCGGCTCCTCGCGGTCACCACGGTCGGCTTCGACATCGCGGGTCTGGAGCTCTTCCTTCCGCTGCTGCACGGAGCGGTGCTGGTGCTCGCCGACGAGGAGACGGCGAAGGACCCGCACGCGCTGCTGCGGACCGTCTCGGCGGCGCGGATCACCATGGTGCAGGCGACGCCGAGCCTGTGGCAGGGCGTCGCGGCCGCGGCGACGGGTGAGCTGGCCGGTGTCCACGTCCTGGTGGGCGGCGAGGCGCTGCCCACCGAGCTGGCACGCACGCTCACCGCCCGGGCCCGTTCCGTGACCAATCTGTACGGCCCGACGGAGGTGACGATCTGGGCCACGGCCGCCGACGTGGCCGAGGCCGGTCCCGTCATCGGCCGGCCCGTCGCCAACACGTCGGCGTATGTGCTGGACGGGGCGCTGCGTCCGGTCCCCGTGGGGGTGCCGGGTGAGCTGTACCTGTCCGGCGAGCAGTTGGCGGAGGGCTACCACCTGCGTCCGGGGCTGACTTCGGAGCGCTTCTGCGCCGACCCGTACGGCCCGCCCGGCGCCCGTATGTACCGGACGGGCGACCTGGTGGTCCGTCGGCGCGACGGTGCGCTGCGCTATCTGAGCCGGGTCGACCAGCAGGTCAAGCTGCGTGGTTTCCGTATCGAGCTCGGTGAGATCGAGGCGGAGCTGGTACGCCATCCGGCGGTCGCGGAGGCGGCCGTGGCGGTGCGCGAGGACCGGCCGGGCGACCAGCGTCTGGTGGCGTACGTCGTCGCGGCGGACACGGCGCCGGGCGCGGGGGTGCTGCGGGACCATCTGCGGCTGCGGCTGCCGGAGTTCATGGTGCCCACGGCTTTCCTCACGCTCGACGCGCTGCCGTTGACGCCGAACAAGAAGCTGGACCGCAAGGCGCTGCCCGCGCCGGACTACGCCGCCGAGTCGGTGGGCCGGGCCCCGCGCAGCCCGCGTGAGGAGATTCTCTGCACGCTGTTCGCCGAGGTGCTGGGCGCCGCCCGGATCGGTATCGACGACAGCTTCTTCGACCTGGGCGGGCACTCGCTGCTCGCGAGCCGTCTGGTCAGCCGCATCCGGACGGCGCTGGGGGTCGAGCTGTCCGTGCGGCAGTTCTTCGAGACGCCGACGATCGCCGGTCTGTCCGTCGTCCTCGACCGGGCGGCGGGTGCGCGGGCGCCGCTCGTGGCCCGGCCGCGTCCGGAGCGCGTCCCGCTGTCGCCGGCCCAGCAACGTCTGTGGTTCCTCTACCAGTTCGAGGGTCCCTCGGCGACGTACAACGTGCCCACGGCGCTGCGGCTGACCGGCCCGGTGGACCGGGCCGCGCTCGACCGGGCGATCGGTGACGTGCTGGCGCGGCACGAGAGCCTGCGGACCGTCTTCGCCGAGGACCCGGAGGGCTCGCGTCAGATCGTGCGGCCCGCCGACCGGGTCGGCCACCGCCTCGACGTCGTCGACGCCACCGAGGAGGACGTCGAGGAGCGGGTGGCCCGAGCGGCCCGGCACGTCTTCGATCTGACGGCCGACATCCCGTTCCTGGCACGGCTGTTCAGGATCTCCGACACCGAGCACGTCCTGCTGCTGCTGATCCACCACATCGCCAGCGACGGATGGTCGATGGCCCCGCTCGCCCGTGACCTCGTCACCGCGTACGCGGCGCGCTGCGCGGGCGACGCGCCGGGCTGGGAGCCGCTGCCGGTCCAGTACGCCGACTACGCCCTGTGGCAGCACGACGTGCTGGGGGACGAGTCCGATCCGCAGAGTGTGGCGGGGCGGCAGCTGGCGTACTGGAAGGATGCCCTGGCCGGGCTGCCCGAGCAGCTCGAACTGCCCACGGACCGGCCCCGGCCCGCGACCGCCGGCTACACCGGCGACCGCATCCCCTTCACCATCCCCGCGGCGCTGCACGCGCGGCTGACGGATCTGGCCCGCGCCACGCACACCAGCCTGTTCATGGTGACCCAGGCGGCGTTCGCCGCGCTCCTGACACGGTTGGGAGCGGGCGAGGACATTCCCATCGGTACGGCGGTCGCGGGACGTACCGACGACGCCACCGAGGACCTCGTCGGGTTCTTCGTCAACACGCTGGTGCTGCGCACCGACACCAGCGGCAACCCCACCTTCCGCGATCTCCTGGGCCGGGTGCGGGAGAGCGATCTCGCCGCGTACGCCCACCAGGAGGTGCCGTTCGAGCGGCTGGTGGAGGCGCTCAACCCCACCCGCAGCCTCGCCCATCACCCGCTGTACCAGGTGATGATCACGTTCAACAACACGGCGGGCGCGGTGCGCGACGAGGACCGGGCGGCTGTCGCCGGGGGCGGCACGCTGCTGAACGCGACCCGGATGGCGGCCGCCACCGGGGTGGCGAAGTTCGATCTGTCGCTCACCCTCGGCGAGGGGCACGACGAGTCCGGTGCGCCGACGGGCATGCGGGGTTCGCTGGAGTACCGCACGGAGCTGTTCGACCGGGAGACCGCCGAGTCGATCATCTCGCGGCTGCTCGGCGTGCTCGGCTCGGTCACGGCGGACGCGGACCGGCCGATCGGCGGGATCGGCCTGCTGGACCCGGCCGAGCGGCAGCAGTTGCTGGCGGGGTGGAACGACACCGCGCGTGAGCAGCGGGAGGCGACGCTGCCCGAGCTGTTCGAGGAGCAGGTGGCGAGGACGCCTCGGCGGCCCGCGTTCTCCGCGGGCGGGACGACGCTGTCGTACGCCGAACTCAACTTCCGCGCCAACCGGCTCGCCCATCTCCTCGCGGAGTGCGGGGCGGGCCCCGAGCAGGTGGTGGCGATCTCGTTGCCGCCGTCGGTGGAGATGGGGGTGGCGGTCCTCGCGGTGCTGAAGACCGGTGCCGCGTATCTGCCGGTCGACCCGAGCAGTCCGCGCGAGCGGATCGCGACGATGATCGAGGACGCTGACCCGATCTGCGCGCTGACCACCTTGTCGGTCCCCGACGACGTCTTCCCCGCGGAGCTGGCCCGGCTGGTCCTGGACAGCCCGGACGTGACCGGGCGGCTCGCCGGGCAGCCCGCGCACGATCTGACGGACGAGGACCGGACGCAGCCGCTGTCCCCGTGGAACGCGGCCTACATCATCTACACGTCGGGTTCGACGGGCCGCCCCAAGGGTGTGCTGGTCGAGCACCAGCCGGTCGTCAACTACCTGGCGGTGTCGGCGGAGTTGTACCCGGGGGTGGCGGGCCACGCGCTGCTGCACTCGCCGCTGTCCTTCGACCTGACGGTCACGGGCCTGTTCGCGCCGCTGCTGAACGGCGGCTGCGTGCACCTCGCCGACCTGGAGGAGCTGCACGAGCGGTCCCTGGCCGGTGACGTGCCCGCCGACCTGCCGCAGATGACGTTCCTGAAGGCGACGCCGAGCCATCTGCCGCTGATCACGGAGCTGCCCGGGGTCTGTGTGCCGCGCGGGGAGCTGGTCCTCGGCGGCGAGTCGCTGACCGGTCGCGCGGTGCGGACGCTGCTCGCGGCGCACCCGGGGGCCACCGTGCTCAACGAGTACGGCCCGACCGAGACGATCGTCGGCTGCACCACCTGGCGCGTCGAGTCGCCGGACGACCTCGCGGATGGCGTGCTGACCATCGGCCGCCCCTTCCCCAACACCCGGATGCTGGTGCTCGACCCGTATCTGCAGCCCGTGCCGGCCGGTGTGCCGGGCGAGTTGTACGTGTCCGGTGTGCAGTTGGCGCGTGGCTACCTCAACCGGCCCGGGCAGAGCGCCTCCCGGTTCGTCGCCAACCCCTTCGAGGGGCCGGGCGAGCGGATGTACCGCACCGGTGACATCGTGCGCTGGAACCGCCGTGGCGACCTGGAGTTCATCAGCCGGGTCGACGACCAGGTGAAGATCCGGGGCTTCCGGGTGGAGCTGGGCGAGGTCGAGTCCGCTCTGTCGCGGCACCCCGGGGTGCCGGAGGCCGTGGCGGTCGTACGGGAGGACCGGCCGGGCGACCGCCGTCTGGTCGCGTACCTGGTGGCGGGGGCCGGCCCGGTGCCGACGGACGCGGAGCTGCGGGGGCATCTGCAGGACGCGCTGCCCGACTACATGGTGCCGTCGGCGTTCGTCCGCCTGGACGAGCTGCCGCTGACGGCCAACGGCAAGCTGGACCGGGGGCGGCTGCCCGCGCCGGACTACGCGACGATCAGCACGGGCCGGGCGCCGAGCACGCCGCGCGAGGAGCTGCTGTGCGCGCTGTTCGCCGACGCGCTGGGACTGGAGTCCGTCGGTGTGGACGACGGCTTCTTCGACCTCGGCGGCGACAGCATCCTGTCCATCCAGCTCGTCAGCCGGGCCCGCGCACAGGGCCTCGCCCTCTCCGTGCGGGACGTCTTCGAGCACCAGAGCGTCGCCCACATCGCCGAGGCGCTGGGTGACGCGGAGCCGGAGACGGGTCCCGCGGACGCCGAGGAGCAGGGGGCGAGCGGGCCGGTGCCGGCCACGCCGATCATGCGGTGGTTCGCCGAACTGGGCGGGCCCGTCGCCCCGTTCAACCAGTCCGTGGTGGTGTCCGTCCCCGCGGACCTCGACGAGGAACGGCTCGTGGCGGCTGTGCAGGCCGTCGTCGACCGGCACGACACGCTGCGCCTGCGGGTCGCCGACGACTGGACCATGTCCATCCTCGAACCGGGTTCCGTGGACGCGGCCGGTCTCCTCACGCACCACAGCGCACCGGACCTCGACGACGCCGAACTGCACACCGTCGTCGCCGCGTCGGCCGCGGCCGCACGCGACCGGCTCGACCCGGGCGAGGGGCGGGTGCTGCGGGCCTGCCGGATCGACCGCGGTCCGCGGCGGCACGGACTGCTGGTCCTGGTCGCCCACCACCTCGCCGTGGACGCCGTCAGCTGGCGCCTGCTCGTCCCCGACCTGGCCGCCGCCTACGAGGGCCGCCCGCTCAGCCCGGCCGGAACCACCTGGCGCCAGTGGGCCGGTACGCTCCAGGACCTCGCCGCCCGTCCCGCCACCGAGGCCGAGGCGGACCATTGGCTGGACGCGGTCCGCCCCGCCGCCGAACTGTCCCTCGACCCCTCGCGCGACACCCACGCCCGGTCCGGGCAGGTCGTCCTCGACCTCGACGCGGACACCACCGAAGCCCTCCTCACCTGGGTCCCGGGAGTGTTCCGCGCGGAGATCAACGATCTGCTGCTCACCGCGTTCGGCCTGGCCGTCGCCGACTGGCGGCGCGGCCGGGGCCACAGCGCCGAGACGCCCGTCGCGGTGGACCTGGAGAGCCACGGCCGCCACGAGCACCTCGCTCCCGGCGCCGACCTCACCCGCACCACCGGCTGGTTCACGGCGATGCACCCGGTCCTGCTGAGCCCGGGGGTCAGCGACTGGGCCGACGTGTGGGACGGCGGGGCCGCGGCGGGGCGTGCCCTGAAGCGGGTGAAGGAGCAGCTGCGCGCCGTGCCGGGCGACGGGCTCGGCTACGGCCTGCTCCGCTACCTCAACCCCCGCACCCGGGACCGGTTCGCCGAACTCCCGGCGCCCGCGTACGGGTTCAACTACCTGGGGCGGTACACCGGCGGCCGCGCCACCGGCGGCGCCTCCGGGCCCGAGCCGTGGAGCGTGCTCGGCCGGGGCGTCGCGGGCCAGCATCCGGACACCGTGCTCGCGCATCCGGTCGAGCTCGTCGCGGGCGCCCACGACACGGAGCAGGGGCCGAGGCTGCACAGCGTCTGGACGTACGCGAGCGCCGTCCTCTCCGAGGACGAGGTACGGCGCCTGGGCGAAAGCTGGTTCAGGGCCCTGAAGGCGCTGGTCGAGCACGCGGGCCGGCCCGAGGCGAGCGGTCTGACCCCCTCGGACGTCTCCCTCACCTCGCTCAGCGAGGACGACATCACACGACTCGAAAGCGAATGGGGTTCCCTCTGATGGCCAAGTCCGGCTTGGAAGACATCCTGCCGCTGTCCCCGCTGCAGGAGGGGATGCTGTTCCACAACCTCTTCGACGACGAGGAGCTGGACGCCTACAACGTCCAGGTCTTCATCGAGCTCGACGGCAACGTCGACCCGGTCCGGCTGCGCCGGGCGGGCGAGGCGCTCCTGGAGCGGCACGCGAATCTGCGCGCCGCCTTCCGCCACGAGGGGCTGAAGCGTCCGGTGCAGCTCATCCCCCGCAAGGTCGAGCTGCCCTGGCGCGAGGAGGACCTGCGGGGCGTGGCGGAGGCGCAGCGGGAGGAGGAGGCGGAGCGGATCGCCGCGCACGACCGCTGGACCCGGTTCGATCTGGGCCGGCCGCCCCTGATCCGCTTCACCCTGATCCGGCTCGGCGCGACCCGCTACCGCATGGTGATGACCAACCACCACATCCTGCTCGACGGCTGGTCCATGCCGGTGCTGCTGCGCGAGCTGCTGACGCTGTACACGGTCCACGGGGACGTGACGGCGCTGCCCCGGGTGCGTCCGTACCGCGACTACCTCAACTGGCTCGGCGGCCGCGGCCGGGACGCGGCCGAGGAGGCGTGGACGGAGGCGTTCGCCGGGTTCGACACGCCGAGCATCGTGGCGCCGGACCGGGGGGCGCTGACCGCTGCGCCGGAGCGGATCGACTTCTCCGAGGACGAGGCGGCGAGCGCCGCGCTGACCCGGTTCGCCAGGTCGAACGGGCTGACCGTCAACACCGTGATCCAGGGGGCCTGGGCCCTGGTCCTGTCGCATCTGACGGGCCGTGACGACGTGGTGTTCGGGGTGACGGTCAGCGGCCGCCCGCCCGAGCTGCCCGGTGTCGACACGATGGTCGGCCTGTTCATGAACACCCTGCCGTTGCGTGTCCGGCTGCGGCCCGCGGAGTCGCTGACGGGCTTCCTGCGCCGGGTGCAGAGCGAGCAGGCGCGGCTGATCGACCACCAGTGGGTGTCTCTCGCGGACATCCAGCGCTGGGCGGGCTCGGGTGAACTGTTCGACACGGCCATGGTGTTCGAGAACTATCCGCTGAACTCCAGCCGCGGCCGTCCCCCGGGCGCCGGGCCCGACGCGGACCTCCCCACGGTCCTGAAGGTCCACTCGCGGGACCAGATGCACTATCCGCTGGGCCTGCTCGCCCTGCCGCGCGAGACCCTGCGGTTCTCGCTGGGCTATCTTCCGCAGGTCTTCGACGCCGAGCAGGTCAGGTCGGTGATCGCCGCGTTCCGCCGGGCGCTCAGGACGATCCTGGACACTCCGGGGACCGCGGTGGGTGCGGTCGCGCTCCTGGACCCGGAGGTGCGCAGCACGGTCCTGGAGAAGTGGAGCGGCTCGGACGACGTACGGCCCGCCGAGCGGTTCACGGACCTGTTCGAGGAGCAGGTGGCCCGCACCCCCGGCAAGACGGCGCTGATCGCCCCCGACGGGGCTCTGTCCTACGCCGAACTCAACGCGTCCGCCAACCGTCTGGCGCGCCGCCTGGTCCAGCTGGGCGTCGGCCCCGAGCGCCCCGTGGCGATCGCGGTGCCGCGCCGCACCGAGCTCGTGGTCGGCATGCTCGCGGTGCTCAAGGCGGGCGGCATGTATGTGCCGATCGACCCGGAGTACCCGGCCGACCGCATCCGGCACATGATCGAGGACTCCGACCCCGCGCTGGTCCTCACCACGTCCGACGTGGACCCCCAGGTGCGGGAGGAGTGCTGCGGCCCGCTGACGTTCGTCATGGACGACCCGCAGACCGGGAGGTCGCTGCGTCAGCACTCCGGGATCAACCTCGTCGACGCGGACCGCAGCGGCCCGCTGCTGCCGCGCCACCCGGCGTACATCATCTACACATCGGGCTCGACGGGCCGCCCCAAGGGCGTCGTCATCGAGCACCAGGCGCTGTCGGCGTTCGTCAGACACTGCCGTTCCTCGCAGGCCCCGGACATCTCGGGGCTGTCCGTGATGCAGGCCTCGGCGTCGTTCGACCAGAGTGTCGGCTCGCTGCACGCCCCGCTGATCAGCGGCGGCTGCGTGCGCCTGACGGATCTGCGGGATCTCGCCGAGACGGCCGTGGCCGAACCCGGGTTCCGCCGGGCGACGTTCATGAAGGGCACCCCGTCGCACCTGGCTCTGCTCGCGACGATGCCCGAGACCGTCTCGCCCTCCGGGATCCTCACGCTGGGCGGCGAGGAACTGCGCGGCGAGGTCCTCGCTCCGTGGCGCGCGGGCATGCCGGAGGTGACCGTGGTGAACGTCTACGGTCCGACCGAGGCCACGGGCCACTGCCTGGAGCACTGGATCAGGCCGGACACCGCGCTGCCGCCGGGGCCGGTGCCGATCGGCACCCCGCACGAGGGGGTGCGGCTGTACGTCCTCGACTCGGCGCTGCGGCCGGTCGCCCCCGGCCTGGACGGTGAGGTGTATCTGGCGGGCGTTCAGCTGGCGCGCGGGTATCTGGGCCGCAGCCGGCTGACCGCCGAGCGGTTCACGGCCGACCCGTTCGGCGCGGCGGGCAGCCGTATGTACCGCACGGGCGATGTCGCCCGCTGGAACGACGTGGGCGAGCTGACGTTCGTCGGCCGCGCGGACCGCCAGATCAAGCTGCGCGGGTACCGCATCGAACTCGGCGAGATCGAGGCCGCCGTCGTGGCCCTGCCGGGCGCCGCCCAGGCGGCGGTCGTGCTGCGTGAGGACCAGCCCGGCGACCAGCGACTCGTCGCGTACGTCGTGGCGGACCGCGGCGTGTGGGACGAGGCGGCGGCGTACACCGCGCTGGGCCGCGAACTCCCCGACTTCATGATGCCGTCGGCGTTCGTCACCCTGGACGCCCTGCCGCTCAGCCCGAACGGCAAGCTGGACCGCGCGGCCCTGCCCGCCCCCACCTACACCGGCCGGGTCTCGGGGCGGGCGCCCCGCACCCCCCGTGAGGAGATCCTCTGCGGCCTCTACGCGGAGGTCCTCTCGCTGCCGCAGGTCACGATCGACGACAACTTCTTCGACCTGGGCGGGCACTCCCTGCTCGCCACCCGCCTCGTCAGCCGCATCCGTACGACGCTGGGCGCCGAGCTCTCCATCCGCCAGTTCTTCGAGACGCCGACGATCGCCGCACTCACCGGGGTGCTCGACCGGGCCGGCCGGGCGCGCACCGCTCTCACGGCGCGGCCGCGGCCCGAGCGCATCCCCCTCTCCTACGCCCAGCGACGCCTGTGGTTCCTCCACCGGCTCGAGGGCCCCAGCCCCACCTACAACATCCCGACGGCGCTTCGCCTCACGGGCCCTGTGGACCAGGAGGCCCTGCGCCGGGCGCTGCTGGACGTGGTCGCCCGTCACGAGAGCCTGCGGACGACGTTCACCGAGGACGAGCACGGGCCCCGGCAGGTGGTGCTGGGCCCCGAGGAGGTCCGGCTCGCCTTCGAGACGGCCGACACCACCGAGGCCGAGTACGAGGCCGATCTGGCGCGGGCGGCCCGTCACTGCTTCGACCTCGGTGCCGAGATTCCGGTGCGCGCCCGTCTGCTGCGCCTCTCCGCGCAGGAGCACGTCCTGCTGCTGCTCATCCACCACATCGCCAGTGACGCCTGGTCCCGTGCCCCGCTCGCGCACGACCTGACGAGCGCGTACACGGCCCGGTGCGCGGGCCGGGCGCCCGTGTGGGAGCCGCTGCCGGTCCAGTACGCCGACTACGCCCTGTGGCAGCAGGAGGTCCTCGGCGACGACGCCGACGCCGACAGCATCGCCTGCAGGCAACTCGCGTACTGGAAGGCGCAGTTGGCCGGGCTGCCCGAGCAGCTCGACCTGCCCGCGGACCGGCCCCGCCCCGCCACCGCCGACCACACCGGCGACCGGGTGTCCTTCGCCGTTCCCGCGGAACTGCACGCCCGGCTCACCGAGTTGGCGCGCGCCTCCGACACGACCCTCTACATGGTCCTGCAGGCCGCGCTCGCCACGCTGCTCGCCCGGCACGGCGCGGGCGAGGACATCCCCATCGGCACCCCCATCGCCGGACGCACCGACGACGCCACCGACGACCTCATCGGCTTCTTCGTCAACACCCTCGTCCTGCGCACCGACACCAGCGGCAACCCCACCTTCCGGCAGCTCCTGGGCCGCGTCCGGGACACCGACCTGGCCGCCTACGCCCACCAGGAGCTCCCGTTCGAGCGGCTGGTGGAGGCCCTCAACCCCACCCGTTCCCTCTCCCACCACCCCCTGTTCCAGGTGGTGCTCGCGCTGCAGAGCGCGGGCCCGCAGCGGGCGGGCGGGGAGGCCGCCGCCCAGGGCGCCCCGTCCCTGCCGGGCGGTCTGGTCATCTCCGGCCTGGGCGGCACGGCGGCGACCGCCGCCAAGGTCGACCTCGGGTTCTCGGTGTCGGAGCGCCGGGCCGCGGACAACGCCCCCGCCGGGATCGCGGGCGTCCTCGACTACCGGACCGACCTGTTCGACCGCGGCACCGCCCAGGCGCTGGTCGACCGGTTCGTGCGGGTGCTCGCCGAGGCGGCCGGCCGCCCCGACCTGCCGCTGAGCCGGATCGACGTCCTCGGTCCCGAGGAGCGGCACCGCGTCGTCGAGGAGTGGAACGCCACGGCCAAGGGCCTGACTCCGGCCACGCTGCCGGACCTCTTCGAGCGGCATGTACGGGAGCGGCCCGACGCCGAGGCCCTCGTCTTCGGTGACGAGTCGCTGAGTTACGGGGAGCTCAACGCGCGCGCCAACCGGCTGGCCCGGCTGCTGGTCGCGCGGGGTGCCGGACCCGAGCGCCGGGTCGCCCTGGCGCTGCCCCGCTCCCCGGAGCTGGCCGTCGCCGTCCTCGCGGCGGTCAAGGCCGGTGCCGCCTATCTGCCGCTCGACCCGGGGCACCCGGCCGAACGGATCGCCGGGACGCTCCAGGACGCGGCACCGGTGGCGCTCCTCACCACCAGCGGCGTCGCCGCCTCGCTCCCGGACGTGGCGGTGCCCCGGATCCTGCTGGACGAGGAGCCGGCGGCCGGCGAGGCGGCGGGTGACCTGACCGACACCGACCGGCTCGCGCCGCTCCTGCCGTCGCACCCCGCCTACGTCATCTACACGTCCGGCACGACCGGCCGCCCCAAGGGCGTGACCGTCACGCACGCGGGGCTGCCCGGCCTGGTGGACATCTTCACCGCGCACTGCGGGGTCGTCCCCGGCAGCCGCGTCCTGCACCACCTGTCCCCCTCCTTCGACGGCGGGTTCTGGGAACTGTCGATGGGTCTGCTGACCGGGTCGACCCTGGTCGTCGCGGAGCCCGGCATCACCCCGGGCCCGGCCCTCGCGGACCTCGCGGTGCGGCAGGCGGTCACGCACGCGGCGATCCCGCCGGCGGTGCTCCAGCTGATCCCCGAGGGGGCGCTGCCCGCCGGCATGACGCTGGTCGTCGCCGCCGAGAGCTGCCCGCCGGAGCTGGTCGAGCGCTGGTCCTCGGGGCGCCTGATGCTCAACTCGTACGGCCCGACGGAGGCGACGGTCTGCGCGACCATGAGCGGCCCGCTGACGGGTTCGGTCGTCCCGCCGATCGGCGCCCCGATCGCCGACACCGCCGTGCACGTCCTGGACGGCGCGCTCCAGCCGGTGCCGCCGGGTGTGCCCGGCGAACTGTACGTACGGGGTCCCGGGCTCGCCCGCGGCTACCTCGGCAGGCCGTCCCTCACCGCGGGCCGTTTCGTGGCGAGTCCGTACGGGCCCGCGGGCGGCGTGATGTACCGCACCGGCGACCTGGTCCGCTGGAACGCCGACGGCGTCCTGGAGTACCTGGGCCGTACCGACACGCAGATCAAGCTGCGCGGCATGCGCATCGAACCGGCGGAGATCGAGACGGTGGTGACCCGCCAGGCGGGGATCCGGCGGGCGGCGGTCCTGGTCCGCGAGGACTCGCCCGGCGACCGCCGCCTGGTCGGCTACGTCGTGCCGGACGCCGGTACGGCCGTGGACACCGCCACGCTGCGACAGCGGCTGCGCGAGCTCCTGCCCGAGTACATGGTGCCCGCCGCCTTCGTCGTCCTGGACGCGCTGCCGCTCACCGCGAACGGCAAGCTGGACCACCGCGCGCTGCCCGCCCCCGAGTACCGCGCCGCGGACGGGCGCGCCCCGCGCACCCCGCGCGAGGAGGCCCTGTGCCGGCTCTTCGCCGAGGTGCTGGAACTGGACCTGGTCGGTCCCGACGACGGCTTCTTCGACCTGGGCGGCCACTCGCTCCTGGCGATCCGGCTCGTGGAGCGGGCCCGCGCCGAGCTCGGCGTGGAGATGGCCGTGCGCGACCTGTTCGCCGCGCCGTCGGTCGCGGACCTCTCGGCGCGGCTCGCCGCACGCGGCGACCACGAGCCGATGGAGCGCCTCCTTCCGCTGCGGGCGTCCGGCTCACGGCGTCCGGTGTTCTGCGTCCACCCCGGGTCCGGCATGAGCTGGTGCTACTCGGGTCTCGTCCGCCATCTGCCCGCCGACATCCCGGTGTACGGCATCCAGGCCGCGGGCCTCGACGGCGACGGGCGGCTGCCCGCCACGCTGGAGGAGATGGCCGCCGAGTACGCCGATCTGGTCCAGCAGGCGCAGCCGCAGGGGCCGTACCGGCTGCTCGGCTGGTCGCTCGGCGGCAACGTGGCCTTCGCCATGGCGGGCGAGCTGCGCGCACGCGGCCAGGAGGTGGAGCTCCTGGCGTTCCTGGACGCCTACCCGCGACGTGTGACGCAGGGCGAGGAGACCCCGCTGGCCGAGGTGTTCGCGCACAATCTGCGCGACGCCGGGTTCGACATCGGCACCGAGGAGCTCGCCGACGGAGCGTTCCCCGCGGCCCGCTACCGGGCGTTCCTGAACGCCGCCGGTGACCCGATGGGCCGGCTCGACGAGGCCGAACTGGCCGCGGTCCTCCAGGTGTTCATGAACAACGCCGGGCTGATGCGCGGCCACACTCCGGGCGCTTTCGACGGCGACGTGCTGGTCCTGTCGGCCGAGCGGGTGCCCGGCGAGAAGCTGGCGCGCCGCGGCGCCGAATCGTGGCGCCCCTACGTGACGGGCCGTATCGAGCGGGTCGGTGTCGACGCCGACCACCTCGGGCTCGTCCAGTCCGACGCCGCGCTCGCGGTCGTCGGGCGTGCCCTGACCGAACGACTGGACTGAGCGAGGTCGCCCGACACCATGCCCGTGATCACCGTCAATGACATCAAGCTCAACTACTACGACACCAAGCCGCCCGGCGGCGGCCCCTCCGCGCCCACCGTGCTGCTCGTCATGGGCTCGGGCGGCAGCGGCCGGGCCTGGCATCTGCACCAGGTGCCCGCCCTCGTGGCCGCCGGCTTCCGGGTGATCAGCTTCGACAACCGCGGCATCGCCCCGAGCGACGAGTGCCCCGCCGGCTTCGGCATCGACGACCTGGTCGCCGACACCGCGGCGCTCATCGAGGAACTGCGCCTGGGCCCCTGCCTGGTGGCGGGCATCTCGATGGGGGCGCACATCGCGCAGGAGCTCGCCCTGGCCCGGCCCGAACTCGTCAGCCGCATGGTCCTGATGGCCACCCGGGCCCGCCCCGACGTGCTGCGCGACGCGCTGTCCCGCGCGGAGATCGAGCTGTACGACCGGGGCGTGGAGCTGCCCGCCGCCTACGCGGCGGTCGTGCAGGCCATGCAGAACCTCTCGCCCCGCACCCTCGACAACGACCAGCAGGCACGCGACTGGCTCGACATGCTGGAGCTGACCCGTGTCTCCGGACCGGGGCACCGGGCACAGCTCGGGGTGGGCCTCATGCCGGACCGGCGGGAGGCCTACCGCGGCATCCGGGCCGCCACCCGGGTCATCGCCTTCCAGGACGACCTGATCGCCCCGCCGGGCCTGGGCCGGGAGGTGGCCGACGCGATCCCCGGTGCCGAGTTCGAGGTCGTGCCCGACTGCGGGCACTACGGCTATCTGGAGTCTCCGGACGCGGTGAACAAGAGCATCGTCGAATTCCTGCGCGGATGAAGCAGGTGGAGCAGGTGGAGCAGACGAAGGGGATGAGGCGGATGAAGGGGATGAGGCGATGAAGGGGAGCACAGTGAAGGCCGGGCTCGAAGAGGATCTGACGGCCGGCGACGGAGAGCTGCTCGCTCTGGCACTCGAGGTGTGCCCCGGCTTCGAGCCCTCGGAGGTCGTCTACCGCAGCCGCACATCCCTGGTGGTCGGCGGCTCGCTGGACGGCACCGAGGCCCTCGCCAAGGTCCGTACGCCCGACTGGCGCCGACAGTGCCTGCGCGAGATCGAGGCGTACGACCTCTTCGACGCGGCACCCCCTCCGGTGCCGGTGCCGCGTCGCTTCGGCTCCGACAAGGAGCGCGCGGTGCTCGTGATGGAGCGGCTGGCCGGGGAGGTGGTGGCGCCGGACCGGTTCCCGGCCGGCCCCGTCTCCGGCGAGGATCTGGCCGGCGTGCTCGATGCCGTGGAGCGTCTGCGGCACTGGCACCCCGGCACGTCACGCGAGTGGCGGGTCGACTACCGGCCCATGCTGGAAGGCATGTACGCCCAGGGCGTGTTCGACGAGACGGACCGGACGGCGATGCTCGCGCTCCTCGAACTGTCCGGGCAGCCGCGGGAGTTCGGGCACGGGGACCTGGTGCTCGCCAACGTGGTCCGCACCGGCGGCGGACATGCCCTGATCGACTGGGCGAGCAGCGCGGTGTATCTGCCCTGCCTCGATCTGGCCCAGCTCTGGATGCTCCTGGGCGAGGTTCCGGGCGCCCGGGAGCGGATCGAGGCGGAGGTGGCCGGGCGCGGTGACGTACGGGACGGGCTGGCGCCGTTCCTGCTGAACCTGACGCTGCTGCTGTATCGCGAGCGGCGCGCCCACCAGCGGTTCACGGACGACGCGTCGCGGGAGCGCGCGGTACGGCTCGACGCCGCCTGGGAGCTGACCCGGGAACGGGTCGGGCACTGCCTGGCGACGGCGGCCTGACGGGGCGCACCGCAGGGCGCGACGAAGGGGCCTCCCGGTCATCGACCGGGAGGCCCCTTCGTCGCGGTGTCACTCTGTCACTCGATTGTCATTCGATGAGCAGTTGGTGGCTGGCGAGTTCGCGGTAGAGCGGGCTGCTGCCGGTCAGTTCGTCGTGCCGGCCCGCGGCGACGACCTCGCCGTGTTCGAGGACCACGATCTGGTCGCTGTCCACGACGGTGGAGAGCCGGTGGGCGACCACGAGCAGGGTCCGGTCGGCGGTGACCGTGCTGATCGCGTTCCGCATGAGGGCCTCGTTGCGGGCGTCGAGGTTGCTGGTCGCCTCGTCGAGCAGCATGATCGGCGGCGCGGCCAGGAACGTGCGGGCCAGGGCGAGGCGTTGGCGTTCCCCGCCGGACAGCAGGACGCCGCCCTCTCCGACCTGGGTGTCGAGGCCGAGCGGCGCACGCATGATCACGTCTTCGAGGTTGACCGAGCGCAGCACCTCCCGCATGTCGTCGTCGGTGGCGTCGGGCGAGGCCAGGGAGAGGTTGTCGCGGACGGTTCCGGCGAGGACCGGCGCCGACTGCTCGACATAGCCGAGGCTGTGCCGCAGTTGCCGGCGCGGCAGCTCGCGTACGTCGATCCCGCCGACCTTCACGGCGCCCGAGGTGACGTCGTAGAACCGTTCCACCAGCGACAGCAGGGTGGACTTGCCCGCTCCGGACGGGCCGACCAGCGCGGTGCGGGTGCCTCGGGGGACCGTGAGGGACACGTCCCGCAGGACTCTCTCGCCGCCGGCGTAGCCGAAGCTGACCCGGTCGAACTCGATGGCGGGCGGCCGTCCGGCGCCGGTGTCCGCCTCGGGCCGGGTCCGTTCGCGTACCGAGAGCGCGCCGCCGGGCGGCGTCCGCGGGATGCCGGGTGCGTCGGCGGCGTCGGCCGCACCGGAGGTGTCGGTCTCCTGCGGCAGGTCCACCATCTCCTCGATGCGCTGAAGGGCGCCGAGCCCCGACTGGAGCCGGGAGTAGGCGGTCAGCGCGCGGCCGAGCGGGAACCAGAGCATGAACAGGAAGAGCACGAACGCGACCATGTCACCGACCTGGATCGCGCCGCTGGCCACCCGGGCGCCGCCGAGGCCGAGGACGACGAGGAACGCCACCTGGATGGTGGTCGAGGTGATCGGGTTGATCATCGCCTGGAGCTTGGCGATGCGCATTCCGGCGTTGTAGGC